>JBDOIF010000022.1:0-11292 GCA_041082215.1 Anaerolineae bacterium
CCTGCGGGCCACGTTCTCCGCCGTCTGCCCCATGCTGACGTAGACCTCGGGGTAGTTCTCGGCCAGGTGGGGGTTGGGGGTAAACTTGTTGCCGGTCATCGGCACCATGCTCATGGATTCCACTCCGCCGGCGATGATGCAGGTGCCAAAACCGGCGATGATCCGCTCGGCGGCGAAGGCGATGGCCTGCAGCCCCGATGAGCAGAACCGGTTGATGGTCGTGCCGGGGACGGAGTGGGGAAGGCCGGCCCGCAAGAGCGCCACCCGCGCTACGTTCAGCCCCTGCTCCCCCTCCGGGAAGGCGCAGCCCATAATCACGTCCTCCACCATCCCCGGTTCCACCGGCTCCGCCCGCCGGAGCACCTCCCTGATCACTGCCGCTGCCATCTCGTCGGGACGGACGTGGGCCAGGGTCCCCCGCTTCGCCCTTCCCACAGCGGTGCGTACAGCCGAAACGATCACTGCTTCTTTCATCGCCAATCCTCCCTTGCATCCTCTTTGCCTCAGCGGCGAGCTTTCAGTTCCGCAAAGGCTTGCCGGTCTGGAGCATGTGCCAGATCCGCTCTATCGTCTTCTGCTCGCCCAGCAGCGAGAGGAACGCCTCCCGCTCCAGATCCAGGATGTACTGGGCATCCACCCACTGGGGCTGGCTCAGTTTCCCGCCGCAGAGGATGTAGGCCAGTTTGTTGGCAATCAGGGCGTCGTGTTCGGAGGCGTAGCCGGCTTCTTTCATACTCCAGACCAGGATTTCCAGCGCGGCCAGGCCGTTGGACCCCATCGCCCAGACCTGCTCGCGGATGGCCGGACGGTAGCCAGATTCGGCCAGCTCCAGCACCATTCGCTTCGCCTCATGCAGCAGGTGGTCCCGGTTCATCACCACCCGGTCGGACGGGGAGAGGAAGCCCCATTGCCGCGCCTCCTCCGCGCTGCTGGAGACTTTGGCCAGGGCGATCATCTCGAAGACCTTCTGCAGGAAAGGCAGGGGGTCGGCCTCGGGGGCGTAGCGGACCACCGGGGAGACGATGCGGCGGAGGAGTTCCTTGCAGCCCCCGCCGGCTGGCACCACCCCCACGCCGACCTCTACCTGACCGATGTAGGATTCGGCGGCGGCGCAGATGGCCGAGGCCCCCATCATCACCTCTGCCCCGCCGCCCAGCACCATCCCGAAGGGAGCGCTGACCACCGGCCTGGGGCTGAGGCGGAAAGCCATTACGGCGTCCTGCAATCCCTTGACGGTGGCCTCCAACTGCCCCCACTCCCCCGCCTGAGCGGCCATCGCTACCATAAAGAGGTTGGCCCCGGCGCAGAAGTGTTCCCCTTCGTTGCCGATCACCATCCCTACCCAGTCCTTCTCCAGCTCCTCCCGGGCGCGGCCCATCATGGCGATGATGTCCGCATCCAGACTGTTCATCTTGGAATGGAATTCCAGGCAGAGGACGCCATCGCCCAGGTCGGCCAGGCTGGCGCTGGGGTTTTCGGCGATCACCCGCCGTCTGTCTGCCTTCAGGCCCTTGAGGAGGATGATCCGGGGGTCGGCCTCGGCGGCGACATACCCCTTCCGGACCGGATCATAGGTGAGCAACCGGCCGTTCTCCTGCTTGTAGAAGGTGGTGTACCCGGCTGCCAGCATCTCCTTGACCCAGGGGGTCACCTCGATCCCCTCGGCCTCCATCCGCTCCGCCGTCTCCGGTACGCCCAGCGCGTCCCATATCTCGAAGGGGCCCAGCTCGTGGTTGAAGCCCCACTTGACGGCGTTGTCTACCGAGAGGATGTCGTCGGCCACTTCGGGGATGATGTAGGCAGCATAGTTGAGGCCGAAGGCGATGGTCCGCCAGATGAACTCGGCCGCCCGGTCCTCCTCGGCGCAGAGCCGTTTGATCCGCTCGCCGGTGTTCTCCACGTCCTTGTGCTTCCCCACCGACTCAAAGCGGACCTTGGAGGGGGGCTGATGCTCCATCGTCTCCAGGTCCAGCTCCCAGAACTCCCGCTCTCCGTCCTGGGTGACCCCCTTGTAGAACCCCTGCCCGGCCTTATTGCCCAGCCATCCCCGCCCGATCATCCCCTCAACGAGGGCGACCGTCCTGGGATGGCGCAGTTGCTCCCGATAGGGATCGTGGGGGATGGCCGGGTAGAGGTTGTTGTTGACGTGGGCCATCACATCCAGCCCCACCAGGTCGAGCAGCCGAAAGGTAGCGGTCTTCGGCCGACCGATGAGGGGGCCGGTGAGGGTGTCCACCTCCTTCACCGTGTAGCCGTGCTCCAGCGCGTAGTTGAGCGTATAGGCGCCGGTCACCGAGAAGAACCGGTTGGCGATGAAGTTGGGCCGGTCCTTGCAGACCACCACGCCTTTTCCCAGCGTGCGGGTGGCGAACACTTTCATGAATTCCAGGACCTCGGGCAGGGTCCGTTCGTGGGGGATGATCTCCAGCAGTTTGAGGTAGCGGGGCGGGTTGAAGAAGTGGGTGCCCAGGAAGTGGGCCTGGAAGTCCCCGGAGCGGCCCTCGGCGATGGCCTGGATGGGGATGCCGGAGGTATTGGTGCTGACGATGCTGCCGGGTTTGCGGACCTCTTCGATGCGGGCCATGATCTGCTGTTTGACGTCCAGCCGCTCGACGACTGCCTCGACGATCCAGTCGGCCTCGCCCACCCAGCCGAAGTTATCCTCCAGGTTGCCCAGGGTGACGTACTCGGCCCGGTCGGCGGCGAAGAGGTTGGACGGCCGGGCTTTAAGGCAGCGCTCCCACCCCTGGCGGACGATCCGGTTGCGGACCTGGGGACTCTCCAGCGTGAGTCCCCCCGCCTTCTCCTCGGGCGTCAGTTCCTGCGGGGCGATGTCCAGCAGGACCGAGGGGATGCCCGCGTTGGCCAGGTGGGCCGCGATCGCTGCTCCCATCGTCCCGGCCCCGATCACTGCGACGCGGTTGATTCGGTAGCTCATAGCAGGCCCTCCTTACGTGCTATGTATGACGTGTTACGTATGGCTTATTCCGTGCTCCGTGATGCGTTTGGCCAGTTGCTTCTTCGACTCCAGGTCGGCCAGGCGGCCGATCATGATGACCTGGGCCTCGGGGGAGCCTGCACCGTGCAGCGACTCGGCCAGGTAGCCGACAGCCCCCGTGCCCAGGGTCAGGTTCTCGATCAGGCGGAGGATGCGCATCCGCTCCTCGGTGGTGACCTCTGCCACGCCGCGCAGGTATTTTTCCACCAGTGGCCCGATCTCGGGGTGGCGCAGGTCCTTCTCCGAGGGCATCGTCACCATCAGCCCGCCAGCGATGTCCTGGGCCAGACGGGCAAGTTCGTAGGGGAAGCGGGTGACGTTCTGTTTGCAGACGTTGGCCAGCAGGAGGTCAACCAGGTAGGTGCCGGAGGGGGTGCTGGTGCCGGCGGCGGAGCAGGCCAGCCCACAGGCGAACAGCGTCTCGTTCAGGTGGACCATTTCCGCCAGTTTCCGCCGCACGTGGGAGGCCCTCTCCACCCCCGCGTACTCGGCGGCCAGCGCCGCAGCCCCGATCAGCACGTCCCCCACGCCGGACTTGCACCCGCCGTAGCTCTGCCGGTGGTAGCCAGCGAACCGCTCGACCAGCGTGCGGGTGAATTGCCACTCGCCGTCCATAAAGACCCGCTCGCGGGGCACAAACACGTCGTTGAAGACCACCAGCGCCTCGTGCCCGCCAAAGGCCGGGTTGCCCACGTCCAGTGAGCTTCCTTCCAGCTTGCGGGTGTCCGACGCCTGGCGGCCCAGGATGTGGACGATGCCCGGGGCGTCGCTGGGGACGGCGAAGGCGACGGCATAGTCCTCCTCCCCCTCCTGCATTGCCAGAGTGGGCATCACCACGATCTCGTGGGAGAAGACAGCGCCGGTCTGGTGGGCCTTGGCGCCGCGGACGACGATGCCGTCGGGCCGCCGTTCGGCGACGTGCAGATAGAGGTCGGGGTCGGCCTGCTCGAGGGGCCGGCGGGACCGATCTCCTTTGACGTCGGTCATCGCGCCGTTGAGGACGAGGTCCTCGGCCTGGACGTAGCGCAGGTACTCCAGGAACCGGGCGTGGTAGTCGGTGCCCAGGGCCTGGTCCATCTCGAAGGTGGTGGACTCCAGGGCGTTGAGGGCGTCCCACCCCACGCACCGCTGAAAGCAGGTCCCGGTCTCCTGCCCCAGGACCCGCAGCGCCCGCACCTTGTCCATCAGGTCGCGGGGGGAACGGTGGAGGCTGGTGAAGCAGTTAACCGGCTCTCCGGCCACCCCCTGACGGACGAAGAGACCGTGGAGGTGGGGGTCGTGGGCCAGTTCGTAGGTGCGGGCCAGGGCGTTGAGGGAGGGGCGGAGGATGGGGTGGTCGGTGGGCGCTTCGACCCGCTCGCCGAGGACGTAGAGTTCCCGGCGCAGCTTCCGCAGGCTCTCGACGAACTCCTGAGCTGTCTTCATCGGCGCTCCTTGTCTTACCACAGAGGCGCAGAGGGCACAGAGTTTCTCAGAAGTCCGTTTTCCCTTTGCGCTCTCTGTGCTTCTGTGGCGATTCTTTCATCCCGCGTGTGCGGCTTCGGCATGGCGGGCGATGGCATCAATGATGCGGGGGGCGAGGGCCGGGGGGATGTCGTGGCCCATCCCCGCGATGATCATCAGCCGCGCCCCCGGGATCGCCTGTGCTGTGTCCATCCCTCCCTCCACCGGCACGAGCGGGTCGGCGTCGCCGTGGATGACCAGGGTGGGCACCCGGACGGAGCGGAGCCGTTCCCGGCGGCTTTCCGAGGCGAGGATGGCGGCCAGTTGGCGGACCGTACCGCCCAGGCTCAGGCCCCGGTCGAAGGCGCGGGCGGCCTGCTGACGCGCGCGGGCCTCGTCGAAGGGGAAGCCCGGACCGCTGAGGACCCGCCAGGAACGGACCTCGTGTTCAATGTACCCTTCCCGGTCGGTGGGGAACGGGGTGACCAGGAGTGCGGCCGCCTCTGGCTTCGACGGCGGCAGGTCCGGTGCGCCAGTGGAGGACATGATGGAGGTCAACGTGAGCAGCCGATGGGGGTGGCGGATCGCCATCTCCTGGGCGATGAAGCCACCCATCGAGACCCCCACCACGTGGGCCTTGGAAATGCCCAGCGCGTCCATCAACCCCGCTGTGTCGTCCGCCATATCCCGCAGGGTATAGGGGGCCTCCACCGGCTCCCCCCGGGCCTTGCGTTGCATCATTTCCAGCACATTGGGTATGCCCATGTCGTCGAGATGGGTCGAAAGCCCCACATCCCGGTTGTCGAAGCGGACCACCCAGAAGCCCCTGGCGGCCAGGGCCTGGCAGAACGGTTCCTCCCAACCGATCATTTGCTGGCCCAGGCCCATAATCAACAGCATTGGCGGCGCGGCGGGGTCGCCGAAGGCATCGTAGGCCAGCTCGATCCCCTCGTTCACCCGTGCTCTGGCCAGCGGCATATAGGGAATCTCTTCAACCATCGTCCTTCAACCTCCTGTTTCCCCTTCTCGCAGCGCCCGACGCAGCACCTTGCCCACCAGCGTCTTGGGCAGTTCATCCCGGAACTCGACGAACCGGGGGACCTTGTAGGGGGCCAGCCGCTCCTGGCAGAAGGCGATGATCTCCTCCGCGGTGGCGGTCTCTCCCTCTTTGAGGACGATGAAGACCTTGACCCGTTCCCCCTTGTCCGGGACAAAGACGCCCACGGCGGCCGCCTCCCGGACTTTGGGGTGCTGGTAGAGCGCCTCTTCGATCTCCCGCGGGTAGACGTTAAAACCGCCCGCGCCGAGGATCATGTCCTTCTTCCGGTCCACGATGCGGAAGTAGCCGTCTTCGTCCATTACGGCGATGTCGCCGGTGTAGAGCCAGGGGGGGCCGCCTTCGGGGTCGGGGCGGAGGACCTGGGCGGTCTCCTCCGGCCGGTTCCAGTATCCCTTCATCACCTGTGGGCCACGGACGCACAGTTCGCCCGCCTCGCCGACGGGCAGTTCCCGCTCTCCGGTCTCCACGTCCACGATCCTGGCCTCCGTATCCGGCCAGGGGATGCCGATGGTGCCGATCCGGTTCTCGCCGAAGGCGGGGTTGCTGTGGGTGACCGGGGAGGCCTCGCTGAGGCCGTACCCTTCGACCAGGCGGGCGCCGGTCAGCGCCTGGAACCGCTCCTGCACCTCCACCGGCAGGGGGGCCGCGCCGCTGCAACAGGCGCGGATGGAGGTCAGATCGTATTTCTTAACGTCAGGGTGGTTGTTGATGGCGATGTACATCGCCGGGACGCCAGGGTAGTAAGCCGGACGGTGCCTGTGGATGTTCTTCAGGATGTCGTCGAGATCGCGCGGGTCGGGGATGAGGATCATCGTCCCGCCGCTGACGACGCTGACGTTCATACACATCGTCATTCCGTAGCTGTGGAAGAGGGGGAGCGTTGTCAGTGTTCGGTCCTCCCCCTCTTTGGCGTTCACCCACACCTTGGCCTGGTAGGCGTTGGCGAAGAGGTTGCCGTGGGTCAGTTCGGCCCCCTTGGGCACTCCCGTGGTGCCGCCGGTGTACATCAGCACCGCTGTATCCCCCCAGCTCAGCTCCACCGGCTCTGGGCGGCCCGGCCGGGCCAGCAGATCGGTGAACCAGCGGGTATCGGCATCGCCGGAGATGTCCACCCGGTGGCCGGTTTTCTTCTCCATCAGCAGGGTGAACAGCAACCGCAGGAGCGGCGGGAAGTAGGTCTTGATCTGGGCAACGATCACGTGACGGAGCGGGGTCTCAGAGCGGATCTCCCGGATGCGCGGGTAGGTCGAACTGAGGGTTACGATCACCTCCGCCCCGGAGTCGTTCAGTTGCAGGGCGATCTCATGGGCGGTGTAGATGGGGTTGCAGGGGACGACGATGCCGCCGATGCGCAGGGTAGCGTAGTAGGCGATGGGGAATTGGGGGCAGTTGGGAAGATGAACGGCGACCCGGTCACCTTTGTGCACGCCCAGCCCCTGCAGCGCCGCCCCGAACCGGTCCACCGCTTCATCGAACTCGCGGTAGGTGATCACGCTGCCTTTGAAGATCATCGCTGGCTGGTCGGGGTTCTCCTGCGCGGTCTGCCGGAGGGCTTCCGGCAGGGTCATCCGGGGGTAATCCAGGCGGGGTGGCACGTAGGGTTCGTAGAATTTCAGCCAGGGCTTTTCCCTGTAGGCCATCGCACACCTCCTGACCTTGGCAGAAGACCGGTTAAACGAGGAAAAACCACGACGGCTACTTTTAGTTTAGGCTGACAGGGGGAAAGTGTCAAGTCTGGGCTTCGGACAGGAGTTCGGACGGGGTGGGAGAGCGGCCCTCACCCCTTCCCCTACCGGGGGGGGCCAGAGGGTGGGGTGAGGGGGGTGGGGTGAGGTCAGAAGCGGCCGATGAGCGGTTGTGTCCGCACTCACGTCCAAACTTCAGTCAAGTCCCTTGACAGGGCAGGGGAGTATGTTATGATGAAGAAGCACCCAGGTTGGCCGGGCGGTCGCGCTCCGTCCCTGGGGCGGGGTGAGGAAAGTCCGGGCTCCGCAGGGCACGGTGCTGGGTAACACCCAGGCGGGGTAACCCGACGGACAGGGCCACAGAAACAGACCGCCGGCGGGCAGGCGGCCGAAGGGCTGCCAGTGCTGCGGGTAAGGGTGAAAAGGTGGTGTAAGAGACCACCGGCGTCTGGGGTGACCCGGGCGGCCAGGCAACCCCCACCGGGAGCAAGGCCAAGCAGGGGCAACGTAGGGGGGAGGCTTGTCCTCATCCCTACACGGGGCGGCCCGTCCCGTCCGAGCCCCGGGTAGGCCGCAGGAGGCGGCGGGCAACCGCCGTCCCAGATAGATGACCGCCGCCCTGGCCCCGTGCCGGGGTACAGAACCCGGCTTACAGGCCGACCTGGGTGCAGGGGATGTGCCTTTCCTCCGGGCTTTATGGGCCATCCGTCACCTTGACAGATGGGCAATTGGGTGTATAATCTGGCCATATCATATGCAATTATATGCATATAGTGAGGGCGTGTGAACAGAAGGTCTCACCGGGAGGCGGCCCGTTTGTTCAGCCTCCTCTCCCATCCGGTTCGGTTGCGTATTCTGGACGAGCTGCGGCGAGGGGAGGCTTGTGTCTGTCATCTGCAGGCCATCCTCAAGCGCCCCCAGCCGTACATTTCCCAGCAACTGCGCGTGTTGCGGGACGCTGGGGCGATCGAGAGCCACCGGCGGGGGTTGTACATCTACTACCGGCTGGCCGATGAGCGGGTGGAAAGGCTGCTTCAGGAGACTCTGGGCCCTGCAGGGGAGCCTGAACCTGTCCTTTCCTGCACCTGCCCCCGATGCCATAAAGACAATGACCTGCCCCTGATCGGGGGCCCTTTCACAGTGGAGGTGAAATAGATGACAGAACAGAAGGACAAAGAAGAACGGCCCGTGCAGTGCGCATGCGTGAAAGACCCCTTCCTCTCTCTGCCACCGGAACTGCGTCCGCGCCCCCAGAAGAAGAGCAGCCTGCGCAAGGCGACCTGTCCTGGCTGTGGCCTTGTGTTCTGGACCAACCGGGAGACGGAATACTGTATGGAATGCGAGAGGAAAATGACCAAATGACGAAATGACAGAATGACCGAATGACGGAACACGGAATACGAAATACGGAGGGTGAAGTGAGCGAGGTCTACGATGTCGCCATTCTGGGCGCGGGGCCCGGCGGGTACGTGGCCGCGCTGCGGGCCGCCCAACTGGGGATGCGCGTCGCACTGGTGGAGGAGAAGCGCGTCGGCGGGACGTGCCTCAACGTCGGCTGCATCCCGACAAAGGCGCTGGTCACCGCGACGGACCTGCTGGTCCGCGCCCGCCGCGCCGCCGAGTACGGCGTCCGCATCCCGGAGGCCGCGCCCGACCTGGAGGGGATGATGGCCTACCAGCGGGCCGCCGTGGAGCGACTGGTGGGCGGTGTGGAGCAGTTGCTGAAGGAGTGGAAGGTGATGGTGATCCGGGGCCGGGGCCGCCTGGTCCGCCCGGATGCCCTCGCCGTCACCGACGGGGCCGGGCAGACGGCGGAGGTCGTCGCCCGGAACATCATCCTGGCCCCCGGCTCGGTGACGGCCCGCCCGCCCATCCCGGGGCTGGACCTGCCCGGCGTGGTGACCAGTACGGAGGCGCTGGACGTCTCCACCCTCCCGGCCCACCTGATTGTCATCGGCGGCGGGGTCATCGGGCTGGAGTTCGCCTGCATCTACGAGGCGCTGGGAAGCCGCATCACCGTCCTGGAGATGATGCCGAATCTCCTGCCCGGCGTGGCCGACGAGGCCATCGCCAAACGGCTGGCGGTTCTCCTGCGGCGGCGGGGAATGGACATCCGCACCGGCGCGACGGTCCAGGCCGTAGAGGAAGCGGAAGGCGGCCTGCGGGTCCGCTTCGCCACGGCGAAGGGCGAGGAGGCGGTGGAGGGCGACCGGATCCTGCTGGCGACGGGCCGCTGGCCCAACACCGCCGACCTGGGACTGGAGGAAGCTGGCGTCCGGATGAACCGGCGCGCGGTCGCGGTGGACGAGTACCTGCGGACGAATATCCCTAACGTCTGGGCTATCGGCGACGCGGTGGGCGGGATGATGCTGGCGCACAAGGCTATGGTGGACGGGCGGGTGGCGGTGGAGAACATCGCCGGGCAGAGGCGGGCGGTGGACTACCGCTCCGTGCCCAGCGCTATCTTCACCTCGCCGGAGGTGGCGGGCGTCGGGCTGACGGAAGAGGGGGCCCGTCAGCAGGGCGCCGACGTCCGTGTGCTTCAGTTCCCTCTTTCCGCCAACCCTCGGGCCCAGATTCTGGGGGAAACGGAGGGGCTGGTCCGCATCGTCTGCGAGGCCGGGAGTGGCCGGGTGCTGGGCGTGCATATGATGGGTCCCCACGTCACCGAACTGATCGCCGAGGGGGCGCTGGCGGTGCAGACGGGGGCCACGGCGGACGACCTGGCCTGGACGACCCACGCCCACCCGACGCTGACCGAGGCCGTTCTGGAGGCCGCGCTGGGATTCTGGGGGGCGACCATCCATTATCACCGGAAGTAGGGGGTTTACCACGAAGACACCAGGACACGAAGGAATTGAAAATTAAGAATTAACGATTAAACTTCGTGTCTTTGTGTCTTGGTGGTTTCATCCACCTGGAGGGGCGATGACCGAATTCCTGGAACTTGCCGTGGATAAGTTCGTTTTCCGGTTTGCGACGGATCGGTACTACCATCCGGAGGGGGTGTGGGCGCGGCCAGAGGGGGAGGGTCGGGTGCGCATCGGCCTTTCGGACTTCGCCCAGCAGTCGGGCGGCGACGTCGCCTTCGCCGAGGTGAAGCCGGTGGGGACGACGGTGGCATTCGGCGACGAGGTCGCATCGGTGGAGACGATGAAGGCGGACATCGTCGTCCCGGCGCCGGTGGGCGGGACGGTGGCCGAGGTCAACCCCGCGCTGGAGACCGCGCCGG
Source organism: Anaerolineae bacterium (assembly GCA_041082215.1). Classification (GTDB taxonomy): domain Bacteria; phylum Chloroflexota; class Anaerolineae; order B4-G1; family DUEL01; genus JBDOIF01. Next base: position 10,419 of record JBDOIF010000022.1, read on the forward strand.
AGGTCATCAACGAAGACCCGTACGGCGAGGGCTGGCTGGCGGTCATAGCGGCCGCCGACTGGGAGGCCGACCGGGCCCGCCTTCTGGACGCGCAGGCGTATCGGGAGCGGGTGCGGGAAGTCGCCGGGGAAGAGATGAGGAAGAAGTAGCGCAAGATTCATCTTGCGGTCTGGAGGTGGGATGAGTGGGAGAGTAGTGATTGTTCCCTGCAGCGGGATCGGCAAGACCTTCGGGACGGTGAGCCGGGAGGCGGCGTACACCGTGGTGGAGGACCTGTGCCCGGACCGGACCGAACTGGTCGCCCTTTCCCTGCTGGTCCTGGGGGACGAGGAAGCGCGTGCGGCGGTGGCGGGCCATCCCACCGTCACCATTGACGGCTGCCGTCTGGCCTGCGCGACCAAAATGGTGCAGGAGAGCGGCCTGCCCGTGGCCCGTTCCTTCACCGTCCTGGACGCCTTCCGGAAACACCGCGACCTGAAACCGGAGGGCATCTCGTCCCTCAACCCGGAGGGACAACAACTGGCCCGCGTCCTGGCGGAGGAGGTCGCAGAGGCCGTAGAAGCGCTGCAGGAGGAGGCGTAACGGAGTACGGAGTACGGAGTACGTATTGCGTACTCCGTATTTCGTATTCCGTATTCCGTTGGAGGTGCCGATGCCGCTTTTGCCGAAGAAGAAGGTGGGGATCGTCGCCTGCTCCGGGGAGGAGTTGCCGGAGGGGACGGTTTCGCGGGTGGCGGCGCTGAAGGTGCTGGAGGAACTGCGCCCGAACGATACGGTCACCATCTGCCTGCCGCTCTTTCTGGCGGGTGGTGAGGGAGACCGGGCCTTCGCCCGTTTCTATCCGACGGTCGCCATAGACGGCTGCGAGAAGCGG
>JBDOIF010000024.1:0-36958 GCA_041082215.1 Anaerolineae bacterium
GGGGGGGGGGGGGGGGGGGGGGGGGGCCGCGCTGGGATTGGGGCTGGGACTGGCCCTCAGCAGCTTCTTCTGGCTGCCGATGCTGGCGGAGCTGGACGCGGTCCATCTGAGCGTCGTCGGCGCGGGCCACTTCGATTTCCGCAACCATTTCGTCCCTCTGGGGGAGCTTCTGGCTCCGTCCCGCATCATGGACCTGGGGGCTGTCGCTCCCCGCTATCGCTTCAACCTGGGGCTGGGTCAGTGGGTGCTGGCGCTGGTTGGGATCGGGGCTGTGTTTGTCAGACGTCAAACGTCAAACGTCAATCGTCAGACGTCAGACGTCAATAAGTGTCGAACATCGGGGCTCTGGGCGGCGCTGGGGATGGGGCTGGTCTTTCTCATCACCCCTGCTTCCCGCTTCGTCTGGGAGGCGATCCAGCCGCTGGCCTACCTCCAGTTCCCCTGGCGGCTGCTGGGCCCGACGGCGCTGGCCCTGGCGGTCTGTGCGGCAGCAGGCGTGACAGTGCTGCCGCCGCCCCGCTGGCGGCCGGCAGTGGCAGGCGGGATGACCCTTGTCCTCCTCCTCCTGGCCCTGCCGACGATGTTCCCCCTCCCCTGGGGGCCGGATTTCGGCGACACTTCCCCCGTCGGGATCATCCGCTTCGAGCTGGAAGGGAAGGTGGTGGGCACCACCTCCACCGGCGATTTTCTCCCCCGCATCGTCGAGACCGGCCTCCACCCCGAACCCAGCCTGATCGCCTCCTATGAGGGGCCGGGACCGGTGGACAAGGTCAACCGGGCCACGCTTCCGGAAGGGACGGAGGTGAGGGTGCTGGAGCACGGGCCAACCCTCGACCGCTTCCACGTCACGGGCGAGCACAACTTTGTCTTTCGCCTCTACACTCTCCTCTTCCCCGGCTGGCATGCCTATGTGGACGGCCAGGAGGTGGAGATCGAGCCGGGGCTGCCGGAGGGCTTCATCACCTTCTGGGTATCCCGGGGCGAGCACGAGGTGGTGGTCCGCTTTGAAGATACGCTCCCACGCCGTATCGGCTGGTGGCTATCTGCTGCAGGGGCAGTGGGGCTGCTGACAGCATCGGCGATGGTCCGGTCCCCGGCGCGAAAAGAGATGGGGACCGGAGTCTCCCGCCTGGAAATGGCCTGGATCGGTGGGGCAATTGTGAGTTTCTTTCTCTTCAAGTTTCTGCTGGTGGACCCCCATCCGGCCTGGTTCCGTTACACCTCCCCGACGGGTGAGGCATGGGCGGCTCAGCACGTCCAGCGGGCGACGCTGGGCGGGGAGGTGGAGTTCCTGGGCTTTGACCTGCCCCGCCGTCGGGTCCGCTCCGGGGAGGAGCTGATGGTCGTCCTCTACTGGCGGGCGCTGAAGCCGCTGGAGACCAACTATCAGTCCTTTGTCCACCTGACCTATCCCCCCGCCATCTCCTGGGGGCAGTCAGATGCCCTCAACCCTGGCGGGCTGCCGACGACCCGCTGGCCGCTGGACCGGTATGTCTGGGACCTCCATCGGGTTCGGGTGCGGCCGGGGACTCCGCCGGGGGAGTACCGGTTGGAGGTGGGACTATATACGATGTCGGACGGGCGGCGGCTGGCGGTGGCCGGCCCGGATGGGACATCGGTGGGGGAGAGTGTGGTGCTGGAGGTGCCGGTGGAGGTGCTGCCCGCTGCCCGCCCGCCGACGGTGGTCGGGCTGGAGATGGACGGGGAAGTGGGGGCGGCCTACGCAGGCCAGGTCAAACTTCTGGGTTATGCCGGGCCGGAGGGGGAAACGCGGGCACCAGGGTTTCTCCATCTCACACTCTTCTGGCAGGCGGTGAGGGACCATCCGGACGATCTGGTGGTCTCAGTGGCGGTGGTGGATGGGGAGGGGGAGGTGGTGGCCCTGGCCTCCGGTCCTCCGGCGGTCGGCCGCTATCCTACAGGCCGCTGGAGACGTGGGGAGATCGTGCGCGACCCCTACGCCTTCTGGCTGGGTCCCGATTTTGAGCCGGGCATCTACACAGTCGGAGTGGTGGTGCATCGCGGGGATCGTCCCCTCACCCCTGAGGGCATGGAGGATCCCTTCCTGAAGCTCTTTGATGTGGAGGTGCGACGATGAGGGAGATGAGCAAGAGGGAGCGACTGGAGGCTGCGATCGCGGGTCTCCCTGTGGACCGTCCTCCTGTTGCCCTATGGCGGCACTGGCCAGTGGATGATCAGACGCCGGAGGGGCTGGCTGAGGCCACGCTCTACTTCCAGCGGGAGTTCGACTTCGACTTCGTCAAGGTCACACCCTCCAGCTCTTTCTGCCTTCGCGGTTGGGGAGTGCGGGATGAGTGGCAGGGGAACATGGAGGGGACACGCACATATATCTCCCGTCCGATCCAGCGGCCGGAGGACTGGACGTACCTGCGGGTGCTGGACCCCCGGGCCGGTTCGCTGGGGGATCAGTTGCGCTGCCTGGAGCTGCTGGGGCGGGCCCTGGGGGAAGAGGTCCCCTACATCCAGACGATTTTCAGCCCCCTGGCTCAGGCGAAGAATCTGGCGGGGGAGGAACGGCTGGTGCTCCACCTCCGTCGCTATCCCGATGCGGTGCGGGCAGGGCTGGAGGCGATCACGGAGACGACGGTGCGTTTCGTGGAGGCAGCCCGGGCCTGTGGGATCTCCGGCATCTTCTACGCCGTTCAGCAGGCCCGGTACGACCTTCTGAGTGAGGCGGAATATCGGGCTTTTGGGCGGCCTTACGATCTGCGGGTTCTGGCAGCGGCGGGGGGGATGTGGCTGAACATCCTTCACCTGCACGGCGCCGAAGTCATGCTGGACGATCTGGCCGATTACCCGGTGCAGGTCCTGAACTGGCATGACCGGGAGTCCGGCCCCTCGCTGGCGGAGGGGAAGCGGCGGTTCGGCGGGGCGGTGTGCGGGGGGTTGTCCCGATGGGATGTGGTGGTCCGTGGTGGGGCGGAGCAGGTGAGGATGGAAGTGGCAGACGCCATCGCGCAGACCGATGGGCGGCGCTTTATTTTAGGGACGGGGTGTGTGGTGCCGATTGTGGCCCCGTGGGGGAACCTGCGCGCGGTGCGGCGAGCAGTGGAGGAGAGGCAGGATGGTGGAGCGAGAGCTTGAAATAGCGATCCGTCGTCACCTGGATCGGGAGGGAAAGCTGCCGTGTGCGGCGGCGTTTCGGGCAGCCGAGGAGGCGGGTGTGGAGCCTGCCGAGGTGGGGCGGGCAGCGGACGAGCTGGGGATCAGGCTGAACAGATGCCAGCTCGGCCTTTTCGGCTACGGTCCCAAGGCGGAGGGGCGACACAAGATCGTGAGCCCCGCCGAGGTGGTTGACCCTGGCCTGGCCCAGGCCATCCAGGATGGCCTGTCGGGGGGACAGTTGTCCTGTCGGAAGGCCTGGGATATAGCCGAAGCGCTGGGGATTCCTAAAATAGAGGTTGCCGCAGCGGCGGAAGCCCTGGAGGTCAAGATCGTCCGCTGTCAGCTAGGAGCTTTCTAGCCGGGCGCTCAGCGGCCGTGCTGTCGGAGGGTGCGGGCGAAGATAGCTTCCTGCTCCGTCCGTTCCCTTTTTCTGGGCTCGGTCTGTCGCTTTCGGCGGCGGCGCGCCTCTTCCTGGGCCCTGCGGAAGGCCATTTCCATAGGAGTGGGCAGGGCTTCTTCTTCCTCTTCGCCAGGGGTGACCTCTGCGACATCCTCCATGGTCAGATCAATCCGCTTTTTGCGCGGGTCCACCCGGAGGATACGGACCTGGATCTCGTCCCCTTCGTTGAACAGCTCGGAGGGGTGGCGGAAGTAGCGGCCGCCCATTTCGCGCACGTGGAGGAGGCCCGGCCGCTCGGCGCCGAAGTCCACGAAGAGGCCGTACCGCTCTATCCGCACGACGCGGCCGACATAGGTTTGCCCTTCGCTGAGCTCCCGCCATTCCACGTCGGGGGGTTTGACCATAGTGAGGCCGATCCGGCCCTGGCGGGGGTCAACGTGGCGCACCCACACGGTGACGCGGTCGCCTTCTTTGACCACATCGGAGACGCGGTCCACTTTCCGGTCGCTGAGCTGGGAGATATGGATCAGCCCGTCCTGTTCCAGGCCGATATCCACCACGGCGCCGTAGAGCTCGATGCGGCGGACGGTCCCTTCCAGTTGCATTTTAGGGCGGAGTTCTTTAATAGAAGTTGGCTGGGTCTGGCCGGTTTGCTCTTGACTCACGTTTCACCTCTGGGAGGTAGCAAGTTGTGGCCCGGTCTGAAGGGACCGGGCGTTACGCGGTGAAATTATACCGTTATCGTTCGATTCTGTCAAGCGGCGCCGCTTCGCATAGTCATTACAGCCCCCTTTGCTTCGTGTAGTCATTGCAGCCGATGATCTTTCTGCCTTTTGGCTGCTTTTCTCTCCGAGTGCTTATTCAGGCTATGCGAAGCAATAACTCCTGCCGTCACCAGGCGGCGTTGGGGAAGGTGCAGATGCCAGCATGAACGCCAACCCGCTTGTACATGCGGACACCCCCAAAAGGCTCGCCCAGTATCCCGTCGTGGATGGCCCAGCTCCGGCCACGGACAGTCGCCTCCGCCCCCGGCTGGCGGAATGGGGTAGAGCCGTCCAGCCGGCGGTGGAGCAGGCCGCCAGGGGCAAACTCCTGATGGATCCATTCCATCTTCCCCCGACCCATGGTGTAGGCAAAGCCACACCGTTCAAAGAGGATGGCATTGTGATAGGCCAGCGGCTGGATGTGAAAGCGGTCATGCCCCAGCCAGACCACAAATTCCTCAAAGCGGGGGATCAGCCGCCGGGTCAGCCGCGCCCCCCGTCGCACCTGAGCGGGCGCCAGCCCGGCCTGCATGGCCCGGACCTCCTCCCCGATGTTCCGGCAGTCCAGCCCGAAATTGGTCGGTCGCCCGTCTGGCATCCGATCCACGTTGAACCGCTCCGAGTCGGGATCATTGACGGTGAAAAGCAGCACTTCAAGCTGATTGTTGGGCGTATCCGCCAGCTCCAGATAGAGGACAGGGTCCTCGGCATCCCAGCGGTGCCGCAGGGAGATCGCCACAGAGCAGGTAGCTGGCTCACAGACGCAGGAGACCAGGGGACGTCCCTCCCGGTCGGTCAGGGAGAGGGGGATGCCGAACTGGAGCAGGGCCTCGGGGGGGATCAGCCGCCGGTAGATCGCCTCCTTCTGGGCCGGCGGCAGGTTGTTGATCTGACGGATCGAGACCAGCCGCTGGCCTTCGACGACCAGGGGAAGAGTATTTATCGCTCCCACCGCTCTTTCCATTCCCGCCGCATCTCCCTTTCGGCGTCCCGCCGGGCGATCGCTTCCCGCTTGTCGTATTTCCGCTTGCCGCGGGCGAGGGCGATCTCTACCTTGGCCCGACCACCCTTGAGGTACATCCGCAGGGGGACAAGGGTATAGCCCCGCTCCTGCATCCGGCCGATCAGCCGGTTGATCTCCTTCCGGTGCAGAAGGAGCTTGCGCGGGCGACGGGGGTCGTGGCCATGCCGGCCTGCCGGGTCGTAGGAGGCGATATGGACGTTGACCAGCCATAGTTCGCCGTCGCGGGGCTGGACGTACCCGTCCCTCAGGTTGACCTGCCCGGCCCGGACCGACTTGATCTCCGTGCCCATCAGGACCAGGCCAGCCTCATAACGGTCCTCGATGACGTAATCATGGGTGGCCTTCCGGTTGGTAGCCACGACCTTAATGTCGCTCACCTCATTCCCCTGTTCGCAGGTACTGGATCGCCCGCTCGAGCTGGGGGTCCTGACCCGGCTCCAGCTCCTCCGGCATTGCCACCTCGATGTCGGGCGTCAGCCCCTTGCCGTGGATGGCCACGTCGCTGGGGGTGAACCAGCGAGCGATGGTCACCCGCAGCTCCGATCCGTCGGAGAGCCGGTAGGGGCGCTGTACAGACCCCTTGCCGAAGGTCTGCTCGCCGATCAGCACGCCCCGTCCCCGGGCCTGGATCGCTCCGGCGACGATCTCCGAGGCGGAAGCGCTGCCCTGGTTGACCAGGACAATCAGGGGGAGGTCCTCCACAGGCCCACCGCTGTGGGAACGGTAGACCTGCTCGGAGCCGTCGGAGGCCCGCTCGATCAGGACAACGCCGTCGTCGAGGAAGAGATCGGCCACCTCCACCGCCTGGTCCAGCCATCCGCCGGGGTTATCCCTCAGGTCGAAGATCACCCCCGATGGGTTCTGGGCCAGCAGTTCGTCCAGCGCTTCCTCCATCTGGGAGGCCGCTGTGGCGCTGAACTCCTGCAATCGGACGTAGGCGATGTCCCCCTCCAGCATCTCCGATTCAACCAGAGGGATCTCGATGCGGGCACGGACCACCGTCACCTGAAAGGTCCCCTCCTGGCCTGGCCGCTCGATCGTCAGCGTGACCGAGGTCCCCGCAGGCCCCCGGATGAGAGCGATCGCCTCGTAGATTCCAAAGCCCACGATGGATTGTCCGTCCACTTCCAGAACCCGGTCCCCTCCGTGAAGGCCAACACTCTCCGCAGGCGATCCGGGGATCACGCTGACGATCTCCAGCTTGCCGTCCTCCGTCATACGGACGAAAGCGCCGATCCCCTCAAAGGTGCCGGAGGCATCTTCGTTCATGATGGCTGCGATGTCTGGTTCGATGAAGGAAGTGTACTCGTCCCCCAGCGTTTCCAGCATTCCCCGGATAGCGCCGTAGGTGACGGTCTGCATATCCGGCAGCTCGCCATAGTAGTCCCGCTGCAGGATCTCCCAAACCTCCCAGAAGAGCTGGAAGGTCTCCTCCTCGGGACGGGATGGGGTGGGGGGGGGCAACGAGGGTGGTGTGGAAGGTGTAGGGGAGAGGAAAGTCGCCGGTTCGGTGGAGGGGGCCAGGCGGGTTGTCACCAACTGCGACGCGGCAAATCCGGCGACAAAAGCCACAACGGCGGCAAAACCTACAAGAGACAGGACAAGCAGAATTCGGACCCAACGCCACGATCGTTCTTGCATTTCTCATTCACCTGATTGGAAGTATTGAACCCCCCGGTCCAGCGGCGGATCCTGCAAGCCGTCGGCCGGAGGGGTGGGGATGTCGGGGGCAAGGCCCTCGACGCCGACGGGCTGGCGGTTGGGCAGGAGCCAGACGGCGGTGGTGACGTGGAGGACGGAGCCGTCGGAGAGGGTGTAGATGAGCTGCACGGACCCCTTGCCGAAGGTCTGCTCGCCGATCAGCACGCCCCGTCCCCGGGCCTGGATCGCTCCGGCGACGATCTCGGCTGCGCTGGCGGTGGAGCCGTTGACCAGGACGACCAGGGGCAGCCGGGCGGCGAGGCCGTCTGGCTGCGCCGTGAAGGTCTGTTCCTCTCCCCCGCGGTGGGCCTCATACAGGACGACGCCGCCGTCCAGGAACAGGTCGGCCACCTGGACCGCAGGCTGGATCAGCCCGCCGCCGTTATCCCGCAGGTCCAGCACCAGCCGGGAGATGCCGGCGGCGAGGAGTTCTTCCAGCGCCCGGGTTGCCTCTTCGGGGGTGCGGTCGGTGAAGCCCGTGATGTGGAGATAACCGATAGTCGGGTCCTGATCCAGCACCCGGTAGGAGACGCTGGGCACCTGGATCTCGGCCCGGGTCACCTGCAGGTCGAACGGCGGGGTGGGGGGGCGGGAGAGGGTGAGGGTCACGGTTGTACCCACCTCCCCCCGCAGGCGGACGTGGATCCCGTCCAGCGACTCCGTGATGACGGAGGAGCCGTCCACAGCGAGGAGCACATCTCCTTTCCGGACCCCGGCCTGTTCGGCGGGGGAGCCGGGGTAGGGGGAAAGGACTACCTGTCCTTCCGCGTCGCGCCAGAGGTCAACGCCGATGCCCCCATAGGCGCCGGCGAGCCGGTCCCGTTCGATCTCGCCCGGCTGGGGCTCAAGGAAGATGGTGTAGGGGTCGTTCAGCAGGGCCAGGACTCCGCGGATGGCCCCGTATGTGCGCTGGCGCGGGGGCGGGAGCTCGCCATAGAAATTTTGTTCTACAATATCCCAGGCCTCCCAGAAAAGCCCCAGCGGGCGGTTGGTCGGGCGCTGGGCGAGGAGCCGCTGGGTCAGGACGCCGCCGAGGCAGGAGAGGAGGAAGATGGCAAGAAGCAGGAAGGCAGGATAAGGAAAGAGCCATCTGGGGCGGGTTATTGAATCGTGCATTGGTTTGTCGGTCATGGCTGTTCTCGTGGGTATTGTAACACGGTACAGGAGGGATGCAACTTCACAGGCTGAAGACAAAGAGAATCTCCGTGACCTCCGTGTCGCCGTGGCTGCTCAAGAGCCAGTCTGGCGGAGGCACTTGACAGAATCGGCGGCGCAGTGTATAATTCGTATAGTTTACCTTATACGAATCAAACCTACCAGCTCGGGCAGAGGGAAGAGGGGCCTGCCCCACCCCACGCCGGGGCAGTCAGGAGGCAGGATGGAAGGATCGCAGGAGCAGGAAGGGGAACAGGGGGGCAAGGGGGTCAGAGGAGCCGGCCCCACGGTCGAGGGGGCGGTGAGGGCCTATCTGGAGGAGGTCGCGGCCAGCCGGAGCCCCCTCACCCACCGGGCCTACGCCCAGGCGGCGGAGCGTTTCCTGCAGGTGCTTCGGAAGCATGGTTTGAGGCCGGAGAGCACGGCCGTCTCTTCCGTCTCGCCGGAGTGGATGGCCTGGTACATCGAGGCCCTCCACGATTCCGCCGTTGCCACAGAGCGGCTCTTCCTCACCGCCCTGTTCGGATTCTTCGAATACGTCGCCGCCGAGGGCTGGGCGCCGGTCAACCTGCCGGCCCTCAAGCGGCTCCGCCAGCGCCGCGCCCGTCGGGAACCCACCCGTCTGCCCCCCTTTCCCCGCCAGGAGATCGAGCGGGTGCTGGAGACGGTCCATCAGGCCGCCGCCGCGCCGGTCGAGGATTTGCAAGAAAAATTGCGAATATTGCGCGACCGTGCCCTTCTTTTTGTCCTCGCCGATACCGGCCTGCGGGTTTCCGAGGCCTGTTCCCTCACCCGCGGCCAGCTCGACTGGAACGAGGCGCGGGCGATCGTGCTGGGCAAGGGGAACCGGGAGGCGGTGGTGCGCTTCTCCGCCCGCTCCCTGCGCCACCTGCGCGCCTATCTGGACGCCCGCGCCGAACTGGACGGCGCCCAGGGCCGCCCCCTTTCCAGCCTGCCCCTCTTTGCCCGCCACGACCGGGGGGCCGGGAGGCGGGTTCTCCCCCTCTCCCCCCGCTCCGCCGAGAAGATCGTCGAGGGATGGGTGGTGGCAGCACTGGGGCCGGGGGCGCGGGGGACCATCACCCCCCATACCTTCCGCCACTACTTTGTCACCGTGGTCCTCCGCGGCACCGGCGGCAACATCCGCCTGGCCCAGGAGCTGGCCCGCCACCGGTCCATCACCACCACGCAGCGGTACACCCACCTGAGCGATGACGAGCTGGACCGGGGGTATGAGGAGGTGTTCAATACGGGAAAGAACGGCTAGGTAGATGCGGGTTTGCGCTTCGGCCTCAAAGGTGTAAAATAGAAATAGCCATTCAGTACCCCTTTCTTGACCCTCGCCCCACCCCCCCTGGCCGGAAGGTGTTAGGGGGAGAGGTGAGGGTATAGAAAATAGCAGAACAGAGCTATTGGAGGAGATATGAGAGAGACCTCGAAGGCCCCAGAGCGTCCATTGACCGAGGCCGCCCAGGTCCTTTCCAGGATCGCCGAGGAGCTAAGCCGGGTGAGCACCAGGCTGGCCGCCCAGGCGGAGGACAACAGCCCTGAGGCAGAGCTCCTGGGAGAATCTCAGAAAACGCTGACAGCCCTGTCTGAAAAACTGGGTCAGTGGGAGACCCGGGAAGGGGATACCGCCGCCAAACAGACAGCTCAACTGCGACACCGCATCCTGCAGGACCTCCTGCGCCGGGGGCCAGCCCTTCCTATCGAACTGGCGGCAGCAACCCTTTCTCTCCCCGAGGAGATCCAGCCCGTCCTGCAGGACCTGGCCCGGGAAGAGCTGATCGAGATTCGGGAGGTAAGGGGGGGGCATCTGGTCGCCCTCACCGTCAGAGGACGGCAGGAAGCCAGCCGGTAGGAGAGCCTCTATGGCTGCAATCATCTCCCTGGGGCCTTATTTCCTCGTTCTCCTTCTGGCTGTCGCCTGGGTCCTGGCCGAGATTGTGCAGACCTTCCACGGCGATGTATCCCGTGCCTTGAAGAGCCGGTGGACTGCCCTCTTTATAGGCCTCAACATAGCCTTTGCCCTCCTGGCCTACCTCACAGTCCGGCTTCTGGCCCCTGCCTCTACGGACCCCTGGCTCCTGGCTCTGGTCGCCGGTGCCGGCTGGCAGGCCCTCCTTCGTACACGCATCAATTTGCTCCAGCCTATGACCTCTGGTGAAGAGGGAGCGGTCTCCCTTTCCCTGGCCGATCTGTACAACCGCTTTCAGCAATTCTGCCGGAGTCAGATTGACCAGACCCTGGCGGGCGAACGCATCCGTCTCCTCGAACAAGCAACCCGGTTCCCTCCCGACGCCCTGGCCCAGCAGGTGCGCCTGTTCGCCCACGCTTCTGTCCTCCGTTCCCCCGAGGAGGTGGAGACCTACATGGCGAAACTGCAGGACAAGCCCCTCCAGCAGCAGAGCCTCCTGCTGGCCTCCTACCTCCTCCGGGAGGGCGGCTATGACCTTTTCCGGGAACGGCTGAGAGTGATGGAAAAGAATGCTCGATAGCCTCCACCCAACTCAGGAGGAAGCATGTCTGCTACGAGCCTTGAAGAAGCCCTGAACACCTTCCATCCGGCGCCGCTGCGGAGTGAGGAAGAGCTGAATCTATACTACGTTGAGCGGCCCCTAAGCCCGCTGGACCGGATGGCCATCCAGCTCCGCAGCCGCCAGCGGCTCAAGGTGCTTTTTACCGGCCATCGGATAGCCGGCAAGACAACGGAGTTGAACCGACTGACTGCCAATCTGGTAGATTCCCATTTTGTAGTACACTTCTCCGTCCTCGATACATTGAACGCCTACGATGTGCACTACGCCGATCTGATGCTGGCCCTGGCCACACGCCTGTTTCAGAGAGCAACAGACGAGAGGCTTTTCCCCAGAGGCGTCGGAGCACTGGTTCAGGAGAAGCTGCTGGAAGATGTGTTGCTGTGGCTGGAGAAGCGGATTGAAGGGCTGCAGTTTATCCCCTCCCCCACCGAAATGAGCCTGAGCGGCCGCGTGAACTTTCTGGCGGTGCAGATGGAAGCCAAGCTGAGTACCGAGGCTGTAACCCGTCAGGCACTGCGGGAGAGGGTCTCCATGCATCTTTCCGAACTGGTCGAAAAGACCAACTATGTCGTTGGCGAGGTCGAGCGTAAGGCACAACGGCAGGTGCTTTTCATCGTAGAGGATATTGACAAGCTGGACCTGGCCAACGCCCGTGACCTTTTTCTTGAGCATGCGCGCTCCCTCACCGCCGTCCGTGCTTCCATCATCTACACCTTTCCTGTTGCCCTGCGGTATTCACCAGACTTTCCACACGTTGCCGCTAACTTCGACCGGCACTTCATTCTGCCCAACGTCCGCCTCGTTGACCGGAAGGGTAACCCGGATGCCCAGGGGCGTCAAACGCTGGAGCAGGTTTTCTATCGGCGAATAGACAGAAACCTGGTCGAACCGGAAGCACTGCGCAGACTCATAGAGGCCAGCGGCGGGCTGGTTGGAACGCTGGTGCGGCTGGGAGGATTGGCAGCAGAGCATGCGCTGGTGGATGGGAAGCAGACCATTGACAGCGAAAGCGCTGAGCATGCCATTGCTGAAATACGGGGCGACCTGCGGGCTTTGCTGCGCAAGGAGGATTATGAGGTCCTTCGGCGCCGGCTGGCCGGCGAAGAGCTGTTCAACGAAGAAATCGTGCGCGAACTGCTCTACACCGGTTGTCTTCTGGAATACCATAATGATGAACCCTGGACCGGCGTACATCCTATTTTGCAGCCTCTGCTGAAAGAGTGGAAAGAGCGACCCTGACCCGCCCCACCCTGCCCGGTGGTGTTGATCCGTTGCAGTTAGTGCCGTCGCGCGAGTTCGATCGGCTGGCCCTGTTGCTCTCTCATTCCGAACAGGGAGCCTGGGTTTTCTGCCTGTATAACACCGCCCCGGTGCGCGATGCGATCGTGGAGGCGTTGCGCGCCCGACTGGACCCCCTGCCGGTCTATGAGTTCACTCTTTCCCCCCAGCAACCCAACCCTCGCGATTACCTGCGGCATCTTCCGGCCGATGCCGCCAGCCGACGGGCGGTTATCTTTTTTTATGACGCCTGGCGGGCTTTCGACAGCGGCTTTTTTGGCTATCTGGATCTGCAACGAGAGCAGTTTATGAAAGCGCCTCACAGCCTCGTCTTCTGGATCCACGATGCCGACCGGGCCGCTATCGCCCGCCATGCCCCCAACTTCTTCTCCCGCCATGCTGGCGTTTTCGACTTTCGGGTGACGATACCCGAGCAGGTGGAAGCCATCCGGGGATTCTGGGTAGCCCAGCCCATCGGGTGGGATAGCGTGGAGGAGAGGGATCGGCAGGAGCGATTGTATGTGGGGTTGCTGGCCGAGTATGAGGCCGATGAAGAGCCAGATCAGGCAGCCATCGCGGAACTGCTGGGCAAGCTGGCCAATATCTGGTACTTCAGCGACCGCCTGGAGGAGGCGGGAGGAGCACTGCAACGTAGATTGGAGCTGACGAGAACGCTGGAAGATCGGAGCGGGGAGGCCAATACCCACCTTGCGCTTGGCCAGCTTGCCATCCGGCGCTACGATCTGGACGGGGCGCTGGAGCGGTACGAGGAGGCGCTGCGGCTGTACCGGGCCGTGGGCGACCGGCTGGGGGAGGCCAACACGCTGAAGGCCATCGGCGACGTGCTCAACTTCCGCAAGGAGCTGGACGGGGCGCTGGAGCGGTACGAGGAGGCGCTGCGGCTGTACCGGGCCGTGGGCGACCGGCTGGGGGAGGCCAACACGCTGGGTTCTATGAGCCGCCTGGCACTTCAAAAGGGGGATAACGACCAGGCCCGCGCCCTGCTCCAGCAGGCGGTGAGCCTCCATACAGCCATCGGTAGCCGATATGATGTCGCCGTTGACCTGGGCAACTTCGGGCTGGTCCTGCGGAATATGGGCCGCATGGAGGAGGCTCGCCCCTACCTTCTACAGGCAGCAGAGGTTTTCGAAGCTATCGGCCTCACCGAGAGGGCGGAAAAACACCGCCAGGCTGCAGGATAGAGCCTGCCCCCCCACTCATCACGGAATACGAAATACGCAATACGCACAGGCTGCAGGATAGAGCCTGCCCCCCCACTCATCACGGAATACGAAATACGCAATACGCAACCCGCCTCACCTCTCCCTCCCCACCAGCTCCAGCGCCAGTTCGCGCAGGCCGTCGGCGGCAGGTCCCCGGAGGGCAGCAGCCCCCAGCGCCGCCAGCGCCCGGTCGGTCAGCTCCCGCGCCTGCCCCTGCGCCCACGCCTGGCTCCCCGCCTCCTCCAGCAACGCCACCGCCCGGCCCACGTCCTCCGGCGAAAGCCCCCCCTGAGCCAGCAACGCCCGGAGCGGCCCGCTCCGCTGGAGGCCGTGGAGGATGGGGAGCGTCTTCTTCCGGCGAAGCAGGTCGCTCCCCACCGGCTTCCCCGTCACCTCCGGGTCCCCCCAGATGCCCAGCAGGTCGTCCTGGACCTGAAAGGCCAGCCCCAGGTTATGCCCGAAATCCCGCAGCCGCTCCCGCTGCCCCGGCGGGCTACCCGCCACCAGCGCCCCCAGTTCGCAGGCGGCAGCCAGCAGCGCGGCGGTCTTCCCCTCCACCATCCGCAGGTACGCCCCGGTGGAAACCTGCTCTCGGGCCTCGAAAGAAAGGTCCAGGAACTGCCCCTCCGTCAGCCGGAGGCAGGCCTGGCTGAAAACCCTCAGGGCGGCAACGACCGTCCCTTCCGGCACCCCCCGATCGCTCAGCCGGAGGAGGGCGATGTGGGAAAGGGCGTAGAGGGCGTCTCCGGCGTTGAGGGCCTGGGAGACCCCCCACAGCGCCCACAGGGTCGGGCGGCCCCGGCGGGTCCGGTCGTTGTCCTCGATATCGTCGTGGATGAGGGAGAAGTTGTGGAGCAGCTCGACGGCGGCGGCGGCGGGCAGCGCCTGCTCCCATTCCCCGCCGCATGCCTCGCAGCTCAGCAGACAGAAGACAGGCCGTAACCGCTTGCCCGCCCGACCGCCGGTGGGCCGGAGCTGCTCGTCGGCCCAGCCCAGGTGGTAGTGGAGGTAACCGTAGAGGGGGCGCAGTTCGGGGTCGGATGCAGCGACCACCGCCTGCATCTCCGCTTCCAGAGCGGGGAGGTAACGGTTGAAGAAGGGTTGGAGGGTCATGGTGGCTCGTTACTGGTTGCTGGTTGCTGGTTGCTGGTTGCTGGTTGCTCGTGGCGGATCAGGGGGGTGCGGGAGAGGGCGGCCAGGTCGCGGGCGCCGGCGGCGAACATGGCCACGCGGAGCTGGGCGATGATGACGGCGATGGCCCGGACAGCCGCCCCGGCCGATTCGGCGGCGGCCAGAAGCAGAGGCCGGGCAATGCCGCAGGCCGTCGCGCCGAGGGCGATGGCCTTCGCCACCTGGATACCGTCCCGCACCCCTCCGCTGGCGATCAGCGGCAGGTCGGGGACGGCCTCCCGGACCTGCCGGACCGCCTCAGCGGTGGGGATGCCCCAATCCCGAAAGGCGGCAGCCACTGCCCGCTGGTGGCTATCCTGCGCCCGGTGCATCTCCACCTGACTCCAGGAGGTCCCCCCCGCCCCCGCCACATCGAGCGCCGCCACGCCGGCGTCGGCCAGCCGGCGGGCCACCCCGGCGGAAAGCCCCCACCCCACCTCCTTGACCACCACCGGCACCTCCAGCGCCCGGCAGACCCCCTCGATCTTCCGCAGCAGGTCGGAGAAATCGGTCTGCCCCTCCGGTTGCAGCGCCTCCTGAAGGGGGTTGAGGTGGAGGATGAGGCCGTCGGCCTCCACCATCTCCACCGCCCGCCGGCAGTGGTCGGGGGTATAGCCATAGTTGAGCTGCACCGCCCCCAGATTGGCCAGAAGCAGGATGTCGGGCGCCACGTCCCGCACCTGATAGGAAGGGATCAAAGAGGGATCCTCCAGCGCCGCCCGCTGCGACCCCAACCCCATCCCGATCCCCATCTCCTGTGCGGCCTGAGCCAGCCGGCGGTTGAGGACCCCCGCCTCGGCGGTGCCGCCCGTCATCGGGGAGATCAGGAGCGGGGCGGAAAGCCGCCTGCCCAGAAGCCGCACCGATGGGTCCACCGACCGGAGGTCAAACTCCGGCAGGGCGCAATGGGGAAGCCGGTACTGCTCGAAGCCGGTGGTGAGCCTGTCGAACGAGACGTCCTCTTCCAGGGTGATACGGATGTGGTCCGCTTTCCGTTGCCGGTGCACATCCCCCTCGCAACTTCCACCCACAGGCGGTGTTGTGTATAGTAGCATCATACCAGCGGGGAGGGGGTTTGTCAAACACCGCGCCTCACCGCTTGACAATTCCTCCCCGGCAGATACAATACGTCTCGTTCCAAATCCCCAGGAGGTGAAAGATGTTTGAGCGCGTAAAGGAGATCATCGTCGAGCTGCTCGGAGTGGAGCCGGAGAAGGTCACGATGGATGCCCGCTTCCGGGAGGACCTGGGGGCGGACTCCCTCGACCTGGTCGAGCTGGTGATGGCCTTCGAGGAGGAGTTCGGCGGGACCATCTCCGATGAGGAAGCCCAGCAGATCAAAACGGTGGGCGACGCCGTCCGCTACATCGAAACGCGGATGACGGTCGGCAGATAGGGCGCGGTCGGTCGCAGGGTCAATCCGGGTCACCGACTTCCCTCTTGCAGGTCGGTGGCCTTTTTTGTGGCTCAGCCGGGCAGCCTGTACGGACTGCTCGGAGAATCAGATCAACTTCTAATGAGGAGGTTTCCGGTGAAAAGGCTCACTCTCTTGCTGACTATTCTTCTGGTGCTCCTGGCGGCCTGTGCGCAGGCCACCCCGTCTGCACCGACCCAGCCACCTGCCCCGACGGCGACGCCTCGCCCAACGGACACGCCAGCCCCAACCCCTTCTCCAACCTCTTCGCCGACCCCGACGGGACCGATGGTCCTGACCAGCAGCGCCTTTGCTAACGAGGGGGACATCCCTCTGCGCTACGGGCAGCGGGAGTTCCGGGTTGCTGTTATGGTAGGAGGGGAAGAGCGGACTTTTGCCTGCTTCAACCCGCCGGAGAGCGAAAACATCTCCCCCGATCTTGCCTGGACGAACGTCCCGGCCGGAGCCCAAAGTCTGGCGCTGATCATGGTGGACGATCTCCACTTTGCCTGGTCAGACATACCTGCTGGCACATTCTTCATCCACTGGCTTGTCTATAACATCCCGCCAGCGGTGGCAGGACTGCCGGAAGGGATCCCCGGCGACTCCCTTACTCTGGCCGATGGCTCCATGCAGGGCAGGAACGACTATCCGGAACCCTATGACCTTGGTTACGGGGGACCCTGTCCGCCGCCGGAGAGACATCTCTACATCTTCACGCTGTACGCTCTGGACACTGTTCTTGACCTGTCACCCGGCGTTGATTACTATACGCTCATGGGTGCGATGGAGGGGCACATCCTGGCGCAGGCCGAACTGAAGGGCTATTTCAGCGGGGAATAAACGACCCTGCAGATGCTAAGGGAGGTAGGGAGGGAGGATATGCCGGAAGAACAGCACCAGCATGGGGAGGCCGGAATCGTCCGGGAGGAGGTTGAGCGGATCATCCGCACGGCGCGGATGCTGGGGGTGGAGGTGGACGAGACCGACGTGGCCCAGTGGCTGACGGCGATGGCGGCCGTGCAGGCAGGCGGAGGGTGGGCCGTTGACGAGGAGGCCGGGGTCTATGGCCACCGGGTCACGCTGCTGGACTTTGATCGGGAGACGCTGGAGCGGTACCGGCGCATCGCCGACATCGTCCAGCTCCCCGACCGGCCCAACGTGGAGACGGCGGTCAGCCTGGCCGGCAGCGCCGCCCAGGGCCGCATCCAGAAGTACCCCGGCGACTGCGATTACTTCGAACGGGTCAATATTAAAGCCCCCACCCGCGAGGAGGCCTGCCGCGTCCTCGGCGACCTGATGCGGGAGAAAGCGCTGGCCTTCTTCAAGGGGCCGAACTATGAACTGATCGAGGTCAAGTTCGGCACCTGGAAGGCCGACGTGGTGAAGGGGGGGCGGCGTATCAGCGCCGGCTCCCCTATCTCCTGGGAGCCGGAGGAGGTGAAAGCCGGCCGGATGGAGGTGCTCCGGGCGGACGGGGAGCCGTGGACGGTGAAGTGGGAGTACGGCTGTCTCGATCCCGGCTGGTGCAAGATGGACTGGGTGATCGCCGAGCCGGAACTCGGCCGGGTGGTCAACGCCAGCAATATGCTGGATGTGACCTGGGAGACGCCGGAGGGGGAGATCATCCCCCTCGATGGCTTTCTGGACCCCTACTTCCAGGAGGTCTACCTGGAGGCGGAATCGGTGCCGCTGTTTGCCAAGCTGGCGCAGCGCATCTCCCCCCAGGCGCTGGAGGAGTATGTGCGTCAGTTGACGGCCGAGGTGCGTAAATATACGCGTCAACATGCCAACTACGGCAAGGCAGCCAAGCGACTCTACAACATTTTCCGCCTCACCGGCAGGCACGAGGCGGCCGCGCTGATCCGGGAGATGTTCGACGAGCCGGCCGCGCTGCTCTACCAGGTCTGGTCGCTCCTGGATACCATTGAAGACGCGTCCCGCCCGGACTCGTCGCTGGACCGGCAGACAGTGGTTCGGCAGATGGACGAGCTGATCCGGGACGTGGTCGCCTGCT
Source organism: Anaerolineae bacterium (assembly GCA_041082215.1). Classification (GTDB taxonomy): domain Bacteria; phylum Chloroflexota; class Anaerolineae; order B4-G1; family DUEL01; genus JBDOIF01. The sequence continues at coordinate 17,813 of JBDOIF010000024.1, forward strand.
GTGATGGGCCGCAGGAGACGGAGATGGTGATGACCCTCCTCCGCCTGCGGGACGATTTGACGGGGTGGGACTCGCTGGACGAGGGAAGGGGAGAGGCGATCGCCGCATCCCGGGCCAGGGTGGAGGAAATGGTCAACGAGTACTTCCGGGAGAAGCTGGTGGCGATACCGGAGGTGGCCGAGTTCCTGAACGGGCTGTAGGGAGACACAGGGACGCGGGGGCGCGGAGACACGGGGACACGTCTCCGCGATCTCCGTGTCTCTGTGTCTATTTTTTCTTTGGCAAAAATGCGCCGACGAGGGCCAGCGCGCATCCCAGCCCGCAGGCTACCACCCCCCACCCCACCCCGACCGGCGCGCCGTACAGCTCGGCGAAGAGGGGGCGCACCCCGACCAGGGCCGCGATCCCTCCCGTCAGCCCTCCCACCGCCAGCGCCGCGGCCAGCCCGTCCAGCAGGCGGGTCGGGAGGCGGCGGGCCAGAGGGGAGAGGAGCGCCAGGAGAAAGGCCCCGGCCGCCAGCAGAAGCTGCCCCCGATACTCGGGGTCCCGATGGGCAGTGAGGATGGCCGGGTAGGGCGGGAGCGCGAGCAACGCGACCAGCGCCGCGGCAGCGGGACAGAGCCAGCGGACGGCGCGGGCAGGCCGACCGCAAAAGGCCGGCGCCAGCGCCAGCAGCAGCGCAGAGGTCAGCAGCGGCAGCAGAAACCCCTCCCGGAACAGAGGAACCGCACCGGCACGGACCTCCGGGAAGAATTTGGAGACCTCGAAGAGGTCGAACCCTCCGACCGTCAGGCCGGCCGCCCGGTGGGGGATCCACGGGGCCACGGCCCCCACCCCTCCCAGCATCGCCCCCACCGCCAGCAGGGCCGAAGCCATACTTCTGGACTTTTTCCCCTGCACTCTTTCCTCCAGCCCGAGAAGCTGGAACGCACCGTGATTATACCGGAAGACAGTGCAATCGCAAACGCCTGCCGGGACGGGTTACTCCTCTATTGACAAAGCGCTATTTATGGTATAATAGAAAATATAAAGCAGTCCCTATCCAGGCGGGGAAAAGGGGACTCATCAACGCGGAAGAAAGGAGGGCAACATGGCAGCCAGGACTGCAGGCTTTTCAATTGTTTCTGCACTTTTGATCGTACTCCTCACCGTCGTCCCCTCACAGGCTGTGCCGATCCCCCCACCACCGCCCCCGCTGATCAACGAGTTCGTCTTTAACCACGTCGGGACCGATACCCACGAGTTCGTCGAGCTGTTCGGCGCTCCCAGCACCGACTACTCCAGCTTTGCCATCCTCCAGGTCGAGGGGGACGACAGCGGCGCCGGGACGGTGGATACCGTCTTCTCTGTGAGCAGCACCGACGCTGGCGGCTTCTGGACAACCGGCTTCCTCAACAATGTCCTGGAGAACGGCACCGTGACGCTCCTGCTGGTGGAAGGCTTCACCGGCAGCACGGGGATGGACCTGGATGCGGATAACGACGGCGTACTCGACCTTGCCCCCTGGGCGCGCATTGTGGACGACGTGGCCGTCACCGACGGCGGGAGCAACGACCGCACCTACTCCGCCGTGACGCTTGGCCCCGGCTTCGACGGAGTTTCCTATACCCCCGGCGGCGCATCCCGCATCCCCAACGGCTCCGACACCGACACGATAGCCGACTGGATGCGCAACGACTTCGACGGGGCCGGCCTGCCCGGATTCACCGGCACCCCCGAGACCGGCGAGGCGCTGAACACCCCCGGCGCGGCCAACGCCGGGGCAACCCCGCCAGGCCCGGAGGAGGTCCCCATCCACGATATCCAGTACACCGACGACCCCTCAGGCGCTTCCCCCTATGAGGGCCAGACCGTCACCACCTGGGGCATCGTCACCGCCATCTTTTTCGACGGCAGCGTCCACATCTTCATCCAGGACGGGGCCGGGCCATGGAGCGGCCTCTTCCTCTACGAGCCGGTCAGGTACGTGCCGGATAGAGTCCTGCACCCGGGGGATCGGGTGGAGGTGACCGGCCAGGTGAGCGAGTACTACGGCCTGACGGAGATCGCCGGGGGTGAGGTGACGGTCCTCTCCAGCGGCAACCCGCTGCCCGACCCCGTCGTTCTCCCTACAGGCGGGGTGGCCCAGGAGCAGTGGGAGTCCGTCCTGGTCCGTGTGGAGGGCGTCCTGGTGACGGACCCGGACCTGGGTTACGGTGAGTGGCTGGTGGACGACGGCTCCGGCGGGGTGCGGGTGGACGATATGGGCGATTACACGTACATCCCCGGCGCAGGTGACCGCCTGGACTTTGTCCAGGGGCCGCTCTACTACTCCTATGGCGACTTCAAGATCGAACCCCGCAGCAACGACGACATCGGCGTCGCCCCACCGCTGGTCTCCATCTGCCAGATCCAGGGCAGCGGCTTTGCCTCCCCTTACGTCGGCCAGACCGTCCGCACCCAGGGGCTGGTCTTTGCCGACCTCGACCAGACCGGCAAGCGGGGCTTCTTCATCCAGGCCCCCAACTGCGATGGCGACCCCACCACCTCCGACGGCATCTTTGTCTACAAAGGGAACCGGACGAACGTGGTGAGGACGGGTGACCTGGTGGAGGTGCGGGGCGTGGTGCAGGAGTATTACGATCTCACCGAGATCAGCACCCGCCTGAGCGACATCACCATCCTTTCCAGCGGCAACCTCCTCCCCGAGCCGCTGGATCTCAACCCACCGTTCGACAATGCCAGCGCGCGCGCCTATCTGGAGTCACTGGAGGGGATGTACGTCCGGATGGACGACGCCCTGGTGGTCGGCCCTACCAGCTACTATGATGAGACCTGGGTGGTGCGGAGCGACCTGGGGCTGAAGCGGGTCTTCCAGGACGACCCGGCCGGCACCGGCGAGGTCGTCGGCGTGGACGACGAGGGCCTTTTTGAGATCACCCCCGAGGCGAAGGTGGGCGATCGGGTGCTGGGGCTGGTCGGCGCGCTGGATTACACCTTCGGCGCCTACAAGATGCAGCTTCTGGCTGCGCCTTCCCTCCTCCCCGCCCCTGATCCGCCCAGGAGGGGGGATGTGGACGGAGACGGCGACCTGGACCTGGACGACCTGCGGATCATCCACAGCTATCTGGGGAAGAAGGTCCCCCCCGCGCCCGAGCGCGCTGACCTGAACGGAGACGGGCGGATCACCGGCCTGGACATCGTCATCTTCCTCCGGCTGTGGCGACAGACGCTCCTTGCACCGACGGAGTTCAGCGTCGCCACCTTCAACCTGGAGAACCTCTTCGATACAGTGGATGATCCGGATAGGGACGATCCGGTGCTCTCTGCCGACGAATACGAGCTGAAACTGGATAAGCTGGCCGAGGCGATCCACGACGAGCTGGGGGAGCCGACGCTCATCGGCGTGCAGGAGGCGGAAAACCTGGCGGTGCTTGCCGACCTGGCGGCCCGCCCCGAGATCGAGGCCGAGTACAGTGCTGTGCTGGTGGACGGCCCCGACAGCCGCGGCATTGACGTGGGGCTGCTCTACCGCACCGACCGGGCCACCGTCCTAGGCTATGAGGCCCGGCAGGGCTGCACCACCCTGGTGGATGGCCTCGGGCCGGACGGGAACGGGAACCCCCAGAATCCGGTCAACGAGATCACCTGTGATAGCGATGGAGACGGCGTACTGGATGGAAACCGGCTCTTCTCCCGTCCGCCGCTGGTGGTGCATCTGAAGGTCCGCAGTGGCTATCGGCACTGGGGTCACGGTCGGGAGCAGGAGCTGTGGCTCATCGTCAACCACTTTAAGTCGAAGAGCGAGGATACCCCCGACGTCCAGTACACCCTGCCCCGGCGGATCGAGCAGGCCCGGTTCGTGGCCGGGCTGGTCGAGGAGATCCTGGACGCCGACCCGCAGGCCGATGTGATCGTGCTGGGCGACCTGAACGATTACCCGGACTCCGAACCGCTGGCGGTCCTTGCCAGCGCCGGCCTGAGCGACCTGCTTCTGGAAGTGGACAGACCGGAGCGGTATACGTACATCCACCAGGGGGTGTCGGGGGTGCTGGACCACGTGCTGATCAGTCGCGACCTGAAGTGGGAGTTCCAGAGCGCGGCTCCGGTGCACATCAACGCCGACTACCCCAGCGCCTGTGAGGACCTTGCCGATACGGCCCGTCGCAGCTCCGACCACGATCCGGTGGTCGTCCGTTTCCGGATGGGCCACTGATGCCCCTGGCATAGCAGCAACAGGAGGGGGCCTGCCATCCCTGGACAGGGCCCCCTCTCTTTGTTGTATTTCTGCGTTCCTGCGTCTCAGTGTCTCAGCGCCGTCCTGTCCACTCCTCCGCGCCGTACTTCTCCTCCTGTAACCTGCGGGCGACCTCCTGCTCCCAGGCCGTCAGCCCCCCTGGCTCCAGGCGCAGGTTGAGGGCGCGGGCAAATCCTTCCGCCATCGCTTCGGCCGCTTCCTCCCAGGAGACCCGACGGCCCAGGACGGCCTCCAGCGTGGTGGCACGAGCGCGCACCCGGAGGGGATCGGCCGGTGGGATCAGGAAGGGGCAGATGCGGGCGATGTCCCCCCAGAGCGGGACCGCGCCGTGCTGCAGGAGGGCTCCTCGCCCCCGCATCTGGGCGCTCCCGACCAGTTTGCGTCCTCCCACCGTGATCTCGAAGAGCGCCGGCGCCTCAAAGCAGACCGGTCCGGCGGCGGGCAGGTGCTGTTTGCTCTGGTGGGCAGCCGCGTTACCTATTCCCAGGAGCCGGAGCGCCTCCAGCAGCCCCTGGCTGAGCTGTTCGCAACTGGTCAACACATCGCCGCGGACGCGGGGGTCCCTTAGCGGCGCGGCCACGCTGTAGGTCAGCTCGTCGGTGTGGAGGATGGCCCGCCCGCCGGTAGGCCGCCGGACCAGGCCATACCCTGCTGCCCTGAGCGCCTCCCGGTTCACCTCCCTCACCGACTGGTGGCGGCCCAGCGATAGGCACGGGGGCTCCCAGGCGTACAGCCGAAGCGTGGGCAAGGACCGCCCCCCGGCCACGGCCTGCCAGATTGCCTCGTCCACTGCCATCTGGAAGGGGCCATCGGCCGGCGCGGTGTAGATCAGGCGCCAGGTAGCGTGGGGATAGGAGGCCATCGGATTGGATTGTAACATCCGCTTCGGGAATGCGCAAGATACAGCGAACAGGAGGGATCCCTGCCCTATTCGCGGCATTCGCTTCCATTCGCGCCATTCGTGTTTCCCCAGGTCCGGCCCGGGCCATGGACATCTCGCCCCCAGACTGAGATACTCCTACTCGGCTGAGCCTGTTGACTTCGCCCCGCATCGGGTTATAATAAGGATACTATGCCTTATCCCCAACTCCCCCCAGGCCTTGTCTCCGGGATCGCCGGGAACCTCCGATCCCTTCTCACACTGCCGGTACTGACCGGGCTTTCCAGCGCCGTCGGCACACGTGCCGATCGCTCCCGGGCCCAGGCCTGCGCGATGCTGGCAGCCGGGCAGCGGCAGCTCCGCCGTATCCTCTCCCAGGTCCCCAGCCTGCGCCTGCCGGTGAAGCTCCCCCCCCGACCTCCTGCAGGCAGGTCCCCAGAGAAGCGCCCGGAGGGCCTCGAGGAGGGTTTCATCCGGGCATTCCTCGAGTTCTGGATTGGACTGATCCTTCTTCTGGTCAGCAGATATAGTCTCAGCCTTCCCCACCTGCCGGGTCGGGGTGGCGCCCGGCGAGGACCACCTGCTCCCTATCTCACCCCTCAGTTGCTCCTTTCCCCTCTCCTCTGTTTTTCCCTCCGTTCCGTTTAACCCTGCTCTTCCTGTCCAGTTTCCGCATATAGAACTGCGGATAGATGCTTTATTGCAAAGGAGGGAAAAACATGAAGGTCCGATTGATCGAGCTGAAAGCTCCCGGATTGAACGTTTTCGACCGGGCGCGGCTGCCCCGTCTGGGCCTCCCGCTGCTGGGTCAGCTCCTGGCCGGGCGGGGCCACGACGTGCGCATCTATGTGGAGACGCTGGCGCCGGTCAACTGGGAGGATGTGGGGGGGGCCGACCTGGTCGGCTTTTCGGCCCTTACAACAACCGCGCCCGCCACCTACAGGATGGCCGACCGGCTCCGCTCCTCCGGCATCCCGACCGTCATCGGGGGACCCCACGTTACCTTCGTGCCGGAGGAAGGGCTGGCCCACTCCGACTTCGTCGTGCGCGGGGAGGGGCAGTTCACCCTCCTGGAACTGGTGGAAGCGCTGGAAGGGGGAACCGGCTTCCAGGAGATCGCCGGTCTTTCCTACCACGACGCGGACGGTGAGGCCTGTCACAACCCTGATCGGCCCCCCTCCTCTCAGGAAGCCTTCGTCGCCCTCCCCTCTCCAGCCCTGCACCTGATCGTGGGCCACGAGCGGATGACCAACGTACCGATCATGACCCAGTGGGGATGCCCCTATAACTGCGACTTCTGCTCCGTCATCCGCATGTTCGGCCGTCGGGTCCGTGCCCGCCCCATCGAAGCTGTGCTGGATGAACTGGAGCAGTACCGGGGGCGGGGATCGGTCTTCTTCTATGACGACAACTTCGTCGTAGATAAAGAGCGGACCCGCGCCCTGCTGACGGAGATGATCCGGCGTGGCCTGACCCCCTCCTGGTCGGCCCAGATGCGGGCGGATGCGGTCTACAGGGACCGCCAGAGCCGGGAGCTGGACCGGGAGCTTCTGGAGCTGATGCGGGAGGCGGGTTGCACAATGGTCTACTGCGGCTTCGAATCGGTCAACCCGGCCACGCTTGAGGCCTACAACAAACGCCAGGAAGTGGGCGACATCCTCGAGAGCGTGCGCGCCTTCCACGCCTACGGCATCCACGTGCACGGCATGTTTGTGCTGGGTGCGGATACCGACGACAGGGGCATCTTCCGACGGACCGTGGACTTCGCCCTTCAGAACGAGATAGATACCGTCCAGTTCCTCATGCTCACTCCATCCCCCGGCACTCCGTTCTACGAGCGCATCGCCTCCCAGGGCCGGCTGCTCACCGACGACTGGAGCCTCTACGACGGCCACCACTGCGTCATCCGGCCGGCGCTGATGTCCCCCTACGAGCTTCAGATGGGGACCATACAGGCGATGGCCCGCTTCTACTCCGTCCGCCGCGCGTTGCGGATGCTGGCTGCCAACATCACCCGGAGCTTCCCCTTCCTGATCACTCTGCTGTGGCGGGAGCGCACGCTGCGGTTCCGGCTCCCCCGTGTGGCATTGCTCTCCCTTCTCCCACCTCGCTGGCCAGACGTGCGGAGGATCCTGCGGGAAGCGGTGTCCAGTGAGACGTGGAAGCGGCTGCAGGAGATGGTGATGGTGCCCGCGCTGCGCCTCTATGGATGGATGCATATCCGGGCCTGGAAACGGCAGGCGCGGGAGCGGACCTTCCTCCAGGCCCTCCGCCGCCTGAGCCTGCGCTCGTCGGGCCAGGCGACTTCCAGACCGTGACCGTATGATGGGGAAGAACTGGCGCAGGAGGGACCGGCCGTCCTGCCCCCCGATCCGGGGGAGGACCCCTTCCCTCCTGCGCTGGCTGCCGGCCCTGGCCTGGATGGGGGTGATCTTCTATCTCTCGGCCCGCCCCGACCTCCCCTCTCCCCCTGAACCCTGGCTGGATATGCTGCTGGAAAAGGCTGGCCACGCTGCCGTTTACGGCGTGCTGGCCTGGCTCTACCTCTACGCTCTGCGGGGAGACCGCCCTGCCACCGACCGGCTCCGTCTCCTCAGCCTGGCCCTGGCGGCCGCCTATGGCCTTTCCGATGAGTTTCACCAGGCCTTCGTGCCCGGGAGGGATCCGTCGGTGGCGGACCTGCTCACAGATGTGGTGGGAGCAGCTCTGGCGCTGGCCCTGGAGCGTCGGGCGGCGCGGCTTCCGGCTCCTTCCCCTCGATAAAGATCGGGCCGAACAGCCCTTCCTGCCACACCCGGACCCGGTCCTGCTTGATCAGCTCCAGCACCGCCAGGAGGGTCACGATCACCTCCACGCGGCTGGTCAGCTCGGAGAGCACATCCTGGAAACGGATGCGCCCCTGCCGGGCCAGCCGCTCCTGGATGTGGGCGACCTGCTGGGCGATGGTGACGGTGATGCGGGAGATGACCTGCTCCACAGGAGGGGCGGGCCGCGCATCCAGCGCTTCCTGAGCAGCGGCCAGCAGCCCTTCCAGCGTCACTTCACCCAGGTCGTACCAGGCCGGCGCGGCGATATCGGGGTTCACCCGGACATAGGCCCGCCTTCCCTCCTCCTCCCACCGCGCCAGTTCCTGGGCCGCCTGCTTGAAGCGACGGTACGTCTCCAATTGCTGGACCAGGTCGGCGGCGATCTCGTCTACCTCATCCTTCACCGTTCGATGGTCCGGCAGCAGCGTCCGGCTCTTGATCAGCACCAGCTTCGCCGCCACCACCAGAAAGGCGGTCAGGTCCGCTATCCCCCGCTGCCCCATCTCCTCGATCACCGCCAGGTACTGGTCGGTCACCTGGGCCAGGGAGATGGCGGTGATGTCCAGCTCCTCCCGTTCGATCAACTGGAGGAGCAGGTCGAGCGGTCCCTCGAAGACCGGCAGACGGACCGGGTAGGCAGCCAGCAACACTTTGTCTCCTTACGCTGTTTCTCTGTATTCTCCGTGGTTCCCTACCGGGCCACCACGAAGGCAATGGCGTATTCCCGTGTATGGGAGAGGCTCACTGCCCACTCGGTGAGGCCCAGCTCCGCTGCCCGCTCGGCGGCAGGGCCGTGCAGCGTGACCTCGGGCCGTCCCCGCCAGTCCCCCAGCACCTCCACATCCCGCCAGCCGATGCCGTCGGGGGCCAGCATCCGCATCCCGACCCCCAGCGCTTTGGAGACGGCCTCCTTCGCCGCGAACCGGGCTGCCAGCTCCGGCACCCGTCCCCGGGCGTAGGCCCGCTCGGCAGGGGTGAAGACCCGTTCCAGAAAGCGGTCCCCGTACCGGGCCAGCGCCCGCTCGATGCGGGGGATCTCGACGAGGTCAACTCCTACAACCATAGAGCTTGTTGCTGGTTTACTCGTTACCGGTTGGGGGGCCGGCGATAGCGAGGGCGTAGGCGTCGGGATCGAGCCAGGCCCGGGCCGCCGCCAGCACCCGCTCCGGCGTGATCTCCCGGATCAATCCTTCGTACCGCTGAAGGTAATCCAGCCCCAGGTCGTACAGCTCCATCTCCAGGATCGCCCGCGCCACTCCTTCGTTGGTCTCCAGCCGGATAGGGAGGCTTCCCACCAGGAAGGCCTGGGTGTCGGCCAGCTCGTCCAGTCCCACCGGCTCCTGGGAGATGCGCCGGATCTCGGCGCGGATGCTCTCCAGCGCCTTTTCCACATTGGTCGGATTGACGCCCGCAATGGCGGTCCAGGGGCCAGGACCCGGCCCGCCCTCGATCCGGCTGTAGGAGTAGTAGGCCAGCCCCTGCTCGTCCCGGACCCGGTCTCCCAGCCGCCCCATCATCCCGAAGACCCCCAGGATCGTGTTGCAGACCATCGCATCCAGGAAGGCCGGGTCGGTGCGGGCGGGGCCGGGGTAGCCCAGCACAATGTCCGCCTGGGTCTTGCCGGCGATAGGGACGAACTTGTGGACAATCTCCTGAGGACGGGGGGCGGGGGGAAGGGAAGCCCGCGTCGGTACCGCTCCCTTCCAATCGCCGAAGACGGCCTCCACCTGCGCCACTGCCTCCTCGGCCGTTACCGCCCCTACGATGGCGACGACCATTCCCTGCGGGCCGTAGCTGTTCTGGTAGAAAGAGACCAGGTCGTCGCGGGAAATGCGAGAGACCGTCTCGATGTAGCCCGCGCTGCTGCGACTGTAGGGGTGTCCTTTGGGATAGGCCAGCTCGCGGAAGACCAGCGCCGCCATCCGGCGCGTGTCGTGGGCGCGCTCTTCCAGGTCGGTGAGGATCTCTCCCCGCAGTTTTTCCACCTCCTGAGGGGGGAAGACCGGGTTGCGGAGCACATCCGCCAGCACATCCATTATGAGAGGGAGGTCCTCAGCCAGGCTCTTGGCCCCGAAGCTGGTATGGTGGATACCTGCCGAAACGCCAAAGCTGGCCCCGACCGATTCCACCTCTTCGTAAATCTGGTCGAAGCTTCGACGGGCCGTGCCCCGCGAGAGGGCGGAAGCGACAAAGGACGCCAGCCCGGCCTGCTCGTCCGCCTCGTCGTAAGAGCCGACCTGCAGGTAGCCGCTCACCACCACCGACGGACTGGCATGGTTTTCCCGCACCAGCACCACAATGCCGTTGGGCAACTCCCGTCGCACGATGTCTTCTGGCCCTGGAATGGACATATAACCTCCTTAGGCAATGATCAATGAGCCAATGACCCAATGAGTATTTGCCGTAGCTTGTTGTTCATTGGTTCATTGTTCATTTGGAACATACCATCCGACGGTGGCGTTGGACCGGCGGAGGTATTTCTCCGCCACGCGGCGCACCTCTTCCAGCGTCACCGCACCCAGCCGATCCAGGTACTGTTCGAACCAGAGATAATCGGCGAAGACCTCGCTCCAGCCCAGCCAGAAGGCCTGGCCAGTGACCGACTCGCTGGAGTAGGCGAACTGGGCCTTGGCCTGTTTGATCGCCTTGCCCAGCTCCTCTTCGGTGATCGGCTCAGCCATCGCCCGCTCCAGCTCGACCCACAGCCGTTCCTCCACCTCCTGCGGCGTGCGGCCTGCCCGCACGGTGGCGGTGAGGGAATAGACGAAGGGGTCCACGGTGGGGATCAGGCTGCCGGAGACCTGAGCGGCCAGCTCCGTATCCACCAGCGCCCGGTAGAGGCGGGAACTCTTGTTGGTCCCTCCGCCCCCGAAGATGGTCATCCCGCTGGCGCCGGTGAGCACCGAATCCAGAACGACCAGCGGGTAGAAATCGGGGTCGGTGGCGGGCGGGGCGTGGAAGACCAGTGTCAGGTAGGCGGTGTAGCCCTCCCCTTCCAGAACGACCCGCCGCTCACCGTGCTGGGGCGGCTCTGCGGGCCTGTGGGTGCGGGGGAGCTCCCGTGGGGGGATCGAGCCGAAGTGCTCGCGGATCCGTTCCAGCATCTCCTCGGAGCGGAAATCCCCTACCGCCACCGCCACTGCATTGTTGGGGACATAATAGGAGCGATAATAGCTGTAGAGGTCCTCCCGTGTCATCCCCTCCAGATCGCACATATGCCCCAGGGTCTCGTGGCCATAAGGGTGGACGCGGAAGGATGCAGCCATCACCTCTTCGCCCAGCAGGAAGAGGGGATCGTTCTCCGCCCCCTGCCGCTCGCTGATGATCACTGTCCGCTCCGACTCCACCTCCTCCGGTTCGAAGAGCGCGCCGGTCATCCGGTCGGCCTCGATCGAAAGCTCCAGCTCGATCTTGTCGGCGGGGAGAGTGGCGTAGTAGGTGGTGAAGTCGTACCAGGTGGCCCCGTTCCACATCCCCCCCTCGCGGGAGATAGCCTTGTCGGCGGTGCCCTTGGGCCAGCGTGGGGTGCCCTTGAAGAGCATATGCTCCACCCAATGGGAGATGCCGGTGATGCCGAGATGCTCCCTGCCGCTGCCCACCCGGTACCAGATCCAGAAGCTGGCGACAGGAGCGGTATGGACCTCCTTCAGGAGGACGGTCAGCCCGTTATCCAGCCTTGTCTTGAAGACGCTCACCTGTGACCTCCGTGTCTTTGTGGCAATCCGAAACCTTATGGCCCCTCGCCGTTATAACCCCGGCCGACCCCTCTGTAGATGAAGCCCAGGGTCCGCACCATCTCCGGATCGTAGATGTTCCGGCCGTCAATCAACACCGGCCGACGCATCAGCTCCCGCACCCGGGCCAGATCGAGATGCTTGAACTCGTTCCAGTCGGTCACCACCACCAGCGCGTCGCACCCCTGGGCCAGCGTATAGGGATCGGGGGCCAGTTCCACCTCTGGAAGCAGCCGACGGGCGTTCTCCATTGCGGCGGGGTCGTAACCCCGCACCCTTGCGCCCTCGGCGATCAGGTAGTGGGAGATGGTAATGGACGGAGCCTCCCGCATGTCGTCGGTGTTCGGTTTGAAGGAGAGCCCGAGCAGCCCAATTGTCGTCCCGTGGAGATCGCCCAGCACGTCCCGGAGCTTGCGGACGATCATCCGGCGCTGGTCCAGGTTGATGTCCATCACAGCGTGGAGCAGTTGGGGGTGCCGGCCGTGGATGGCGGCCATATGGGCCAGCGCCTTCACGTCCTTGGGGAAGCAGGAGCCGCCATAACCGATCCCGGCGTCGAGGAAGTGGGGGCCGATGCGGGGGTCGTACCCCATGCCGGTGGCGACCTCTTTCACGTCGGCTCCCAGCGCCTCGCAGATATTGGCGATCTCGTTGATGAAGGAGATGCGGGCGGCCAGGAAGGCGTTGGAGGCATACTTGATCATCTCTGCCGTGCGCAGATCGGTGATCATAATCGGGGCGCGAAGGGGAAGGTGGAGCTGGGCTACTTTCTCCGCCGCCTCCCGGTCCACCGAACCCAGGACAATGCGGGCGGGGTTCATGAAGTCGCTGATGGCGGAGCCTTCCCGGAGAAACTCAGGGCAGGAGACGACGGAGAATTCCACCTCATTTCCCCGCCGGGCGCGGATGATCTCGGCAACCCAGTCGCCGGTCCCTACAGGCACGGTGGACTTGTTGACGATGATGATGGGATGGTCGAGGACGTCGGCGATGGACTCGGCCGCCATACGGACGTACCGCAGGTCGGCCTCTCCGTCCACCCCTTCCGGCGTGCCCACGGCGATGAAGGCGAACTCGGCCTCTTTAAGGGCCTCGGCGTAGGAGGTGGTGAAGGAGAGCCGTCCCGCCCGCTTGTTCCGCTCGACCATCTCCTCCAGCCCCGGCTCGTAGATGGGCATAATGCCCTGCTTGAGCTTCTCGATCTTCTCTTCACTGATGTCCAGGCAGACCACCCGATTGCCCAGGTCGGCAAAGCAGGCCCCGGTGACCAGGCCCACGTAGCCGACGCCGATGACGGTGATGTTCCTCATACAGACTGCTCCTGTTTAGAAAGTGCTGGTGTAGAGCAGGCTTTTGCACCTTGACAAGTTATTACGCCAGTGGCCGGACAGCCCTCACCTCTCCCCCCCACCCCCTCCCCAGCCTGCCCTACAAACAGGGAAATGATACCACAAAGCAGGATTTGCTCCAAATGGCACGCCATCTGACAGAGAAAAGCGCACGCCCCGGATATCCCGTAAGCGTGCGCTGCCTGGTCGGGGCGAGCGGATTTGAACCGCTGACCTCACGGACCCGAACCGTGCGCGCTGACCGAACTGCGCTACGCCCCGATAGACGGTTCTATTATAACCGATCCGGTCGTTTTGGCAAGGCCGGTTTCACAAATGGAGGCGTAGGGGCAACCGGCAGGTCGCCCCCCGTAGGGGCAACCGGCAGGTCGCCCCCCGTAGGGGCAACCGGCAGGTCGCCCGAAATGGTCGCCCCCACCGTGGGAGTGGTCAGTCCTTCCATTTTGCGCTATAATCTGATTGACGCGATGAAACCGGAAGCCGGGGAGAACCTGAGATGTCCAAGCCCCTCCGCGTCCTGATCCTTGAGGATCAGGCAGATGATGCCGAACTGATCGTGTTCCAGCTCCATCGGGCCGGATTCGATGTCGAATGGACGAGGGTGGATACGAAGGGGGACTTCCTCGCTCACCTGGACCCCCAGCTCGATCTGATCCTCGCCGATTACCACCTGCCCTATTTCAACGCGCTGGAGGCGCTTCAGCTCCTGCAGAGCCGCGGCCTCGACATTCCTTTCATCGTCGTCACGGGAGCGGTGGGCGAAGAGGCGGCCGTGGAATGTATGAAATTCGGCGCATACGACTATCTGCTGAAGGACCGACTGACACGGCTGGGACCCGCAGTGCAGAGCGCTCTGGAAAAGAAAAGGCTCCGCTCCGATAAGCAGCGGGCGGAGGAGGAGCTGAGGGAGCTGGAGCGAATTGTCAACTGTAGCCCGGCCGTCGTCTTCCTCTGGCAGGCGGCTGAGGGATGGCCGGTGAAGTTCGTCTCCGAAAACGTCCAGCAGTTCGGCTATACGCCGGAAATGTTCTACAACGGCCGCCTCAGCTACGCGTCCATTGTCCATCCAGAGGACCTGGAACGGGTGGCCGCTGAGGTGGCGCGGTACAGCGCGGAAGAGGGGCGGGAAGGTTTCGAGCAGGAATACCGCATCCTCACCAGCGACGAAAAGGTCCGCTGGCTCCACGACTACACCCGGATCCGCCGGAATGAAGATGGCCACATCACCCACTACCAGGGCATCGTCCTGGATGTTACCGAGCAGAAACGGGCGGAGGAAGCCCTGCGGGAGAGCAGCGACAGATTCCGCTCCCTGGTCGAGCACTCTCACGCCGGCATCCTCATCGTGGACGAATCGTACAGGTTCGTCTATGTCAACGACGAACTGTCTCGAATCCTCGGCTACCCGCCGGAGGAGATCGTCGGAGAGGACTTCCGCAAGTTCCTCGACGAGGAGAGCAGAGAGCTGGTCGCGGACCGGTACGTCCGTCGCCAGCGGGGGGAAGAGGTCCCCTCCTGCTACGAGTTCAACGTGGTCCGGAAGAACGGGCAGAAACGACGGGTGGAGATCCGGGTCAGCGTGATCACCGACCCGCAGGGAAATGTGCGGACGATCGGCCAGTTGCTGGATATAACGGATCGGAAGCGGGCTGAGGAGGCGCTTCACCATTACATCGAGCGGCTCACCACCCTGCGCGAGATTGACCGGGCCATCCTGGAGGCCCAGTCGCCGGAGGAGATCGCCGAAGCGGCTCTGATCCGCCTGCGAAGGCTGATCCCCTGCCAGCAGGCCTGTGTGATGTTGTTCGACCCGCCCACCAGTGAGCTGGAAGTGCTGGCCGTCCATATGAACGGCGAGACGCAACTGGGGACCGGGAAACGGATCCCGTTCGAAGCTTCCCGATTGGCCGGGACATATATCGCTGGGGACCTGGAAACTCTCCCATCGCCAGGGCCGCTTGAGGAGATGCTGCTGGCAGAGGGGATACGGGACTTCCTGAGCGTGCCGTTGATCGCCCAGGGCCATCCCGTCGGCCTGCTCAGCGTGGGGGCGGCGCGATCCCACAGCTTCTCTTCTGAACATGCGGAGATCGCCCAGGAGGTGGCCGATCAACTGGCGGTGGCTATTCAGAACGCCCGGCTCCTGGAAAGGGAGCGGCGGCGGGGGGCGGAGCTGGAGGCCCTGCGTCAGGCCAGCCTCCATTTAACCTCCAGCCTGGAACCCAAACCGGTCCTGGAAGCGGTCCTTGAGCATGCCCTCCGCCTGGTTGTCGCCGACGACGCACATATTTTCCTTTACGACGGGGATCAGCTCACCTTCGGAGCTGCCCTGTGGGCGGGGGAACTGCAACAGGAACCCTTCGCCGAACCCCGTCCGGAGGGGCTGACCTATACGGTCGCCCGGACCGGCGAGCGGATGGTCGTCTCCAACGTAGATGAGCATCCCCTCTTCCAAAGCTGGAAGTGGGGTGGCGCGATCCTCGGACTGCCGTTGCGGGTGAGGGACCAGGTCGTAGGGGTGATGAACATCGCCTTCAACAGGCCCCACAACTTCACGGAGGACGAGCTGAGACTGCTGGAGCTCCTGGCCGACCAGGCGGCCATCGCGATTCAGAACGCCCGCCTGCACCAGCAGGTGCGCCGCCACGCTGAGGAACTGGCCGTCGCCCTGGCCCGCCTGCAGGAGCTGGACCGAATGAAGAGCGAGTTCATCCAGAACGTCTCCCATGAGCTCCGTTCCCCCCTGGCGCTGATCCGCGGGTATGCAGAGCTGCTGGATAAGGGGGAGCTGGGGGAGCTGGAACCTCAACAGCATGGTCCGATCGGGATCATCACCCGGCGGGCGCAGATGCTCAGCGAGCTGGTGGAGGACATCACGCTCATCCTGGGGGCAGAGGCCCGTTCGCTGGAACGGGAGCCGGTGGCGCTGGACAGGCTGGCTCAGACGGCGGTCGAGGATTTCCGGGTTGTGGCCAGCGAAGCGGGATTGACGCTGGAGACGGAGTTCGCGCCCGACCTGCCACCGGTAGGCGGGGAAAGTATCTACCTGCGCCGCGTGCTGGACAATCTGCTCGGCAATGCGGTGAAGTTTACCCCTTCAGGGGGGAGGATCACCGTGCGGCTCTGGCAGGAGGGTGGG
Organism: Anaerolineae bacterium; assembly: GCA_041082215.1. Classification (GTDB taxonomy): domain Bacteria; phylum Chloroflexota; class Anaerolineae; order B4-G1; family DUEL01; genus JBDOIF01. The sequence continues at coordinate 33,959 of JBDOIF010000024.1, forward strand.
AATGTCATCCTCCAGGTGGCCGATACCGGCATCGGCATTCCGCCCGAACACCGCGACCGCATTTTCGAACGGTTCTATCAGGTAGATGGGAGCACCCGCCGCCGGTACGGCGGCATGGGCCTGGGATTGGCGCTGGTCAAAGAGGTCGTGGAGAAGCTGGGAGGAAGCGTCGGCGTGGAGAGCGAGGTGGGAAAGGGCACCACCTTTACCGTCATCCTCCCCGTCTTTCCTGAACCCGCCGGGTAAAGCGCCACTCTCAGCCCGCCTCGCCTCTTTTCCCCAGAGCGAGGCCCCTGATCACCAGCCAGCCACCGGCAAATCCCAGCAGGCCGAGGACGGCCAGCCCTGCGATCTGGGCGATCAGTTGCCCCGGCCCGTCGCCGATGAACCCTGGGGCTGCCAGGAACCCGGTCACCCCCTGCCCGACGACGGTCCGGTACTCCTGAAGGCCGACGCCGTTCCACCCCTGTCCCCACCGTCCGTCGGCAAAGAGGGCGACGGCCAGCAGACCCCATAATCCCGGCAGGGTCGTCGTCGCCACGGCGGCCGTGCCGTCGTCGAGCCGCAGCCGGCGGTCCGTCAGATAGATGGAGAGGGGGAGGAGCAGCCCGGCCAGGGCGCCGACAACGAGGGACGCCCACGGGGGCAGGAAGGGGGCTCCCGCGGAGACCGCCACCAGCCCCGCCACACCTCCCCGGGCGACCATCAGCGGGTCGCCCTGCCCCTGGACCAGCCAGCAGTACCCCAGGCTGGCCAGCGTCGCCGCTGCGGCCGCCAGCAGCCCGTTGACCGCCACCCGCCCGGGGTCCACCGCCGCGCCGGCCACGTGGAAGGGGGCTCCCAGCGACCATCCCAGCCAGCCCACCAGCGTCAGGAGCGCGCCCAGGTTGGCCAGCAGCGGCAGATGGGCAGGGGGCATCCGGGCCGGCTCTGCGGCGGGCGGCCTGCGCCCCAGCGCCAGCAGCCCCCCCAGCGCCACCGACCCGCCCAGCAGATAGACCACTCCGCTTCCGGCGTAGTCCACCAGCCCGTGGCCCCGCTCCACCGTCCGCCCCAGCGCGGCCAGCCACCCCCCACCCCACACCCAGCAGGCGGCGAGGGGGAACAGGATCGAGGCCACCACCAACCCCAGAAACGAGGTCTGCCAGCCCCGCGCCCGCTCTGAAAGGCTGAGCGTCGGCAGGAGGACAGCGGTGGCAACCATCGGGAGGTAGGTGGCGAAAAGGACCAGCGCCTCGGGGGTGTCGGCGTCGCCGGTGAGGGCAAAGCCGTCCAGGCCGATCACTCCCCAGTACAGCCCTGCCTCCACCCGATAGCCGACGAGCCGGTCCAGCCCGGCCAGGCCGGGGAGGTCGGAGACCACCGCCGCGCCGCCCAGGTGGAAGGCGAAGCCCACGGCGAAGTAGCCCAGGGAGGCCAGCGCCAGCGCCACAAGCCCGCGCGTCGCCGCCCGGTGCGCCCGGTCCGGCTCCATCCCCCCCCACCCCAGCAGGAAGAAGCCGACCGGAACCAGATAGCCCAGGACCAGAGGTAGCCAGGTCTCGGTTGCCATTGTCGCCCCCGTGGAGTAAAATGATATCCGGTTGACCGCAGACAGGTTTCCATCTTACCAGACTCTTTCGTTTTCGCCAAATCAGGGATGGAATGTAACTGCCTACCCCGGGGATTAATCGCTCCGCCTGGCCCTCACCCCACCCCCGCCCGCCTGCGGCGGGCACCCCTTCCCCTCTCCCGCCGCGCGGGAGAGGGGAGGGGGCAGGGAGAGGGGTGAGGGCCCAAACTATCACCAGGTAGGTAGTACGATGGAACAGCCCCTGCGCCTTCTGGCAGACGGAATGCTGGGCCGGCTGGCCCGATGGCTACGGCTCCTGGGATACGACACCGCCTATGAAAACGACGCCGACGACCTGGAGCTGGCCCGCCGCGCCCGCGCCGAGGGGCGGGTCCTTCTCACCCGGGACCGGGCGCTGGCGGCCCGGCGGGGCCTGCAGACGTTGCTGATCGAATCCGAGGCGCTGGAAGAACAGGTCCATCAGGTGCAGGAGGCCCTCGGCCCCCCGCCCCACCCCGCCCTCTCCCGGTGCAGCCTCTGCAATCTCCCCCTGGAACCGGCCGCTCCAGAAGAGGTGACGGACCGGGTCCCTCCTTACGTCCTGCGGACCTGCAGGCAGTTTCTCTCCTGTCCGGGCTGCGGCCGGGTCTACTGGGAAGGGACCCATCTGAAACGGATGCGGCAGCAACTGGAGGCCTTTCGCCGCCCGCGATAGTGGGGCGGGTTTGCTGCCCGACCGGGAGGAGGCGGCTAGCAAAGCCGCTCTATGGACTGTCAGGGGTTAGAAGAAAAAGGGGGCAAGCGGCTCAGCCACCGAGCGCCTCCAGGATGTGGGCGCGCAGGTCGGCGGGGAGGGAAGCAAGGGCCGTTTCCGCGGGGATGCCGGCCAGGATGGCCTGCAGGGCGCGGCCCAGGGCGGCATAGATGGGCTCGGGGGCGCGGGCCAGGCCGTCGCAGATCTGCCGTGCAAGCTGGCTGGCCCGGGCGTCCCCCCCTCGCGCCGCGCGCACCAGCGCCAGCAGGTCGTCCAGGGTGAGCACCTGGGCCTCAGCCTGGGCGAGCAGTTGGTCCACGGCGGCGACCCAGTGAGCCAGGCCGAGGGCGGCAAAGCCCTGGCGGGCTTCCTGCAGCAAAGGAAGCGCCTCTTCGCGCTGCCCGCGGGCCAGGGCCAGTTGGCCCAGGCCCATCAGATAGACCGCCACGCCCTGCGGGTCGCGGATGCGGCGGCAGATCTCCAGCCCGGAGCGGTAGAGCCGTTCGGCCTCGTCGTACTGTCCCCGCGTGCGCAGCAGGTCGGCCAGGCTGGATTGGGTCACCGCCACCTCGCGGCTGTCGCCCAGCGCCTCGAAGACGCGGAGGCTTTCGCGGTAGAGCCGTTCGGCCTCGTCGTACTGTCCCCGCGTGCGCAGCAGGTCGGCCAGGCTGGATTGGGTCACCGCCACCTCGCG
>JBDOIF010000045.1:0-1872 GCA_041082215.1 Anaerolineae bacterium
CGGGTCGCCCGCCCGCACCGCCTCCAGATTGACGGCTACCCAGACCCCCGGCACCGTCACCACCAGGTTGACGAAGAGCAGGTGGAAGAGCATCCCGAAGCGGATCGGGTCGCTCAGGAGCGCCCGCCAGGCCGGACGGTCCGGCCGTTCCTGCACCAGCCCCCGCATCCCATAGAGGGCGACGATGGCGGCTCCGGCCAGCAGGACTACCGCGCCCACGTTGATGATTTTGTGGGCCACACCCTCTATGACCATCACGCTCCAGGTGGCGAAGGCGGTGATGGTGGTCCCGGCGATAATAAGCGGCATCGCCACCCGATAAGCCCGGCCCGCCAGGTTCACCCGCCGGGCGATCAACAGCAGCAGGGCCACATCTATCAGGGTCAGCATGATATGCAGGTGGGCGATAATAGCCCGCTGAAAGAGATCGTGCCCGGCCCGCAGGACGTCCTCGGCCAGGAACGCCTGAAAGCCGTTGCCGAAGTAGGCGCCGACCGAGCCGCCGATGATGACGGAAAGGAGGGTGTAGAGGGCCATCAGCCAGAAGGCCCAGCGCTCCAGCCGCCTGTAGCGCAAGATTCCGTCTTGCACCGCTGCACCCAGCCAGAGCCCCCACCAGAGAACGACGCCCGCGTAGAAGGTCAAACTCAGGCCGACCAGGAAGACACCGTGGGCGATCCAGCCGGCCCACAGGTAGGCAAAGCCCAGCCCGCCGACGCTGGCCAGCAGGTAGCCCGCGGTGACGGCGGGCCGGACCCGCTGGGGGACGCGCTCGTCAAAAGGCAGTGCGTCCAGGATCAGGTAGACCAGCGCGGCGACGAAGGGGACCACCAGGGAGTGATACAGCATCACGATACGGCCCACCCGTCCCGCCTCGTCCAGGCCCAGGCGGTCCGCCAGGCCCAGCCCGGCCAGCGGCCCGGTGGCGGAAAGCGGACTCAGCAGGACCACCAGCAGGGCTTCCCACGCGGTGACGGTCCAGAGCAACGATTCGGTAGTGGAGAGAAAGCAGGTTCGGCGCATAGCGTGCTCCATTTATTGCGTATTCCGTGTTCCGTGTTTTGCGTTGAGCCGGGGCCGGACACCCTGCTTTCGAATCACGCTGTCGCGGACGCAGGACGCCGCCGCTCCACCACCAGCCCCAACACGTTCTCCCAGCCCAGCGTGGCGATGACGTTGACCAGGAAGGCCAGGAAGCCCAGGGCCATCAGGACGCCGCCCACCCAGGCCACGTTGAGGAACGGCTGGTAGGGATTGGGTTGCGGGTAGAGCATCCGCCGCAGCATCCCCTGCGATCCGGCCATCCCCATCACGTAGGTCATCAGCACCGAACCGGCTATCCACAGCCAGAAGTGGGCCAGGGTGAGGATACGGCTGCGGATTTCCTTCCCGGTCAGCATCGGCACCAGCGCGTAGATGACGGCGAAGAGGAGGGTGCTCAGGCCGGTCAGGAGCATCGTGTGGGCGTGGGTCATGATGACCCACTGGGTGTTGTGGAGCACCACGTTGAGGCCGACGTTGGCCTGGGTGAGCCCCGCCGCGCCGCCGATGAGGAAGCCGAAGATGGAGCCCAGGACGAAAAGAAGCGGCGGGGTGAACTTCACCGGCCGGGCCTTCCAGATGGTCATCAGCGAGGCGAAGATGGTCAACCCCATGGTGAAGAACTCCCCCCAGGTGATAATCTGGCCCGAAAGGAGCCGCATCCAGAACGGCTGCACCCGGTCGCCCAGCAGGTGGTGGCTCCACACGCCCAGGGAGACCAGAAGGTCCACCATAATGACCGTCCGCACCACCGACTCGCCGTAGAGCCGCCGGCCCACCAGCAGCGGGATGAGCAGGTACCAGACCCCGGCGGTGTAGATGAGGACATTC
>JBDOIF010000047.1:0-110487 GCA_041082215.1 Anaerolineae bacterium
GAGGGGAGGGGGTGGCCCGAAGGGCCGGGGGTGGGGTGAGGAAGTGGTGTCCCAACTTATGTCCGAACCTCAGTTTTCCCCCTTGACAACTCCGCCAATTGATGGTATGATACGGCCAGATTTAGCACTCTAACATCCTGAGTGCTAAAACGGGCTCCAATTTCACATTGAGGAGGTGGAACGATGTCTGTCAACATCAAGCCTTTGGGCGACCGGGTGGTGGTCGAGCCCATTGAAGAAGAAGTGCAGACCTTTGCAGGGGGGAAGCTGGTGTTGCCCGACACGGCCAAGGAGAAGCCCCAGCAGGGGAAAGTGCTGGCGGTCGGCCCGGGCCGTCGGGATGAGGAGGGCAAGCGTATCCCGATGGATGTGAAGGTCGGCGACACGGTCATCTACGCCAAATACTCCGGCACGACCTTCAAGGCCCCCGACGGTAAAGAGATCCTCATCCTGAAAGAAAGCGACATCCTGGCGATTATCGAGTAGACGTAATACGCAACACGTGATACACAAGGAGGGAACAATGGCAAAACAACTGGTTTTCAGCGAAGAGGCGCGTGCCAAGCTCAAGCGCGGTATAGACACCCTGGCGGAGGCCGTGGTCACCACGCTCGGCCCTAAGGGCCGCAACGTTGCTCTGGATAAGAAGTGGGGCTCCCCCACCATCACCCACGACGGGGTGACCGTGGCCAAGGAGATCGAGCTGCCCGACCCGTTCGAGAACATGGGCGCCCAGCTCCTGAAAGAGGCGGCCACCAAGACCAATGACATCGCCGGAGACGGGACCACCACGGCGACCCTGCTGGCCTATATCCTCATCACCGAGGGGATGAAGAACGTGGCCGCCGGCGCTAACTCCATGCTCCTCAAGCGGGGCATCCTGGAGGGGGCGAAGGCTGTCGTCAAGGCGATCGAGGAGCAGGCGATTGATGTGACCGCCAAAGACGAGATCGCCAACGTCGCCTCCATCTCTGCCCAGGACCGGGAGATCGGCGAGCTGATCGCTGAGGTGATGGACAAGGTCGGCAAGGACGGCGTCATCACGGTTGAGGAGAGCAAGGGGCTGGAGTTTGAGACCGAATACGTCGAGGGTATGCAGTTCGACCGGGGCTACATCAGCGCCTACTTCATCACCAACCCGGAGACGATGGAGTGTGTGATCGAGGAGCCCTACATTCTCATTCACGATAAGAAAATCTCCGCTGCCGAGGACCTGATGCCCATTCTGGAAAAGCTGGTCCAGACGGGGAAGCGGGACCTGGTGGTGATCGCCGAGGACGTGGACGGGGCGGCGCTGGCGACGCTGGTGCTGAACAAGCTGCGGGGTATGCTCAACTGCGTGGCGGTGAAGGCCCCCGGCTTCGGCGATCGGCGCAAGGCCATGCTTCAGGACATCGCCATCCTCACCGGTGGCCGGGTGATCACCGAGGAGGAGGGGCGCAAGCTGGACAGCGCCACCCTGGATGACCTGGGCCGGGCCGATCGGGTTGTCGTCTCCAAAGAGGATACCACGATCGTCGGTGGCCGCGGCGATGAGAAGGCGATCAAGGGCCGGATCGAGCAGATCAAGGTCGAGATCGAAAAGTCTACCTCCGATTACGACCGGGAGAAGCTGCAGGAACGGCTGGCGAAGCTGGCCGGTGGTGTGGCCATCATCCGCGTCGGCGCCGCCACTGAGACCGAGCTGAAGGAAAAGAAACACCGCGTCGAGGATGCCCTGAGTGCAACCCGCGCTGCGGTGGAAGAAGGGATCGTCCCCGGCGGCGGCGTGGCTCTGATCAATGCCATCCCGGCGCTGGATGGGGTGAAGATGGAGTACGCCGACGAGCAGACCGGGGTGAAGATCATCCGCTCCGCCCTGGAGGCGCCCCTGCGCCGGATCGCCGAGAACGCTGGCTATGACGGCGCGGTGATCCTCGACACGGTCCGTCGCCTCCAGAAGGAAAAGGACAACCGGCGCATCGGCTTTGACGTCCTCGCCGGCGAGTTCGTGGACATGGTGGAGGCGGGCATCATTGACCCGGCCAAGGTGACCAAGGGCGCGGTCGAGAACGCCGCCTCCATTGCAGCGATGGTCCTCTCCACCGAGGCGCTGATCACCGATATCCCGGAGGAGAAGAAAGAAGGCACGCCGTCGATGCCGGAGTACTAGACCGGCCGGCAACCCGGTTGGGAGGGGCGCTTCCCGATGGCGCCCCTCTGTTTTTTTATCGCCCTCACGGCCGGAAGAGGAACAATCCCAGCACCCCCATCTTTTCCAGCGCCTCCTCGGCGTAGTAGGTGACGATGGCGCTGGGGTCGTCGAGGGCGTGGCAGAGGGGTTCCACTGCCTCCTGGGGCTGGATAGCGCTGAGGGCGCGGGCGGCTCCGGCGCGGGTAGCCACGTCCCCCTCCTGCAGGGCGGCGATGAGGGCAGGCACCGCCGCCGGGCCGAAGCGGGCCAGCCCGTCGGCGGCCAGCCGGGCGACGTAGGCGGAGGGGTCGGCCAGACGGGCTACCAGCGGCCCCACCGCCTCCGGCGGTCGGAGTCCGGCCAGCGCGACAACGGCGCAGGCCCGCACGTCGGCGTCGGGGTCGCTCAGCGCCTCGATCAGGGCGGTTGCTGCCCGTCCCGTCCCCACGGCGGCCAGTGTCCGCACCGCCCACCATCGCCGGTCGCGGTCGCCGGAGCCCAGCATCTCCCGCAGGGCGGGCACGACGACATCCCCCAGCCGCCCCACCTTTTGGGCGGCCACCTCCGTCCGCTCGTCCTCTCCAGCGGCGATAGCTTCCATCAACTCCTGCAAGGGATCGCCGGCCAAGGTCAGCCTCTCTGGAAGTGGAGCTGCAGGGCCTCTACGGCCTCGCCGACGGCCCGTTCGAACCGCTCCCGGTCAGGTGGCTCCGGGAAGTGGATCAGGTGGGCCGGACAGCGGCAGTCGGAGGCCCCGAAGCGGGGGACGGGGAGCGATGCGCCCTCCATCCGGGCCATGGCCTGTGCCCATATGCACTCCCGTCGTTCCTCCCCCTCCGCCCACCAGACCAGGGTCGGCCGGGCGACGGCCCGGAGGTGGTCTATATGCCAGTGGGGTGGGGCGGGGTGGTAGAGGTGGCGGTGGAGACGGGCCGCCAGCCCGCCAGCGCCCCGAGCGCTGCCCGTGTAGGCATAGATGCCAGGAGAAAAAGCGAAATCGCCCAGCCGGCCCACCCGTTGCCAGAGGCTCCGATCCAGTTGGAGGAACAGCGCGTAGGTACCGGGGCGCGGCGGTAGGGGGAGGGAGCCTACAGGCGGACCATACGTCGCTGCCACAGCATCCCTGCCCACCAGGAGGCCGCCCCCCCCATCACCAGCAGCGCCAGCCCGATGCCGTCCAGCTCCCGTATACTGTGGGCGGCATCCAGGTCGTAAAGGACCCCTCCCTCGTAGGGGTCGGGCAGTGCCAGCACCAGTAGCCCGGCAAGGACGATGAGGAGGGCGGTCGCGGATAGGAAAAGCACTCTCCGGTCGGTCATCGGCCTATTCGGGGGGCGGAGGAACCGGCAGTTCCTCTACCGGGACGCCGATCCATTTATCCCCCTCCTCGATGAGCATCACAGGGATGTCGTCGCGGATGGGGTACTTGCGGCCGCAGTCCGGCTCCTGGCAGATGAGCCAGCAATTGTGGACCAGCTCCAGCCGCCCTGGATCGTCGCCCGGCTTGCGGGTCTCCCCGCTCACGCAGTAGGGGCAGCGCAGCATATTCAACAGCTCAGGGTCTATCATCCAACGACCTCTCGTCCTTTCCGGTATGCGGGGAGAAGTATAGCACACTTGGAGGTTTGTGGCAAAGTGGCCTTAAGCCTCCCCGCTTTCCATTTCCTCCTGCAGAGCCCGCCCCAGCAGGATGAAACCCAGCGTCGCCGCCAGCCCCAGCGTGAAGCCGCCATACCACATCGCCACTGGAGCGACATGGTCGTTCAGAAAGCCGCCCAGCACAGGGCCGATGGCAAACCCTACACCCCAGGTGAGGCTGTAGACGCTCATATATCGCCCCCGCATCGCCAGCGGGGCCAGCTTCGCCGTCAGCGCTGTGGAGGTCGGGATCATGAGCATCTCGCCGACCGTGAGGATCACCATGCTGAGCAGAAAGGCCGGGAAACCCCGGCCGAGGGCCACGCTTCCCACCCCCAGAGCGTAGAAGAGGGAGCCGACGGTCAGCACGGGCAGGTCGTGATACCGTTCGGCGATCCGGGTGATGGAGTACTGGAAGAGCACAACCATCGCGGCGTTGGTCGCCATGATAAATCCATACTGGCTCTCGGGCACGCCGAAGTTCTCCTTGGCGTAGACGGGGAGAAGCACCATCATCAACGAGTAGGCCATCCCTGCCAGCGTATACACCCCACAGAAGGCGAGGAAAGGCCGGTCGCGGAGGACCTGGCTGTACCCGCCGATGGCCGCGGCCTGCCCGGATTCCCCGGCCACCTGCGGCATGCTTTCCCGAACAAAGAGGAGGATCAGCAGGGTGAAGAGGACATGGGCCGTCGCTGCGATGTAGAAGGCAAGGGTGTAGGAGATCGTGGTCAGGAACCCGCCGATGGAGGGGCCGATGGCGATGCCGAGGTTGGCGATCAGGCGCAGGAGAGCGTACGCGCCTGCGCGGCGCTCCACTTCGATCAGGTCCGCCACCATCGCGTTGCTGCCCACCCGGTACAGGGGGCCGAACGCCCCGTTGGCGACCATCAGGAGGGCCCAGAACCCCAGCCTGTCGGCGACGCTCATCCCGACGAACGTCAGGCTGCTGACCGCCAGACTGGAGAGCATCGCCCCTTTGCGGCCGAAGCGGTCAACCAGCGGCCCGGCGATCAGCGTTGTGGCCAGGCCCACGGCCGAGTTCAGCGTGAGGAGAAGGGCCACGGTGGTCAGGGGGACCCCCAGGCTCTGACGCATATAGATGGTGAGAAAAGGCCACACCAGGCTGCCGCCTGTGGCGCTCACCAGCCCGCCCCAGAAGAGGAACCAGAACGAACGAGGGTATCCGGCGGTGGCCTCCCGTACCCGGGCCGTAAAGCGCGCCAGAAGCGTCAACCTCCGACCTCCGGCCAGTCCAGCATCATCACCCGGACCTTCGTGCCGGCGGCCAGGCGGTCCACATCCTCGGGGACGATCGCCAGCCCCTGTGCTTTCACCATCGAAAGCAGAATGCCCGACCCCTGATCGCCGGTCAGCCGGGCCTCGTAGCCCCCGTCCCGTAGCCGGAGCTCAACCCGCAGGTAGTGGCGACGGTTGTCCTTGCGCCGGATCTCGTCCAGCAACGTCGCCTCCACTGTCGGCTTGTCCAGCCTTTTCTTCCCCAGCATCTTCAGGATGGCCGGTCGGGCGAAAAGCTCGAAACTGACCATTGCCGAGACAGGGTTACCCGGCAGTCCCAGCAGGGGTACCCCCTGGATGTGGCCGAAGGCCAGGGGCTTGCCCGGCTTCATCCGCACCCGCCAGAAGCCGATCTCTCCCTCCGCGGCCAGCACCTTCTTCACCACATCGAAGTCACCCACCGACACCCCGCCGGAAGTGAGCAGAAGGTCCACCTTTTGCTCCAGCGCAGCCCGGATTTTGCGGGTCAGTTCCTCCACATCGTCGCGGGCGATGCCGAGGAGGACCGGTACGCCGCCGTAGCGGAGGACCTGGGCCGCGTTGGAGTAGCTGTTGGCATTGCGGATTTTGCCGGGCTGCCAGGGAGCGTTGATCTCGATCACCTCGTCGCCGGTGGCCAGGATCCCCACCCGCGGACGGCGGTGGACCAGCGCCTCCGGGCGGCCCAGAGCGGCCAGCATTCCCACCTCCTGGGGGCGGATCTCCGTCCCTCTGGGCAGGATGAGCGTCCCTTTCTTCACATCCTCCCCTGCCCGACGGATGTTCGTGCCTGGCGGGGCTTCTGCAAAGATCAGGACCGAACCCCCTTCCTGCTTTGTATCTTCAAAGCGGACCACGGCGTCGGCCCCCGGCGGGATGGGTGCACCGGTCATAATGCGGATGGCCGTGCCGGGGGTCACCTCCACGTCGGTGGTATAGCCTGCGGCCAGGTCGTAGACGACGCGAAGGCGGACGGGACGATCGGGGTTAGCGCCAGCCGTGTCGGCAGCCCGCACGGCGTAGCCGTCCATCGCTGTGTTGGCCAGCGGCGGGATGTCCATATCGGCATGCACATCCTCTGCCAGCACCCGCCCCAGCGCATCCAGGACAGGCACCGGCTCAGGGGGGAGCGGTTCGAAGGCGGAAAGCACCCGCTCCAGGGCCTCTTCCACGCTCAACATCGGATATTCCTCTGCCATCTCGCCTCCAGGTGCTGCGGTTGCCGGTCTATCGTACCCGATATTGGGGAAGTTGACAAGCCGGTGGAAAAAGCTTCCCTTTTGTGTTATAATTTCTTCAGAAACGCCAACTTCATCATCACGAATGGCACGAATGGACCGAATCCCACGAATTGTAGAGCGTTTTTTTATTCGTGGACTTACACATTTGAGTCTTTTCTCACCGCAAAGCCACGGAGGACGCAGAGTTCCACGAAGATTCTGGTGAGCGGTGAAAAGCCGAGGAGGGGTTCCATGCACACACGTGTAAGGCATCCTGTCGTTGCCGGCCAGTTCTATCCGGCAGATCGCGCCGGTTGCGTCCGGATGATCGAGGAATGCCTGCCCGACGCTTTGCCGGCCGACCTTCCGGAGCGGATCCGCGGCGGTGTGGTCCCCCATGCCGGATGGGTTTATTCTGGCCCCACCGCCGCCAGAGTGTTCGCTGCAGTTCATGCCCGTTCAACCCCCCAAACCTTCGTCCTGCTCAGCGCCATGCATCGCTGGGGGGCATCCCGCCCCGCCGTCTATGCCGAAGGGGCGTGGGACACACCCCTGGGGGAGGTGGAGGTGGATGCCGACCTGGCCCGGAAGGTCCTGGAAGAGGGGGGCGGTCTGCTGATGGACGCGCCGGAGGCCCACACCGGGGAGCATTCCGCCGAGGTGCAGGTCCCCTTCATCAAGCATCTCTTTCCCCAGGCCCGCATCCTTCCTATCCTGGTTCCGCCCGACGAGCGGGCGGTAGGGGCCGGGGAGGCCGTCGCCCGGGCCGTCGCCGGGGCGGGAAAGGAGGTTGTGGTGATTGGAACGACCGACCTGACCCACTACGGGGCGATGTATTACGGCTTTGCCCCTGCCGGGACGGGGGAGCGGGCGCTGGAATGGGTCCGCGCCAACGACGAGCGGGTCATCAACCTGATGCTCCAGCTCCGGGCAGAGGAAATTGTGCCGGAGACCGCTGCTCGTCACAATGCCTGCGGCGGGGGGGCTGTGGCAGCGACCGTCGCCGCTGCCCGCGCGCTGGGGGCCAGGGAGGGAAGACTGCTGGAGTACACCACCAGCTACCATGTGATGCCCCGCGGCCCTGCCACCGATTTCGTGGGCTACGCGGCTGTGATCTTTTAGAAACTGGTCTAACAAGAACGGGGAGGTTCCAGCATGCCTCTATCTTCTGAAGACCGTCGGTATCTGTTGACGCTGGCCCGCCAGACGATCGCTTCTGCCCTCGAGGGACGGCCGCTGCCGTCGGTGGACCTGTCTTCTCTGTCGGAGGAGCTGAGGGGACCGGGGGCTTCTTTTGTCACCCTCACCCTGGCCGGGCAACTGCGAGGGTGCATTGGCTCCATCGAAGCCTATCGGCCACTGGCGCTGGACGTGCAGGAGAATGCGCTGGCGGCCGCCTTCCGCGACCCCCGCTTTCTCCCTCTCAGCCAGGAAGAGCTGGGCCGGGTCCACATCGAAGTTTCTGTCCTCACCCGACCTGAGCCGCTTCCCTACAATACCGGCGACGAGCTTCTGACGAAGCTCCGCCCCGGTGTGGACGGCGTGATCATCGAACGGGGATGGCATCGGGCCACCTTCCTGCCCCAGGTATGGGAGAAGCTGCCCGACCCGCGCGAGTTTCTATCCCAGCTCTGCCTCAAGGCCGGTCTCTCTGCCAACGATTACCGCCGTCCAGGGCTGCAGGTGCTGACCTATCAGGTGGAGAAGTTCGAGGAAGGGGAAGAGCTGGGCTGAAGGTTCAGGAGATTCCTTAAATTCTACTTGACAACTTCCCCAATCGAGGTTATAATTTCTGACGCGCTGCGGGGTAGAGCAGTGGTAGCTCGTCAGGCTCATAACCTGAAGGTCGGCGGTTCGAATCCGCCCCCCGCGACCTTTTTTATGGCGACGTAGCTCAAAGGTAGAGCAGGGGACTCATAAGCCCTTGGTTGGGGGTTCAAATCCCTCCGTCGCCACTCCCAAATCCTTTATTCAACCTTTCATCCGCCCTCGTTGCTTCTGGCGGCAACTCTATGAGTTGCCGCTTTTTATTTGATTTCAGGCAATGTTATGAAGCCGGCGATTGATGGGCTTTAGGGCTTCATATACTGCCCGGTATTCCCGATAAAGCGACTCATAGCGGGTCTGGTACTGTTCTCTGGGCTCCACCACGCGGCTGATTTCGACCAGCTCGTCTACAGCCTCCATGTCAGGATATACGCCCAACCCTACTGCTACGGTGAGAGCGGCCCCTACTGCACCGGCCTCCTGGGGATGGGCCAGCACTTTGAGCTGCCGGCCGGTAATGTCGCTGATAATCTGCGTCCAGGTCGGGCTGGTGCTCCCTCCGCCAATGGCATGTATTGTTCCCACACGGAGGCCAAGTTTTTCCAGCGCCTCACAGATCCATCGCAGATGAAAGCCCACGCCTTCCATAACTGCGCGCGCCATATGCGCCTTCGTATGGCTCAAGGATAGGCCGATAAAGGCGCCCAGGGCGTAATGATCCAGGACTGGCGCCCGTTCGCCGGAGAGCCACGGGGCGAACAGCAGGTGATCTGCGCCTGGTTCCACCTCCTCGGCCATACGGCTGAGCAGCTCATAGGTGGAAATGCCCTGGCGTGCGGCTTCTTCCGCTTCTGCCTGGCAGAAGTTATCGCGGAACCACATGAGCGATCCGCCGCCGGTCTCCATCTCGCCGGCGATGATCCACTTCCGGGGGTCAATGTGGCTCAATGCCCAGAACGGCTTTTCCGGGTCGTTCACGAAGGTGCTGCTGGAAAGCCCAACCCAGGTAGCGGTGCCCACGCAGAGGTGGGCCTCGCCATCGTGGTTGGCACCGGAGCCGGATTGGGCGACGGCAACATCGCCAGCGCAGATCACCACTGGAGTGCCGGGCAACAGCCCCGTCACCGCGGCGGCCTCCCCGGTGACCTCTCCGATGATGGTGGTGCAGGGGTACGCTGGCGGCAGTTTCTCCATCGGGATTCCCAGCAGTTCACATGCCGGCTTCGACCATTCTTTCCGGTGGGGGTCGAAAAGGAAGTAGACCGAGGCGCCGTGCCAGTCCGTGGCCACTTTCCCGGTCAGGCGGTAGATGATGTACTCTTTGCAGTCCAGCAGCCAGGCAGTGCGCTCCCAGAGGTCCGGGCGCTCTTCCTTCAGCCAGAGGATCTTTGGGATGATGTCCTTAGCCGTCGGGATATTGCCCGTGTATTCGAAGAGCCAGCGCACTCCCTGGCCGTCTTCCATTTCAGCGATGCGGTCTGCCTGCTTGACGGAGCGTACGTCCAGCCAGCTGATCATGGGCATAACGGGGCGTACGTCGGCATCCACCGGAAGCAGATTAAACATCTGGGCGGAAATGCCCACGCCGAGCACTTCCGCTGGCGCAATGCCCGCTTCCTCAATTACCTTCCGTGTCGTCAGCGCCACAGCCTGCCAGAGCTCCTCGGGGTCTTGCTCCACCCATTGCGGTCGGGGATATCGCAGGCCATACGGGTGGTAGCAGGAATGCAGTATCCGGCCCCGCAGGTCGGTCAGAACTGCCTTGTCCCCTCCGGTCCCCGTATCATGGGCGATGATGAATCGCTTTTCCATATGCGCATCTCCCTTCAGTCAATGGCTGGTGTGTTTCATTTCTCTGAGTGCATTTCCTCAACGTAGGAGCGCAACACCTGAAGAAAAAGCCTGTTCTGCTCCGGCGTTCCGACCGTTACCCGCACGAAGCCCTGTTTCATGTGATGGGGAGACATGGGCCGGATGAAGACCTTGCGCTCGATGAGCTCGTCCCGGATTTGCTCAGAGGTTTTCCCCAGCGAACTGGCGTCAATCAGCACGAAGTTCCCTTCTGAAGGGAATGCGCGCAGGCCGGGTATCTTATTGATCTCCTCACAGAGATACCGCCGGCCTTCGATGATGGTGCGGCGCTTTTCCTCAAAGCTTGCTTCATCATCCAGCGCTGCCTCCGCGGCGGCCAGTGCGAGGAGGCTCACGTTCCAGGGAATGCGCACCCGCATCATATAATCCACCACTCTGGCATCGGCGATGGCGTACCCCACCCGCAGGCCAGCCAGGCCGTAGGCCTTCGAGAAGGTGCGGGAGATAATGACATTCGGATATTCGCGGATGAGATAGGCCAGCGTGCGCGGTTCATCCTCCAGTTCATAGTAGGCTTCGTCTATAACAGTAGGCAGGCCGGCGGTAAGGATGCGCTGCAGATCGTCCAGTGGGATCTGGACACCGGTTGGGTTGTTGGGGCTGCAAAGGAAGATGAGTTTGGTTCTGGACGTGATGGCCCGGAGGATAGCGTCCACGTCCCATGAGAAATCCGGGCGCAGAGGTACGATCACCGGCACTGCGCCACGGATTCTCGCTCGCGCCTCATACATGGAGAAGGTGGGGGCCGGGATCAGGACCTCTTCCCCCGGAGCTGCGAAGGTAGCGATGAGCATATCAATGATATCTGTGGATCCGTTCCCCAAAATCACGTTTTCCCTGCCAAGGCCGACCATTTCGCCCAGTTTTTGCCGCAGGGCCAGCCCCGAATCCGGGTACAAGTTGCCCAACCGGGCGGCCTGCTGGATCGCTTCCAGCACGGCCGGCGACGGAGGGATAGGGTTCTCGTTGGACATCATACGCAGTACATCCGGGTGTGACCAGGCGAACTCCATGTGCCGGTCACTGTAGGGAGCTGCAGCTTTCACCCAGGGTACGACATACCTGTCAATGTCAACGGACATGTCTTGAAACCTCCATATCTATACACAGATTTCCAACTCAGGGATGTCTATGAGAGGGACCCGCGTCCTAAAAGCTCTTCGACGTCTTCGTACCATCTGACCTTATCGCCGATAGCGGCGCGCATTTTCCAGCGCAGGGATTTGGGCTGCTGGTCAATATACTCTCGAATCTGGCGGATACGCTCGCGCACGATCTGCCGATCTTCGTCCGTCAACTGGTTGTACTGGCCGACAAAGTGTTCCACCAGGTCCAGGTTCTGCGTCAATGTGCGCCACCATCCCCAGTCGTTGGAGGTGAGTCCACCGATGATGTCCAGGTTGATGGTCTCCTGGTCGCTATGGCCGACAGGATGTTCCCGTAAGAGCATAACCGTATCAATAATGTCTTTTTCATTGATTCTGACGATTTGCATCTTTTCCAGGAATAGCTCGGCCAGGGGGAGGGTGGGTGAGTCGGCTTCCAGCCGGCCGGTCAGCGGGATGGTATGGCAGAATCTCATCTGATCGAGGAAGACATCAATATGACGGCCATACACCGGGTCATGGAAGAGCAACCGTTGTTCCCCGAATAGCTGGGTAACCGTCCTGTCCTCCCGGTATCCCAGCTCTGTCAGGAGTCGGACGATGTCTTTAAAGAATTTGCGGTAGGAAGCAAAATCGATGTCGGTGAATTGCCGGCCCAGCCGGTCCTGAATGTATCCGAACTGGGGACAGTGGGTGCGGAAAGCCAGCGCGCCTACCAGGCGCAGGATAATATGGGCATTCTCTGTATCCTGAAGGGCATTCAGGATACGGGTGCGCTCTGCGTAGAAATCCTCCTGGATTTCACCGTACTTACTCATTCGTGCCTCTCCTAACAACAGAAGGGTCTATCCATGCCTCAACCGGATATGAGCATATGGCCCTTCACTCGCTCTGGCTCGAGATTAATGATGGCAGCCTTCATAATACCCTCGGCGTATTCGCTGCCGGGGTTAATGGCAAGCGTGCGCCCAATTCGTACGTGACCGGCCGCCTCGTGGATATGTCCGTGAAGGGTCAGCATAGGCTGTACCCGTTCGATGAACCTGCGAACCGAGATGCTGCCGACCGGTTTCATGAGCACCTGCCCGCCCATGGTCTTGATTTTCAAATTTTCGTCTAACTCAGGGCATACGTCAATCTGAGAGTTGTAGGGTGGGACGTGGATGGCCAGCACCGCCCGTTCGGGGTATTGAAGTTGCCCGGCCAGCTCCTCCAGCCGTCCTGCCAGGACCTCCTCCCCTACATCTCGGGCGCATTTCCAGGGGGTCATATTCGCGTTGGATATGCCAGCAAACTCGTGGTATTCGTCCAGCCATAACACCCGACCATCCGGGTTGTGTACATGCTGAAATTCTGCAATCACGGAGTCAATGACATAGGGATCATCGTTACCGGGCATGAAATACAGGGCGATACCCTTCGTGGCCAATTTTTCTTCATATTCCGTCAGCCATTCCCGTATGCGAGCTATCATTTCCTGTTCAAAACGTTGTGCCATTCTGTCGGGATGGGCCTCCAGGTCCTCCGCCTCGTCCTGTTCAAGGACGATGGGGTAAAATCCCACAGTGCTGATGCGCTGCTTGAACCGTTCCAGTTCCTCAGGGGTTGAAGGTTCCTCCTTCACGTTGAAGAGATACCCTTCATAGCGTCCTTTGCCCTGATGGATAATCGGAATCATGGCTTTACCGGTGACATCGCCACCGACGACGATGATGCCAGCCTGGTATTGTATCGCAGCGCTCATCAGCTTGCGGAAGAAGGCGTTAGAGCCGTGAAGGTCTGAGGCGAACAGGAGGCGGGTGACCCTTTTATCTCCACCGGATGGCTTGAGCCACTTCATCATTGCGTATTTCTCCTTTTTGCCGGGATAACGTAATGCTGAAAGCTAAACAGTGCTGCTCGTCGGGAAAGCGGTGCGGGGGATGCCAGCGGGACATCCCCCGCACCCACGACCAGCTCATACCCCCGTCATAGCGGCGGGACCGACTGATACGTCCAGAGGATGTCGATGCCCTCTTTGCGCAGGCGGTACCAGCGGGCGACAAAGAAGACCAGGATGCCGCTCAGGAAGAGGCCGAACAGCGTCAGCAGGGTGCCAGGGCCGATACGGCCTCCCACCGCCGGGAACAGGAACGAGGCCACGATCATCCACAGCAGGTAAGCGAGGGTGATCCCGCCGATGATGGTGATGACCGGCACTTTCCCAATTCGCAGCTTGACCAGCCGTGGCGCAACCTCGAACAGGTCTGGCTTCAGGAACGGGAACAGGGTCATCGCCAGGACCGGGATCAGTTGCGTACAGACTGCGAAGAACACGAAGTTGAGCTGGGCGCCCATCACGCCGCCGGTGGCCGCGTCAATGACGCCGAGCTCGGCCAGGAGGGTGATGATGATGATAGCCACCACCGGACTGTGCAGCTTGGGATGGATGGAGCAGACCGCCTCCGGGATCAGACGGTCAAACGACCAGGCAAAGACGATGCGGCTGCAATAGAAGAAGTAGGTCTGGGCCAGGTTGATCAGGGTGTAAAGCCAGGCGATGGCCACGATGAGCACCAGCAGGAAGCTGGGTTTCAGGATAGCGGCGTAGAAGGTGATCCAGGGCATGGTCATGCCCTCATAGCCAGCCTGGCTGAGGTAGCTTTCGGCTGCGATCCATTCTAGCGGGACATGGCGCTGGAGCAGGATGGCGCCGAGGACGAAGATGGCCCAGGTCACGATGAGGGAAGCCCAGCTACCGATGAGCAGGGTGCGCTCCGTCTGCTTGACCTCGCCGGCGAAGAAGGTGGGGATGTAGTAGCCGTAGAAGATCCAGAAGCCCATAATCAATCCCGCCAGCGTCATGACCGCGGGGCTGTATTCAAACTTCATGCCATACTGCTGGGCAAGGGCGATGCGTCCTTCGTAGCTCCCCGCACCCATAAAGTGATCCCAGGCGGCCGGGAAGGAGCCCACCGGGGCGCTGACGAGCTGGTAGTACAGGATCACCCAGGCCAGCAGGCCCAGGAAGAAGCCCACTTCCAGCACGCGCACAATGGTGCGGGTGGGGAGGATCATCAGCACGAATGTGATGGCGGTGCAGATGGTCCCGACGACAATGATCCCCGTGGTGCTCGCAGACCACTCGGCGATTCGCAGGAAGGATTCGTTGTTGAAGACGATGCCCATGGTCTGGAGGAAGGTGGGGATGACGCTGGAAGGGATCCAGGCGATGAGGGAGCCGGCGACCATGCCGCTGAAGATCACCAGCGTCCAGCTTGCGGCGAAAGCCAGGGGCGGGTTGAGGACGCGGCTGGCCAGGGTGTAGTCTGCGCCCGAGCGCGGCATAGCGGCACCGACATTGGCGTAGGTGTACGCATGGAACAGGCACAGGATCATCGCCACGGTGAGCACACCTATGATGCTGCTGCCAGGCCAGACGCCGGCCACCCATGAATACGGAATCAGCCCGGAGGAGGAAAGGCTGATGCAGTGGACGCCGAACACCATGGCGCCGAAGACTCCGATGGTACGGATCAACCCCGAGCTCTTACGGGCGTAGAGCTTCCGATCGCTCACGCCGGCGGTGACATCAACTCCTGCCATTTTTTACCCTCCTTCAGTTGATGCTCTGGATACGGAGTCGTCAATCTTATACCATCGTTGTCAGTGGTTGGATCGCTACACACCACCTCCTTCCCGAACCGCTACAGGTCGAATTCTGCCTGAATCCGGACGTAGTCGCCCCGCACCAGGTCACGACTATATTGGATGGGCATTTCCTTTTCGTGGTACATGATCCGCGTGATACGCAGTAAAGGGGCGCCCGGTTCGATGCGAAGTTGTCGCGCGACTTCGTCCCGCGCGATGTCTGCCTCCACCGTCTGCGCAATATGGGTGATGGGTAGATGGTAGCGTTGCACCAGCAGGTCGTAAATCGAAACCCTTTCCAGGTCGTATTCTTCCAGGTCCGGACAGTACCGGCATGGCACATAGGAGCTTTCGACTACCGCAGGGGTTCGGTTCGCCAGGTGAAGCTTCACTACTCGATAGAGCAGGTGACCGATGTCAATGCGGAAAATTTCTGCAAGACGCTTGCTTGCCGGCACCTGGCTGAATTCCAGCAACTGAGAGGTATAGGCCAGCCCGCGCCGACGCATGGATTCCGCATGGTCAATCAGTTCGCGGGCATCATAAAGAACTTTGGGTTTCGCTACATAAGTGCCAGAACCATGCCGCCGTTCCAGCAAACCGTCGTTCACCAGTTCCGTGATCGCCCGACGAACAGTCATGCGGCTTACCCCTAACTCCTCGCTCAGATCGCGCTCCGAGGGCAATTTCGAGTCGGGAGCCACACGACCGGAGAAGATCAGCTCGGCCAGGTATTCCTGAATCTGCAGATACAGCGGCTTGTACAGCTCGTTGCTGCTCATGTGCGGAAATGCAGACCCTGTGTCGTTCCGCGTCTCTTTTGGCCCGCCCTTAGGAGAAGTGGTAAGTGATATAGTGGTATAAGCGTATACACTCTAACATTATAGTAAAAGTTGGGATAAAAGTCAAGTTTTCACCAGAAAGGGCCGAATGTCGCCATATTATGTCAAAACAGAGGGTGTAAAACGCGGTGGAAACCGCGAAGTCCGCTCCATATCGGCTTATAAAGTATACCACTTTTGAATGGCCTGTCAACCGGTTCGGCCCGTGCTATCTTGAGGTTTCGAAGGATTCCGGTATAATGTGTCCGGGGGAAGGATGAGAATGGCGCGAAAGGGATATGGCGCAGTGATCGACAGATTGCGCGCCAGATGGCAGGGGTATCGGCGGCAACGCGCCGTGGAGAGACTGAACGAGTGGTACTCCCTCTCCTGTCAAATCTGGAAAATGTGCGGGGAGGCGCTCCAGAATGAGCGGGTGGGACAGCAGGGGCCGGGGGTGATCCTGGATCAGATTGACCGCGCTCTCTTTCGACTGAGCAGTCAGCCTCCCCCGGTGGACGCTTTCCTTCGCCGACGGTTTCCCCAACTGGCCCAACGGGTGAACTCCGCCAACGAGAATGTTTACCACCTGCGTAATTATACCGCCCTCTTCCTTATCCACTGTCAGGGCCCCACGCCAGCGGAATCCACACCCTCGGAGGCGGAGTGTCTCCTCTATTACCAGCGTGCGATGGACAGGCAGGGCGTGAAAGCCCTGGCGCTGTGGCGCGAGCTGGAAGGCCAGTTCGCGCTCATCCAGGAGGAAATGCGTCGGTTGGAGTTCTAGAGCTGGATGAACTGCCCCTCTCTGGCGCTGGAATACCCCTGGGGGAGGCATAAGATGGACGATTTTCTGTTCCGTGGAGAGCTGGAATCGCTGGACCCGGCGGTGGCTCGCCTGATCGAACTGGAAGCGGAGCGACAGGCCCGCAAGTTGATCATGATCCCTTCCGAAAGCTATACCCCCCGCGCCGTCCGTGAGGCGCTCGGCTCCGTCTTCACCAACATCTATGCCGAGGGATACCCTCTCCCTGAGACCCGCTGGATGACCGAGGAGCAGATCCTGGATTACGAGGCCCAGATGGCCTTCTACAGGCGGTACGGCGACCTGCGCTACTATATGGGCGTTGAGTACGCCGACGTGGCCGAGGCGCTGGCCCGACGACGGTGTGCCGAGGCGTTCGCCACCGACGGTATCCCTGCCGATCGCATCTACGTCAACGTGCAGCCGCTCTCCGGCGCACCCGCCAACACCGCTGTCTACGAAGCGCTCCTCAAACCGGGGGATACGATCCTGGGGATGGACCTGACCCACGGCGGCCACCTCACCCACGGCAGCCCGGCCAACGTCTCCGGCCAGCGGTACAACGCCGTCTTCTACCGGGTGGACCCCCGCACCGAACTCCTCGACTACGACCAGATCGAAGAGCTGGCGCTGGAGCATCGGCCTAAGGTCATCATCGCCGGCTACACCTCCTACCCCCGCGTCCCCAACTGGGCCAAGTTCCGCCAGATCGCCGACCGGGTGGGGGCCTACCTCCTGGCCGATATCGCCCACGTGGCCGGGATGGTCATCGCCGGGGCCTATCCCACCCCGCTGGGGTATGCCCACGTGGTCACCTTCACCACCCACAAGACCCTCTGTGGGCCGCGCGGGGCCTGCATCCTCACCACCGACCCCCTCATCGCCCGCCGCATTGACCACGCTGTCTTCCCCGGCCTCCAGGGGGGACCCCACGTCAATAAATTCGTAGCGATGGCGGTGGCCTTCCGGCTGGCCCGCACCGAGCCCTTCCGCGCCCTCCAGCACCAGATCGTCGCCAACGCCAGGGCGCTGGCCCGTGCCCTCCAGGAGGAGGGGATGCGCATCCCCCACGGCGGCACCGACACCCACCTCCTGCTGGTGGATTGCAAGACAGTGGTCGGCCCCTTCGGCGAGCCGCTCCTGGGGGATACCGCCGCCCGCGTCCTGGACCACGTCGGCATCGTCTGTAACCGCAACACCATTCCCGGCGATCCCACCCCGGCGCTGGCCAGCGGCATCCGCCTGGGCACCCCCTGGGTCACCCAGCGGGGCTTCCGGGAACCCCAGATGCAGGAGCTGGCCCACCTGATCGCCCACACCCTCAAGGCGATCCGCCCCTACACCTATCCGGGCCTGGGGGGGCCGGTCTACCGGGGCAAGGTGGACTTCGACGCCCTGGAGGAGGCGAGGCTTGCGGTGGCGGAGCTAGCTTCCCGTGCAGGGGTGGATTACGAGGTCCGCTGTACCGGCTACCCCCACCACTGCCTGATCACCGACACCCGGCCGCCGGAAGGGGATTGGGGGCTGATCGAGGTGGAGGGGAATGCGGCGGCCTCCTTCCTGGACCAGGTGCTGGTGGAGCCGGTGGGGGACCTGGAGCCGGATACGCCCCGTGCGGTGACGCTGCTGGAGGCGGATGGGCGGGTGATGGCGCAGGGGTTCCTCTTCCGGCCGGGCTTTGGCCATCAACGCTACCGGCTGGCGGTCCCCGCCGACCGGGTGCAGCGGGTGCTGGCCTGGCTGCGCGATCTCTCCGACGGCTACGTCCTCTTCGACCCGGCCGACCTCCAGGCCAAGCTCCCGGGTCCGGTGGTGGTGCGCAACCTGGGGGCCACATCCCTTCAGGCTGGGGCGCAATCCACCGGCACCCCTTCGCTTTCCTGCAAACCCTACTACATCGGCCTCTCGGCCCATCGGGAGGGGGAGCCTCGTGGCGAGCCGCTGCCGTCCTTTACGTGGGAGCCGCAGGAGCGGCCGCTGCGCCGGACTCCCCTCTACGAGGTTCACCGGCGGCTGGGGGCGCAGATGGTCGAGTTCGGCGGATGGGAGATGCCCCTCCGCTACGGCCCGGTACTGGACGAGCACCGGGCGGTGCGGGGGGCGGCGGGGCTGTTCGACGTGGGGCATATGGGCATCTTCGAGGTCTCCGGCCCCTTTGCCGCCCCTTTCCTGGACCTGGTGACCACCAACGACGTCAACCGGCTCCACCCGGGCCAATCCCACTACGGCTTCCTGCTCGATCCCGACGGGCGGGTGATAGACGACCTGCTGATCTACATGCGGGGGCCGGGCCGGTACATGCTGGTGGTCAACGCTGCCAACACGGAGAAGGACTGGGCGTGGCTCAACGCGGTGAACGAGGGCGCCGTTTGCATTGACCGGGGGCGACCGTGGGTGCGGCCCTCTTTCCGGGCCGAGCTGGTGGACCTGCGGGCGGAGGATCAGGAGCACAACTGGCGGGTGGACCTGGCGCTGCAGGGGCCGCGGTCGCGGGATATCCTCCTGGCCTGGCTGGCGGCCAGTCCGCAGGGGCCGGCCGCCGAAGAGATCCGGGGGCGGCTGTTGGGGATGCGGCGGACGGAGTTGATCGAAGTGGAGTGGCCCTGGCCCCAGGCCCCCGGCGGCGTCTTCGACCTGATCATCGCCCGCACCGGCTATACCGGCGAGCGGATGGGGTTTGAGATCTTTGTCCATCCGGACTGGGCGGAGTTGCTCTGGGGTCTGCTTCTGGAGCACGGGGCGGCCTTCGGGCTGCGGCCGGTGGGGCTGGCGGCGCGGGATTCGCTGCGCATCGAGGCGGGGCTGCCCCTCTGGGGCCATGAGCTGGCCGGCCCGCTGGACCTGCGGCCCGACGATGCGGGGCTGGAGGGGTATGTGAAGTTGTACAAGCCCTTCTTCGTGGGGCGGGAGCCGTTCCGGGAGCACGCGGCAGGGCGGAAGATGGAGGTGATCCGCTTCCGGTTGGCCGAGCGGAACGTGCCGATGCCCGATCCGGGGGATCGGGTGGTGGACCGGCGGGGGCGGGTGATCGGGCAGGTGACCTCGTGCGCGCAGGATACGGAGGGGTATCTGCTGGGGATGGCCGTTGTGGACCGGCGGTTTGCCGAACCAGGGACGGAGGTCCACCTCCTCTCAACCGCCCGCAAGCCTACCGGGAAGCCGCTGGAGGAACTGGAGGTGGGGGACCGGGTCCCGCTGGCGACGGAGGGGACGGTGCTGGAGCGGT
The DNA here is from genome assembly GCA_041082215.1 of Anaerolineae bacterium. GTDB lineage: Bacteria > Chloroflexota > Anaerolineae > B4-G1 > DUEL01 > JBDOIF01. The sequence goes on from JBDOIF010000047.1 coordinate 19,537, forward strand.
TCCCGCGGCGGATGTAGCGCAAGATTCGCTCTTGTGCTACGGGCTTCGAAGACCCTGCCCGAAGGCTGCACTTGTTTCCCACGGGCGGCACAGTATAATGTGGGTGCGGGTGATAGGAGGGTGGGGTGAGAGAAAGCGTGCTGGATGAGATCATCGAGCGTATCGTTGAAGTGGCGCAACCGGAGCAGATCATCCTCTTCGGTTCGGCGGCGCGGGGAGAAATGGGGCCGGATAGTGACGTGGACCTGCTGGTGGTCAAATCGGATGTGGCCCACCGGGGACGCCTGATGGAAGAGATCTACATGAATCTCTTCGGTGTGGGTCAGGCGGTGGACGTGATCGTGGTGACTCCTGAGGACATCGAACGATACAGGGATTCCATCGCTTCGGTCATTCGGCCTGCCTTACGAGAGGGGAGGGTGGTGTATGCCCGATGAACGCTTCCCACCTGACGACCCTCGAGAATGGTTGAACCGGGCGCGCAGCAATCTGGCCCGGGCCAGAGAAGGGGTGAGGATCCCAGGGGTTTACCTGGAGGATCTCTGCTTTGACGCTCAGCAAGCTGCGGAAAAAGCGATCAAGGGGCTCTTAATCCATCTCAGTACACCCTTTCCTTACGTCCATGACCTGGCCCTGCTTCTGGCCAGCGTTGAGCAGGCCGGGCAGGAGGTTCCTGCAGCAGTTCGCCAGGCAGCCCGACTGACCCGTTACGCGGTGACCACTCGCTATCCAGGGTTACCAGAATCTGTAACGCAGGAGGAGTACGAGGAGGCGGTGCGGATTGCCGCCGAGGTTGTGCGCTGGGCTCAGGAAGTAATCGGATAGGGGCAAGCACAGCAGCGGTTTGCAGAAAAGCGTCCGGCGCTGCCGGGGTGGGCAGCGCCGGACCTGAGCTGCTAATAGCCGCCAAAACCGCTTGGGATGGCGTGAGCGTCCCAGAAGTGTTCGTTAGCCATGGTGCCGTGGGAGAAGATGACCTCGAACTGTCCCCAGATCGGATAGCCTCCCTCTCTCCAGCATGGGCTGTTCTGGAGTTCTGGCCCTACCCAGACAATCTTATAGTGCCATGTCTCCCCGCTGCCGCCGGGCATCATGCCGTTCCACTCATTGTCTGTCCACGCATCGCATGTCCAGGGTGCGCCATGGAATCGGGCATTATCCCAGGCTTTTGACCATTTCATCACCAGGTGGTCGTTGGCATAGGTCGGGTCCCCCCAGACCTTTCCGTCCAGTACCCGGTCCACGCCATCAGCCCGTCCAACGAAGATGCGCGCCCTGTAGTTATATCCGAACTCATCGAAGCCGCCTCCGCCTGCCAGAGCCGGTATAGCGCTCAGGGCCAGCAGGATGACAACCACCAGCACAAACGCCAGTTTCCTCATCTCAATCCTCCTTTCGCAAGTCGGTTTTGAGAATTGGCCACAAGTACCTCAGATACAATCTTGGTATGCCCTGAGCATCACCTCCTTGTGTGATGGAGGAGGCCCCGGAAAACATTGCCGGGGCCTCCTCCTGCCGCTTATCTGGGCACAACCTTCACCGAATCTGTGCCCTTGATAGGTGTTCCATCCGTGGTGTTGCCGGTCAGGGTCGCCTCGGTGCTGCTCGGGGTCAGGTTCAGCTGCTGCGTCCTGAAGTGGAACAGTATATCCTTGTCACCGTCCAGATCTATATCAATCCTCCACACCCAGCGGACTGGCGGGGCGTCAGCGAACAACACTGTCGCGGGGTCAACAGTGCTGGCATCGAAATCAGGGGTGGTAAGCACTGCCACCGGCACCAGGCCTCTGGACTTGAGGTTGATGATGTTGAGGCAACTGCCGGGCTTGATGTCAATTTTGACGATTCGGCCGATGACCAGGCTATCGGTGTCTGTGAACTCGCACCCATCGCACACCGTGACCTTGGTCTCGACCGTGTAGATGCCCGGCGGCAGGTTGGCCGTGGTGCTGGCAGTGCCACCGGCGACGGTGGTCGCATGGTACTCTGTGCTGTTCACGGTGAAGATCACCTCGATCCCGCTCCCATCGGTGATGCCATCGTAGGAGAGCTGGGCGCTGAGGTTGACATCAATGTTGCCGGTGCTCCACAACTCCGTATCGCCCGTGTAGGTGACGCCTGTGACCCGGATCGCCTGGTCGGCATTGTATGGCCAGAACCAGGGGGTGTTGTTGCATCCCACAATAACTGGACCGTGCGCGTAGGTTACAGCCACTCCCTGCATCGTGTTGCAGCACACCCGAGAGCCAGCGTTGCTGGTCCAGGTGGACGGCGCCCAGGCGCCCAGAGCAATACCCTTGTTGGCGAGGGTGTTGTAGGCGATGAAGTTGTTCTCGCTGAGGTTCCCAAGCCCGATCTGTGCGTCGTTGTACCCGTCGTAGGTGGAGATGGCGGCCCAGTGGTTGGTGTCCAGGGCCTCCACGGTGTTGTGGACGATCCGGTTGCCGCTGGAATGCCAGATGTACACCGCATGCCAGACATCGCTGAACACGCAGTTCTCGACGGTGTTGTTGTTGAAGCCCAGCGTCTCGCCAGCCCCGCCGTAGCCAGCGTACAGCCCGCCGATCATCACACCCGCCGTGTTGTAGGTGCCGTCCGTATAGTCGAAGGGGCGGTGGATCGTGAAGCCGCGGATGGTGACGTTGCTGGCGATGATGGCCACAGCGTTGGGCGCCGTGCCAAATTTGGGTCGCACGCAGTCGCCAGGAGTCATTGGGTCGTCGTCCCATACTTTCGTGGTCGGGTTCCAGATACACCCCGTGGAGTGTTCGATTGAACCGCCCCCACCTGTGCATCCACCGCCATCGCATAGTGCCCGGTTCACCCAGAAATTGTATGTCGTCTGGATTACAGTCTTCGAGGGGTCAGGGTCTACTGCCTCGATCGTCAGACCGTCTTTGTAGATGATGAGCGCAGGGGCGTACTGGTCGCCTGGACCCCAGTGGGGTGGCACCGGGCTGGTATACTGGCGATGTCCGTAGGTGCCGGGGTAAACGAGGATGGTATCGCCCGGGTTGGCAGCGTTGACCGCATCCTGAGGGTGAAGGTAGCAGGGGGAGTTTCCACCGCAGACACCGTCATCGTCCACGTACAGGGTCCCGGGGTCGGCACTGGCGGGTATGGCCATCAGTAGCAGCGAGAACACAACTGCAAGGACCAGAAGCCTTTTCATTGTCCTCCCTCCTTTCGCTGAAACATCAAGAGCTCAATAAGCTTTCCTCCTGCATGGACAAGTCCAGAGGAGCTGCCGACGTTGCCCTGCAGGTTGTCGAGCTATGCGCTTTTGTGCTCGATAGGCATCACCTCCCTGCTGCAAGCGCTTGCCTTTGGACAGATTGTATCGAAACCCGCTGGCACGTTGGGGCACAATGAAAGTTGATTCGCAACAGTAGGCGGGAAGATAATCGGAGCAGTATAATTTTAATTTTAAATAAACAAGTAAATTCTTGGGAAAAAATTTATTAAAAATTTCTTAAAATGTCCCGCTCGCTTGTCTGGAAGTTGTCTGTTGATTGCCATGTGACGGGAAAAGGCCCCCACGCGAAAAGCATGGGGGCCTGCTCCTTGGTTGGCTGCCCTTATCGTTGGGCCTTTACAGTATCAGCTTTCGCCTCGCCAGCAGCCAGGCAGCCCCCGCCAGGCCGGTGACCGCCGTGGCGCCAGCGGCCGCGGCCTGGGCGGAAAGGGGCGCAGGGCTGGGGGTGGCGTCCTGCCCGGAGCCAGCAGCAGCCAGCTCGTCTGAGTATCCGGTAAGGCTGAACACAGGGCTGGAGACGGCATCCCCCTCAGAACTGGCTGCGCCTGCCAGCCCGCTGGAGCCAGAAGAACAACTCAGCCGGCACTGCTCGCTCCACAGATCTCCCTGGCCGGGATGACCGGGCCGCTGATAGGCCTTGAACATGTAGTTGCCGGAAGGACCGTTGGGGTTGTTGTTGGGGTTGTAGGTCAGGACCTGGCACTCGCCGGCGCGCAGGGGGCTGATCGTCCCGCTGGCGATGACGACGCCGTTCTTCGGGTTTCCTCTGGCGATCCAGTACAGCTCCCACGTGGTGGATCCCCTCATATCTTCCCCACCGTTGCACACGCGGGCGCGGATCTGGTTGCAATCCCCCTGGCAGCCGTAGCCTTCATCGAAGTACAGCGAGCTCTTGTCCCACCCGCCTTCGGGCACGGTGATGGTGACGGTGGCGGTATCGGAGTGGGATTCACCGGTGTCCTCTTCGACGGCGGTGGCGGTGTTGTCGAGCTCATAGGTGCCGGGTTCGGCGGTGTTATTGGTCACCGTCTTGTGGATGGAGAAGGAGGCGGAGGAGCAGGACTGCCAGCCGCCGGTGGGGTAGTCGTCGGTGGCGGAGAAGCCGGAGGGGATGGACTGCACATCGGTGACGGTGGCGCAGGCATCCTCCTCGCTGGTTGGGTTGGTGGGGAGGTCGAAGGACTGGCGGTAGAGGAAGGTGTGTTCGCCTTTGGGGTGGTTGGCCAGGGTGACGTAGGCCACATTGCGGTAGGTGGCTCCCTCGACGGGGGTGAAGGGGAAGCTGTAGGTCCACTCTCCCAGGCCGCCGGCGGGGATCCAGCTTTCTCCGGCGACGGTGACGCGGGTCAGCTCGACCCAGTCGCCGGGGCCGGGGAGCTTGTACTCGATGGCGTCCTCCACCTGGAGGATGTGGGCGGGGTTCTCGACGTCGTTCTGGGCGTAGATGGTGCCCTGGACGGAGTAGGCGTCACCGGCCACGGCCCGGACAACCTCGATGGTGTAGGTCAGGTCGCCGCTCTCACCTGGGGCCAGCTCGAGGGCGTCTGGGGCGACGGATTTGGAGATGGACCAGTCGTAGGTCCGTTGCCAGAGGGGCTGGACGGTCTTGGTCACCTCCAGGCTGGTGGGTCCTTCTCCGGTCCAGGTCTTGATGGACGGTTCGTCGGTCAGCTCCCCTTCGGAGTAGGTGTCGTCCCCATCGTCCAGCCAGGCGCGGATGTGGGCGGTGCCCGGGGTGGTGGAGACGACGGTCACGGTGGCCTGGCCGGACTGATTGGTCAGGGCCTCGACGTACTGCCCGTCGCCCTCGAAGTGGCCGAAGTCGGTGGAGAAGCTGACCCACACCCCCTCCATCGGGTTGCCGTACTGGTCCAGCACGGTGGCGGTGAACTGATGGGTGGTGTCCGTGGGCAGCTCATTCGTCGCCTGGTCCGGCTCCAGAATCAACCTCGTCGGCTCCGGCGCAGGCTTCGTGCCCAGGTAGTGAGCGTCGTCTTTGTCGCTGTAAGGCTCCCCATCGTAGTAACCGGTGACGGTGGCGGTGTCGGCATGTTGACCCTCTTCGGCTGCAAAGGGTCCGATGACGCATTCAAACGACCCGCCCGGAGCCAGCTCCTGTGGCACCTCGCAGCCGCTCAGGTTGAAGTCGGAGTCCTCCAGCGTGATGCCGGTCAGGGTGACGTTCCCGTCGTTGGTCACGACGAAGCGGAAGTAGACCGGCGTTCCTTCCTCAACCTCAGGGCCGGGGGGCGTATCCGCGTCTGCCCACGTTTGCTGCCCATCCACGGAGATGTACTTCTCGATGTCAATAGATGGAGCGGCCTCGAAGTAGCCGTAGTACTTGGCCAGGTCAGTGTCCTTATAGGTCTTGCACCCGTATTTGCCGGAGGCGGTGGCCGCATTCACGTGCCATCCCTCCTTCGCCGCGAAGGGGCCGATGATGCATTCGAAGGAGGCGCCCGGGGCCAGCGGGTCGGTCAGGGTACAGCCGCTCAGGTCATAGACACTGTCGCTGAGGGTGATATGGGCGAGCTGGACGTTCCCTGTATTCTTCACCCAGAACCTGAAGTAGACGTCGGCGCCCACCGGCACCTGCAGGGCTTCCGCTGGCGTGTCGGCGTCATACCAGGTCTCGCCATCGGTGGAGACGTATTTCTCCACATCAATGGCGGGGGCTGGCGGCGGCGTGGGAGTGGGGGTTGGCGTGGGCTTCGGTGTAGGCTCCGGTGTAGGGCTGGGGGATGGTGTGGGTTCCGGTGTGGGTGTGGGCTGGGGTGGGGCACAGGTGTAGGCGTTGCCGAACTGGACGGTGGCCTGCTGGCCTTCCGCCAGGCCGAAGATGACGAAGTAACCGCCATCCCAGAACGTCATCCCTGGAGGCGTGGTCGGTTCCCAGCACTCCCGCTTTTCCTCCCACACCTTGTACTGGCCAGGCTCCAGCTCTCCGAAGGTCACCAGGCCGTTCCCGTCGGTGCGGGCCTCGGCGATCAGCCTGAGGCCGCTATCGAGGCTGTAGAGGCGGATGAGCCATCCCTCGATGCTCTCCTCTCCATCACCCTGAACCCTGTCGCGGTTCTTGTCGTTGAACTTATGGACGAGGATGCTCCCGGCCTGTGGTGACGGTGGCGGCGGTGGAGGCGGTGGAGGCTCGACGCACGGCCCCACGGTCGCCGAGGCTTCGTCGTCGTTGGTCTGAACGGCGACGGTGTGGGGTTCCAGGAGCGGCAGGGTGACCCCCCACTCGGCCCAGTTGACCGTCTGTTCGAGGGTCTGATTGGCCTCCAGCGGGACGGCGTGCTCGAACACGACCTCTCCATCGAGGAGGACAGTGACCGTCTCGGTCCCGCCGTATGAGGAGAGGTTGCGGATGCCCGCCGTTCCCCCTTCGCAGGTCAGTTCCAGCCAGACCTCCGTCTCGATTTCCACAGGGGTGGGCACGGCGAGGATGGTGCTCACAGGCCAGAGGCCCAGCAGGACCGACAGAACAACAGAAAAGGTCAAGATACGTCTGCTTTTCATGTGGCATCCCTCCTTTCGAATGGGGACAGGCGCGTCGGCTGGATCTGGCCTCATCCCTACTCCCCTGGGGGGATAGGGCGGGAAGGCCACCCAGACGCGCGATCTCCGCTTTGTAACCGCTCACCGCTGAGGCACGGAGAACGGTGAATACAAACCACCGGACAGTTTTCTAGATCGCGAATCCTGCGAATCGGGCAAATGACACGAATGGTGCGAAACAGACCCCAATAAGGCCAGAACTGCCCGGAAACATTCATGACATTCGGTCTGTTCGCATCATTCGCGATAAGCTTCCTTGGCTCCAACAAAAGTGTCAGGTGGCTAGCGGTGAGCGGTTACCCCGAATTTATTATCGAATGGGCAGGTAAAAATCGAGAAATATAAGGATTAAAAAAAACTAAAAAAAGACAGGCTAATGCTGTGTGGGGGGAGGGGAGGATCAGGTGACGGTCGCCTGATGTTATGTGGCGCAGGCTGTCAGCCTGCGCCACAACGCACCTCAGGCGGTTTTTACCTCGAAGGCGACGGTCACCTGGATTCCTGCGGGCCCTGCCAGCGGAGGATCAGCTCTTTGGCTGCCCGCACCTCGTCCAGCCGCCGCACCGGGGCAGTGTGGGGCGCTTCGTGCAGCAGCTCAGGTCGGGTGCGGGCCTCCTCGGCGATGCGGAGGAGGGCGTCGGCGAAAGCGTCCAGCGTCTCTTTGCTCTCCGTCTCCGTCGGCTCGATCATCAGCGCCTCGTGGACGATGAGGGGGAAGTAGTTGGTGGGAGGGTGGAAGCCGTAGTCAATGAGCCGTTTGGAGATGTCCAGCGCCCGCACGTCGGGGGCGTCCGCGAAGCGGCCCTCGCAGACGAACTCGTGCATGCAGATCCGGTCGTACGGAACGGGGTAGGTCCCATGAACCCGGCTCTTGAGGTAGTTGGCGTTGAGCACGGCGTGCTCCGCCACCCGCCGCAGGCCCTCAGGCCCCATCATCCGGATGTAGGTGTAAGCCCGCACCAGCACCCCGAAGTGGCCGTAGAAGGCCTTCACCCGGCCGATAGACCTGGGCGGGGTAACAAAGGTGAAGAAGGGCTCATCCTTCTCGGAGCGCTCGGGGTCCACCGCGACGATGGGCCCGGGCAGGAAGTCGGCCAGGAGGGGGGAGGCGCCCACCGGGCCGGAGCCGGGACCGCCGCCGCCGTGGGGGGTGCTGAAGGTCTTGTGCAGGTTGTAGTGAAGGACGTCGAAGCCCAGGTCGCCGGGGCGGGCGATGCCCAGGAGGGCGTTCATGTTCGCCCCGTCGCCGTACATCAGCCCGCCGTGCTGGTGGACGAGCGCGGCGATCTCCTCCAGATGCTCGTCGAAAAGGCCCAGCGTGTTGGGGTTGGTGAGCATCATCCCCACCAGCCGGTCGCCGTGCTCCTGGCAGGCTGCCTTCAGCGCTGCCAGGTCTACGTTTCCCCGGCTGTCGGAGGGGACCTCGACCACGCGCAGGCCGCTCATGGTCGTGCTGGCCGGGTTGGTGCCGTGGGCCGAGTCGGGGACCAGGATCACGTCTCTGTGCGCCTCCCCCCGGTCGATCTGGTAGGCCCGCATCATCAGCACGCCGGTCAGTTCCCCGTGGGCCCCCGCCGCTGGCTGGAGGCTCACCCCGGCGAACCCCCCAATCTCCTTGAGGAACTCCTGCAAGGCGTACATCAGGAAGAGCGCCCCCTGCACCGTCTCCTCATCCTGATAGGGATGGAGGTGGACAAAGCCCGGCAGGCGGCACATCTCCTCGTTGATCTTGGGGTTGTATTTCATCGTGCAGGAGCCAAGGGGATAGAAGCCGATGTCCACCCCGAAGTTCATCTGGGAAAGGCGAGTGTAGTGGCGGATCAGGTCTGGCTCGCCCACCTCTGGCAGCGCCAGCTCTTCCCGCACCAGCCCTTCCGGGAGATCGGCGGGGGGCACGTCCAGCTCCGGCAGCGCCACGGCGCACCGGCCGGGACGGGAGATTTCGAAGATCAGGGGTTCGGTTGCCGTCTTATTCATGTTCTGTTGTCCTTGGTGAGTGGACTCGAATTCGCCCGACTTCAACAATCCACAAGTGTCCATCTACAGACATCTCGTCCAGCGTTCGCAGGAACTGTCCGATCATCTGCTCAAGTAGCTGGAGGCTTGGGTTTCGTGGCATACGGATGACAACGATCCCCCCGGTCCTGGCTGGCGGGAAGCGGATTACATCGGCGAAGTCCAGGTCCAGCGTGACCAGACATCGTCTCTCAGAACAACACACTTCGTAGAGATGCTGATCCGAACAGCCCTCCAGCCCTTGCTCACGGACAGTCTGGACATCGTGCCCAGCAGTGCGGAAGACCTTTTGAGTGCGGGTCCCGAAGTTCTCGTCGAGCTTGAACCTCATAAAGTAGCCTCAGACGGGAGCAGAACGTAGCGCTCGCGGGACATCTCCGCGCCATATGCAATTGCTGCACGGATGTCTTCTTCGGTAAGTTGAGGATACTCCTCCAGGATCTCCTCAAAGCTCATCCCGCTGGCGAGGAAATCGAGGATCAGCGAGACCCATATCCGCGTGCCACGGATGCAGGGCTTGCCAAAGCAAATGTTAGGATCAACGGAGATCCGTTTCAGAAGTGAATTGGCGCGGCGCACTTCCTCTTCCATCGCTACTCCAGCAGCGTTCGGAACTCGTTGTGGTGCTCCTCCTCGTCGGCCAGGATGCTTTCGAACATCTTGGCTGTGACGATGTCCCCTTCCTGGCGGGCCAGTCCGATGATCTCTTTGTACATCGCGATCGCTTCTTCCTCGGCCTTGAGGTCGAGCTGGAGCATCTCCCGCCACTCCTCCCCCACGGTGATGGGGGCCGGCTTGGTGGTGGGGACTCCGCCCAGGTAGTCCACCCGCTCGGCGATCGCCTCGGCGTGTTTCATCTCCGTAATCGCGGTCCCCTTGAGCACCCCGCCGATGGAGGCCGCATACGGCCCGCCGATGCGCACATGCTGCCACATGTACTGGATAGAGACCTGCAGCTCACGAGCAATGGCCTGGTTCAGCATATCGATCAGTTTCTCGCTCATCTTGCCCTCCTTGAGCATTTAGGAAATAGCCCAGCACCCCAGTAACCCAGTCATCCAGTTACCCAATCTCCTCCAGCGCCTCCACCAGCATCTCAATCTCCTCCCGCGGGTTCATCTCCGTCACGCAGAGGAGCATATGGTCCTTCAGCTCGGGGTAATCCCGCCCCAGGTCGTAGCCGCCGATGATCCCCCATTCGTCCAGCAGGAAGTCGTTGATCTCCTTCACGGGCCGCGGGCAGCGGACCACAAACTCTTTGAAGAAGGGCTTATCCCGGAGGACGGTGAATCCATTGAGCGCATCAATCCGGTTGGCGGCGTAATGGGCCTTGTGGTAGCAGAGTTCCGCCACCCGGCGCATCCCGCAGCGGCCCAGGGCGGCCATATAGACGGCGGCGGCCAGGGCCATCAGCCCCTGGTTAGTGCAGATATTCGAAGTAGCCTTCTCCCGGCGGATGTGCTGCTCGCGGGTGGAGAGGGTGAGGACGAAACCACGTTTGCCCTCCGCGTCCACCGTCTGCCCTACCAGCCGGCCGGCCATCTTGCGCACGTGTTCCATCCGGGTGGCGAAGAAGCCCAGATACGGCCCGCCGAAGTTCAGCCCGCCGCCCATCCCCTGCCCTTCGCCCACCACAATGTCCGCCCCAAAGGCGCCGGGTGGCTTCAGAAGCCCCAGCGCGATGGGGTCCGCCACCACCACGAACAGCGCCCCCACCCGGTGCGCCGCCTCGGCCAGCGGGGTCAGGTCCTCAAACCGGCCCAGGAAATCCGGGTACTGCACGATAAGGCAGGCTGTTTTTTCATCCAGCAAATCCGCTAATCCTGCCGATCCGCTGTTCTCCACCACCGCCAGCCCCATCCCCTGGGTGTAGGTGCGCACCACGGCCCGGTATTCGGGATGGACGTAGGACGAGATGACCACCTTCCGTCGTTTCAGGCGGTGGACGTTGATAGCGGTGATGACGGCCTCGGCGGTGGCGGTAGCGCCGTCGTAGTGGGAGGCATTGGAGACCTCCATGCCGGTCAGTTCGCAGATCATCGTCTGGTACTCGAAGATGGCCTGGAGGGTGCCCTGACTGACCTCCGGCTGGTAGGGGGTGTAGGCAGTGTAGAACTCGCCGCGGCGGAGCACCGCATCCACCACGGCGGGGACGTAGTGGCGGTAGGCCCCCGCGCCCAGAAAGCAGGGACCATCGGCGGTCGTCCAGTTGGCCTCGGCCAGCCCCTCCAGTTCCCGGCGGACCTCCAGCTCGGAGACGGCGGGAGGAAGCTCCAGCTCCGGAAAGCGGGCATGTTCCGGCACGTCCTCGAAAAGCTCCTCGATGGACCGGACGCCGATGGCCTCAAGCATCGCCTTCCGGTCCGCATCGCTGTGAGGGATAAACGGCATCTTGCCTCCTGCTATCCTGCGTCCTGCAACTTGCAACCTACGCCTCTTCCTCCTCCACAAACGCCTCATAAGCCTCGGCGTCCATCAGTTCGTCGAACTCGGCCGGATCGGACGGCCTGAAGCGGATCATCCAGCCCTCCCCGTAGGGGTCCTGGTTGACCAGCTCCGGTGTATCCTCCAGCGCCTCGTTGACGGCGGTGATCTCGCCTCCCATCGGCATGTAGAGGTCGGAGGCGGCCTTCACCGATTCGACGACGCCGAAGCTTTCTCCCCTATCGAAGACGTCCCCCACCTCCGGCAGCTCCACGTAGACCACATCGGAGAGGGACTCCTGGGCATGGTCGGTGATGCCGCAGACGATCTCTTTCCCATCCCACCGTGCCCATTCGTGGGTTTTGGTGTATCGTGCTTCTGGATCCAGCTTCATGACGGCCACTCCTTTCTTGGGAAGCAGAGCTTGTACAGTTTCGCCGGTTCTCACCACAGAGACGCAGAGGGCACAGAACACCTTCTGAGTCTTGGGTGTGACATCACTTATCCCCGAGCCGTTGGGCCACAGCCTCCAGGACCGTCCTGGCGAGGGCCGAGGCGTCAGCGGCTTCCTCTGGATCGGTATAGAAGCGGGAAGGCACCCCACCCGGAAGCCCATTGGGGTAGCGGGTGGGGATGTAGTATTGGTCCAGACGGCTGGCCTTGTGCAGCTCGCCCAGGGCTGGATCAATGACGGCTGCGGCTTCGATGAGTTCCAGAACGGAGTGGGTAAAGAAGACGCGGCGGTCATCGGTGTGGGCGTAGAGGAAGGCTTTCAGGGCTTTTTCGGCTGCCTGCTGGAAGTGGAAGAGGGCCAGGTAGAAGCGTCCGCGTTTCCTCAGTTCATCTGCGTCCTGATATTCGTCCTGGGCGTGGGTCAGCCAGCGGAGGGCTTCATCCATTGGACTTTTCATACACCACCCTCCCCGTCCGCAGGGCGTGGCGAATCAGGCGGCTGTGACGCTGGACTTCGGCGAACTCTCTCTCGTTGTAGGGCAGAAAGTCCACTGCCACCCGCCGTTCGACCCCCTCGTAGAGACGACGGGACCAGTAGGCGAAGCCCTCTTCGCCGGGCATAACAACGATGAAGTCCAGATCGCTGTGGGCACCGGCTTCCCCTCGGGCGGCGGAGCCGAAGAGGACGACCTTCTTCGCCCCCAGCTTCTGTAACTGAGCTACGATCCGCTCCGTCTCCTCCTGCAACAGGACGCGTCGCCGCTCCCGCTCTGCCAGCAGCTCCCGGACATCCATCACGTCTATTATACTCGCCGCGCGTGGAGCGCAACTATATCAGTACCCCGCCTGCTTGTTCACCACGTTCAGGAGCGGTTCGCCGGAGACATACCGGCGCAGGTTTTCCAGGAAAAGCTCGATCTCCCGCTCCTGAATATGGGGGGAGCTCCAGGAATTGTGGGGGGTGAGGATGACGTTGGGCAGGTCCCAGAAGGGGCTGTCCTCCGGCAGCGGCTCCTCGGCGAAGACGTCCAGACAGGCCCCGCCGATGCGCCGTTCCCGCAGCGCCTCCAGAAGCGCCCCCTCATCTACGATGGCGCCGCGCGCGATGTTGATCAGCCACCCGTCCGGCTTCATCGCCGCCAGCTCCGCTCGCCCGATCAGCCCACGGGTCTCATCCGTAAGGGGGAGGGTGATGACAACGAAATCCGATCGGCCCAGGAGGTCGTGGAGGCAGTCGGGGGGGAGGACCTCGTCGGCGTACTGATTGGAGCGGGGATGGCGTACCATACCCAGAACGCGCATCCCAAAGGCGCGACACAGCCGGGCCACCTCGGAGCCGATGTCCCCCAGGCCGAGGATGCCCACCGTTCGCCCCCGTAGCTCCTGAAGCCCCAGCTTGTGCCATCGGTGGGAACGCTGCTGCTCAAAGAACTCCGGCAGCCGCTTGACCACCGCCAGCATATAGGCCAGCACTGTCTCGGCGATGGGGACGTTGAAGACCCCGCTGGCGTTGGTCAGCACTACGTCCGATACGGTCAGTTCGGGGAACAGGAGGTGATCCACCCCGGCGCTGATGGTGTGGACCCACCGGAGGCCAGGGATCTGCGTGACCAGCCGCTGGAAGGTCTCCCTTCCCACCCCCCAGCGGAGGAACAGCACTTCTGTATCGTCGAGCGCTTCCTGGATTTCTCCTTCGGGGGTGAACGGAACGATGTGGCAATGAGGGGCGATCTGGCAGATCCGTTCCTGCAGTGTTTCGACGAGATAGTCTGGCACGAGAAGCTTCATTGCGGTCCCCTCCCAGGTGGGCGGTACAGGACTCGAACCTGTGGCCTCCTCCTTGTAAGGGAGGCGCTCTGACCAGCTGAGCTAACCGCCCGCAGGGCCATTATAACCACGAAGTTTCGCTCCGTCAACTCCAGCTTTTAGGACAAGCTGATGAGTTTTAACAAATTAATCCGGCCATGATCGTGCGCGGCTCTTGTGGGAACAATGGGGCGCAGGCCGCCAGGCCTGCAGGGACAGGCTAACAGCCTGCGCTACGCCCGACCCTTTTTGTGGGCATAGCGCTCCCCGACCACGCAAATTCCCGGAGGACCTCCTGCACCATTGCGCACGGATTAATTTTTCAAAGTTCATAAGCTTGCCCTGCAGGCTTTGCGCCACCGGGGCCTCTTCAGGCTGGAGACAGTCCATCTCCAGGCCAAAGCTCACCCTGGAGTGCTTCTCTATACACCGCCTCCAGTCGGGCGATCATCTGTTCCAGGGTGAAGGTTGCCTCCACGCGGGCCCGCCCGGCCTGGCCCATCTCCGCCCGTCGGAGGGGGGAGTCCATCAGCTCACGGACCGCCCTGGCCAGCGCCTGGGGGTCGCGAGGGGGGACAACCCGACCGGTGACCGTGTCCTGCACAACCCATGAAGTGCCGGTCCCCACTTCGGTGGTGATACAGGGCAGGCCAGAGGCCATTGCCTCCAGCAGCACTGTCCCGAAGGCCTCGGCGCGGGCGTTGGCCGGGAGGACGAAGAGGTGGGCCTGATGGTAGAGAAGGGGCAGCGCCTCCTCCTCCACCTCTCCCAGAAAGTGGACCCGGTCGGCAAGCCCCAGCTCCGACGCCAGAGCCTCCCAGGGGCCGCGCATCGGCCCGTCGCCAGCGACGGTCAGGTGGATGCCGGGGAGCTCCGTCAGGGCGTACAGGAGGGAATCGAGGCCCTTGTAGTACCGGAGCCGGCCCACGAAAAGAAGGGTGGGGGGGCCTTCGAAGGGGATGGCGGGCGGGACGAAGCGACGATGGTCAACTCCCAGCGGGACGACGACGCACTTCTCCCGCAGGGGATGGAGCCAGGGGGAGCTCTCGATGTAGCGGGGGCTGGTGGCGATAATCCGGTCGGCGGAGGCGAGCACCAGCCGCAGGAGCGGCCCGTAGAGGCGGAGCCACGACCGCTGGCGCACCACGTCGGAGTGGTGGGTGATGACGGTGGCGCGGGCGCGGCCCAGGAGCCAGTTGGCCAGTTCCCCCAGGGGGTAGGGGGAATGGACGTGGGCCACATCGGGTCGGAGACGACTCAGGATCACCGGCTGGCTGAGGCTCAGGGGCATCGAGGCTGCGGTGGTGAACCGGCCCGCCTTGATCACTTGCACTTCTCTTATTTTCTCAACCCGCGTGCGCATCCCTGGGTCGCAGACCAGAACGACGACCCGGTGTCCGGCGGCGGCCTGGGCTTCGGCCACAACTTTGATGTGGTTTTCGATGCCGCCGAGGACGGGGTAATAGTCCTTGTAGATGTGGAGGATGTCCATCGCTACAGCCGTTCCCCAAGCACCTGCCGGTAAACCCGGGCCGTCTCCCGGGCCGTCCGCTCCCACGAAAACCGACCCGCCTGTTCGATCCCGCGTCGCCGGAGATCGGCCTGCAGTTCCGCATCGGTCAGCAGGCTCCGGAGGGCTGTGAAGATGTCGTCCGTTTCCTTCGGGTCGAAATAGAGGGCGGCGTCTCCGCCGATCTCCGGCAGGCTGGAGAGGCGCGAGCAGGCCACCGGCGTCCCGCAGGCCATCGCTTCCAGCACCGGCAGGCCGAACCCCTCATAGAGGCTGGGAAGGACCAGCGCCTGAGCGCCGGCATAGACGGCAGGCAGGTCGTCATCCGGGACGTATCCCGTAAGCAGGACAGCGTGCCGGGCGGGAGAGCGTTCCAGGCGGGTGAAGAATCCTTCGTACAGCCACCCGGCTTTCCCCACGATGACCAGCCCATCGGTCAGCCCCTCGGCGTGGAGCAGCTCAAAGGCCTCCAGCAGCCGGGTGAGATTCTTGCGCGGCTCGATGGTGCCGACGAAGAGGAGGTACCGATGGGGCAGCCGGTAGCGGGCGCCGACAACGGCGACCTTTTCGGGGGGCTGGGGGCGAAAGCGGGGATCGGCGGCTTCGTGGATGGGGGTGATCCTGTCGGGAGGGAGGCCGTAGGCGGCGATGAGGTCCTGTCGGGTGTGTTCGGAGACGGCGATAATGTGGCTGGCGCGGCGGCAGTAGAGGGGCATGGTCAGGTTCAGGTACCAGCGGTTGAGCGGCTTGTGGTGCTGGGGCAGGTGGCGGAAGATCAGGTCGTGGACGGTGAGGACAGCGGGGGTGGAGCGGAGAGGGAGGAGGAGATGTTCGGTGGCGTGAAAGAGTTCCGCGTCGGGCAGCAGCCGGTCCAGGCCGATGTGGGTCAGTTGCCCCAGCCAGACCAGCATGCGCCAGGGCTTGTACCCCAGGCCGACGGTGCGGGTGGGAAGCTCCAGCCCTGCCAGCGGTTCCACACCCCGTTCCCGGTTGTAGAAGAGTCCATACCGGTTGGGGGCGGCGGCGACGAGGGCGCGGACCAGGCTTTCGGCGTACCGGCCCAGCCCGGCGCGCCGATGGACAGCGGCAGAGACATCCAGGTAAACGGTCACAGGCGCTCCCTTTCCGCATTCCGGAGAGCGGCGCTCTGCAGCGTCTCCGGGAAAAGCGCGTTCCCTCGCTGACCGGACGTGTGCGGCACGATTCTAGCACGATTGGCGTCGGAGGGGAAGGGATGTCGCCCCCGCCCGGTGCTCGAAATGCCGGGGTATGGAGTGCGGGCTACCTCTGCTTCGCGGGCAGGGTTGCTTTCAAATCAAACCTGTGTTATAATTGAAAATGAGAAACATTCTCAAAAAGGTGGGGCCGATGGGAGAGGAGCGACTGAGCAAGAAACTGCACGCCAGCGGCCACCGGCTCACCCGGCAGCGGCGGCTGGTGATGGAGGTGCTGGAGGAGAGCGACGAGCACCTGGACGCCGAAACGCTCCACGACCGGGCGAAAGCCCGCGATGCCAACATCAGCCTGGCGACGGTCTATCGGACACTGGCGCTTTTGAAAAACGTCGGCCTGGTGGAAGAGCACCGACTTGGAGAAGACCATGCCCACTTCGAGGCGGTCCAGGAGGATCCCCACTATCATTTTACCTGCCTTCGTTGCGGGCGGGTAATCGAGTTCGACGCCCCTCAGGTGATGGAGGTCATGCAGGAGCTGAGGGAGCGGTATGGGTTATGCATCACCGACGTTCACCTTTTTCTCAGCGGCTACTGTGCCCGGTGTCAGCCATTTGAGCAGGGAGGTCAAGATGAGGACTGATCCGAGAAGACCGGCTTTCACATCCCGTACCGCTCAACCGGGGGTGGTCCCCCTCAGCTCTTTGGGTCCCGGTGAGCACGGCGTGGTAGTCCGGCTGGACGGCGGCCAGGGGTTGCTGGGGCGGATGACGGCGCTCGGCTTCACCCCTGGTGCAGACGTGACGATCGTGCAGAATTTCGGTCGGGGGCCGCTCATTGTCCGCGTGCGGGACGCCCGTGTCGCGCTGGGCCGGGGCGAGGCGGGGCGGGTTTATGTGCGCAGGGGGTCAGGATGAGCACCTGTCACACCGTGCAGGCGGATGCGGCAAGGCCGCAGGTGGCAGAGCGGGCCGTGCTGGTAGCGCTGGCCGGGCAGCCGAACGTCGGCAAGTCCACCCTCTTCAACCTGCTCACCGGCCTCAACCAGCACGTGGGGAACTGGCCCGGCAAGACGGTCGAGCGGAAGGAGGGGCTCTTTACCCTCAACGGAGCGACCTGCCGTCTGGTTGACCTGCCCGGCACGTACAGCCTGACGGCCAACTCCGCCGAGGAGGTGATCGCGCGGGAGTTCATTATCCGGGAGCGGCCCGATGTGGTGATCGCACTGGTGGACGCGGCGATTCTGGAGCGGAGCCTTTATCTGGTCGCGGAGCTGATCTCCCTCCCCGCTCCCGTCATCGTTGCGTTGAACATGATGGATGTGGCCCGGCAGGAGGGGGTGCAGATCGAGCCGGAAGTGCTGGAGGCAGCCCTGGGCGTGCCAGTGGTCCCAATGGTTGCCACCCGAAGGGAGGGGGTCCAGAAGCTTCTGGAGACGGTGGATCGGGTGATCCGCGGCGAGTTTCCTTACAGGCCCAGGCCCCCCCAGGTCCGGGCTGACCATCAGGAGATCCTGGAAGAGATCAGGGGGTTGATCGCCGGGCACGTGCCGGAGCCCTACCCCTGTGAGTGGGTGGCGCTGAAGTTGCTGGAGGGAGACCGGGAGATCACCCGGATGATGCAGGAGCGGTTGCCGCCGGAACAATGGGAGGCGGTCCACCAGGTGCTCCGGGCCCACGACGATGCGCTGGTGGCGGTGGCAAGCGGCCGGTATGAGTGGATCGGGCGGATGGTCCGCGCCGCCGTCACCCGCCCCAGGGCCGGCCAGATCGGCCTCACAGAGCGGCTGGACCGCTGGGCCACCCATCCCTTCTGGGGGCTGGTGGTCCTGGCGGGGATCCTGGGCCTGGTTTTCTGGCTGACCTATGCTGTGGGCACCCCGCTTCAGGACCTGCTGGACCGGTATGGGATCAGCGTGCTGGCGGACCTGGCCCGCAGGGGGCTGTTGGGACGGGCGGCCTGGCTTGCGGACCTGGTGGCTGACGGGGTGATCGGTGGGGTGGGCGCGATGCTCACCTTCCTCCCCATCCTGGTCATTTTCTTTGCCGTAATGGGGATACTGGAAGACGTGGGCTATCTGGCCCGGGCGGCTTATGTTATGGACGGTTTTATGCACCTGATGGGGCTGCACGGTAAGTCGTTCCTGCCCCTTTTCCTCGGCTTCGGCTGCAATGTGCCGGCGGTGCTGGGGACCCGCGTGATCGAATCCCGCCGCGCCCGGCTGCTCACCCTCCTGCTGGCCCCTCTGGTTCCCTGCACTGCCCGGATGGCGGTGATCGCCTTTCTGGCCCCTGCCTTCTTCGGTCCGGCGGCCACTCTGGTCTCCTGGGGGTTGATCCTCCTGGCGCTGGTGGTGATGGCGCTCTCCGGGGTGTTGATTAACCGGACCCTCTTTCGGGGGCAGCGGGCGGCATTCATCATGGAGCTTCCCCTCTATCATCTGCCGAACTGGCGCACCATCGGCCTGCTGGTGTGGCAGCGGAGCCTGGCCTTTGTCCGTAAGGCCGGCACGCTGATCCTGGCCGTGTCGGTTGGGGTGTGGGCCCTTTCGACCTTCCCGGGTGGGGGCGTGGAGGAGAGTTTCCTGGCCCAGCTCGGCCGATGGCTGGAGCCGGCGGGTCGGCTGATGGGGATGGATTGGCGGCTGGTGGTGGCGCTGTTGACCGGATTTGTGGCCAAAGAGAACGCCATCGCCACGCTGGGGGTCCTCTTTGGGATGGGCGGCGGAGAGGGGCTGGCCCGTGTGCTGGCCTCCGCCTATCCGGCCTCTACGGCGCTGGCTTTTCTGGTTGCCGAGATGCTCTTCATCCCCTGCATCGCCACTGTGGGCGCGATCCGGCAGGAAACCGGTTCCTGGGGGTGGACGCTTTTCGATGTGGGGCTTCTGCTGGTCCTTTCCTTCCTGGGGGGCGCAGGTGTCTATCAGTTGGCGCGGCTGGCGGGATTGTGATGGGGTGGGGGACCCATGCTGAACCGACTGCTGGAGCTGTTACGGACGGGCGATACCCATCGGGTCTCCGACCTGGCCCGCAGGCTGGGGACAACCCCTCAACTGGTGGAGATGATGCTGGAGGAGCTGGAGAGGATGGGAAAGCTGAAGCCGGTGGGGGAGAGGTGTGTCGAAGAATGCAAAGCCTGTCCGCTGGCAGGGGCCTGCGCGGCCGGGATGAAAGGGCGGGCATGGACGTGGGAGGAGGAGGCTTGATTCCGGATTGGCGAGCCGGTGCGGGGTTGACAAGAACCCGAAGTTGCGTATATTTATAGGCTGCTGAGCAGCCTGGAGTCTATCCGAAAAGTCGCAGGGCAGGCTAAAAAGCCTGCCTGGGCAGCCTGGAAAGGCTGTCCTACGGTAACTACCTGGGAGGGGGTGCCCGCCCCAGGCAGGCGGGGGTGGGGTGAGGACCAGGCGGGGCGATTAACCCCCGGGGTATCCTGCGACGGTTTTCGGACAGGCTCTCAGTGGCCCGTATGCCAGGGGAGAGCACACGGCCCGGCGTTTCTGTCGGCGTTGTGCTCTCTCAACTTGAGATTGCCAGAGGTCGGCTGCGGAGCTAACCCCTGGCATTCCCTTCGCCGGTCCAAAGCTGGCTCAGGGACCGCAGGGCCGTCCGTGGTTCGGGGCCGTTGCTTTGTAGAGAAATCTGGTGTATAGTTGTCAGTGGGTTGAAGCGATGGGAATGGATGAAGAGGCACTGCTGGAAGAGGAGTTTCAGGACATTCCGGAGCAGCCTGAGGATAGTGGCGTGGACCATCTCCTGGCCCTCGGCCGCGCTCAGGGCTATGTCACGTTTGACGACATCCTGAGCGTCTTCCCGGAGGTGGAGGAGAACCTGGATCAGCTTGAGGAGATCTTCGCCCTCCTGATAAACGCGGATATTCCCATCGGCGAGCCGGAGGAGCTGGGATTGGGGGCTGCCGGGGAAGAGGAGGTAGAAGAGGAGGAAGAAGAAGAGGAAGAGCTGGAGCGGGAGGGCAGGATCACCACAGACGAGGAGACCTATTTCCGCGCCGTGGAGATAGACGACACCATCGGCCTTTACCTCAAGGAGATCGGCCAGGTCCCTCTGCTGACGCAGGAAGAGGAGGTGGAGCTGGCCAAACGGATGGAGCGTGGACGGCTGGCGGAAAAGGAGCTCCGGAAGGACGGGGTGGACCCGGAACGGCGCCGGGAGCTTCAGGCAGTGGTGGAGGACGGCCTGGCTGCCCGGGACCACCTCATCCGTGCCAACGCCCGACTGGTTATCTCGGTGGCGAAGAAGTACATCGGCCGTGGCGTTTCCTTTCTGGACCTCATCCAGGAGGGGAATATCGGTCTGATTCGCGCTGCCAACAAATTTAACTACCGATTGGGCCACAAGTTCTCAACGTATGCGACCTGGTGGATCCGGCAGGCAGTCACGCGGGCCATTGCCGACCAATCCCGCACCATCCGCGTCCCCGTCCATATGGGGGATCAGATCAATCGCCTCCTGCGGGTCTCCCATCGGCTGACCCAGCAACTGGGCCGGGAGCCGACCAGCGAGGAGCTGGCGAAGGAGCTGGAGATCCCCACCCACAAGGCGGAGCAGATGATCCGCTTTGCCCGTCGTCCGCTGAGCCTGGATATGCCGACGGATGACGAAGAGGAAAGCGTCCTTGGAGACTTCATCGAGGACGAGGAGGTGGTTGCCCCGCCCGATGCGGTAAGCTCCGGGATTCTCCGGGAGGTGCTGGAGGAGATCCTCCAGGACCTGCCACCACGCGAGGTGCGCATCCTCCAGTTACGGTACGGCCTGGTGGACGGAGAGACGTACACGCTGGAGGAGGTGGGGAAGAAGCTGGGGGTGACCCGGGAGCGGGTACGGCAGATCGAGGCTCAGGCCCTGAGCCGGCTCCGGCATCCGATCCACGCGCGCAGACTGAAGGAGTTTCTGGGAGAATAGTAGGGGCACGGCGTTGCCATGCCCCTACCATTTCTAGAACTCCCGCCAGAGCCGCCGCACGTCTACCTTCTTGCCCTGCTCCACCCGGTTGGCCAGCAGCCGCGCATAGGCGTCCTGGAGGTTGGAGACGCGCTCTTCTATCTTCCTCCCCTCGCGCGCCAGCAACGCCTGCCAGAGCACCATCAGCATGGTCATCAGGCTAGCCGTCGAGGGCAGCCCGACCGGCGTGTTGGCCGGGCAGACCAGTATTCGGTCGGCGACCTGGGCTGGCGGAGAGACAGCGGATATGCTGACGGCGGCCGTCTGAGCTCCCCGTTCTTTGGCAAAGCGGAGGGCGGCGGCGGTGTCTATGCCAGTGCCGGGAACGCCGATGCCGATGACCAGGTCCTTTTCTCCTACATCCCATAGCTTCCGCACCACCTCCGCCGGGTCGGCGTCGGATGCGGCTGCCTTCAGGCCGACCGTCCGCAGATAATCGGCCAGCATTTCGGCCAGGCATCGGCCGCCAGCCTCGCCCAGCACCCAGACCCTTTCTGCTCTCAACAGCAGGTCCACCAGCTCTGCAGCCTGGTCGGTCACCTGGGCGACTGCGACCTCCAGGTTGTGGCGTTCGTTCTCCAGGAGAGCCCGTATGCGGTCCGCATCGCTTGCCGCCTCCTCGAAGCGTCCATAAGTGGCGGTCAGGTCCGCCTTGACGACCTGCTGGACCTCTCTGGAGAGCTCGCGATACCCTTCGTATCCGAGGGCCTGGGAAAAGCGGACCACGGTTGCGGCGTCCACACCGAGGGTCTGAGCCAGTTCGGTGGCGGTCATGAAAGCGACTTCCAGCTCGTGGCTGAGGATGAACTCGCCCAGGCGTTTGAAGCTGGGGGTGAGGGAATCATATGCCTGCTTGATCCTTTCCCTGAACATCTTTCCCTCCTTTCAAAATTCTCCCACCAGAAGCACAAGCAATCATTTGTGTATGGTTAATTATATACCATTTGGCCGATTTTTGCAAGAATACATAAAAAAGCTGCATCTGTTGGCTTTGCGGGGTTGACCCCTCTGCCAGGTCGTGCTATACTGATTGGGTGAGGAGGGAAAGGTATGACGGGCGGGCTGGTGGAATTCCTGAGCCCAGAATGGGCTCGCCAGATGGTCGAGCTGGCGGAGCGGGCGCGCGCCGAGCTGGCCCGCTTCTCCGGGCAGGATGTTGGGTACGACGCCATCGCTCTCCACCTGCTCGATGAGTGGATCGAGCGCATCCCCTCCCCCTCTCAGAAGCTGCGGCTTCTGTGGGTTGCCTTCCTGGGAGAGGTCTTTCGCCGCCGTCACGGCGGAGAATGGGTGATCCATCGGGACGACGGTCAGCGGTTAGCCGTGCTCTGCCCGGCCGAGAGTGGGGGGGTGCGCAGGGTGGAGGTGGCGGCCCAGGTCGCCAACAGGCTGTCCAGCGGCTTCCTCGGCTCTCTGGCGCTCTTCTACACCCAGGAAAGCATCATGCTCAGGCAGCCAAAGGAGCTCTAGCCAGCTCCCGGTGAGACCGGTTGGGGGACGCAGAGGAGTGAATCCCGGCCTCTTTTTGCTCTCTGCGGCGACCCTGGCCTTCGAGGTCAACCTGACCCGCATCTTCTCCATCGCTCAGTTCTATCACTTTGCCTTCATGACGGTCAGTCTGGCGCTCCTGGGCTTCGGGGCCAGCGGCACTTTGCTGAGCCTGACCCCTGCCCTGGCCCGTCGCCCCGTCCGCACCCTGACCGCCCTCTCGTGGGGGGTCGCTCTGACGGCCGTCGGCTCTTACGGGCTGACCCTCCTGGTCCCCTTCGACTCCTTCCGCGTCGCCCTCGACCCTGGCCAGTGGGGGGTGCTCACGCTCCACTACCTGGCGCTTTCCACCCCTTTTCTCTGTGCGGGGACAGCGGTGGGCCTTCTCCTTACGATCCGGCCGGAGAGGATCGGGCGGACCTATGCGGCGAATCTGGCTGGATCGGCGGCGGGTTGCCTCCTGGCAGTGGCAGCTCCACCGCTGATGGGGGCTGAAGGGGTCGTCCTCCTTTCTGCTGGCCTGGCCGGCCTGGCGGCCCTTCTCTTCTCCCTGAACCGGAGGCCTGCGACCTTCAGTCTGAAGCCCTTGCTCCCGCAGGCTGTCTTCGTCTTTGTCCTTCTCCTCACTGCTTTTCATCCTCCCACCTGGCTGGAGATCCGCCTTTCCCCCTATAAGGGCCTGAGCTATGCCCTCCGCTATCCGGACGCCCGGCTGGTCTTCCGGGGGTGGAACGGCTTTTCCCGGGTGGACGTGGTGGAGGCGTCGGCGATCCGCAGCCTGCCCGGCCAGGGGTTCGCCTGTTCCGGCCAGCCGCCTCCCCAGAGGGGCCTCTTCGTAGACGGGGACGACCTCAGCCCGATCACCCATATGGAAAGCCCGACCGCTCTGCGTCCGCTCACCAGTTGCCTGCTGACGGCGCTTCCCTACCGGCTGCGGCCCGATGCCCGCGTCCTGGTGATCGAGCCCCGGGGCGGCTTCGATCTGCTGGTGGCGCTGGCAGAGGGGGCAGAGCGGGTGACTGCCGTCGAATCCAACCCCCTGGTGGTCCGGGCGGTGCAGGCCCAGGGGGACTGGGCAGGCGGCATTTACGATCTGCCCCAGGTGGAGCGGCACGAAGAGGAGGGGCGGGCTTTCCTTGCCCGGCCCGGCCCTTCCTACGATGTAATCCTCCTCTCTCTGACCAGCTCCTACCATCCCGTCACCTCCGGCGCCTACAGCCTGGCGGAGGATTACCGCTATACCGTGGAGGGTTTCACCGCTGCACTGGGCCGGCTGGAGGAGGGCGGGTTGCTGGTCGTAGTGCGCTGGCTGCAGGTCCCCCCCTCCGAGTCGCTGCGGGCCTTCGGGCTGGCGGTGGAGGCGGTGGAGCGGACGGGTGGCGACCCGGCTCGGAGCCTGGTGGCGCTGCGCAGCTATAATCAGATGCTGATCCTGGCCCGGCGAGGGCCGTTCACCGCCCGCGAGCTGGAGCAGGTGCGCGCCTTCGCCGCCGCTGGCTCCTTCGACCTGGTCTACGCGCCGGATATCCGGCCGGAGGAGGTCAATCGGTTCAACATCCTCCCCTCTCCTGATGATTACCTGGCTTTCACCGGGCTGCTGGGGGCCAAGGACCGGGCCGCCTGGCTGGCGGACTATCCTTACGACGTGGCCCCGCCCACGGACGACCGCCCCTTTTTCGGCCACTTCTTCCGCTGGGGGCAGGTGGGGGAGGTCATGGCGATGGCAGGCCACGTCTGGCAGCCCTTCGGCGGGGCGGGCTACCTGGTGCTGCTGGGGCTGCTGGGGGTGGCGGCAGTCGCTGCCGGGGGCATCATCCTGCTGCCGCTGGCCGGGCGGGGACCGGCCCGTTCCATCCTCCGGGGATCGGGCACCTTCCTGGCCCTTGTCCCTTTTGGATTTCTGGGGCTGGCTTACCTCTTCGTGGAGATCCCCCTTTTACAGCGCTTCGTCCTCTTCCTCGGCCATCCGACCTACGCAATGGCGACGGTGCTGGGGACGCTCCTGCTCTTCTCGGGGCTGGGGAGTCGGCTGTCGGGAAGGACGCCGCCGGGGCTGACCCTGATCGGGCTGGCAGGGCTGGTGCTGGTCTACCGGGCAGGGCTGCCGCTGCTTTCAGGCTCCCTGCTGGGGCTGCCCCTGGCGGGACGGCTGGCGGTCACGATCGGAGGGCTGGCCCCTCTGGGGATGCTGATGGGGATGCCCTTCCCCCAGAGCCTGACGGCGCTGCAGGAAAGGACCCCCGGCCTGGTCGCGTGGGCCTGGGGGGTGAACGGGGCCTTCTCCGTCGTCGCCTCTGTTCTGGCGGCTCTGGTGGCCCTTTCCTGGGGATTCGGGGTGGTGCTGATAGCCGGCGCGCTCTGCTACCTGGGCGCCTGGGTCACCAGGGCGTGGGCCACTCATACCCCCCTTCGTGGCGATGTTCCTCCATACCCGGCCCGGTGAGGGGGACGAAGGCCACGCCGCCCATGTTGTAGGCCTTCAGCTCCCCATCCGGCTCCTTGACGAACTTCCACAGGGTCTGATACCCCCCAGGAGGGCCGATGGGGATCACCATCCTCCCCCCCGGCGCCAGCTGGTCAACCAGCGGCGGGGGGACGTGATCCGGGGCAGCAGTGACGATGATGGCGTCGAAGGGAGCGAATTCCTCCCACCCGTAGTAGCCGTCTCCCTGTTTGCAGTGGACCTGGTAGCCCAGCCGTCGGAGCCGTTCCTCGGCGCTCTGGGCCAGTTCGGGGATAATCTCGATGGAATAGACCTCGACCTCGGGGATGGAGGCAAGGACCGCAGCCTGGTAGCCGGAGCCTGTCCCGATCTCCAGAACTTTATCTCCTGGTTTCAGCTCCAGAAGCTCGGTCATCAGGGCCACGATGTACGGTTGGGAGATGGTCTGGCCGAAGCCGATGGGGAGGGGGTAATCGCCGTAGGCATGATCCCGCTCATGTTCTGGTACGAAGAGGTGGCGAGGGACAGCCCGCATCGCTTCCAGCACTCGTTCGTCGGTGATCCCTCGGGCTCTGATCGTCTCGATCACCATTCGCTCCCTTTGCTGGGTATAGAGAGCCTCGTCGCCAGATGGTGTTGGGGAGGGGGAGGGGGAAGCTGGCGACACGGGTTGTGAGGGAGTAAGGACGGTGCATCCGGCGAACAGGGCCAGAATCAAAAGTAACGCTCCCCTGCTCATCGCTCCTTTCATTTTAGCATTTTTCCCGTTTCCGCGCAATCCTGAGGTTCGGACGTGAGTTCGGATACAGGCGCTCATCGGCCGCTTCTGACCTCACCCCATCCCCCTCATCCCACCCCCGGGAGGGGGTAGAGGGAGGGGTGAGGGTCGCTCTCCCACCCTGTTCGAACTCTTGTTCGAACCCCACCGCAATCGCCTTTTACCGCACAGCCTCCAGCCAGACAACCGGCCAGGCGTCGGCGGCGATCTCCTGCGGTTCCCACCTCCCCACTTCGGCCAGCCAGATGGCGGATTCCCGCCAAAACGCCAGCCAGCGCCCATCTGGACTCCAGACCGGGTTGCTGCCCGGCCTCAGGCAGTGCTCCTCCACGCCGTCGGCGCGGAAGATGCACAGGCCCGCCTCTTCGGGGTCGGCCGCAGGCCAGACCGGGTAGGCCAGCCACTGTCCGTCCGGGCTCCAGACCGGTCCGCCGGGCCACCCGCCAACGCCGAGGGGTTCGTAAGGGTGCAGGAGCAGGGCTTTTCCCGCCTCCAGGTCGAACAGCCCGACGCCAAGCCGCCACCCCTCGCCGAAGTCGCCGCCCACCACCCAGGCCAGACGCTTCCCGTCCGGCGACCAGGCCGGGCTGGCGATTTTCTGGACAGGCAGCCCATAGGCTGCGGGGTCGAAGGGCCGAGGGCCTGCGTCCCAATCGTACAGCCAGGCCGTTCCACCCCGGTCGTAGGCGATGGTCCTACCGTTCGGCGCGGGGTCTGGCAGGGCATTTGATTGGCCTCCCTCCTCCAGAACCCGGTACCCACTCCCGTCCAGCCGGACAGCGGTCAGAAAGCCGGTGCTGGGCCCCAGATCGGCGTCCTGGGGCCAGGAGCCGAAGATGAGGGTGTCCGGGCGGGCGGGCCACCACCGGGGGCAGCATTCAAGCCGGTCGGGTGTGTGGGTCAGGTTGTGCTGCTCGCCAGCAGTCAGGTCTATCAGCCACAGGTCTCCCTCCAGAGTGTACAGCGCCTGACTGCCATCGGGGGAAAGGAGGATGTCGGAGCGGTCCAGCATTTGCAGCGGCGTCCCATCTTCCCCCACCTTCCACAGCCCGTCGCCGTTGCCAAAGACGAGGCCAGGTGGGAGGCTGGAGGGTAGGGGGGTGTTGAAGACAGGAAGGCTGCTGGTGGGGGTCGGTCCGGAAGGCGGAGGGGGCGGTGTGGACGTGAAGCTGGGTCCGGCAGGTGGAGGGGGCGGCGTGGAGGTGGGCGTCGCTTCGATCCCCACTTCCAGCAACCCGCAGACGGTGAGCTGTGCTGCGAGAAGGATAAGGGGCAGAACACCCAGCAAAGAGCTTTCTTTTCTCATCTGTCCCTCCCTATTGACCGATTTGCGCCCATCCTAACACATCAGAAGAGAAGGTCGCGGTCCCCCGTGATCGTCGGCAGCGGCCAGGGAGCACGGGGAAGGTTAAGGGCAAGGTGTCGGTCCGCCGCCTCCGGCCGCTCACGGGCCAGCGCCAGAGCTTCTTCCAGCAGGACAGCAAGGTCTACAGGGGTCTGTTCGATGGGACGGGTTTCCAGCTCGGCCAGTTTGCGCAGGTCCGCCACCAGGCGGCTCAGCCTTCTGGCCTGCTCCTCGACACCGACCATCGCCTCGCGCCGGGCGACATCTGAGGGAGCCTCGGTCAGGTTGGCCAGAGCGACCCGCAGGGCGGTGAGAGGGTTCTTGAGCTCATGGTCGAGCCGCTGGAGGAAGCGTCGCCGGTCGTCGGCGGCCCGTTCCTGGGCGTGGAGAGCGGATA
Organism: Anaerolineae bacterium; assembly: GCA_041082215.1. Taxonomy (GTDB): domain Bacteria; phylum Chloroflexota; class Anaerolineae; order B4-G1; family DUEL01; genus JBDOIF01. The sequence continues at coordinate 47,144 of JBDOIF010000047.1, forward strand.
TGCGTCGTGTTCGCTCCAGGAGGCCGTGGACCGCCCAGCCGGTGGCTAGCAGGAGGGAAAGGCCCAGGCCGGCCAGTGCTGTCAGAGCGGCCAGGTCGGCCCGCAGATAGAAAATGGGGTTGGCCTGGAGGTTATGGACCAGCAGCGAGGCCAGCAGCCCCAGTCCGGCCGGGAGCAGGATGAACAGGCGAAGTCCTTTCACATCCCTGCCTCCACCAGAGCGATAAAGCGGTAACCCTGACCGGGCACCGTCTCTATGTACCTGGGATGGAGAGCATCATCGCCGAGCATTCGCCGCAGTTCAGCAACGCGCGTGTCCACCGTGCGCGTGCCGGCGGGGTAGTCCCAACCCCAGACGGCATCCAGCAGTCGCTCCCGACTCAGAAGCTCGTCGGGATGGGTCATCAGGTATTCCAGTAGGGCGATAGCCTTTGGGGTAAGCGGCAGTTCCTGCCCCCCCAGCCAGACACGACGGGAGCGTCGGTCCAGGCGCAGTAAGCCGCTGGTCAGGAAACGGGCGGCGGTCAGGGGGGGCTGGCCAGGGCGGGCGCGGCGCAGCACGGCGCGGATGCGTGCTACAAGTTCGTAAGGGTCGAAGGGCTTGTTGAGGTAATCGTCGGCCCCTTCCTCCAGCGCCATAGCCCGCTCGGTGGACTCGCCCACCTGGGTAAGGAGGATGATGGGGGTCCAATCGCCCCGGCTTCGCAGGCGGCGCAACGCCTCGCGCCCATCCAGGCGGGGCATCAGCACATTCAGCACAATGAGATCGGGCTGGACACGCGCAGCCTGCTGGATGGCTTCCTCCCCATCAGCAGCCACCGTCACGTCGAACCCGGCTCGATGGAGAAAGGGGGCCAGGCTCTCGGTGATGGCGGCTTCGTCGTCCACGAGGAGGATTTTCGGCGCACCCATCGGCTTCCTCCCAACGGGGCCGGGCCCTCTACGGTACGTGGGAGATGAGAGACAAGAACGCTAGAGCAACCCCACCTGACTGTAATCCCCCAGGTTCATCTTGAACGCTTTCGGCTTGATGGGAGACCGGTTCAGGGTGACATTGCGGCCGATGAGGCTATCCTGAAGCCGGGCGGGGATATCCCGGATAACACTGTTTTCCAGCACGATGCACCGTTCGATCTCGCTGTTCTCGACCACCACATCGTGGTAGATAGAGGTGAAGGGACCAATGTAGGAATTGACGATGCGGGTCCGCTCGCCGATGATTGTCGGCCCCCGCACCACGCTGTTGATGATCTCCGCTCCCTTCTCCACAATCACCCGGCTATCCACCTCCGAATCCCGATCCACGTATCCCTCGATGACGGGGGACAGCTCCTCCAGGACCAGGCTGTTGGCCTCCAGCATGTCGCCGGGACGGCCGGTGTCAATCCACCAGCCGCGGTGGATGTAGGGGAAGACTTTATAGCCGTGCTCCACCAGCCACTGGATGGCATCGGTGATCTCCAGCTCCCCGCGCCAGGAGGGTTTGATCTCCTCCACAGCCTGGTGGATGTGATGGTCGAACATATAGATGCCCACCAGCGCCAGATCGGAGAGGGGGACCTTGGGCTTTTCCACCAGCCGGACGATCCGTCCCTCGCCGTTCAGTTCCGCCACACCGTACTGCTCGGGGTGTTCAACGCGGGTAAGGACGATCTGGGCGTTCCAGTCCGATTCCTGGAACTGGTGCACCAGCTCGCCGATCCCTCCCTGGATGACGTTATCGCCCAGGAACATCACAAAAGGCTCGTCGCCCAGGAAGTCCCGGCTTACTTTGACCGCATGGGCCAGCCCCAGCGGTTGTTCCTGATGGATGTAGGTGACCTGGATATCCCACCGCCCGCCTCGCCCGACGGCGGTCTTGATCTCCTCGGCCGTTTCGCCGACGACGATACCGATGTCGGTGATGCCGGCATCCCGGATGGCCTCGATGACCCGAAAGAGAATGGGCTTGTTGGCGACGGGGATCAGTTGCTTGGCGCGGGTGTAGGTAAGGGGATAGAGACGGGTGCCCTTGCCACCGCTCAGGATCAGGCCTTTCACTGTGAACCTCCTCAGTCAGGATACAAGAGGCAGGATGGCGAGTTACTGGTAGTAGCCACCCAGCGAGACATCCCGGGGGGCGTTGGTCAGCACCGCCCCCACGACCCGCACGTGTACCCGTTCCAGCAGCTCCTTTGCCCGCTGGGCGTGGTCCCGCCGGGTGCGGCCCGCGCTGACCACCAGCAGCAGCCCGTCCACTTTGGTCCCCAGGACGGCGGCGTCGGTCACCACCACGACCGGCGGAGCGTCGAAGAGGAGGATGTCGGCCCGCTGCCGCAGGACGGCGATGATCTCCTCCATCCGGCGGGAGCCGAGGAGGTCAGCCGGGTTGGGGGGAAGGGGACCGCTGGGCAAAAGCCACAGGTTCTCCACCCCTGTTTCGGCCAGCGGCGGGCTGCTCAGGGTCTCTGGCTCGACGAACATCGTAGTCAGTCCTCGCTCGTTGGAGACCCCGAAAATGTGGTGAAGGCTGGGGTGCCGCAGGTCGGCGTCCACCAGAATGGTCCGCCGCTCCCCCTGGGCCATGGTCACCGCCAGGTTGGCCAGGGTGGTGGACTTCCCCTCGCCGGGCGCGGCGGAGGTGACCACCAGGGTTTCGATGGGCTTATCCAGCCCGGCGAAGGTGAGGTTGGTGCGCAAGGCCCGATAGGCTTCGGCGGCTGGAGAACGGGGATCGGTCAATGTGATCAGGTTGGGTTTTTGATTCATAGATGCACTCCATTTGTTTTTGGGGGGCGCACCCAATGCGCCCCTACGGCGGGGCGCACCCAATGCGCCCCTGCGGTGGGGTGCACGCAATGCGCCCCTGCGGTGGGGCGCACGCAATGCGCCCCTACGGCGGGGCGCACGCAATACGCCCCTACATGGCGGGTGGGACCACCCCCAGGACGGTGATGCCAATCCATTGCTCGACATCGCGGGGGGTGCGGACGATGCCGGACTCCACCCACTCCAGGAAGAAAATGACGACCAGACCGATGAGCAGGCCGAAGATGGCCCCGGCAACCAGAAGGACGCCTGTGCGGGGAGGCCAGGCCTGGGAGTAGGTCGGCTCGTCCCGCAACTCCGCAAAGACCCGGTCTTCCTTCCGTTGCTTCTGGTTCTCGCTGTCCCGCCACTCCACCAGAAGCGTCGCCCATTGACGGGCGATCCGATTGGCCTGTTCGCCGTCCGTATCCTCGATCTCGATGCGGATAACCATCCGGTCATCCTCAGCGGCGAAGCGGGCATTGGCGCGCAACTGCTGGGGGGTCATATCCAGCCGCAGCCGGTCAATTACCTCCTGGGCCCACCGGTTGGAATCGGCAACGGTCATATAGGAGCGGAGCAGGGTCTTGGCCGACTGTGTCAGGCCGAAGTCGGGCCGGGCGGGCTGGATGACCACTTCGACAGTGGACTGGTAGGTGGGGACCTGGAGACGGCTGAACAGGAAGGCACTGACTGCCGTTGCAACCACTGCCACCCCGATAATCCACCATCGCTTTCGTAGAATGCCGACGATCTGCCCAAGTTCCACCTCTACACCTCCTCGAAGAGCGGCGCTATTTTACCATGATAATGACCAATGACCAGTGAATCAATGAGCCAACGGTTGGGGGTGCATTTCAGTTTGGTGGCGAGTTACACCTTAATTCTGCCCACCTGATGGTGGTTTGATCCCTCACCCCTCCCCCTACCCCCTCCCCTCCCCCGCCGCGCAGGAGAGGGGAGGGGGCCAGGGGGTGGGGTGAGGGCCAGGCAGAGCAATTAGCCTCCAGCGCAGGCAGTTACCACATCTTCCAAAAAACTGAAATGCACCCGCGGTTGGTCATTGCTCATTGTTCACTGGTCATTTCCTGGGAATGTGCGCCAGCACGGTCAGCCCCATGTCCTCCAGCTCCTCCGGGTCACGGACGGTGGGGTCCAGGTAGTGCCAGACCAGAGCCAGGCCGACGCCCAGCGCCAGCGCCAGCCCCAGCCGGACCACCGGCCCGAGGAGCTGAGCGCGGAGGCTGGGGGGCTGAGGGACCGGCGCCGGTTCGTCCAGGAGACGGACGGCGGGGTCCAGCCCCTCTAGCTGAGGGAAGTAGGCCGCATCGTTTTGGGTAAGCTCCTCCGCCACCGCCCGGGCCACCGCCCGGGCCCCTTCGGCGTCCGGCCAGGTGAGGTAGACGACCATGATGGATTGGGCGTTGTCGGTGACGATGCCCCCCTGGATGGCGGCCGGGTCTGCCGGGAACCCCTCTGCTGCCAGCCGGTCTGCCACCGCCTGGGCGAAGGCGCGGGTCTCGGCGATGTCCGCCAGGCCGTTGGCGATGTACTCGGAGGTGAGCCAGGAGTAGTATCGGTCGTAATCCAGGCTCAGTCCGGCGGGAGGGGTGCCGGCGGCGAAGCGCATCACCACCTGATAGGTCGGCGGCGGGGCATGGTAGGTGACCACCAGGTGGAGCAGGACTACCGCCACTGGCGCAACCACCAGCCACCAGCGGCGCAGCAGAACCCTGGCATAAAAACGCAATTCCATGCACCTTCCTCCTTGACGGGACACAGGGGCACGGAGGCGGGGGGGCACGGAGACGCGGGGACACGGAGCCATTTCCCCGCGTCACCGCGTTACCGCCTCACCGCGTCCCTCCAGGGCTTTCTCCACAAATCGCCCCAACTCTCTCCTGAACACGCCCCCGTCAAACCGGGCAGCGTTCTGGACACAGGCGTAGGGGTCCACTGCCTCCGGGTCGAAGGAGCGGACGGCGGCGGCCAGCGCTTCGGGTGTGGGCTCGTGGAAAAAGATGCCGGTCTGTCCCTCTACAACCGTATCCAGCGCGCCGCCCGCGCCGAAGGCGATCACCGGCCGCCCGGCGGCCTGGGCCTGCACCGGCGCGATGGCGAAATCCTCTACCCCTGGCAGGATGTAGGCCCGGCAGCGGGCAAACAGCTCCGGCAGGTCGTCGTCCGGCACACGGCCAAGGAAGGTGATGGTAGGGCCGGCCAGCTCCTCCAGCGCTTCCCGGTCCCGCCCATCTCCGGCGACCACCAGCGGCAGGCCCAGCCGGTTGAAGGCCTCCACCGCCAGGTCAATCCGCTTGTAGGGGACCAGCCGGGAGACGATGAGGTAATAGTCGTCGTGGGTTGGCAAGGGGTGGAACCGGCCTGTCTCCACTGGCGGGTAGATGACGACCGACTCCCGCCCGTAGTGGCGGCGGATGCGGGCCTGGACCTCGCGGGAGATGGCGATGAAGTGGTCTACCCGCTGTGCGGCCTGCCAATCCCACCGGCGCAGCAGGGCAACGAGGGGGCGAAGGGCGGCCTTCAGAGCCGACGGGATCGCCTCCCGTGCTGCGTAGGCTTCGAAGTCCCACACGTATCGAGTAGGTGTCAGACAGTAGCAAACGTGGACCGCTCCGTCGGTGCGCACTCCGTGGCAGAAGCCGGACTTGTTGCTCAGCACCAGGTCGTAGGAGGAGAGGTCGAGGCGGGAAAAGGCGAGGGGGTAGAGGGGAAGGTAGGGCTGGTGGTGGCGGTAGATGCCGGGGAGCCGGTCCATCCAGGTGGTGCGGATGTCCCAGGTGCGATAGGTGGCGGGCATTCCTTCCCGCCAGTATATGGAGGTGTAGACAGGGGCGCCGGGGAACATCTCCACCAGCGTCTCCAGTACATCCTCCGCCCCGCCGAGCTGGTTGAGCCAGTCGTGAACGATAGCGAATGAGGACCGAATAAGCAAACTACTCACTGTTTGTTGGGGTCCCCCGGTTATCTCCGGCTTTGTTGGGAATACCACAGGTAGCGCTCGATCCGGTCCCGCCAGGCGTCGAGGTCCTGTGGGGGGAAGATATGTTTAACCAGCTTACCCGATGGATCGGAGACGGCCCCAGCCGTGTCAGAGCTTCCCGATGCTGGGGTGTGCCATATCCTTTGTGGCGGGCGAAGCCGTAGCCAGGGAACTTTTGGTCCAGCGCCACCATCAGCCGGTCCCGCTCCACTTTGGCGACGATGCTGGCAGCGGCAACGCTCAGACAACGGCAATCCGCCCTGGGCAACGGCCGCTGGGGGAGGGTCAGCTCGGGCAGCCAGAGGTAGTCCACCAGCAGCACGTCCACCTGCCCTTCCAGCCCGGCCACGGCGCGGGCCATTGCCAGCCGGGTGGCGGGTACGATCCCCGCCTCATCCACCTCGGCGGGGGTGGCCCATCCCACACCAACCCCCTCCGCCATCTCCAGGATCAACGGCAGCAGCCGTTCCCGCTGCCTGGGGGTGAGCTGCTTGGAGTCCCGCACCGCTGCCAGCCGGTCGGGGAGGTCGGGCCGGTGGAGGGGGAGGACCACCGCCGCGGCGCAGACCGGCCCCGCCCAGGCTCCCCGCCCGGCCTCGTCCACCCCCGCCACACGGCCGTAGCCAGCGGCAAGGAGGGCCAGTTCTTCCCGAAGATCGGGCATTGTGCGAATAGGACCAGAACTGCCCGGAAACATTTGTGAGATTTGGCCTGTTCGCGTCATTCGCGATAAGGCTCCTGGGCTCCAACAAGGGTGTTGGGTGGTTAGACCTGAAACTACTTATCGTAGAGGCCTGCTCGGCCGTTGGCGCGGACGCGAAGCACCTCCCGCAGCATATTCCACGAATCCCGCAGGGGGTTCACCCGGCTGCCCTCCCCATAGTACCAGTCAATGGGCACCTCGACGATCCGATAGCCGCGCCGGATGGCGATGTAGAGCACCTCCACATCGAACGCCCAGCCGTCCAGCACCTGGGTGGTGAAGAGGTCCCGCGCCACCTCCCGGCGAAAGCTCTTGAACCCGCACTGGGTGTCCTGGATGCCGGGCACTGCCAGCGTCCGCACCACCAGGTTGAACCCCCGGCCCATCAGGTGGCGATACCACGGCTCGTTGAACCGGCGGGCGCCGGGGGCTTCGCGGGAAGCGATGGCCACATCGTAGTCGGAAAGAGCGGGGGGGAGAAACCGCTCCACCTGCTCAATGGGCATCGCCAGGTCGGCGTCGCAGATGAAGAGATATTCCCCCCGTCCCTCCAGCATCCCTTTACGCACCGCCGCCCCTTTGCCCCGAACGGGCTGGTGGAGAAGGGAGAGAAGGGGGTAACGGGCCGCGAAATCCCGGACGATATCCGGAGTGCGGTCGGTGCTGCCGTTATCCACCACCAGCACTTCCACCGGATAGCTCCGGTCCCCGGCAAAGGCCAGTACCTGCGGAAGGGTCTTCGGGAGGCGACGTTCCTCGTTGTAAGCGGGTATGATGATGGTAAGTAACGGCGACGTGTTGATGGTCCCACCTCGGCAAAGGGTTCTGTTCTCACCGCCTGTAGCGCCTACCGCGCCAGACCCCGGCGGTAGCCACCAGGCTATACTTTAACACAGAACGGCGGATTTGGGAAGAGTTCGAGAAGAGGGAAGAGTTCGGAGGAGGTGGGAGAGCGACCCTCACCCCTCCCCCTACCCCCTCCCCTCTCCCGCCGCACGGGGGAGGGGAGGGGGCCAGGGGGCGGTGAGGGGGAGGGGGTCAGGTCAGAAGCGGCCGGTGAGCGTTCGTGTCCGAAACCATATCCGAACTTCGGGGGTATTCCCCTTGCCGCCCTGCTCCGTTTACGGTACAATGAAAGGCATCCACCGGGCAATCTGGAAGGGAGCGAGAACGCTATGGAAGGAGTGAAGCAACTCCGTCATCTCCCCAGTGTGGATCGGTTGATGGGGGAACCCGCTTTGCAGGAGTTACTCCCTCTCTACGGCCACCGGCTGACGGTGACGGCGGTACGGGAGACGCTGGACCAGGTGCGGCAGGAGGTCAAAGCGGGGGCCGCTATTCCCCCCCAGGAGGCGCTGGCGGCCCGGGCCGCTGCCCATCTGCGGGACCATCTGGTCCCTACCCTGCGCTCCGTTATCAATGCCACCGGCGTGATTATCCACACCAACCTGGGGCGGGCTCCCCTCTCCGCCGCCGCCCGCGCGGCTATGGAGGCCGCCGCCCGCGGTTACTCCAACCTGGAATACGACCTGCCGGCAGGCCAGCGGGGCCACCGCACCGTCCACGCCGAGCGGCTCCTGTGTGAGCTGACCGGCGCCGAGGCCGCCCTCGTGGTCAATAACAACGCCGGAGCCGTCCTGCTGGCCCTCACCGGCCTGGCCCGGGGACGGGGAGTGCTGATCTCCCGCGGACAACTGGTGGAGATCGGCGGCGGCTTCCGCGTGCCCGATGTGATGGCCCAATCTGGTGCGCGGCTGATCGAAGTGGGGACCACCAACCGGACCCACCGCTACGACTACGAACGGGCGCTGGCCAAAGAGCCGGATGTGGCCCTCATCCTACGCGCCCACCACTCCAACTTCCGCATCGTCGGCTTCACCGCCGAGGTGGAGCTGCCGGAGCTGGTCGAGCTGGGGGCAGCCCACGGCCTGCCGGTGATGGACGACCTGGGAAGCGGAGCGCTGCTGGATACGGCCAGCTTCGGCCTGGCCCACGAGCCAATGGTGCAGGAGAGCGTCGCCGCCGGTGCCGCCGTGGTCTGTTTCAGCGGCGACAAGCTTCTGGGTGGCCCTCAGGCGGGGATCATCGTTGGCAAGGCCGAGTACGTTGATCCCCTCAAGCGCCACCCCCTGACCCGGGCGCTCCGGGCCGACAAGCTCTGCCTGGCGGCCCTCCAGGCGACGCTGATGCACTACCTCAAAGACGAAGCCACTGTGCAGGTCCCGGTGTGGCGGATGATCGCCACCCCCCTTGCGGAGATCCAGCGCCGGGCTGGCCGCTGGCAGCGGCGGCTGCGCCAGGCCGGGATTCGGGCCGAGATCATGGACGGCCGCTCGACGGTGGGCGGGGGGAGCCTCCCCGGCGAGACCCTTCCCACCCGGCTGCTGGCCCTGCCTGTGGCCGACCCTGACGGCGCAGCAGCGGCTCTCCGAACGGGCAACCCGCCAGTGGTGGCCCGCATCGAGGAGGGCCGGCTCGTCCTGGACCCACGGACGGTGCTTCCTGAAGAGGAGCCGGACCTGTTGCACCGGCTGGTCGAGGCTGTAGGACAGGATTGAATCTTGTCCTACAAATCCCGCACCACCAGGGGGAGCATCATCCGCCAGGGGATGACCACCTCCACAGGCGGGCCGGAGATGGGTGCGTCAATCCCGTCGGCCCGCACCCCATACCGTTCGTTCACCACCGGCGTGCCGGGCAGGAGATGAGCCACTGTCAGGGCGAAGGTGGCTGTGAGGGCGTCGCCGGACTCCAGTGTCGTCGGTGCCCAGGTGATCACCCCTTCTTGCTCTGTGTAGACCCCGCTGGCCCAGGCCAGGGGCAGGCCGGAGGGGATAGCGTCGGTGAGGACGACGTTGGTGAGGGTTTCAGCAGAAGCGTTGATAGCGGTGAGGGTGTAGGTTAACCACCGGATCGGGACGCCTGGCGACAGAGAGGCCTGCTTGGAGATCTCCAGCCTGGTCCAGGTCACCGCCGCCAGCGCGTCCACGATCCCCCAGCCGTAGACGTTGTTGGGCACCTCCTCCGGTCCGTCCCCCCCGCAGCCCTGCGTGCTGGTCCGGGGCCGCGCTGTCTGCTCCAGGATCGTCTCAGTCCTTTCCACATCCCCCAGAAGCTCCGGCGCTGCCGACCACAAGAGCGCCGCCACCCCCGCCACATGCGGCGCGGCCATTGAGGTGCCGTTCATACTCCCATAGCCGCCGCCGGGGAGGCTGGAGTAGATCCCCACCCCCGGCGCGCTCACGTCCGGCTTCCGCCGCTCGGAGCCGTCCACCGTCACCGGCCCCCGGCTGCTGAAAGAGGCAATGTTGTCGGCGGAGTCGGTCGCCCCCACGGAGAAGGCCGCCTCGTAGATGGCGGGGGGATACCGCACCGTGTTGCAACCGGATCCATCGTTCCCCGCCGAGACCACCACCAGGATGCCCGCTGCCCGCACGTTTCCCACCACCGTCTGGAGCGTACCCCAATCGCATCCCTCCTCGGGAGGGCAGTACCAGGAGTTGTTGATCACATCGGGGGCCTTATCGGGCTGGCCGTCGGTGAAGGGGTTGCCTCCCACCGGGTAGGGGGCCAGGAAGAACTCGAAGCATTCAATGTAGGAGGCGGGGGTCCCCCACCCCTGCTCCATGTTCCGGCAGCCGATCCACCGTGCCCCCGGCGCGACGCCGATCCCCCCCGCCCCCACCATCGTCCCCATCGTGTGGGTCCCGTGGCCGTTGTCGTCGCACGGTTTGGGGGAGTCGAAGCCGCAGGGGTTGCCTGGCGGGGTGTTTGGGTTGTCGCTGTGGATGGCGTCGTGCCAGTTGTAGTCGTGGGATACGGTCGTCCCGTTCCAGCCGCGATACGCACCGACCAGCGCCGGGTGGTCCCAGTCGTAGCCGGTGTCCTGCCCCGCCACGACCACCCCTTCGCCGGTGTACCCCTGCGTCCAGACCGCGTCGGCGTGGACCTTCTGGACGTTCCACTGGACAGCGAAAAGGGAAAGCGGACCGGAGGAGGGCAGCGAGTGGGGCAGGGGAACCTCGATGGAAGGGTTCGCCACAATCCGGGCCACCTCTGGCCGGTCGGCCAGCTCCACCAGCAGCCTCCGGTCACCCGTGACGGCCAGCAGGTTGGCGACGTAGAAGGGCCGGTAGGGGATACCCCGCCGGTCCAGCATGGCCCGCAGGCGGGCCTGTTCCCGCGTCGCCACGGCCTGCAGCCGCTCCACCACCAGCCGGACCCGTGTCGTGTGGTCGGTGGTTGGGGGGAGATCGCTCAGGTCCGCCTGCTCCCGCAGGACTACCAGGAAGGTGGTCTCGTTCCCCCCTGCCGTCTCTTCCCACACCTGCGGCGCGATGTTGGCCGGGCGGGAAGGCCCCCGCGCCCCGGCAAACCCCAGTGGTAGCAGAACCAGGAGGGTCAGAAGGAGCGTCAACCCCGGACGGTTCGCCCGTCCTCTCCGATTACCCCACATCGTCGGCCACCGGGATTTCCAGCGGTCCCACGTCCTGGACCACGACCCGGATTTTCAGCTTATGGGAACCTGGCTCCAGCGCCATTCCCGCCACCCGGAGGGTGAAGGTGGCCCCCAGGGGGAACTGGAGCGGCGCCTCGGCGCTGATCTGGTCGGCGGGCCGGGCTTGCCCGTCGGGCTGAGCCACGGCGATCCGGGCCAGTTCGACTGGCGTGCCGTCCACCTCCAGCCCCTTAAGCTGAAGGATCGTCCCGGAAGCGATCGAGTTCCTCAGGTCAAGGGCAAACCCGTCTCCCTCGACCCGCAGCGAACCTTTCACATAGAGTTTTTTGAGCAGGACAGGCGGAATTGCCGGCATGGATACCTCCTCTTTCTGACGTCTGACGTTTGACGCCTGAGCCTCTATTCTCACACTCCCCGTTCCAGGCACACTACCACCACTTCCGGCCGGCAGTTGAACCGGACCGGAGGGGAGATCAGCCCCACGCCCGTGGAGACGTACAGCCGCATCCCGCCGATCCGGTAGAGGCCGACGGGGTACCGCCGGGCCAGGTAGGGGAGGACAGGCGGCCCCAGCAGGGGGAGGCGAACCTGCCCGCCGTGGGAATGGCCGGAGAGCTGGAGCGCCACCCGCCCGTCGGCGGCAGCCATATCGGCGAAGTCCGGCTCGTGGGCCAGGAGCACCACCGTCGCTTCGGGCGGCGCTCCCTCCAGAGCGGCGTCCAGGTCCGCCTGTTCCTCCCACACATCGTCCACCGCCGCCAGCCAGAGGCCAGGAGCGACCTCCATCCCCTCGTTGCGCAGCACCCGCACCCCCACGCCGACAAGCGCCCCGGCCACTGCCTCCGGATCGGTCCAGTGGTCGTGGTTGCCCAGGCAGGCATAGACCCCTGCCGGGGCCTGGAGACGGCCCAGCTCTCCGGCGCAGGAATGGGCAAAGTCGGCCGATCCAGTGACGTAATCGCCTCCCAGCAGGATCAGGTCGGGTTCGGTGCCGGCGGCCAGGTCCACCGCCCGGGCGATCTGCTCCTGGCTCACCCATTCGCTGCGGTGGAGGTCAGTCAGCAAAGCCAGGCGGAAGCCATCCAGATGTGGGGACAGGCCGGGCAGGGGGATGCGTATCTGTCGGAGGCGCAGCCAGCGGGCCTCGACGAAGAGGCCGTAGGCGGGGCCACCGCAGCAGGCGGCAATGCCCGTCCCCAGGCCGAACAGGGCCAGGCGGAGGAACTTGCGTCGTGAGAATCGTTGCATTCCGGTTCGGGCATATTATAACCGATTCCAGCCACGGGCCAATTCGTGTATAATAGAGCAGCATCAAGGATGAGCGGGGGGGTGCATATGCGCGACGTTCGAGCACTGCGGAGCGTTGAGGCGGGCCTGGTCCTCCTTTACGGCTACAACACCCCCTGGCAGCTCAGCCTGGAGGCCCAGGCCCACACCATTGCGGAAAGTGGGGCCGATGGGGTGGACAATGCCCTCTGGCTGGCCCGCCGGCTGGGGATGCGGGCGATCTATCAGCCCACGCTGGAGAACCTCTCCGGCATTGCTCTCCTCACCCGTTTTCCGGTTGTCGCTGCGGACGGGGCGCTGCTGGAGAGCAAGCTGGAGCAGACCGGCATCGTCCACGCCCGGCTGCGGGTGGGGGAGCAGGAAGTGGATGCATATGGGGTCTGGCTGGGGCTGGGGCCGGAGGAGCAGGCCCGTCAGCTTGCCGATGCGCTGGCCTGTATGGGCGACGCATCGCCGGCCCTCTTCGCCGGTGATCTCAACTCCACCCCCGAATCCCCTGTCTATGCCCGGCTGGCGGCGGCTGGTTTCACCGACCCCTTCGTCGCGCTGGGGCTGGATAACCCGCCCACCTCCCCTGCCATCGGGCCCCGCCACCGCATTGACTTTGTCTGGGGGCGGGGGCTGGAGCCGACCAATGCGGCCGTCCTCGACTTGCTGGCCTCCGACCACCGGATGGTGATCACGGAGTGGAAGCTGCCGTGACCCCCGAAGGCCCCTTCGATCTCGGTGTGGAGGAGGAGTACCAGGTCGTCGAGCCGGGGACCTGGGAGCTGCGCTCGACCATCCACGCCATTCTGGAAAAGGACCTGGAGAACGGGAGGGAGGACGTTCGGGCAGAGTTCCTTCAATCCCAGGTGGAGGCCGGCACCCGCGTCTGCCAGACGGTGCGGGAGCTGGGGGATGAGGTACGGCGGATCCGACGGGAGGCAGCCTCCCTGGCCGATGGGCTGGGGCTGCGGCTGGTGGCGGCCGGCACTCATCCCTTCTCCCCGTGGATCACTCAACAGGTCACCGAAGGGGGGCGGTACGCGACACTGGCAGCGGAGCTTCAGGAAGTAGGGCGGCGGCTGGTCACCTTCGGCCTTCACATCCACGTGGGCATCGCCGATGCCGATCTGCGGGTGCGGGTGATGGATCGGATGCTGCCCTACCTGCCTTTCCTTCTGGCGCTCTCCGCCAACTCCCCTTTCTATGAAGGTCGCTGCACCGGCCTGTACGCTTACCGCATCGCCCTCTTTGCTGCATTGCCCCGCACCGGCATCCCGCCCCGCTTCGGCTCCTGGGCAGAGTATCAGAAGCTTGTGACGACTATGATGGAGGCCGGCCTGATCCCGGACCCGAGCTTTATCTGGTGGGACGCCCGGCCCAACCCCCGCGTGCCCACGCTGGAGGTGCGGATCCCGGATATGCCCACCCGGGTCGAGGAAGCGGTCTGTCTGGCGGCGTGGGTCCAGGCGCTGGCGGTGAAGCTGGCGCGGGAGCCGGAGCGGCCTGCTCTCTCCCGTTTCATCATAGAGGCGGGCAAATGGCAGGCGGCCCGATACGGGACGGCGGGCCGCCTGTTCCTGCGGGCAGGGGAACCGGCGCGGACAGTGCGGGAGTGGGTTGACCCCTTGCTGGACTGGCTGGATGACGTGGGGCGGGAGCTGGAAAGCAGCGATGCCCTCGCCTTTGCGCGGACCATTCTGGAGCAAGGGACCGGTGCGGAGCGACAACTACGGATCTGGCAGGAGCAAAGGGACCTCCGTGCCGTTGTGGAGGCGCTGGCGCGGGAAACGATGCAGTTATAGTGTCCTGCGCAGTTCGTAAAGCTCCCGCCGCAGCCGTTCGATCCGCATCCCGGTATCCTGCTCCGGCCCGAAGGTGGCCCAGCGGTGCTTGGCGAAGGCCAGCTCCGTCGCCAGCCGGTAGTATCGGCCCAACCGCTGCCAGCGATCGAAATTTCCCCCCGCCAGCGTCCGCACCCGCTCTCCTACCCGCTTCCAGTAGGAACGGATCACCTCGTAGTCCCGTGGCCCGATAATGCCGATACGGACCTCTTCTACCAGATAGCGGGAGATCCAGCTCTGCTCGCGGCGAGAGGTCCAGATCATGATGCCCAGCAGGGCCACCACGCCTCCCCAGTCCGCCACCAGACTGATCAGCAGGGGCCAGCAGGTCGCGCCGGTCAGCGTCGCTCCTGCATTGTGGATCGCGTGCAGGCTCATCCCGGCGCCCAGCCCCAGGACCGGCGCCCCGATCTTCACTGCCCAGTTGGGGGAGGTGCGGGCCAGGGCGAACCCCAACCCGGTGCAGCCGGTGAAAAGAGCGTGGTTAAGGCCAAAGAGCATGGCCCGGAAGAAGGCCAGCTCCAGGACTCCGCCCAGACCTCCCAGCCCGTAGGCGTCGAAGAAATAGAAGACATTCTCGGTGGTGGCAAACCCGAAGCCCACCAGTCCGCCGTAGATGATCCCGTCCAGCGGCGTGTCAATCTCCCGGCGGAAGAGAAGCAGGAGCAGGAGAAGCGCCAGCCCCTTGAATGGCTCCTCTGTGATGGGGGCGATGAGGCTGGCGCTCAGGAGGTCCGCACCAATCCCCGGCCTGACCAGGACGGAAAGGGGCAGGTCCAGGATGATCTGGGCGATAAGGGAGAAGATGACAGCCGGGACAGCACCCCACAGGAAGGAGATAACGATGAGGGGCAGCGGCTCCTTCTCATACCGGTCGAACCACCAGAGGATGAGGGCGTAGAAAATCATTGGAACGATGGCCAGGATCAGGATGGCGAGGCCTGCAATCACGATCTCCATCTTCTAACCGCTCCCTTTCTTTCTGTGCGCAGGCTGTTAGCCTGCGTAAAGCAGGCCTGGCGGCCTGGGATGCGTGGGCAGACAGCGTGGCCCCCGCGGCGATCATGACTGCCAGCGCTGCGACGAACCCTGGCCTGAAGAACTCCCAGACCCTTGGCCGCTCCAGCCCGTCTATCTTCTTCAGATTCTTCCGGCAGGCCTTGTTAAAGAGATAGCCGGCCTGCACCCTCCGAGCAGCAGTCCGATCGGTCTACCACCACTGTACTCCTATACCCTCCACCGATAGTCGTTGGACAGCGCCGACTTGAAATCCGCCTGCACCTTATCCCGGATGTCAATCGCCCATTCGTCCCCCTGCCACCGGTAGAGCAGCAGACAGCGGATCTGCTGGGCGTGAGGGGCGCTGTTCCAGCGGTGGATCTCCTCGTAGGCGGCCCGCACCCAGCCGGTGTTCTGGTTCTCCCAACCCAGGCTCCCATCCCGCTTTGTCCAGTGGTTGGTCTCGGTGATGTAGACGGGCTTGTCCCGCCACCTGAGAGGGATGGCTTCGATAAAGGGCCGATACGCCTGGAAATCGTAGTAGTGGTCCTTGATAGGGTCGTCGGTGAACTTACGCAGCACGGTTATGAGGGTCAGGTCTGGCCCGTGGGTGTAAGTGTGGAGGGCGAAGCCGTCCAGCGCCTCGATCCCCTCCAGCATCTTGATAAAGTAGTCAAGGGGGCGCTGGAGCTGGGCGTTGTAGGGGTCCACTGCTCCCGGCACGACCCGGGCGTTGGGCAGCACCGCCTTGATCGCTCGATAGGCCAGGTTGAAGGCCCGGGCGTACCGCTCCGGGGTGATCGGCTCCGGCGGGTGGCCGCTGCGCGGCCATTCGCGAGGGTTGTTCTGCTCGTTGCCGATGATCAGGGTCCAGGTATATTTCCGGGGGTTCTCCTCCGGATGCTTCAGGTACAGCTCGGCATACCGGGCGCAGGTCGCGGCAAAGGCCTCATAGTGGGCCTCCTCCGGCAGTGTGCCGGCGGCGTCATAGCCGTGGTTGAGGCGGATGATGATCCCGTACCCAGCTCTGGCCCAGTCCCACAGCTTCTGGCGGCGGTTCGGATCCGGTCCCAGCGAGCCGGGGTGCCGGCCGATCCCCTCGGTGAAGAGGGCCCAGCCGGTCTTGCCCGACCCCTGGAAGAGGTGGCGGAAGTCCTGGGTCTCGTTCACCCCCACGCCGTGGATGCCGAAGATCCAGGCGCATTCGCCGAAAGGCAGGACCGCATCCACTGCTGGCCGACGGTTGTCGGGGGGGACATCGGCGCTCAGATGCCAGGCGGCGACGTACCCTTCGTGGAGGCTGGGGGTGCGGACGCGGATCCATTTCCCGTCCACGCCGACCTTCTCCGCAGCCTCCAGGGGGTCCTCCAGGACCTGCAGGATGGTCCCGTCCGGCACGTGCCAGACCTTTTCGGCGCTGGTGGATGGGGCGGCCCGCACGTTGAGGCCGATCGGGCTCTGCACACGGACGTAGGCGGCGGGGATGACCTTCTCCCGCGGCGGTGCGTGGTCGGTGACGTACCAGGCGGCGATCCATCCCTCGGGGCCGTCCGGTTCAAGCTGGACCTGGAGCCACTGCCCCAATTTGCCAACCTTCCCCCGTGCCTGGAGGGGGTCTTCCAGCACCCGCAGCCGGGCTCCCGGATAGAGGCGGCCGATAAGGGTTTCCGGGCGGGCGTTCGGTCGGCTGCGGTAGTTGACCTCCTGTTCGGTCCAGACGTGGGTCAGGTGCCCCGGCGGAGGGGGGGGGAGGGGGGGGAGGCTGGGGGGAGGGCCGGGGTTGGCCATGAGGAGACGGTCCTCCAGCACCCACCCGATCGTACCGTCTGGGGCACGGACCTGGAGCCAGGTGGCTCCGTCGCTCCCTTTGCGGCGGGCCAGCCCCTCCAGAGGGGTAGCGTAAATCACGGCCAGCAGTCGCAGCGCGCCGGGGTCCGGCTGCTGGTAGAGCACCACCCCCTCCAGTGGACGGGCCCATGCTGTCTCCGGGACTGGCCGGACCTCTTCCTTTTCCTCGCCAACGGCCACGTCCCGCAGCAGTGGCAGCAGGGCGTCGTCTATCACGGCTGCGGTGAAGAGGCTGAAGAAGGTCGGGTTGTGGGCGACCAGTCGGTCCAGCCACACCTGGAACTCCTCCGGCCCCATCCTGGCCGTGCCGTGCTCGTCATGGTAGGGGCCCAGGACGGGGTAAAGGGGCGGGCGGTAACCCCACTGGTTGGCCCAGTACTCATAGTGGCCGTAGGTCCATTCGTCGAGCACCCGGCGGGCCTGGGCCTCCCAGGGGGTCGGGTCGCCCGGGGCGAAGAAGGAGCCGTAGGCCATCGGCATCAGCCCGCCCCGACAGATCTCGTTCAGTTCGTCGTAGGGGAGGTCCCGGTGGTGGGAAATGTTGGGGAAGGAGCAGTTGTAGAGCCGGGTCCGGTCCACGCCAGCGTTGCGGACGGCAGAGACCAGTGTGCGGGCTTCGGCGAACTTGCGGCTGCAGGGATCCTCCGTATCCAGGACCATCCCCTGGTAGCCGTCCTGGAAGGCGCGGGCGATGGCCTGCGCTTCGCCCGACGGATCCGTCAGCATCAGCCATATCCAGCCGAAGGGGATCAGCCCTGCGTCCGTGATCCGTCGGGCAGCCTGGGCTGACCCTTCCAGGCAAGTTGCCCCGTGGGCCACTTTGTAGAAAACATGGGTCGCACCGATCCGGTGGGCGATCTCGATGGCCCGTTCCAGCTCGGAGGTGCCGTCCGGGCGGGGGCGGGCCCAGACTCCCTTGCCCTGAAGGGGATCCGGCAGCCTCTCCGGTTCCTCCCGGGAGATGAAGGGTAAGAAGATCCGCTTCCAGTCGCTCATCACGCTCTTCTCCTTTCGGCTCGGCAACTTCTGTTCGGCTTCAGCTATGGAGGCACAAAGCATCTCGGAGGCTCTTCTCGCTCTCTCGAACCACTTTGGTCTCCCTGTCTCTTTGGTTTGACCTGTCCCCGCGTTCCCCGTCTTCTCACCGGGAGACGTAAGGATTATCCCGCAGGTAGAACCGCCATTGGGCCTGGAGGGCGGCCTGGTCGCCACGGACCCCCACCCGGGGGCTGGACAGGATGGCGCTTTCCGGGATCGGCCCTCCTTCCTCCAGGAAGAGGAGGCTATCCGGTGCGCAGAGGTCTGCTCCGTCGAATCTCCGGTCAATGGCGAGTGCCTGGCAGAGCCGACCCGGCCCGCTGGTCAACTGAAGGTCAGGCCGGCCGGGGCGGAGCGCCCGCATCCGCTCGATCCCTTCCAGCGGCTCCAGCGCCCTGACCAGCACCGCCGCCGGGAACCCTTCCGGCCCGGTCACCAGGTTGAGGCAGTGGTGGACGCCATAGATCATATAGACGTAGGCGTGGCCTGGAGGGCCGTACATCGCCGCGTTCCGCTCCGTGCGGCCGAAGCGGGCATGGGAGGCCTGGTCCTCCTCGCCGATGTATGCCTCTACCTCCACGATGCGCCCGCTCAGCCGCTCCCCATCCAGCACCCGCACCAGCCGCTTTCCCAGGAGGGCCCGGGCGACCCGGAGGGTATCCTGGGCGAAGAATTCACGCCCCAGACGTGCCATGGGCAAACCGGGGGTCCTGTTTGAGCGTCCGTCGCAGCCCTTCCTCCAGCCCCACGCGGGGCCTGTAGCCCAGGAGCTGTCGGGCCAGCGAGATGTCGGCGCAGAGGCGGGAGACGCCGCCGCTCTCCGCCGGGCTATGGAGCACCTCCACCTCCTGCCCCACCACCTTCGCCACCAGCGCCGCCAGCTCATTGATCGAGGTCTCTTTGCCGGACCCGACGTTGATAATCCGTCGGTCCACGTCGGAGGCGGTGGCGGCAGCGACCAGCGCGTCAACCACGTCGTCCACGTAGACGAAATCCCGGGTCTGGGCGCCGCTGCCGAAGATGACCAGCGTGCCGCCCCGGAGCGCCTGCCGCAGGAAGCGGGGGACCACCGGCGGGTGAGAGGGGGGGAGATTCTGTCCCGGCCCGTAAGCGTTGAAGACACGCAGGACCACTGTCTCGATCCCCCAGAGGGCACCGATGGCGCGGACGTAGTGCTCCGCGGCCAGTTTGCTCACTGCGTAGGGGGATTGGGGGTTGGGGGGCTGGTCCTCCCGCACCGGCTGATGGGCCTGCTCCCCATAGATGGCGCCGGAGGAGGTGAGGATCACCCGGCGCACCCCTGCATCCCGCATCGCCTCCATCACGCTCACCGTCCCCCCAACGTTGACCTCGTTGTACTCCCGGGGGTAGAGGATGGATTCGGAGACCAGCACCCGGGCCGCCAGGTGGTAGACGCAGTCCACGTCTTGCAGGAGCGTCCACAACTTGGGCCGGTCCAGCACGCTGCCGCGGGTGAAAAGGACCCGTCCGTCCAGCCGGGCCGGGTCCCCGGCGCTCAGGTCGTCAATGACCCGCACCTGGTGCCCTTCGGCGGCCAGCCGGTTGGCCAGAGCTGCTCCCAGGAACCCGGCCCCACCGGTGACGAGAAAGCGCATTCGGTCGTCCCTCCTCCGACGCTACATCTCTTTCAGAAGCTCGCGGAACTCATCGAACGGGATCGCCGTCAATGTGTGGGTGGTGCAATTGCCGAATGTATTGGCCAGCAGGGCCACTTTGGTGGCCGTCCTCGCGTCGGGCGCTTCGAAGATGTGCAGGAAATCATACTCCCCCAGCAGCGCATAACTGGCAATCCGCTTGACCTCCGGGCATTCTTCCCGCAGCCGTCGGTCGAACTCCTCGTCCATCACGCTCAACGCCCGGACCTCGCCAGGGCTGCGCAGGGAGACTTTTGAAAGAAGGATGAACGTGGCCATCGGTTCACCTCCTTACCAGGTCTCCAAATCACCGAGTCACCGAATCACCGGGTCACCGGGTCACCATTACTCCCGTCCAAACGCCCGCATCAGTTGGGCCGAGCTGATGTAGATCATCGTCGGACGGCCATGGGGGCAGGTGCGGGGGCTGGCGCATCGTTCCAGTGCCCGGATCAGCTCTTCCATCTCCTCCCGTGTCAGCACCTGCCCGGCTTTGACCGCTGCCTGCTTGCAGACCCGCCGTATTACCGCCCGCTCCATCTCCTCCGCCACCTGCGACCGGCCCTCCTCAAGCCCTTCGACGACATCCTGCAGCACTTCCGCAGGGCGGGTATGGGCCAGGATCGTCGGTATGGCCCGTATCAGAACGGTGTTCCCCCCGAAGGGCTCCACCTCAAAACCCAGCCGTCCCAATATGTCCTGATAGGCCTCCACCATCCCCACCGCTTCCGGCGGAAGTTCCGCCGTTGCCGGTTCCAGCAGCCCCTGGGAGGGCACGCCCTCTTCCTTTCGGGCTACCATCTGCTCGTAGAGCACCCGTTCGTGGGCCGCGTGCTGGTCAATCATGTAGAGGCCGTCCGGACCCTCGGCGACGATATAGGCCCCGGCGATCTGTCCCACCACCCGCAGCGGCGGCATCTGGGAGGGGGCCTGGGAGGGGGACAGGGCGGGTTGAGTGGGCAGTTCTATTCCCCTTTCCACGGGCCGAAAGAGCGGCCGATCCCACCCGGCCGTCCTCCACCGGGCAGGTGGGCGGGACTCAGGGGACAGCCCGCCCGGGAGGGCGCGGGCCGGCGCCGCGACGGCGGCCTGCTGCTCCACCCCTCGCCGCACTGCCCGCTGCACTGCCCGGAAGACCCGGTCCGCATCCCGAAAGCGGACCTCCGCCTTGGCGGGGTGGACGTTGACGTCCACCTCCTCTGGCGGCAGGTGGATGAAGAGCACCGCCACCGGGTAGCGGCCGGTGGGGAGGAGGGTATGGTAGGCCTGGATCACCCCATAGGTCAGCCGGTTATCCTGCACCCACCGCCCGTTGACGAAGAGGGTGATCCCTCCCCGATTGCCCTGATGGAGGGAGGGCGGGCCGACAAAGCCGAGCACCCGGATGTGGGAATCCCCCCCGGGGTCCTCCGGTATCTCCAGCATCGCCGCGCCGGTCCTTGTGCCATAGACGGCGACCATCACCTCCCGCAGCTCGCCGGTCCCGGGTGAACGGAAGGTCTCCCGTCCGTCGTGGGTGAGGGTGAAGCGGAGGTGAGGATAAGCCATCGCGTATCGGGTGACCCAGGCGTCAATATGGCGGCGCTCCGTTGCTTCGGAGCGGAGAAACTTGCGGCGGGCGGGCACGTTGAAGAACAGCTCTTCCACTGTGACCGCCGTTCCCGGTGGGCGGCCGGTGGGCCGGCGGGCCACCACCTCCCCACCCTCCAGCCGCAGCAGGGTGCCCACCTCCTCCCCTGTCGCCCGGGTAATGAAGGTGACCCGGCTGACGGCGGCGATGGAGGCCAGCGCCTCCCCCCGGAAGCCCAGCGTGGTGATATGGTCCAGGTCCTCCACGCTGGAGAGTTTGCTGGTGGCGTGGCGGTGGAAGGCCAGTTCCACTTCTGCCGTCGGGACCCCGCAGCCGTTGTCGGAGACGGAGATGAGCTTTTGCCCCCCCCGTTCTACTTCGATATCCACCTCAGTCGCGCCGGCGTCTATGCTGTTCTCCACCAGCTCCTTCACCACGGAGGCGGGACGCTCCACTACCTCACCTGCGGCGATCTGAGAGGCCACCTCTGGCGGAAGGACCCGGATACCCATTGTTCCCCTTTATGTCGGAACAGAAGCTGCTCTTTCCATCACGGAGGCACGGAGGAAACAGAGTTCTGCGAAGAAGCTGTTACCCCAAGGACAAGGACAGGGATGTCAATGTCTGAAACCCCACGGTGTTCTAGGTCCCAAACGAATTGCTCGAAATATGAAACCCCTGTTGACATCTCTTCTGCAAAGAGCTTAATGGGCACAATCTCAATTCCTACATCGATCACTCCCAGCTTGTGGAAGATGGTCATCTTGGCGCAGACGTTGTAAACCATGAAGGCGTACTTGCCGAATTGAACCTCTACACCCACACGATTCTTCACAAAATCCATCTCGCGAAAAGCTCCCTTTGATGGGCTATCGGGGGCAAAGCCGGACACATAATATGTGGTCGGATAGACGCACGACACCTTGTATTTTTCCCAGCCAAGTAGAGTGAACTCTTTTTTGAAAGCCCTGTTCAAGGCTTGTGGGCTGTAGAGCGTTCTGCCGAGCATTGTCCTTTCCCGGCTGGTTTTGGTTTTACACCTTGTGCTGTCTACAGCAGCAATTACCTGCTCCACTTCCTCAAGTTCTGCCGGATATTGGGAGCGGATAACTTCCTCACCGTGGTTGAAGGAGTAGATTCCCGCGATGATCATTCGTATTCATCCTGTTTTTCCAACAGTCGTGCCTGAGAAGGCCCTTTCCACTCTTCAGGGATCTGAGACACTTTCTCTTTGCCCGTAGGCTGATATACTGGTCTACCTATGGGGCGGTAACGAAGCGTGCCGTTGAAGAAATCTAAAAGACGCTGGCGGGCTATTTCTACATAAACTTCTTCCTTTTCACATCCCATTGCCCGTCTATTATGCATTGTGGCTGCAATAAGAGCGGAGCCGACGCCCATATAGGGGTCAAAAACCCAATCGCCTTCATTTGTGAGTGCAAGGATGCAGCGCTCGACAAGTTCGATGGGAAATTGGCAGGGATGGATTGTTTTTTCGGGATGATTGGACTTTACATTGGGAATATCCCATACCGATTCTTCCCAATCCTGAACCACGATTTCCCATACATCAGAGGGATTCTTCCCAAGGGGGTTGCCTGAAGGTTTTCCTTTGTTCGGCCCCTTGAAATGACGCTTACCAGGATACTTGGCAGGCACACGAACAGCATCCAGGTTGAATACGTAGCGGTCAGATTTGGTAAACCATAGGATAGTTTCATAGCGACCTGAGAAACGCTTGGATGCGTGCAATCCATGGCCAAACTTCCAGATAATACGGTTGCGTAGTTTCATGCCGAGTTCTTTGAAAATCGGATAATAGAGAATGTCAAGTGGATAGACTTCTCCGTTCTCCACAAAGTTGCCTACCTGCCAGCAAAGGCTACCGTCTTCTCGTAAAACTCGATGAAGTTGAGCGATCAATTGAGCTTGTGTTTTCAAGTATTGTTCTATCGAGACGCGGCTCTCGTACTCTTTGCCCAGGTTGTAAGGCGGGGAGGTGACAATCAGGGCAATGGAGTTGTCTGGAATTCCCCCGATGAATTCGCCCACGTCACCAGAATAGATAACGATCTCGGCATCGGGTTTGAAACTCGTTTCAATGGGCTTTATGGAACGAAACAGGGGCAACTCACTCATATCCTGTTATCCCGCCGCTCCGAATTTGTGCTCCATATTTTATCATACAACAGTTGGAAACGCGAACCTGAGTTGAGGTGT
Source organism: Anaerolineae bacterium (assembly GCA_041082215.1). Lineage (GTDB taxonomy): Bacteria > Chloroflexota > Anaerolineae > B4-G1 > DUEL01 > JBDOIF01. The sequence continues at coordinate 70,540 of JBDOIF010000047.1, forward strand.
ATTTCAGTTTGGGGGCGAGATGTCCCTGGCCCGGGCCGGACATGGGGAACACGAATGGCGCGAATGGAAACGAATGCCGCGAATGGGACAGGGCTTCCTCCTGTTCGTGGTATTCGGGCCATTCGTGGGATTCGCGATCCACCGGCGAGCGAGAGGACCACTTGCCCCGAAATTGAAATACACCCCCTGAGTTGACACTCCTGCATCTCAGGGTATAATGCGGCCCGCCTCGAAAGGGGAGATCCAGTGAGCAGGTGGCAAACCGATCCTCAAACCGGCCTGCGCGTCGGCATCGCTCTGATGGCCGCCGTTCTCCTGCTGAACGGCAGCCTGATCACGTGGGCCGCCACCCGGTCGGTGGATTTCTGGACGTTTCTGGTTGGGCTGACAGCGCTGATGGGCCTGGCCGCCCTGGGACTTCTGGCCTACTGGATCAGCGGCCTGGTCCGCTCCGGATACACTGTGGACCGGAACGCCATCACGATTACCTGGGGGCCTGCCGAGCAGGTGATCCCTACCCCCCAGATCGAACGGGTCGTGCTGGGGGAGGAGCTGAAGGGGCAGGTGCGCTTCCGGGGGGTTCGGTGGCCTGGCCACTGGGTGGGGTATGGGGAGGTGGAGGGGCTGGGCCCCACTCTTTTCTACGCCACCGTCCCCCCCCGACGACAGGTCTTCCTCGTAACCCCCGGCCTCACCTACGCCATCTCCCCGGAGGATCGGAACGGGTTCCTGCAGGCCCTCCATACCCGGATGCAGATGGGGCCGACGCAGGCGGTGGAACCCAGCTCCCATGGTCCGGCTTTCCTCAAATGGGGTTTCTGGCGGGACCGGCTGGGGCTGGGTCTGATCCTGGGGACGCTGGGGGGGAATCTGGCCCTCTTTGGCTTCCTTTCCGCCCGCTTCCCAACCCTTCCGCGCCTGTTACCCCTTCACTTCGACGCTGCGGGGTCGCCCGACCGGCTGGGGGCGCAGGGACAGATCTTCTTCCTCCCCCTCATCGGCGTGGTGGTCATGCTGGTCAACGGCGGCCTGGGGGGCGTTCTCTACCGTCGGGAGAGGATGGCCGCCTATCTGCTCTGGGGGGGGAGTGCGGTGGTGCAGGTGCTTCTCTGGGCGGCGGTCCTCGGCATCCTGAGCGCATTGTAGCAGCAGGGGTGAGAAGGTGGTCGGCTTGCTGAACCCGGTGGAAGTGCTCGGCGGGCTGTTGCTGGCAGCCGTAGCTGCCGGGATCGGGTACCGGCGGGGAAGCCTCTCTCGAAGCGGCGTGCTGGGAGCGCTGCTCAGCGGTACGGTCATCTTTGGCCTGGGAGGTTGGGAGTGGGGGCTGCTCCTCCTGGCCTTTTTCTTCAGCTCCAGCGGCCTTTCCCACTATCGGGCAGAGGAGAAGGCCAGCCTGGCGGAGAAGTTCGCCAAGGGGTCTCAACGGGACCTGGGGCAGGCGCTGGCGAACGCGGGGGTGGCGATGGGACTGGCGGTGGCCCGTCTCTTCTGGCCCCAGCCGCTTCTCTACGTAGCCTGCGCCGGGGCGATGGCGGCCGTCAATGCCGACACCTGGGCGACGGAGGTAGGGGTGTTGAGCCGCACTCCACCCCGGTTGATCACCACTGGACGGGCCGTGGAGGTGGGGACCTCCGGCGGGGTGACAGGCCTGGGGCTGGCGGTGAGCGCAGCAGGTGCCCTCTTCATCGGGCTGCTGGGAAGCGGGGCGAAGCTGCTTTTGGGGGAAGGGGCGGCGGTTGGGGCGGCGGTCCTGGCGGGAGCGGTGGCCGGCGGGCTGGCCGGCTCCCTCTTTGACAGCCTGCTGGGAGCCACAGTGCAGGCCATCTACTGGTGCGACCGGTGTGGGAAGGAGACAGAACAGCCGGTCCACCGCTGCGGAGCTGCCACCCGTCGGGTGCGAGGGCTGCGATGGCTGGGGAACGACCTGGTCAACTTCGCCGCCTCCGCGATGGGCGCGGCGGTCGCGGGGAGCATCGGCGCCCTCGTGCTGGGGACGGTCTAGCGCTTTACCCGCGTATCATGGAAAGGCTCTGCGCTCTCCACAAATCTCTGTAGTTACGGAAAAGCGATCTTTCCCCGTGCTTTCAGTTCCAGTGGCAGCAGGCTGTAGTAGATGAAGGCGTGAAGCGGGGTCTCTACCCCCACCTCCCGTCCCAGCCGCACCACTGCCCCGCTCTGGGATTCCAGCTCCGATGGCCGTTCGGCCATAATGTCCCGTTGCATCGAAGCAGTCCCTCCTGGAGGCAGGCCCTCCACCAGCGCCATGGTCTGCGGGATAGCCTCCGGAGGTAGAGCGATCCCCCGGGCGCGGGCTACAGCCACGATCTCCTCCATTGCCTGCCTCAGCATCCCCCGCGTCTCGGGCAGGCTGCACAGCACCCCTGCTGGCGCGCGGGTCACCGCCCCCACGCCGCTGAAGGAGGCGATGAAGAGGAATTTTTCCCATAGTGCTACGTGGATGTCGGGAGGGACCTCTGCCCGCACTCCGGCGCGGACGAAGGCCTGCCGGAGCCGCTCGGCCCGTTCGCTGGGCCGGTTGTCCAGCTCTCCAAAGGCGATGTAAGGCTCCATTCCCGGATGTCGGATATGGCCCGGCTCGACAACAGTGCTGATGATCCGGCAGAGGCCGCCCAGCACATGGTCGGCCCCCAACACCTGAGCCAGTTGGGTCGGCGCTTCCACCCCGTTCTCCAGTGGCACCACGAACGTCTCCGGTCCCACCAGTGGTCGCATTGCCCGGGCCGCTTCTTCCACCTGCCAGGCCTTCACTCCCACCAGCACCACGTCCACTATCCCCACCCGGGTGGGGTCATCGGTCGCCTGGGCGGGGTGGATGACGAAATCGCCCGCCACGCTGTCCACCCGCAGCCCATGGGCCTGGATCGCCCGCAGGTGCTCTCCCCGGGCGATGAAGATCACATCCTCCCCGGCCTGGGCCAGCCGCCCGCCGAAGTAGCCCCCTACGGCACCAGCTCCGAAGACCGCGACGCGCATAAATATCCTCCTCACTTAGCCACAGAGACACGGAGTACACAGCGTTTCGCTAAGGACGCCGGGTTTTACCATTGTTTCTCCGCGTCCCCGCATCCCCGCGTCTCACTCCCCCCACACCCCTGCTGCCAGCGTACCGCAATCCGGGCAACGGCCCGTTGGTGAGATATGATCCTCCAGCACCCAGAAGCCGGAGCGGCGGATCAACAGACGGCCGCAGGCATGACAGTGGGTATTGGACTCGCCGGGGACGTTTCCCACATAGACGTAGCGCAGCCCTTCCTCCAGCCCGATTTCGTGCGCCTGCTGGAGCGTGGAGATGGGAGTGGGGGGAGTGTCCCCCATCCGGTAGGCCGGGTAGAACCGGCTGATATGCCAGGGGGTCTCCACCCCCAGCTCCTGTGCCACAAACCGGGCCGCATCCCGCAGCTCCGCCGGGTCGTCGTTGACGCCGGGAACGATCAGAGTGGTCACCTCGACCCAGATCCCCAGTTGCTTCATCTTCTTGAGGCTGTCCAGCACCGGCTGGAGCCGCGCCCCAGCATATTCGCGGTAGGTCTCATCCCGGAATGCCTTCAGGTCCACGTTGGCCGCATCCAGATAGGGGTGAAAGAATTCCAGCATCTCCTCCGTCATATATCCGTTGGTCACGTAGACGTTGGCAATGCCAGCCTCGTGAGCCAGGCGGGCGATGTCGTAGGTGTACTCAAAGAAGACGGTCGGTTCGGTGTAGGTGTAGGCGATGCTCCGGCTGCCGGCCCGCCGGGCGCTGGCGACGATCCCCTCCGGGCTGGCCGGCTCTCCCATAATCAGGTGTTGTTCCCGGACCATCTGGGAGATCTCCCAGTTCTGACACCACCGGCAGCGGAAGTTGCAGCCTACCGTAGCAATGGAATAAGCAGTGGAGCCGGGATAGAAGTGGTGGAGCGGCTTCTTCTCCACCGGGTCCACATGCTGGGAAATGGTGCGCCCGTAGACCAGCGTGTAGAGGGTCCCCTCCCGGTTCTCCCGCACCTGGCAGACCCCCCGCTTTCCCTCAGCGATGGTGCAGCGGTGAGCGCAGAGGCTGCAATGGACCCGTCCGTCCGCCAGCTTCTCATATAACATCGCCTCTTTCATCACAGCACCTCAAGCCTCTCTCATTCCCTTGGTATATACCGTACCCCTTCCATCCCCTCAAAGTCTGCATCCTGGGTCCACAGCTCCGCCCCATATGCCCGTGCCGTCGCCAGCATCACGCTGTCTGCCATCGGTAACTTCTTCTCCACCGACAGCCGCGCTGCCTCCAATGCGATCTCCGCTGTCAGCTCCACCACCTGCCCTTCCATCATCACCGCTGCGGCCTGTAAAGCCTCTCCCTCCCCCCGTTGCTGCAACACTCGCTTGAACACCTCGTACAGGCTCAGTGCCGGCACCACTCCACCACCTTCATACCCGATCCCCCTCCCGCTCGATAGTTACGTCTATCCCTTTCAGGAACCCGCGCGCTTCTTTCATTGACCGGACGGGGATCAGCTCGATTCGGTTATCGTACAGGATGACTCTGACCTTTTGCCCAGGGCGCATGCTCAGCGACTTCCGGACCCGGCTTGGAATAACCACCTGAAATTTGGGCGAAATTGTCACTGTTTCCATTTCATTCTCCATTTCGACCCACAAATCGTATTACTTATGCTGTTTTACCATACACGGCTGTGGGGTCAAGGCGGTGGCCAGCAAGCCGATGCGGTGTGCCTCCGAATTCCCGCTCAATCTGCCAATCCGGTTTATCCGTATCCCCGCAGCGCCCGCCAGACCCGCTCGGGGGTGAAGGGAAGCTCCCGGATCCAGACCCCCGTGGCGTCGTGGATGGCGTCGGCAAGGGCGGGGGCGATGCCGTCCATGGGAATCTCGGCGATGGACTTGGCCCCGAAGGGGCCGGTGGGCTCGTCCGTCTGCACGAAGATCACCTCCACCCGGGGCATCTCGTTGGCTTTGTAGACGTGGTAGGGGCCGAGGCGGGGGTTGACCAGGTGGCCGTTCCCATCGTAAACCATCTCCTCACAGTGGGCAAAGCCCAATGCCTGGGCGATCCCACCCTCCGCCTGTCCCGAAGCGGTAATGGGGTTGACCACCCGCCCGGCGTCCACCACCATCAGGATGCGGTCCACCGTTACCTGCCCCGTCTCCGTATCTACCGTCGCCTCGACGAACTGGGCGCCGAAAGGCGGAGGGCTTTCGTAGCTCATATGGGAGGCACTGGCGACGATCTGATGCTGGCTGTCCACGTGGAGGCTGTTCAGCGCCACCGTTTCCAGGCTGGCCGAGCGGCCGTCGGGGGCAAAGACCTGACCGTCCCGCAGTTGAAGTCCCTCTGCGCTTTCCAGACCCAGCATACGGGCGGCGTGCTCTTTGATCTGGCGGGCTACCTCCAGGGCCGCTTTCCGCACCGCCCCACCGCTGATATAGGTGGTGCTGGAGGCATAAGCCCCCTTGTCGAAGGGGGTGAAGTCGGTGTCCGAGGCGTAGACGACGATGTCGTCCACTGTCACACCCAGCACCTCGGCGGCGATCTGGGCCAGGATGGTATCAGAGCCGGTTCCCAGGTCGGTAGCGCCTACCAGCAGGTTGAAGGAGCCGTCGTCGTTCATCTTGACGGTGGCGCTGGCCATATCCAGCCCGGCGACGCCGCTGCCGTGCAACATCACCGCCATCCCGACCCCCCGCCTCCGCATCCCTCCGGCGCTCTGCTGCCAGGCTTCGTTCCCGCGCTTGTTGTACCAGTCCATCGCCTCCAGCCCCACCCGGACGCACTGCTCCAGGCCGCTGGTGCGGATCACCTGCTCAAACCCCTCCCGCCCCTCGCCCAGGGCCTTGGCCAGCAGCATCTCCTCTCCCTCTTTGATCCAGTTCTTCCGCTTGAACTCCACCACATCCCATCCCATCTCGGCGGCGATCTCGGACATGATGGTCTCGATGCCGAAGAAGCACTGGGTCGCTCCGTAGCCACGGAAAGCGCCCGAGGGCGGCTTGTTGGTGTAGACCACGTCGCAGACGAATTTGGAATAGGGTGCGTTGTAAAGGGTGAGCCCCTTCTGTCCGCCCACCATCTGGACGGTGAGGCCGTGGGTGGCGTAGGCGCCCGTGTCGCCGATGAGGTACAGTTCGGTGGCAACCACCTCCATATCTTTGGTGACGCCGACCCTGTAGCGCATGATCTGGGGATGGCGGCTGCGGGAGCTGGTGAACTCCTGCCTGCGGGTGTACTCCATCCGCACCGGCCGGCCTGTGCGGAGCGTCAGCAGGGCGCAGAGGTCCTCGATCACCATCTCCTGTTTGTTGCCGAACCCCCCGCCCAGGCGGGGCTTGTAGACCCGGATCTTCCGCACCGGCAGGCCGATGAGGGGGGCCAGCATGCGGCGGATGTGGAAGGGGACCTGGGTGCTGGAGCGGACGACCAGCCGGCCGTCCTCGTCGAAATAGGTGATGCAGACGTGGGGTTCCAGGTGGGCGTGCTGTTGTTTTGAGGTGCGGTACTCCCGCTCGAAGACGTAATCGGCCCGGGCCCACTGGGTTTCGGCATCCCCTCCCTCTGCCTCGATGTGGTGGACGATGTTGTGCTGGCGGTCGTAGATGCCGGTGGTGTCCGGCTCGTCGTGGATCACCGGCGCTCCGTCCTTCATTGCCTCCACGGGGTCGAGCACGTGGGGCAGGAGTTCGTACTCCACCTCGATCAGCCGGAGCGCCTGCTGGGCCAGCTCCGGCGTCTCCGCTGCAACGACCGCCACCCGATCCCCCTCGTGCCGCACCTTGTGGTCCAGCACCACCTGATCGTAGGGGTGGGGCTGGGGGTAGCTCTGCCCGCCGGAGGCGTACTTCACCCGCTCGATGTCCTGATAGGTCAACACGGCGTGGACCCCCGGGAGGGCGCGGGCGCGGCTGGTGTCAATCCGTTTGATGCGGGCGTGGGCGTGGGGGCTGGTGAGGAGTGCGCCATACAGCATCCCCGGCAGCCTGATGTCGTCGGTGAAGGCGGGACGGCCGGTCGCCAGCTTGACCCCGTCCACCTTGGGAACCCCCCTGCCGACCACCCGCAGCGGTTCCATATCCGGCGGCGAAAGGACCAGCGGCGGCAGCAGGCCCCCGTCCTCTGCCAGATGGTAGTATCGGTCTATGATGGGGGCCGGAGATTGGTCCGGAGGCAGAGTTGCCTCGACCGGCTCGAAGGGGGGGATCCCCTCCCTTCGCAACATCGCTGCTGCCCGCTGCACGGCCTGAATGATCTTGACATAACCAGTACAACGGCAGAGGACGCCGCCCAGCGCCTCCCGAATCTCCTCCTCGGTGGGGTTGGGGTTCCGGTCCAGCAGGGCCTTGGCGGTAAGGACTTGGGCCGGGGTGCAGTAGCCGCACTGAATTGCGCCGGTCTCGATGAACGCCTGCTGGATGGGATGGAGCTGCCCGGGAGGAGCCAGACCCTCCAGGGTCTCGACCCGGCGACCGGCGACGTCGGCGGCGCGGAGCTGGCAGCTATGGACCGGCTTCCCATCGAGCAGGACCGTGCAGGAGCCGCAGTCCCCTGTCTTGCAGCCGTGCTTGACGCTCACGTAGGAAGCGTTCCGCAGCGCGTCCAGCAGCGTCTCCCCCCGATGGACCGTGAGGGTTTTCTCCTCCCCGTTGATCGTCAGCCTGATCGAAATCGTTCCTTCGCTCATAGCTTTTCTCCTGGGAACTTCCACCACAGAGACATGGGGGGCACAGAGAAGTATCAGGAGACCTCACACTCTCCATGGAGCTCTGTGTTCTCCGCGTCTCCCTTGCCCCGCGTCCCCGCGTCACCTTCCTGCGCACTGCTCCAGAGCACGGCGGGCCATCACCCCTGCCATCGCCCGGCGGTACGCCTCGCTGCCCAGAAAGTCCCCTCTGGGGGCCACTTCCTGCTCGATGGCAGCGGCCACCTCCCGGATGTGGGCTTCGTCCAGCGGCCGGCCCACCAGTCGGGCGGGGGCTTCGGCCAGGCGGACCGGCTCGGGCCAGGCGCCGATGAGGGCAACGCGGGCCTGACGCACGGTCTCCCCTTCCAGGTCCACTACGGCCACTGCCGCGACGATCGGATCGTCGGCGGGGGTGCGGGCCACCCGGGCCTGTCCCCATCGTCGGCCGGGCCGTTCTGGCTGCACGCGCAGCTCCTTCATCCGGCCCCGAACCTCATGTCCCAGCGCAGCCTCCAGAGCGACCTCCTGTTCCCCCTCTTCCCTCTCCAGCAGGACCGTAGCGCCCAGGGCCAACAGCGCCGCCACCCAGAGGGAGGCGAGCTGTGGGGTAGCCAGCGCCCGTCGCACCGTGATCTCGTTCCGCTTTTGCCAGGAGAGGGGGCCGGTCAGCGTCTGCCGGAAGAGAGGGGGGCAATCCGGACGCTCGATCACCGATTGGAGCGTGGCCTCTCCGTCTATGCTCCAGATTGGCTCTCCCATATCGTTACCCTCCAGGTTTTTCTTGCCACAGAGGATATGGAGCTTTGGGAAAATGTCAAATTCCCCGGCGTTCCTCCGCGCTCTCCGTGTCTCCGCGTCTCCTCGCCTATCCCTCTCCCAGGCTACGGCCCCGGTTTAGCGGTGATCACCACCCAGTAATGGACGTAAGGGCTGGTCGGGTCGTAGGCGTAGCCGATGCCGTACTCGATCTGCTCGGCAAAGAAGGGATGCAGGCCAAGGAGGTGGGTGCGGTGGCCTGAGGAATTCATCCATCCGTTCCAGACTGCCTCGGCCGTTGGGTAGCCGGCAGCGATGGATTCGATGTTGTTAGCAGTGGGGGAAGTATCATAATAAGAGGGGAGCACGTAGCCTGCCTGCCGCACCAGGTAGTTAGGCCCGTAGCCGTCGGGGTTGACGTGGCTGAAGTAGTGGCGACGGGCCATGTCCTCCGCCCGCTCCCGGGCCACCCGGGCCAGGATCGGATGGCAGGTGAGGGAAGGGCGACGCTGGTCTGGATGCTCGATCATATAGCGGGCGATCGCTTCCTCCTGGGGGTTGGGCACGCAGGAAGGATATGCGGCGATAAAGGGCAGGTAGGCCCGGGGGGTAACCGGGCCGGACTGGGCCTGTGTCCAGCGGGCCGGGGTGAGGATGAGCAGGCCGATAAAGGCCAGGGCTATTCCTGAGGCGACCCATTTTTTGATCCAGGTGGTGAGCTTCATTCCTGACCCTGCCTCCCGGATGGTAGCGTTGTATAATTCCAGTATAGCACACGCTACCCGGTATGAAAAGGCGAGAGGCCTGGGCTTCGGACAGGCGTTCGGACAGGGTGGGAGAGCGACCCTCACCCCACCCCCTGGCCCCCTCCCCTCTCCCGCGCGGCGGGGGAGGGGAGGGGGTAGGGGGAGGGGTGAGGGGGATGGGGTGAGGTCAGAAGCGGCCGATGAGCGGTTGCGTCCGCACTCACGTCCGAACTTCAGGAGACGCGAATGGGAGCGAGTGGGGCGCATGGAAAGAGGTGCATTTCAGTTTGGGGGCGAGATGTCCCTGGCCCGGGCCGGAACTGGGGAAACACGAATGGCGCGAATGAAAACGAATGCCGCGAGAGGACCACTCGCCCCGAAATTGAAATACGCCCATGGAAAGGTGCACCCTTGACACCAGTCCTGGCCTGGGGCATAATTCCCATCGGGGAGGAAAGATGACGAAACCGCACACCCAGTGGGTCTGTCAGGTCTGCGGCCGGGTCAGCCCTCGCCAGATGGGGCGGTGCCCCGGCTGCGGTGAGTGGAACACGATGGTGGAAGTGGTGGAAGAGCGGGAACCGACCGCCCCGGCCCGTGCTGTATCCAGCGAGCCACACCCACTTTCGGCCGTGGAGGCGGAGGACCTGGGACGATTGGCCTTGCCGATGGAGGAATTCTCCCGCGTGCTGGGCGGAGGATTGGTCCCCGGCTCGCTGGTCCTGGTGGGGGGGGAGCCGGGGATCGGGAAATCCACCCTGCTTCTGCAGATCTCCGCTCTGGTCGCCCAGACGACCGGCCGGCCGGTCCTCTACGTCTCCGGGGAGGAGTCGGCCCGGCAGATCAAGATGCGGGCCCGGCGGCTGGGCCTTCGGACCGACGGGATCTTCGTCCTTACCGAGACCAACCTGGAGGCGATCCTCCATCATGCGGACCGGATGGGGCCGGTGATGCTGGTGGTGGACTCGATCCAGACCGTCGCATCGGGCGATCTGACCTCGGGAGCGGGGTCCATCAGCCAGGTGCGGGCGGCTGCGGCCCGCTTCCAGTGGTGGGCCAAGTCCGGCGGCAGCTCCGTCTTCCTGGTGGGCCACGTCACCAAAGAAGGGGCCATCGCCGGGCCGAAGGTGCTGGAGCACATCGTAGATACCGTCCTTTATCTGGAGGGGGACCCGTTCCACACCTATCGGCTTCTGCGTTCCACCAAAAACCGGTTCGGGCCGACCGCCGAAGTGGGGGTGTTCGAGATGCGGGAGGAGGGGATGGTGGAGGTCGCCAACCCCTCGGAGGCGTTTCTGGCCGAGCGGATGGTCAACGCGCCGGGGTCGGCCATCGCCGTCACGATGGAGGGAACCCGTCCGCTGCTGGTGGAGATCCAGGCGCTCACCAGCCACACCAGCTTCGGCCATCCCCGGCGCACGGCCAACGGGGTGGATTTCAACCGGCTGCTTTTGATCGTGGCGGTGCTGAGCCGGCGGGTGGGGCTGCGGCTCTTCGATCAGGACGTGTTCGCCAATGTGGTGGGGGGCCTGCAGATCGAGGAGCCGGCCGCTGACCTGGCGGTTGCTGCTGCCATCGGCTCCAGCATCCGGGAGCGGCCCGTGGCAGCGGACCTGGTGCTGGTGGGGGAGGTGGGCCTCTCCGGCGAGGTGCGGGCGGTGGGGCAGATCGAGACAAGGCTGAAGGAGGCTGCCAAGCTGGGCTTTCGCCGCTGCATCCTGCCCAGAATGATCCGGGGGGCGCGTCTTCGCTTCCCCGAAGAGCTGGAGCTGATCCCTGTCCGTTCGGTGGCGGAGGCACTGGAGCGGGCGCTCGTCCCTTAAAGAAGGTCCCGATGAACCGCTATCTCACCGCAGGTTGGGTGATCACCGGGAAAGTGCGATTTGACAAGGAAATCCTTTTGTGTAAAATGTAGGCATCCTACGGAGGGAGCGCCTGGGGTGCGAAGAAAGCTACGCGTATTGCAGAAGGTAGCAGGGACTGGATAGTTGAAGCTACCTATTCTGCCAGAATCCCCAGGATGTCTGCGGGGTTCCGTAGGAAATTCATATATCGGGGAGGTGGAATATAGGAGGAGAAGAACGAGAGATAGCCCGGATTGAACGGACTACCTGAACCCATTCCATTAGCGATAGGGAAGGAGGAAAAGAGATGAAGTACGTACGCCCCCTGTGGATCCTCGTTATTCTGTCCATTGTCGCCCTCGTTGCCTGCCAGCCGGGAGGGGGTGGCGGCGGGCCGTTGAAGATCGCCATCCTGGCCCCCCTGAGCGGCGATGTGGCGACCTTTGGCGAGTCCACCCGCGATGGCGCGCTCCTGGCTATCGAGGAATGGAATGCCAAGGGCGGCGTCCTGGGCCGGCAGATCGAGACGGTCGTGGAGGATAGCCAGTGCTCGGCTGAGCCAGCGGTGAGCGCCGCCAACAAGGTCATCAACCAGGACCAGGTGAAATTCATTATCGGCGAAGTTTGCTCCAGCGCTTCCATCCCGGTCTCCGAGGTTGTGATGGCCAAAGGCGACGTCCTCCAGATCAGCCCCACCTCCACCAACCCCCAGGTGACGGTGGATGAGAACGGCAATGTCAAGAGCATGGTCTTCCGCGCCTGCTTCATTGACCCGTTCCAGGGGACGGTGGCGGCCAAGTTCGCCCTGGAGGAGCTGGGAGCACAGACGGCGGCCGTCTTCCTGGATCAGGGCAACGACTACGTCCGCGGCCTGGCCGAGTTCTTCCGCGACGCCTTCGAAGCCGGTGGCGGGCAGGTGGTGGTGTGGGAGACCTATACTGGTGAGGATCAGGACTTCTCCGCGATCCTGACCAAGGTCAAGGACGCCAACCCCGACATTCTCTACCTGCCGGACTACTACTCCACGGTCAACGTGATCGCCTCCCAGGCGCGCGAGATGGGCATCACGGCCGTCATGATGGGCGGTGACGGTTGGGATTCGTCCGACCTGGACCGGGAGGCGACGGACGGCGGCTACTACACCAACCACTACTCGGGTGACGACCCGCGGCCTGTCGTCCAGGATTGGGTGCAAAAGTACGTCGCCAAGTACGGCTCCGAGCCAGATGCGCTGGCTACGCTGGCGTATGATGCGGCCAATATCCTCCTGCAGGCGATCGAGAAGGCCGGCACGGATGATGCCAGGGTCGTAGCTCAGACAATGGCCGGGATGGAGTTCGATGTGGTCTCCGGGCACATCTCCTTCGACGAGCACCACAACCCGGTCAAGAGCGCTGTCATCCTGCAGGTGAAAGACGGCCAGATCATCTACATCAGCACAGTCAGCCCGTAAGGCTTTCTGTATGTGCGCTTCAGGCCGGGGGAGCCTGGAAGGGCTCCTCCGGCCTACCTCAAGTTCATTAACAGAACTTACGCAGTTTAATCTTTTCTCACCGCGGAGGCAAGGAGAACACAGATTTTTATAGATGATGGGGTTTTCTCGAAGTTTCTCTGTGCCCTCTGCATCTCTGTGGTCTTTCACCTGTCGCCGGTGCGTAGCTCCTGTCGTTAAGGGGAAACAGGCATGACTGCAATAGAAGGGATGAAGCAAAACGAGCGCTTGCTTTTGCGCCGCCAGAGCGGAGCGGTCTTGAACCGGATCAGTCAGGGTATCCTCGCGCTGGCGGGGATTTTTGTTATTTACGTCGTGGGAAAGGCGGCCGCTGCCAATCCCGCCGTTTTCTTCCAGCAGGTCCTCAACGGCCTGCAGTTAGGCTTCATCTATGCCCTGATCGCCCTGGGCTATACGATGATCTACGGCATTGTCAAGCTGATCAACTTCGCCCATGGCGACGTCTTCATGGTGGGCGCATTTACCAGCTTCTTCGCCATCGCAACAGCCAACCTGCATCGCTGGCCCCTCCTGATCTGGCCCGGGATTGGGGAGGGAGCAGCGACGGTTATCGGCACGGTCACCGTCATTCTCGTTTCTATGCTGGTCTGTGGTTTTCTGGCGGTGGTGATGGAACGGTTCGCCTACCGTCCATTGCGGAACATGCCCCGCATTGCAGCGTTGATTACGGCGATCGGCGTCTCTTTCTTTCTCGAGTATTTCGCCCAGTTGCCGTTCGCGTATACCAATAACTACATCACCTACCCCCGCCCCTTTAATATTACGGTATTCCACGCAGAGGCGATCTCCGGGTCGGCGGTGATCCTATCCTGGGCTGTGCTGGCCATCGCGGCGGCGGCCTATGGAGTTTTCGCCTGGATGGAAAAGCGTGGAGCGATGAAGGCTGCGGTTTGGCGGCGTCACCCCCTGATACAGTTTGGACTGCTGCTCGGCGGGTTCCTGGCTGTGGTGTTCTCTCTGGTTGGTCTGCCCCCCGCGCTGGGAGGGGAGGGGTGGGACCTCACCGTGTCCAATATCACGGTGGTCATTATGATCTCCTCCATTTTCCTCCAGGTCGTGCTCCAGTACATTGTTCGGCAGACCCGCATAGGCAAGGCGATGCGCGCGACTGCATACGACAAGCCTACCTCCCGCCTGATGGGCATCAACGTGGATGGCGTCATCGCAGCGACGTTTGCCCTGGGCGGCGGCCTGGCCGGAGCGGCCGGCGTCCTCTACGCCACCGCCTACAAGCAGGTCCACCACCTGATGGGGATCATGCCCGGCCTGAAGGCGTTTGTTGCAGCGGTGATCGGCGGGATCGGCAGCATCCCCGGCGCTCTGGTCGGCGCGTTGATTATGGGGCAGACGGAAGTCCTGAGCGCCGGCTTCATCTCTACCCCGATGCGGGACGCGATCGCCTTCTCGTTGCTGATCATCGTCCTGCTGATCCGACCACAGGGCATCTTCGGTGAACCGCCCGGTGAGAAGGTCTGAGGAGGCGAACATGCTCCAGCGACTCCGACAGCCAAGCATCCTGTTCCTTGTGGGCTCGCTTTTGATCTTTGTCCTCGTGCAGGTGCTGATCAGCGCCGGCGTGGTCAACACCTACTGGCGAGGCATCATCTTCTGGGGTGCGGCCATCACGATGGTGAGCCTGGGCCTCAACCTCATCTACGGCTTCAACGGCCAGTTCTCCCTCGGGCAGTATGGCTTCTATGCCATCGGGGCCTATGCCTCCGCCGACGTTACCTACCGCTATGTCCATAACGATGCCTCTGGCCTGATCGTGGTCATCGGCGGTTCGCTGCTTACCTTGCTACTGATGTGGGGCGTTTCCGCCCTGCTGAGGCGCTTTTATGGCGTGAGTGTGATCGCCTCTTTCGTATTCAACCTGCTGGCCGCGTTGCTGGGTTTCTTCATCGCCGTGCGTTTCCTCTCCCCTGCCCTCAAGGCCCCCGTGATAGCCGCCTTCCAGGCGCTGCCCCCCTCGATCGCGCAGCAGGTCGTCTTCTTCCTGGCGCTGCTCGGAGGAGCTGTTCTGGCCGGGATTGTCAGCTTTCTCTTCGGTATCCCCGTCCTCGAACTGGGGTCCGACTACTTCGGCATCGCTACCCTCGGCTTCACCATCATCATCAAGGTCCTGGCCGACAATACCGACACCATCCTCCCCTTCCCGGAGATGAAAGGGGCGCGGGGGATGGTCGGCATCCCGCAGTGGACCACATGGCCGTGGGTTTTCTTCTCCTTTATGCTGGTCGTCCTGGTGATGCGTAACCTTCTCCATTCCAGCACTGGCCGGGCGATCGTCTCGGTCCGGGAGGATGAGCGGGCGGCTGAACTGATGGGGATTGACGTGGGCAAGGCCAAAATCCTGGCTTTCGTCGTCGGCAGCGTCTTTGCCGGCCTGGCCGGAGGGATCCGGGCCCACGACCTGGCCTTCCTCCATCCCCAATCCTTCCACTTCATCCAGTCGTTCAACCCGCTCATCATCGTCGTCTTCGGTGGCCTGGGCAGCATGACCGGTACGATCTTCGCTGGCTTTGCCTGGATCGTCTTACTGGAGGGGGTCCTTCGCCTCTATCTGCCAGCGGGTTTTGAGGCCTGGCGCTTCGTGGTCTATCCACTGATCCTGTTGCTGATGATGCTGCTGCGGCCTGCGGGGTTGATGGGGCGGTATGAGATGCCGTTCCTGCGCCAGAAATTGCCGCCGCTTCGGGAAAGGGCAAAACAGGCCCTCAGGGTGACGGTTGCGCCGGAGGTGGCGGAATGAGCGGCAGGCCCCCAGGTCTGAGCCCCGAGGTCGAACAGCGGCCCGTCGTCCTGAATATCGAGGGGCTGACCCACTACTTTGATAGCCTGCGGGCCGTGTATGACTTCTCGCTTGTGCTCAAGCACGGCGAGCTGGTCGGCCTGATCGGCCCGAACGGGGCGGGGAAGACGACGGTGTTCAACCTCGTTACCGGCGTGTACATCCCCGCCAGGGGAAGCATTCGGTATAACGGTGTCGAGCTGATCGGCCTCCCCTCCCATGAGATTATCCAGATGGGGATCGCACGAACGTTTCAGAACATCCGCCTCTTTTCCAACCTGACCGTGCTGGACAACGTGCGCATCGCCTACCATCCCCATGCCGGATACGGACTCCTCGATTCGATCCTCCATTCTCACCGGTTCCGCGAAAAAGAGGCGGAGATGACCGAGCGCAGCCAGGAGCTGCTGGCGATCTTCGGTCTGGAGGAGCGGCAGAACGACATCGCGGGGAGCCTCCCCTATGGCCTCCAGCGCCGCCTGGAGATCGCCCGCGCCCTGGCCACGAACCCGCGGCTGCTCCTCCTCGACGAGCCTGCGGCCGGTATGAACCCGCAGGAGATTGACCAGTTAATGGAATTGATCCACCTCATCCGGGACCAGTTCGACCTGACGATCCTTCTGGTCGAGCACCGGATGCGGCTGGTGATGAATATCTGTGAATGGATCACAGTGATGGACTTCGGCGAGATCATCGCCCGGGGGACGCCCGAGGAGGTGCGGAACGATCCAAAGGTGGTGGAGGCCTACCTGGGCCGCCAGGTGGCGATTCGCTGATGGGGGAGGGAAGAGAGAATGGCGTTGCTGGAAATCGAAGACCTGCACGTTTCCTATGGAGCCATCCGGGCCCTGCACGGGGTCTCCTTCCATGTCGAAGAGGGGGAGATCGTTACCCTGATCGGTGCCAACGGCGCTGGTAAGTCCACCACCCTGCGAACCATTTCCGGTCTACTCTATCCGGATAAGGGGAAGATCACCTATGGCGGCGTAAACCTCATCGGGAAGGACGCCGATGCGATCGTGCGGATGGGGATTACCCACGTGCCGGAAGGCCGGAAGATCTTTGCCCCACTGACGGTTCGCGAGAATCTGGAGATGGGAGCCTATACCCGGCAGGACAGGCGGGAGATCGAAGAGACGATGGAGTGGGTGTTCGGACTCTTCCCCCGCCTGAAGGAGCGGGCAGAGCAGACGGGGGGGACCCTCTCCGGCGGTGAGCAGCAGATGCTGGCCCTGGCGCGGGGCCTGATGGCCAAGCCCCGACTCCTCCTGATGGACGAGCCTTCGATGGGGCTGGCCCCGATCCTCGTCGAGGAGATTTTCGAGACAATTCAGGAGATCAACCAGCAGGGGGTTACCCTCCTGCTGGTCGAGCAGAACGCACATATGGCGCTCTCCGTCGCTCACCGGGGGTACGTCCTGGAGACGGGCACAGTCCAACTGGAGGGGACGGCGAAGGAGCTGCGGGAAAACCCAAGGGTGCGGGAGGCATACCTGGGAGGGGACTAGCCCTTTGTATCCGTAAAACCATCGATCTTCCGTGTCTCCGTGAGAAGACGGACAGAACTTCGTTGACCCGGCGGGGGGAGGCGGCGGAACTGCCTCCCCCGTTGTTTTGGGGAGGTGGGGGATGCGGCTGTTCGCCCGTTTCTTTCTGCTTGCCGTTCTGGCACTGATGGTCCTTGCCTCTGGCTCGGCGACGGTGAGGGGGGTAGCCCCGTCGGAAAGCCGGCCCTCTCCGGCGCTCTTCCCGGCCTGGGCTCTGCCGCAGCCTTCTGCCCCTCCGCCCCCCGGTGTGCTCGAGCCGGCGCTGGCGCGGGCGCTGGCCGCGGCCCGCCCCGACGAGGAGCTGCGGGTCATCGTCATCCTGCGCCCGCAGCTTGCCCCCGAGCCGACCGTCTCCGGTGCTGCCAGCCCCCTTGAGGCCCGCGCCCGCCTCGTGGCCGCCCTCCAGTCTGTGGCGGAGCATTCCCAGGCTCCCCTGCGGGCCTATCTGGAGGGAGGACGGGCCGCAGGCACCGTCCACTCCTACACTCCCTTCTGGATCTTCAACGGCCTGGCCGTCCACGCCCTTCCTTCGGCTATCCGCGCCCTCGCCGCCCATCCCGCCGTCGCCTCCATCCGGCTCGACCACTACCGCCAGTGGCTCCCCCAGCAGCAGTCCTCGATTGCCCGCTATTCGTCATCCGTTATTCGTCATTCGTCATCCGTAACCAGCATCGAGTGGAACATCTCCCGCATCCGCGCCGATCAGGTCTGGTCTTCTCTGGGGATCTCCGGCACTGGAGTCGTCGTGGCAGGGATGGACACAGGGGTGGACTGGCTTCACCCTGCGCTGCACGAAAACTACCGGGGGTACAACGCCCACGGGACCCCCGTCCACACCGGCAACTGGTTCGATGCCGTCGGCGGCACCCTCTACCCGATAGACGACCACGGCCACGGTACGCACACGATGGGGACGGCGGTGGGACAGGGGGGGATCGGCGTCGCCCCCGGCGCTCGCTGGATCGGCGTGAAGGTGTTCAATAGCAGTGGCTACGGCTATGACTCCTGGATTCACGCCGGGTTCCAGTGGCTCCTGGCCCCCGGCGGCGACCCGGCGAAAGCCCCCGACGTGGTTAACTGCTCCTGGGGAAGTGATGATGGCCTCGACACCACCTTCCGGGACGACCTGCGGGCACTACAGGCGGCGGGGATTTTCCCTGTCTTTGCCAGTGGCAACAGCGGGCCGGATAGCGGGACAGTGGGGTCGCCGGCCTCCCTGCCGGAGGCCTTCGCCGTCGGCGCGACCGACGAGTACGACGAGGTGGCCTACTTTTCCAGCCGTGGCCCCTCCCCCTGGGGGGAGATCCGCCCCCACGTCGTCGCCCCCGGCGTCGCCGTCCGCTCCAGCCTGCCCGGCGGCCTCTACGGCAAGATGAACGGCACCTCGATGGCCACACCCCACGTCTCCGGCATCGTGGCACTCCTCCGCTCGGTCAGCCCCACTCTGACCATCACCCGTACCGCTTACCTCATCACCAGCACCGCTGTCCCTCTGAGCACCTCTATCCCCAACAACGACTCCGGCTGGGGCCGGGTGGATGCCTTCAACGCCGTCGTCGCCCTGGCCTTTACCGGCCGCATCACCGGGACGGTGGCCCGCGCCGACAGCGGCCTCCCCATCGGCGGAGCGACGGTCTCCGCCACTCTGCACGGGGGAACGGGCGGCGGGGCGGCGACGACCGACGACGGGGGTGTCTATACCCTCACCCTGGCCCCCGGCCGCTACGACGTCACCGGCTCCGCTTTCGGATACGAACCGGCCACGGTCTGGGGGGTGGATGTTGTAACCGGCACGACGATACAGGTCAACTTCTCTCTGGCTTCCCTCCCCGTCGGCACGTTGCGGGGCCAGGTCACCGACGCCGCTACCGGCGACCCGATCACCGCCCTTCTTTCTGTGCTGGGTACGCCGGTGGAGGCGGTCACCAGCACCTACTCTTTCGACCTGCCCTCCGGCGCATACACCCTCCGTGCCCGTCGTCTGGGCTACCGGGTGGTCACCGCAACCGCCGTCGTCACCGCCGGGGAGGTTACCACAGCCGACCTGGCCCTGCCCCCCGCCCCCTCCATCCTGCTGGTGGATAGCGGAGGCTGGTATCACGAGAGCCAGATCGGGTATTTCCGCCAGGCGCTCGACGATCTGGCCTGCGCCTACGACGAGTGGCCCATCCGCCATCTGCCCGCCGACCTCCCTGCCTCGTCCGACCTGATCCCCTACGACATCGTCATCTGGTCCGCGCCCCAGGATGCGCCCGGTTACATCGGCGCCGAGGGGGCCATCACCGGCTATCTTTCCAGCGGAGGGGGGCTTTTCCTTACCGGGCAGGACATCGGGTATCTGGACGGATGGTGGGGATACGCACCCTATTATTATAGGGAGTATCTGAAGGTCCATTTGGAGGAGGATAGCTCCGAAGTATGGGAGCTGGACGGAGTGCAGGGCGACCTCTTCGACGGGCTGACCCTCACCATCGCCGGGCCGGGCGGCGCCGACAATCAGTTCTGGCCGGACGTCGTCGGCATCACCGATCCGGAGGCCGCTGCTCCAGTGCTGGCCTACCGGGGGGATGGGTGGGGTGGGGTGCGGGTGGGGACCTGCCTGGACTACCGGGCGGTCTACCTCTCCTTCGGCTTTGAGGCCATCAACGAGCGTGCTGCCCGCCGGGAGGTGATGGACCGGTCGCTGGCGTGGCTGGCGGCCGATCCGCCCACCGTCGGCCTGGAACTGACGCCTGCCGGCCAGACCCGCACCGCCCCCCCGGGGACCACCGTCACCCACACCCTGAAGTTGCGGCACGTCGGGCAGGCCGGGACCGTGGATGCAGCCTCGTTATCCCTGGTGGGGGCCGACTGGGCTACCGAATTGAGTCAGCCTGAGCTGACCCTTTCCCCCTGCACTTCCGCCACCGTCGTGGTGAGCGTCACCATCCCTATCACGGCGGGCTGGGATGAGCGGGATGTGCTCACCGTGACTGCCCGTTCCTCCCTTTCGCCGTCCCTCGTCCAGACCGCCGTGCTGACCACCAAGGCCCCCGCCCCGCTCCTGCTGGTGGACGACGACCGCTGGTATGAACAGCGGGAGGTGTACCGGTCCGCAGTGGAGGCAGCAGGCCTTCCTTACGACCTGGTGGAGACCTGCCCGGCGGTCGGAGATTGCCTGGGTGGAGATGGGGTCATAGAGAGATTGTCTCTCTACCCTATGGTGGTCTGGTGGACCGGTTACGACTGGTATGAGCCGGTGACTGAGGAGGAGGAGGCGGCGCTGGCGGCGTATCTGGAGGAGGGGGGACGGCTGTTCCTCTCCGGTCAGGATTTTCTGTATTATCACGGCCTGGACCCCTTCGGCCGGGACCGGTTGGGGGTATTGACCTACACCGAGGATGTGGAGGTGGCCCAGGCGACGGGTGTGCCGGAGGACCCGGTCGGCGATGGGTTGGGACCCTGGGTTCTGGATTACCCTTTCACTGCCTGGTCGGACGAGCTGGAACCCACGCCTGGCACCCGGGTCGTCTTTCGGGAGGAGGAAGGGCAGGGGATCGGGCTGGCCCGGCGGGAGAGGGGGTATGCGACGGCCTTCTTCTCCTTCCCCTTCGAGGCGTTGCCGAAAGAGGGGCGGCCGCGGACGATGGAGCGGCTGGTGGGCTGGCTTTCCTGGCTGGGTGGCTCCACTTTCTCGGCACATAGAGGAGCTATCCCAGCCGGTTCGGTCCTCACCTATACCCTGAGGCTGTGGAACGACGGCCCTGCCCCTGTCTCTGCTTCCATTTCCAACACCCTGCCGGAGGAGCTGGAGCTGATCCCCTCCAGCCTGACCGGCCCCGACCCGCCGCTCGGAGGTGGCCCGGCGCAGTACGACCCGGCGGCGCGGCGGATCGCCTGGGAGGGGCCGCTGGGTCCGGGCGTCGAGGTCACCTTCACCTACCAGGTGACCGTGGCGACCGGCCTACCCCCCGGTGCAGTCCTTGTCAACACGGCCCGCATCGGGCTGGAGGACCAGGCCATCCATTTCCACCGTTCCGCCGTGGTGCGGGTGGAGGCCCCCGACCTCTCCCCCTCGGCCTTCTGGTTCGAGCCTTCGGAGGCGCGGCCTGGGGGAGTGGTCACCGGGGTGGTGGTGCTGGCCAACGGTGGCCCGGCGAATGCCACGGCGGTCACAGCTATCCACCCCCTGCCGACGGCTTCGGACCTGGTTTCCGGTTCCCTGTCCTGGGCGGGTGGAGGAGAGGCGGAGGTGGTGAGCCGCACGCTTCGCTGGGCCGGTCCTCTGCTCGCAGGCGGCAAGGTGACGGTGGCTTATCAGATCACGCTGCCCACCTATCCCCTTCATCCTCCTCTCCACGGAGTGGTTTTCCTGGAGGATGGGGTGGGGGGCAGGTGGGAGCGGAGCGCGTGGGTGGTCCTTGAGCCGCGCAGGGTTTACCTGCCGGTGGCGTTGAGAGGCTTCACCAGCCGGTGATCAGATAGTCCAGCTCCGCATAGGCCACCGTGGGATCGGCCTGCAGGCGGGCAAGGGTTGCTTCTTCCTCTCCCCCGGGCACCCATAGCTGCCAGGCCTGGAGAGAGGGGGAGTAGGCCGCCTCGGTCCCGTAGCGGAGCGCTGCCTGGTTGCCCGCCGTTCCTCCCCGGAAAGCGAGGATGATCCGGCCGGGGGCGTAGGGGGCGGCGGCGGAGGTGGCAGTGCTTCCCTGTGCCCAGTCGCTGACCCCATCCAGGCAGCGGGGCGATGGTCCCTGAGCTCCCTGGAGCAGGCTCT
Organism: Anaerolineae bacterium; assembly: GCA_041082215.1. Classification (GTDB taxonomy): domain Bacteria; phylum Chloroflexota; class Anaerolineae; order B4-G1; family DUEL01; genus JBDOIF01. The sequence continues at coordinate 92,175 of JBDOIF010000047.1, forward strand.
GATAGGCGTTGATGCGGCCGCAGCCGGTGTACATATCCCATCCGGGGGAGTCGAGGTCGTCGGCGTTGTCCAGGATCGCCGAAGCGACCTGGTCGGGCGTGTAGGTGGGGTAGCGGGCCCAGACCAGCGCGGCCAGGCCCGCCACGTGGGGAGTGGCCATCGAAGTGCCGCTTTTGTAGCCGTACCAGCCACCCACCAGTGTGCTGTAGATCGAGGTGCCTGGCGCGGCAATGCTGACGTGGGAGCCGTAGTTGGAATAGGAGGCGCGGGTGTCGTCTGAGTTTGTGGCGGCGACGCCCAGCACGTGGTTGCAGTTGGCGGGAAAGTTCGGGGTGTTGCCCTGCATATTGCCGGCGGCTGCTACCAGAAGCACACCCTTCTCGTAGGCATAGTCCACCGCGCTCTGCACATAGGAAGGGCAGGAGGCTGGCCCACCCAGGCTCATGTTGATCACCTGCGCCCCGTGGTCTGCGGCGTAGCGGATCGCCGCCGCCAGGTCGGATGCGTAACCGGAGCCAGCGGCATCCAGCACCCGGACAGAGAGGAGGGTCGCCTCCCAACCCAGGCCGGGTATGCCCTCCCCATTGTTTGTGGCCGCGGCGGCGATGCCCGCCACGTGCGTGCCGTGGCCGTTCTGGTCTTCGGCCACGTCGTCTTCCTCCACAAAGTCCCAATCCTCATCGGTCCTCAGTTTGTCGGCGAGGTCGGGGTGATCCAGGTCTATGCCGCTATCCAGCACTGCGATGAGGACGGTGGGCCTGCCTCGCGTCAGGCTCCAGGCTTTTGGCGCTTCGATCAGGCTTAACCCCCATTGCTGTTCAAAGTAGGGGTCGTTGGGATAGACCTCGTAGGTGGCGTCTGCGCTGGGGTTTGCCAGAACCAGCGGGAGGTAGAGGGTATGGGTAGTGACGGGGGCAGCGGGGACCGGCGCAGCCAGGGCGGGTTCGCTCCGTCCGGCCAGCGCGAGGGCAGACAGGCACAGTGGCATCAGGGCCAGAACGGGGACGATGATCACGCGACGCATCTGTACCTTTCCCTCCGTTGCAGCTCTGTTGAGTCATCTTAACTTCCCCGCCAGGCGCGGCTCATCCCTCCTTTCATCAGGGCCATTCTAACAGAGTTGGGGGGCGTATTCAATGAGAAATCGGTCCTACAGGGGGTCAGCAAATTCCTTAAGGCTGGTCATTGGAGGTGGCTTTGGGCAAAGAAACACCCGGCCTCGGGTGAGGCCGGGTGCTTCTGGAGGTGGTGGAGAGCAGGTTAGGGGTCGGCGGGGATACAGATTGTGTCGCCGGCACGGATGTAGTTCAGGTTGTAGATATGGTTGCACTCGGCGATGCGCCAGGCGCTCACCCCAAACCGCATCGCGATCCTGAGGAGAGTGTCCCCGCTGACGATGGTGTAGTAGGCTTTACAGGCGCAGGGGTAGGACGGGAACGTGCCGAATTGCGGCGTACAGACGGGGCCAGGAGGGAGCGAGGCGTAGACGGCCGGGATCGCCAGGACCAGGCCTGGATAGATGCGGTTGACGTTGACGATCCCGTTCTGAGAGGCGATCGCCCAGGGGCTTACGCCGTAGGCGCGGCCGATGCAGTAGAGACTCTCGCCTGGCCGAACAACATGGTAGCCCAGGATGGTCCAACCCGCCGATACGGTGGCGGGCTGTAATGTCAGGCTCAGAAGGAGGACCAGTCCTGTAATCAGGGCTGCTCTTTTCATAAGGACACCTCCTTTCCAAGAGCAGAAGCGAAAAACGCACTGTTTACATTATCATTATACAGGAAATTGTCAAAAAAACAAAGCTAATGCGTTTCAATTTGGTAGCAGGTTTGTGACCGGGTTACCGGGAGACGTGGAGGGGGGCAGGCAGTCTCTGTACACTGCCTCGATGCGGTCGGCGATGAGGGGCCAGGCGTACCCCTGCGCCCAGCAGGAGGCCCGTTGTCCCATCCGTCGTCGCAGCCCCTCATCGGTCAGCAGACGGATGATCTTCTCCGCCAGTGCGCCGGGGTCGCGGGCGGGAACCCGATAGCCGGTGTGGCCCTGACGGACCAGATAGGCAAGCCCGCCCACATCGGAGGCGATGACGGGGGTGCCGCAGGCCATCGCTTCCAGTGCCACCATCCCGAAGCTCTCGTAGTCGCTGGGCATCACCACCATCTCGGCGGAGGCGTAGTAGTACTGGAGCACGTCCTGATCCTGCGCACCCAGGAACGTGACCACCTCCTCGATCCCCAGCCCGGCCCGAAGCGCCTGCAGCCGGATCATCTCATCGTTGTCCTCTATGCTGTAGGGATTGCCGCCGATAATCGGCACGCACATCCTGCAGATCAGCTCAGGATGCCTCTCTTTTATCAGGGAGATGGCCCAGAGCAGGGTGTCAATCCCTTTCAGGGGCTCGATCCGCCCCACAAACAGGATGGCACGGCAACTGGGGTCCAGGCCGACGTGCTGCTTGGCCTGGGCGGAGGGAATGGGATGGAACCGCTCCAGGTCCACTCCCGGCGGGACGACGCGGATGCGCGCCGGGTCCGCCCCGTACAGTTCGACCAGCTGGGTTTCCTCCGCAGGGGTTGCCGCGACGATCCGATCAGCGAAGCGGACAATCTCCTCTTCGGTCCGAATGCGACAGGATGGCTCCTGGGCCTGGGGGGTTCGGGCGACCCGGTCTTTCATCTTCCCCAGTGTGTGGAACATGTGGACGATCGGCACCTTCCACCGGTCTCGAAGCTCACGGGCGACCCAGCCTGAAAGCCAGTAATGGCTGTGGATCAGGTCGTAGGTGATGCCGTCCTGTACTGCCTGTTCCAGGACCCCCTCGACGAACTGTGGGAGGTGGTCGTACACCAGGTGCTTGGGATACGGCTCCTGGGGGCCGGCGGGGATATGGATCACCCGCGCTCCCCGCCCCAGCGCCTGACTGATGCGCGGGACCGTGGGGTCTTGCGAGCGGGTGTAGATGTCCACCAGATGGCCGCGGCGGGCCAGCTCCCGGCTAAGGTCCCGCACATAGACGTTCATACCCCCGGTCTCCTTCCCGCCCAGCGTCGCCAGCGGGCAGGTGTGGACGCTGATCTGAGCGATACGGAGCATCGGAATGCACACCTCCTTGCATTCTATTCTATCCTATTATTCTCCTTATGCAAGAGCATATAGGACAAGCCGAAGCTTGTCCTACATCAATCCGATGCTATAATCCCTGTATAGTTTCCAGTCGGTCTACCACGTTTTCAGCTCGTAGTGAGGTGAGGCATGTCTCAATACATTATCGCCCACGATGTGGGCACTGGCGGCAACAAAGCCGTCCTGACCGATACGGAGGGCAACATCCTCGCCACTGCCTTTGCCCCCTATCCGGTCCATTATCCCCGGCCCGACTGGGCGGAACAGGAGCCCGACGACTGGTGGAACGCCATCGTCACCACCACCCGCCAGGTCCTGGAACGGGGAGGGGTCTCTCCAAAGGACGTGCTGGCGGTGGTCCACACCACCCAGATGCTGGGCATCCTCCCTATAGGGAGGGACGGGCGGCCGCTGCGCCCCGCCATCATCTGGCTGGACGGTCGGGCCCACGAGCAGGCGGAGCGGCTGATGCGTAAATTCCTCGGTCCAGGAGTCTTCACCCTTGTGGCCGGGGCAGAGCTGACCGGCAAGGACGGCCTGCCCAAGCTCCTCTGGCTCAAGGAAAAGGAGCCGGAAGTCTACGGGAAGATGGCCTGTTTCCTCGACGTCAACGGCTATCTCACCTACCGGGCCACCGGCGAGCAGGTCTTTGAGTGGTCCTGCGCCTCCGCCTTCGGGCTGGACCTGAAGAAGAAGGATTGGCTGCGGGGGATCATCCGATATATGGGGCTGGATGTGGGGAAGTTCCCTCCGCTGGTACGCTCGACCGACCGGGTGGGGGGGATGAAGCGGGAGGCGGCGGAGGCGTGCGGGCTGCTGGAGGGGACCCCCGTCTTTGGCGGTTGCGGCGACGCCCAGGGTGCGGCGGTCGGATCGGGGGCGGTGGGTGAAGGGGACGGCCACATCTATCTGGGCACTTCCGGCTGGGTCGGCGTCGTCACCCGGAAGACCCCCACTGGCCGCCACGGGGTGGTCGCCATCCAGGCCGCCGACCCCGAAAAGGCCTTCCTCTTCTCGGAGATGGAGACTGCCGGGGCATGCCTCAAGTGGATCGCCGACGAGTTCTACCAGCATGAGCAGGCCGACCCCAGCATCCCCAACGTCTACGCGCTGATGGACAGGAAGGTCGAAACGGTGCCGCCCGGCTCCAACTACCTGCTCTTCACCCCCTGGATGTACGGAGAGCGGTCCCCCGTGAGCGATGTCTTTGTCCGCTCTACCTTCTTCAACCTGAGCGCGGACCACACGCGGGAGCACCTGTTGCGGGCAGTATATGAGGGGGTGGCCTACAACCTGCGCTGGATGGTCGAGATCGTGGAGAGACATTTTGGCTTCCCGTTGCCGGTGTTGCGGGCGATCGGCGGCGGAGCCCGGGGTGTGCCATGGATGCAGATTATCGCCGATGTAACCGGCCGCCGGGTGGAGACGGTGGTCAACCCACAGGAAGCAGGTGCGGTAGGCGCGGCGCTCCTGGCCGGCATCGGCCTGGGGCTGTATCCGGATTTCGAGGCGCTCAAGAAGGTCGTCCGTGTGGAGCGGACCTATGAGCCCAGGACGGAGAACGCGGAGGTGTACGGGCTGCTCTACCAGGCCTACCGCCAGCTCTACAGTTCTCTGCAGAAGCTATATCGGGAGGTGAATGGGGTAAGATTTCGAGAACGTCCAAAGTAGGGGAGCCCCTTCGGCTCCTCTGAATAGGTCGTGGGGCACGGCGATTCCGGTAAGGGCACCGTCGGGGTCGCCCCCTATTCTTCTGTGGTGAACTCCCCCTCGATCACCGTCGGCTCTTCTGCCGACCACTCTTCGATCTTCGCCCCCAGCGCCTTCAGGTGCTCCCGGACCACATCGGCGGGGCAAAGCTCGATGAAGAGCTTGATCCCCAGAAGGAGAACCGCCAGATCGTCCAGCTGCCCCAACCCCAAACCCAGATCGGGCAGAATATCAATTGGTGAGAGCAGGTAGGCCAGGATCGCGGGGGGGATCAGCTTGACGGGCCACGGAACCCGGGAGTCCAGGAAGAGCCGCCAGGCCAGACGGGCCTGGCGAAACAGCTCCCGGATCCAGGATATGAAGACGTTGGTCTCTTCCGGAAGAGATGGCATCCTTTCCTCTCCCCTCCGAGCAGGCAATCTCGTGCTCATCAACTTCTCCTCAATGCGCCGGATGCTGAAGGGATTATACACCCTTCGTGGAAAACGGCAACCGATCCTTCTCCGTGCCCCCCTTTTCGTTTCCGCCAAGTCGGGGTATAATAACCTGACTTTGAGGACAAGGACTGTTTATGGCACCGATCTTTCCCTTTACGGCGATTGTGGATCAGGACCGGATGCGCCGGGCGCTGATCCTGAACGCGGTTTACCCCCAGATCGGCGGGGTGTTGATCCGGGGGGAGCGAGGCACGGCCAAATCCACCGCCGCCCGTGCCCTGGCGGCGCTCCTGCCGGAGATCGAGGTCGTTGCCGATTGCCCCTTCTCCTGCGATCCCGACCAGCCAGCCACCTGGTGCACCCTCTGCCAGGAACGAACCGGGGCCGGGGAGAAGCTCCCCCGCTCCCGACGCCGAACCCGCTTTGTGGACCTGCCCGTCAGCGCGACAGAGGACCGGGTGGTGGGCACCCTCGACATCGAACGGGCAATCCAGAAAGGAGAACGCCACTTTGACCCCGGCGTCCTGGCCGCTGCCAATCGGGGGGTCCTCTACGTGGACGAGGTGAACCTGCTGGACGACCACGTGGTGGACATCCTGCTGGACGCGGCGGCGATGGGGGTGAACGTGGTCGAGCGGGAGGGGATCTCCTTCACCCACCCGGCCCGCTTCATCCTTATAGGGACGATGAACCCGGAGGAGGGGGACCTGCGCCCCCAGCTTCTGGACCGGTTCGCCCTCTGTGTGGATATCCGGGGGGTGACGGACCCGGCTTCCCGTGTGCTGATTATGGAGCGCAACCTGGCCTTCGAGGCCGACCCTGAGGGGTTTGTCGCCGAGTGGGCGCCAAGAGAACAGGCGCTTTCCCGGGAGATCGCCGCCGCCCGCGACCTTCTTCCTTATGTCCGTTACACCCATGCCGACCTGGCGGTTATCGCCCGGCTGACCTCAGAGCTGGGAGTGGACGGCCACCGGCCCGACCTGGTGATCCTCAAGACGGCCCGCGCCCACGCCGCCTTCGAGGGCCGCACCCGCATCAACGACCGGGACATCCTGCTGGCGGCGGAGCTTGCCCTGCCCCACCGTCTCAAGCGACACCCCCTCCAGCAGGTAGAAGTGACGCTGGATAACCTCAACAGCCGGCTCGCCGAGGCCCGTGCCGAAGTCCCTCCCGATCCGGAGGAACCGACGGAAGGGGAAGAGGCCCTGGGCGAGGAAAAAAAAACGGCATTGACGGTTGAGGAGGGGGAGGAGAACGCCCCCTCGCGGGATCGGGAACTCCCCCAGGAACCTTCCCTCCAGACCATTCCCCGCACCCCTTCCGACGGGCAGTGGTGGGAGGGAGGGAAGGAGATCGCGGTGGGGGAGGTGTTCGAACCCCGTCGGCTCGATACCCCCCTGGACCGGCTGACCCGGTCCGGGAGGGGCCGCCGCAGCCGCACCTACACCGACCGGAAGCGGGGCCGATACGTACAGGCCCGCCCCTCCCCGGACAACCCCGACGACCTGGCCTTCGATGCCACTATGCGGGCTGCCGCTCCCTATCAGCTCCAGCGTCGGCGTCCAGATGGCCCTGCCCTTGCCATCCGTCCCTCCGACTACCAGCGCAAAGTGCGGGTCCGCCGAGCAGCCAATCTGATCCTCTTCGTGGTGGATGCTTCCTGGTCTATGGCGGTGGCGGAACGGATGCAGGCCACCAAGGGGGCGGTGATGTCCCTCCTCACCGATGCTTACCAGCGCCGGGACCGGGTGGGGCTGGTGGTTTTCCAGAAAAACACCGCCCGGGTGGTGCTGCCCCCCACCAACAGCGTCGAGCTGGCCCAGCGGGCGCTGGCCGACATCCCCGTCGGCGGTAAGACCCCCCTCTCGGCCGGCCTTCAGATGGCCTACGAGGTCATCACCCGGGAGCTGCGCCAGCATCCGGACCTGGCTCCGCTGATGGTGCTCCTCACCGACGGGGCGGGAAACGTCTCCATGACCGATATACCACCTCAGGAGGAGGCCCACCGCATCGCCGATCTCTTCCCCCAGGCTGAGATCCGGTCGGTGGTCATCAATATGGAGCACAAGGCCTTCGACCAGGGATATGCCCAGGCGCTGGCCGATCACCTGCAAGCCCCCTGCTACACCCTCGAACAGCTCCACGCCGAAGCGCTGCTGGAGACGGTGCGCGGGGAGCTGGAGGTCGGGGCAGTATGAGCCGTGAGACCTTCGATGTCCTTTTCTTTGTGGCTCGCCCGGCGGCAGGAAAGAGTGAGATCATAGATTACCTCACCCGGACCGATGTGGAAGAACGGCGACGCCGGTTTCATATCGGTTCTTTCGAGGTGCTGGACGATTTCCCCATGCTCTGGGCCTGGTTCGAGGAGGACGCGGTCCTGCGCAGGATGGGCTACCCCGGCCTTCACACCGACGATGAGGGGTATTTCAGGTATCCCTACCTCTGGCATGCGCTCATCGAGCTGCTGTCGCTTGAGTTTGAGAAGCGGGAGCGGGACCGCCCGCCCAACCATGAGGTCACCACTATTGTGGAGTTTTCGCGGGGAAGCCCGATGGGTGGCTACCGGGAGGCCTTCCACCACTTCCCGGAGGAGATGCTGGCCCGGGGAGCGATCTTATATATCAGGGTTTCCTACGAGGAGTCGCTGCGGAAGAACCGGCTCCGGTTCAACCCGGACCGGCCGGATTCCGTCCTGGAGCACAGCCTGCCCGATGATAAAATGGAGCGGCTGTATAAGGAGGACGACTGGGAGCTTTTCACCGCCGCCGATCCGGAGTTCGTTGGGGTAAAAGGGGTGCAGGTCCCCTACGTGGTGTTCGAGAACGAGGACGATGTGACGTCGGGACGGGGGGAGCTGCTGGGACAGCGGCTGGAGGCGGCCCTGAACCGGCTCTGGGCGATCTGGTCCAGACGTGGAGATAGAGAAGGGTTCTGAAAAGACTCCGTGTCCTCTGTGTCTCTGTGGTGAGATAGAGAAACCGCACGGTCTGCGGAGGGACCGTGCGGTTGCTTTTTGCGAAGGGCCTGTTCTACGGGTCTAGTAGCGGCGGCGGCCCCCGCCGCGTCGCTCATCTCGCTGTCCGTGGGTCTGCTGGGGCCGTGCTTCGGCTACCTTGATAGCACGCCCGTCCACCACACGACCGTTGAGCTGTGCGACGGCCTCCTGGGCAGCGTCATGCTCGGCCATCTCGACGAAGCCAAAGCCCCGCGAACGGCCTGTCATCCGATCTGTGATAATGTTGACGGAGACCACCTGACCGATCGTTCCGAAAAGCTCGGTCAGGGTGTCCTCGGTTGTCGTGTAACTCAGGTTACCGACATAAAGCTTTTTGGACATCCTCTTCTTCCCTCCAGACGCGGCCCAAGGCCGCCTGCCACACAGGCTACAAAGCCCTCACATGGACGGCTTGCAGTCCCTTCGGGGTCTGCTCGACGGAAAACTCCACACGCTGGCCCTCGCGCAGCGTGCGGAACCCGTCCCCCTCGATCGCCGAGAAGTGGACGAAGACATCGTCCCCGCTCTCCCGAGAGATAAAGCCATACCCCTTGGCATCGCTGAACCACTTGACGATTCCGGTCTCTCTCTCTTTCACTTCCTGCTACTCCTTACATTTGGTGATTCTCGGGCGAAGCTACCCCACCGTGGCAAACAAAGAGCGCCCGGCCTCCGCAAGCCTGGGCGGTTTCTCTACCACAGACAGAACTTGCTTCGTCCCACTCTTAGTGTACCACCCTTGCGCTAAAAGGTCAAATCGGTATAATCCACAGGTGTATTTCAGCTTGGGGGCGAGATGTCCCTGGCCCGGGCCGGACCTGGGGAAACACGAATGGCGCGAATGGAAACGAATGCCACGAATGGAGCAGGTATCCCTCCTGTTCGCTGTATTCGGGCCATTCGCGGGATTTGCGATCCACCGGCGAGCGAGAGGACCACTCGCCCCGAAATTGAAATACGCCCTGATCCATGAAGGGGAAAACGGATAAGCGAATGCCAAGGAGGCCCGCATGCTCTTGCGCTCTGTTGTCGTCGGCATCACGCAGACCAACTGTTACGTCGTCGGCTGTGAGCAGAGCCGGGAAGGGGTGGTGATTGACCCCGGTGGACACCCGGAGCGGGTTCTGCGGGTTGTCCGGGAGATGGGCCTCGCCGTCCGTTATGTCCTGAACACCCACTGCCACTTCGATCATATGGCGGCCAACGCCGATGTGGTGGCCGCTACCGGGGCGATGCTGGCCCTCCATCCGGCAGAACTGCCCATCCTCCAGGCCCGGGGCGGGGCCTCATGGTTCGGCGTGCCGGTGAAGGAAAGCCCCCTTCCGGACCTGGAGCTGGAGGACGGGCAGGCGCTGGAGGTGGGATCGCTTCGGTTCCAGGTTCTGCACACTCCCGGCCATTCCCCTGGCGGGGTGACGTTCTATCTGGAAGAGGAGGGGGTGGCTTTCGATGGGGACGTGCTCTTCGCCATGGGGGTAGGCCGCACCGACCTGCCTGGCGGCGATTGGGAGACGCTGATGCGTTCCATTCATGAGGTGCTCTTCGCCCTTCCCGACGACACGGCCCTTTACCCCGGCCACGGCCCACAGACGACAGTGGGGCGAGAGAAGCGCTCCAACCCCTGGCTGACGTAGGGGCAGGACTTGCCCTCTCTCTAGGCTACCTGCCGCCCGGGGATGGGCGGCCCTCCAGCGTAGACGGCGGTCACTGCCATCCTTCCCGTCGGCGCCCCCAGCAGCCGACGCCCCCCCAGCCAGCGGCCCTTCGCCTGGAACGACACGATGTCCAGTGTGAGGAGGCAGGCGGCGACGGGGGCACCGACCGGCAGCTCCACCAGCAGCTCCCCATCCGGCCCGCCCGCACAGGCCAGCGCCCGCTCCCCAGCCGGCTGGAGGGAGAGGACCGGCGCGATCCGCGGGTAGCCCTCTCCATCCAGAAAGGCCAGCACCCGTACTGCTGTGATCGGGCGGAACCCTTCCCGCACCGGCAGCGGCATCTCCACCCCTTCTCCCGGGGGGGCGGGATGGCGGGCGGCCAGCCGGGCCAGCAGATAGTCGGCCAGGACGCGGAGCCTGGAGAGCCGAAAGTGGCCCGACACCTCCCGCACGGTCACGATCCCGGCGTTGCGGATGCCGGTGTAGGCGTTGTACCGCAGGAGATCGGTGCTCATAATCCGGTCCACGTAGGGGCCGGTCCGTTGCCAGCCGGCGAAATCCCCTCGCAGCACCCATCCTACCAGGTCGGTGGTCATCACCAGGATGCCCACCCGCGGGTCGGCGTCGAGGTTCCGCACCGACTTACGCAGCAGGAAGTTGCCGAAGATCAGCCGGTCCTCCACATCTCCTGCCGGCATCAACGAAGTGCACGGCACCACGTTCGGCACCCCGTCGGGGGAGCGAGTGGCAAGGAATTTGGGGGTCATCTCGTGGGAGAGGGCCTCCAGCAGGCCAGGATAAGATGTGAGGAGGGACATGGTTGCCTCCTGAGATAAGGGTAAAGCGTCAGGCGTCAAACGTCAATCAGCGAGTTGCGCCGGACCAGCGGGCGGTGGCGACCCGCTGCAGGGCGACGGCGTAGAGGGCTTCCATCTCGGCGCGGGTCAGAAGCGGCGCTCCTTCCAGCGCGTAGGGCCGGTCCAGCCGATGGTACTTGGGCTGGCCCAGGTTGGTGTAGGCCAGCAGGTCCCACCGCTCCACCGTGGGCAGCTCGGCGGCGATGAAGTCGCCGATGGCGGCGATGTTCGCCTCGTCCGCCGTGTAGCCGGGGATGACGGGGGTACGGACCCACATCGGCTTGCCCGCCGCGGCCAAGCGTTGCCCGTTCTCCAGAATCAGCCGGTTATCCACGCCGGTGGCTTCCCGGTGGCGGTCGGCGTCGAAAAGCTTGAGATCGTAGAGGACCAGGTCCACCCACGGCAGGACCCGCTCGTACCGTTCCCAGGTCGCAGCTCCACAGGTGTCCAGTGCCACGTGGATGCCGGCCTCGTGGCAGAGCCAGGCCAGAACGGCGACGAAGTCGGCCTGTCGCATCGGCTCGCCGCCGGAGAAGGTTACCCCGCCGCCGGAGGTGTCGTAGAAGATGCGGTCCTTCTCCACCTCAGCGAAGAGCGTCTCCGGCGTCCACTCCCTGCCGATGACCTCCAGCGCCGCGGCCGGGCAGGCCTGGGCGCAGGCCCCGCAGACGGTGCATCGCTCCCGATCAATGCGCATCCCCTCTGGAGTGAGCTCCAGGGCATCCTCCGGACAGGCGGTGAGGCAATCCCGGGCGCCGATGCAGCGGACGTCGTACCAGACCAGTTCGGGGTGGGGGGAGATCCCCTCCGGGTTGTGACACCACGCACAGCGGAGGGGGCAGCCCTTGAAGAAGACGGTCGTGCGGATGCCGGGGCCGTCCTCGGTGCTGAAGCGCTGGATGTTGAAAGTGATGCCGGTCATAGCCTTTGTGTTTTCACGGTCCATCTCCGCCGGGCCAGCGCAAAAAGGGCGATGCCGACCCAGGCGATGTTGATGCCTACAGAGGGAAAGGCCCGGTAATAGGCGGAGTTCACGATCAGAAGCAGGCTTCCCAGGGCGTTCAGCGCCTGGTAGAGGGGCGAATCGCCCTCCAGTTTGCGTATGGAGACCAGCGCGTAGGCCACCAGCAGGGCGACGACGCCGCTCCAGCCCGCGATGTCTATCCAGAGGTTGGGTAGCATATCACTCGCCATTACTACAGTGCGTGGCTCTCCCGCGCGATGATCTCGTCCTGAATCTCCTTCCCCAGCATCACGAAGTAGGCGTTGTAGCCGGTGACGCGGACCAGCAGGTTGCGGTAGGCATCGGGGTCCTTCTGGGCCGCCCGCAGCGTCTCCGGGCTGACCACATTGACCTGCAGGCAGGTGCCGCCCACCCTGCCATAGGCCCGCAACAGCGCCGCCAGCTTCCGCCGGTGTTCGGGGTCGCGCAGCATGGCGGGGGAAAAGCTCATCGTGTGGGAGGCGCCGTTGGGAGCTGTCTCCAGCCCCAGATGGCCTGCACTCCGGATCACAGCGGTCGGCCCCAGCCGGTCCGCCCCGTTGACGGGGCAGATGCCATTGCTGAGGAACTGGCCCCGCACCCGGCCGTCGGGTGTGGCTCCGGTGGAGGGCGCATAGGCCACCCAGTAGTTCCAGGAGAGGTAGCCGCCCCGATACCGCTTGCCGGTCTCAGGGGTGGTGTGCCTGAACGCCTCCGTGGTCCAGAACCGACTGATCTCCCGCGCCAGGTCGTCCGCATACGGGTCGTCGTTGCCGTACTTGGGGGCCTTGTTGAGCAGGGTCTGCCGCAGCGGCTCGTACCCCTGGAAATTGGCGTCCAGTGCCCGCACCAGCTCCTCCATCGTCACCGCCCGCTCGTCGTAGACCAGCTTCTTCACTGCCGCCAGGCTGTCGGCGGCGGTGGCCAGGGCCACCCCTTCGACGGTGATGAAATTGTACCGCGCCCCGCCAGCGGCGATGTCCCTCCCGCTTTCCAGGCAGCCGTCCACCAGCGCGCTGAGGTAGGGGGTTGGCTCGAAGCGGGCCCGGCCAGTGTCGGCGATGTCGTTGGCCCGGATCAGGAGCTCCAGGGTAGCCTTGAGCTGGGCCTTGAAGGCGTCGAAGAACCGGTCAAAGGTGGAGAAGGTGCGCGGATCGCCGGTGCGGGGGCCGACCTGCTCGCCGGTAGCCGCGTCCTTCCCATCGTGGAGGGCCAGCTCCACCGCCTTGGCGATGTTCAGATTGACGTCCACCGTGCCGGAGCGGTCGCATCCCTGGAGGGTGTTCTCCAGGCAGCCCACAGGGGCGTAGTCCCAGAGCTCCTCCTCCGGCAGCCCCTCCCAGCGCAGGCCGGCGATGGAGTTTTCGTCGAAGTTCAGCAGGAACGGGCTACCCTGGGCGCTGGCGATCATCTCCACCACCCGGTCCAGGAGCCGGTCCGGGGTCCTGGCATGGAGGCGGATGTTGGGCTTGGGTTCCAGCAGATTCATCTCCTCGATCACGTCCAGGATCAGGTAGGTCAGCTCGTTGCTGGCGTCCTCTCCCTTCTCGTCCATTCCGCCGAGGGTGATGAGCTGGCCGAAGGAGGAATTGATCCCCTGGTTGGTGCCCACCCAGCCCTGGTAGTCGTAGGCGTAGTTGTGCTTGATCCAGAGGCACTGGAGCCATTCCCTGGCCTGATAGGGGGTGAGGCGGCCGGCTTCGACGTCGGCTTTGTAATAGGGGTAGAGGTACTGGTCAATACGGCCGGGGGAGAGGCCGGGGCCGGGGTAGCTTTCCGCCACCATCGCCAGCATATGGGTGAACCAGAGGGACTGGAGCGCTTCGGGAAAGGTCTCCGCCGGCTCCCAGGGCACCCTGCGGCAGATACGGGCGATCTCGACCAGCTCGGCCCTCCGCCCGGGGTCGTTTTCCTGCCCGGCCAGCCGTTCCGCCTCGTCGGCGTATCGCCCCATCAGCGCCCGAACCCCGTCGGCACAGATGGAGATAGCGCGGGCCAGGTCCCGCTGCTCCGGCGTGGAGAGAGGATCGGCGGCGATCGCATCCGCTTCCTCTTTGATGGCCCGAAAGCCGAAACGGAGGACGCGGGGGTAGTTGGGGATGAGGTGGCCAGGGACCGCGCCGCAATTGCCCACGCCCAGCCGGTTCAGCCGCGTCACCTCTTTGAGGAACCGCCTCTCCATCTGGGCGTACTGGCGGGCCTCGGTGCGGGTGAGGCTGCGGGAGAGAGCGGTGCAGAAGTGGGAGCCGACGATCAGCTCTCCTTCCAGGATCTGGACCGGCAAATAAGCTTCCAGTACGCGCTGGAAGAAGAGGGCCCGCCGCACCACCAGCGGCTCCTCCCAGAAGCCGGGGGGAAGCTCTACCTTCGTAGCGTCGGCCAGAAGGTAGGCCTTCGCTCCCTGGAGGAACATCAGCATCTCCGGCACGTTGGTCCAGTTCCAGGGGGCATAGACCTGGTCCCAGGGGGTGCCGGTGGTGTAGGCGCGGACCTCGTTGGTGTATGCCCGGTTGTAGAAATCCCAGAACTGATCCCGCAGCCGCTGGACGCGGGGGCTGAGGGTATCGGCGGGGGACCAGAGCTCGGTGGGAGCCGTGATTTCGATCGCTGAGGTAGCCATCTTAGGCCTCCTCTCGGCCTGCGGCCTGGCCGCCCGTTGCTCTCCGGGGCGACCTGGTGAACCGTTGCGGTCCATAGACCAGGATGATGATGACAGCAACAACGGTTGTCACTCCAACCACAAAGATGTAGGAGGATACGAAAGCCCCTAACTCAAGCAAAACGGAAGCCACTGTATTGGACATAGCGTGGAACACGCTCACGAAGAACAGGCTGTGCGCGGTGTTCAGATATAGCCAGGTGTAGATCACCGTCAGGGACAGGCTGAAGAGGATTTCCCCGTACCACGGCAGGCCCCACATCGGCGAAGAGGGGTTCAACATCAGGGGCAGATGCCACAGGCTCCACGACAGTCCCATAATCAAGACGATCTGCAGGTCCGTGTACTTTTGCTGGAGACGGGGCAGCGCAAATCCGCGCCAGCCGATCTCTTCCCAGACGTTTGAAAGCAGCATGGTGACGAATATCGGGAGCAGACTGGCCCACGCGAATCGGCCAAGCGCTGGAAACGGCTGACCGGAGATCGCTCCCAGGCTGAGGGCGATGGCCGCCACGATAAACCAGAAGCCAAAGGTCAATACAAACCACCAGGGCGAGGCCCGTAATCTGAACAGGGGGCCGAACAGGTTTCGGATGCCGTCCTTCTCCCGAAGCGCCAGAACCACGACCAGTGCCGCGATCGTCGGCCCCACGCCGCCCAGGAGGTTGAATAACGGACTGTCGAAGGGGAATACGCCGCGCGCGTGCAGTGCTTGCGGAACCCATCCCAGCCAGGAGAACACAAAGGCCAGGATGTAAAACGCCATCACAGGATGTCGCTTGATCGCGTTTCTGTTGTCCATATAGGCTCTCCTATTCGGTTCAGGCGGCGAACACCCGGTTACGCAAAATGCCGATTCTCTCCACCTCGACCTCGACCACATCCCCCGGATGGAGCGGCCCCACGCCGGCGGGAGTGCCGGTGAGGAAGAGGTCGCCCGGCTCCAGGGTCATCACCGCCGAGGCATAGGCGATGAGGGCGGCGGGGGAGAAGACCATCTCCGAGGTGCGCCCGTGCTGGCGGATCTCCCCGTTAACCCGGCATATGACTGCCAGATCGGCCACATCCGCTTCGGAGAGGCCGGTCACCACCCAGGGGCCCACCGGGCAGAAGGTATCGAACCCCTTGGCGCGGGTCCACTGCCCGTCCCGCCGCTGCAGATCGCGGGCGGTAACGTCATTGGCGCAGGTCACCCCCCACACACACTCCCAGGCCTCCTCGGGCCGCACGTTCCGGCAGCGGCGGCCGATCACCACCGCCAGCTCCGCCTCGTAGTCCACCTGCGCCGACTGGGGCGGCAGATAGATCGGCTGGCCGGGGCCGATCACTGCGCTGGGCGGCTTAAAGAATAGGAGTGGTTCGGGAGGGACCTCGGAGCCATGCTCGGCGGCATGGGCGGGATAGTTACGGCCCACGCAGAGGATCTTGGTGGGGACGACGGGAGGCAGAAGGGGGAACTCCGCCAGAGACCCCACCTCCTCTCCCAACTCCCAGTCGGAAAAAGGGTTGCCCCGTAGTTCCCGGACTCCCCCATCGTCGGTCAGGAGGCCCCAGTGCGGGCCATTTCTGCTCCCGTAGCGCACGATCCTGGCTTGCATTCTGTATCCTGTCCTCTTCGCTTTGTAGAATACATTGGCCATCCGCTTGGCCCTCACCTCACCCCCTCCCGGTGAGGGCGGATTTCACTGCTCCCGGGGCCTGCAGCGCCTGACGTTAATGCGCTGCCCCATCTCGATCACCCCATCCTCCGCCACAGGGTAGGCCCGCCCGCAGCCTGCGCAGAAGTAGGCCTCCTCCCGGACAGGCAGGGGGGTGTAGCCGCATGCAGGGCAGCGGAGCACTTCCGGCAGAGGGCGCACGCCGCCGCCCCGGGGTATTCCCACCTTCACCGCCCAGGCCAGGTCGTAATCAACCTGCCAGGGCTGAACATTCACCTCTTCCAGGCCCACGCTTTTGAGCAGCGCCTCGAAGGTCAGGCGGGGAAAGGTGCGTCCGGGCAGGAATGGGGCATCCCGTCCCACCCGGTTGGAGACCAAAAGGACCCCGCCCGGTCGGAGCACCCGTACCAGCTCCCTCAGCACTCCCTTTGGATCGGGCGTGAACTCCAGTACCTCCAGGCAGGTGACTGCGTCGAAGGAGTCATCCAGGAAGGGCAGGTTGCGTGCGTCCTGCCAGATGAGCGATACCCGGCCAGCGTAAGGGCGGAGCAGCCGGGCGGCCTGTCCCAGCATCCGTCGGGACAGGTCCACCCCCACCACTCGCCCCCGGAACCGGGGCTGGAAGAGCAGTGCGCGGGGCAATCGCCCGGTCCCGGTCCCCACGTCCAGCACCAGGGGGGCAGGGATCGCATCCAGGGCCTGGGCCAGCGGGAGGCCCAGGAACCACTGCTCGTAAGCGGCCTCGAACTGTTTGATTCGCTCATAGGCCGGAGCCGACCAGTCGTAGAGAAGGGCGACGATCCGGGGGCCCAGATAGGTCCCTTCGGCGATGACCAGTTGCCAGTAGGCCAGCGCCGCCAGCATCAGGAGACCGACCGCCAGGGGAACCCAGCTCATTTCTACAGCGCACAGGCGGTCAGGAGCATACCCGCCGCCAGCCAGATCCAGGCCCGCCGTGTCCGTCTCCCATCGTCGGCCTGGGCGGAGAGAAGCCACTGGGGGACGAGGAAAAGGGCCAGGAAGGGCACGGCCAGGGGGCGATGCAACAGGATAAGGAGAAGGGCCACTGCTGATTGCCCTGTCAGCTCCAGCAGTCGCCTCTGCCCCTTTTCGGTCTGGCTCATCCCCACAGCCGCTATGGAGAAGGCCGCTGCGACAAGGAGGGAGGAGAGAGTGAGGGGGGCAAAAAGGACGTGGCCCACAAGCCATGGCCACCCCACCCGTATAACCCCGTCCCACCCGGACCTGGGCGGAGCTTTACCTTTTTCAAGGACCAGAGCCAGTTGCATCATAGCCAGCAGGCCAAGGGTGAGCAGGAGCGGTCCCTGCCCCAGCGCCAGTGCCAGGGCGGTGGAAAGGAGAAGGCCGGCGGCCACGGTACCCAGGGCGCGCCCCGCCATCGGTGAAAGAACCCCCTGGCCCCATGCCCGTAGCTGGGCCAGCCAGCGGGCGATCCGTTCGGCGGGGGAGCCGGGGCGGGAGTAGGGTGGAAGGAGGGAGAGGGGAACCTCGCCCAGATACCAGTTACGCCACCGTCGGATGGGGGCAGCCCAATCGGTCGTCGCCAGGGCCTCCCACACCGCTCCCCATCCCGCCTCTACCAGCAGGAGGGCCAGGAGCAGCCGGACGGCTCCCTCCGGTGTGGCAGCAGGCATCCCGGAGGCAATGGCACCGCAGGCCGTTGCCCAGGCGGGGAGGAGCCAGGCCAGAAGGCTGCCCCCACGGAGGCGGAGTCGGATCAACCCACCGCTACGCAGTTCGGAGGTCACGGCTAGATTATACCACATCCGGTGGAGGAGGGTAGTTCCCTTTGGGGTGTTCGAAGCGAAAAGTGACCGGCATACCTCGGGCAGCCTTATGAGCGGCCGCTTCGACAAGCTCTGGCGGCTTGCCAGAAGCTCGCCCCCAAACTGAAATGCACCTCCACTACAAAGGTGTATTTCAGTTTGGATGCGAGATGTCCCTGGCCCGGGCCGGACCTGGGGAAACACGAATGACGCGAATGGAAACGAATACCGCGAATGGAGCAGGTATCCCTCCTGTTCGCTGTATTCGGGCCATTTGTGGGATTCGCGAGCCATCGGCGAGCGAGAGGGCCACTCGCCCCGAAATCGAAATACGCCCCCACTACATAAGGACTGAGGTTCGGACATAAGTTGGGACACCACTTCCTCACCCCACCCCCGGCCCTTCGGGCCACCCCCTCCCCTCTCCTGACCTTCGGTCAGGAGAGGGGA
>JBDOIF010000048.1:0-1593 GCA_041082215.1 Anaerolineae bacterium
CCACTCCGCAGTCCTGATGGACCCGGACGAGTCCAGCACCACCGCTATATGTGGAGCCGTGTGCTCCTTGCCGGGGAGCACCACGTTGGGGAGCCGACGGCGCGCTGGCCTGGCGTAGGTGGCCTCATCGGCATCTGCCCCCAGCCCGTAGAGCCGTCGCACCGCTCCGCGCAGCTCCCGCTCCCACGGAACCTTAGGCGGCTGTAGCACCACTTCTGCCCATTCACGCCAGTGGCCTGGAGCCGTGCCACAGCGTTGTGCTGCTTCGGCCACGGCGCGGCGAATAGCCTCCTGCTCCAGCACCGAAGGCCCATCGGCGCACCCGTCCTCCCAGGGCTGCCAGTGACCGTGAGCCCCGGACCCGTGCTTCTGCGGCGCCTTCGGGCTGCCCCGGCCCTGCCTCCCAGTCTGCGGCAATTGCTCGAAGTACTCTTCAGCAAGCAGGCCAGGTTGGAGTCCGAACTGCTCAGGTTGAAGGGTGCCATCCGGAAGTTTCATCCCTTCTCGTAGCAGGTCGTCGTTAATCTCAAGGTCGGCGGCGGCGTTCGTCCGTTCCTGGTCTTTTTCAAACAGCGCCCTCATCCTCCTGGGGTGGTCCCGGAGGAGGTGGCACACTTCGTGGTAGAGCGCCCCCTCCAGTTCCTCCACGCTCCAGGCCTCGACGACTGCGGGGTCGACGTACAGATGCCAGGCCTGGCTCACACCCATTGTACCCAGGCCCGGCCGTTCGACGACGGGCATCCTCCACACAGCGGCTGCCAGGAAGGGGCGGTCCCGTAGCAGCCTAAGCCTTGCGGCCCTTAATTTCAACATCTCGCACCTCCTTTCACAGCCCTGCCAGGGCTGCGATTTTGGCGAAGGCTCGGATATCCTCCCCTGGCTTGGGGAGCCCAGGCTTCTGGTTCCGGGCCAGGGTCATCGCTCCGAAGGCGGCCACGTCGGGCTGTCCAGCCCGCGCCACACGGCCCAGGATGCGCCAAGCTGCGACCCAGCGCTCCGGTGTGGGCCTAGCGACCGCTGCGGCTGCCACCGCGTCCAACGTGGCTGCCAGCCTGTCCTGCCGCTCTGGGAGCTCCGCTTCTGGGTTCCGCAGCAGCTCCTCCGGGTCCGGCAGCGCCACGTCTTCCAGCCAGGCATGGAACTCGACCGCCACCCCTGAGCCTACTAGTGCCGGCAGGAGCTCCAGCGCCGTCTCTTCGAGGGACAGGCCATCGGCCATTCCAGCAGCCATCGCCCTCGTCCCCATGTCCCAGGAACGTGGCGAAGGCCAGGCCCGCCCGGCCTGCTCCTCGTCCTGCGGCACATCGAGGAGCAGCGTCATCTTCCGCATGTGTCGCAGAAACGACGCCACAGCCGCACGGCACCGTGGCCAGTACTCCCTGCCGTAGTACAGCTCCGGTGGCTGGCCCCAGTAATCAACGAAGCCCCCGGCCCAAGTGTCCAAGTCCAGCTCCCACTCTACGTGGGCCAGCCTGTTCGCTGTGGGAGGGGCCAGGTAGTGACCGTCTGCCGCCTGGTCTACGGGGTTGCCCGCCGCAACCCGCCAGCAGTTTGCGGGTATGCAGTATGACCCTAGCTTCCCCGAATCCAGGA
>JBDOIF010000055.1:0-27650 GCA_041082215.1 Anaerolineae bacterium
GGTGGGCGGGTCGCTGGCCTTGACCAGGGTCAGGCTCGGCTCGGTGACGGTGAAGACCGGCTGGTTAGAGGGCGTCGGGCCGCTGTCCTGATGGCGCAGCACGGCCAGGTTGGTGATGACATCGCCCGCGACGGCTCCCAGCGGGTCGGAGAGGACGGCGGTGACGGTGATGAAGCGCTGCCCGCCCGCCGGGATGCTGGTGTAAGTGACGGTGAAGGCGTTGCCGGCCGTCACCACGCTTCCACCCGGCCCATCAGTGACAGTGTGGAGTTGCAACCGACCGTCCAGTTGGTCGGTGACGGTCACATTGTACAGCGTGGCCGTGATGGGCGTTGCCGGGACGGCGATGACGTAGGTGATGACATTGCCCAGGGTGGCCGTGGGCGGGGTCACGCTCTTGAGGATGCCACCATCGGCCGTCTGGACGGCGGCGGAATGGCTACCGCCGCTGTAATCCCGGTCTATACCGACGGGCTGGCTCTCGTCCTCCCAGTTATCGTAGGCCAGGAAGGCCTGGTCTGAAAGAACAGTGTTGGCAGTGACGCCATCCGAGACCTGGAGCACCACGTTGAGGGTGATGGCGGTGTGCTGGCCCCAGGTGTAGGGGACGGTGGGGGTCAGGTGGTTGACGCCCCAGGTGAGGATGCCCGTGGCGCCGGGGATGGGGGAGGGCTGGGCCACCACCTGCGCGGTGGGGTCGTCGCTCTGCATCGTGTAGGTAACCAGGCTCATCCCGGCGGGCAGCACATCGGTAATGACCAGGTCGTAGGCCGGGAGGGGGGCCTGGTTGGAGACCGTCAGGGTGTAGGTGACCAGGTCGTTGGCGCCGACATAGCAGGACTGGTCCCCCAGGCGGGTAACCAGGACGTCGTCAAAGCGGGCGACGGCAGTGCCGGTGCCGCCAGCGGCGGCATTGTAGAGTCCCACCCGTCCGGCGGCCAGGGCGGCGTTGATGGGAGTGTTGAAACGCAGCACCCCGTTAACCCAGACACGGACCAGGTTCCCTACAACCTGTACCTCAACGTGGTACCACGTTCCGGGCGTGAAGGCATAGGCCAGATTGCTGTCCGTATTGACAGCGCCGACCCGCTGCCGCAGGCGCAGGTTGGCATCGGTGGACCAGTAGAGCAGCACGTAGTTGTTGGCATCGGTGTAACGCACGTACAAACCTGGCCGCGAGCGGGCGGTGCCGGTGGCGTCGCCGCGAAGCATCGCGCTGAAACTGTAGTCCGTCCAGGCAGGGTTGCCGTTGAGCCGGGTCGCGCCGCCGCTGGAGGTGCGATACTCGCCCTGAACCACGTTCCACGTACCGTTGCCCGCTACCCAGCCCGCTGCATCCCCGTCGTTGAAGTTATCCTGCAGCAGCGTGGCATTGCACCCATACGGCGTCAGGTAGGACTTGCCGATATGCAGCAGCGGCTCCAGGATGTCCACATTCGCCGTGTCGGTGTAGGCGTATGACTGGCCGGCATCCACGTAGGAAAGCCGCAGGGTGTTAGTGCGACGGACGCCGTCCAGATTGGATGTGATGTTCTGGATGACGGCAGTGAGGACGCCGTTGATCTGCACGGAGCCGCTCAGGTTCCCCAACCGCCAGACCACGTTACCGGAAGCCAGGTAGCCCGGAGTGATGGTGGGGGTGGTGGAGATGACTTGGAATGGCCCACCGCTACTGCCGTCGGCGTCATAAGTATAGGTGAGCACCGAGGAGACATAGCCCAGGCCCGTAGGCAAGGTGTCGGTGAGGGTCAGGTTCTCGTAGAGGGCGTCGGCATCCGCCAAGGAGGCGGTGAAGGTGAAGACGACCAGGCTGCCGATGGTGCCGGTCTGGATCTCAGGCCCTTTGCCAAACTGCTGCAGCAGCGTGACATAGGCCACATCGGAGGCGGAGGCGAGCAGGCAGCCCGTATCGCAGGAGGCGGTGGCGGTAACCACGTTGAGGTTGACACCCGTCTCAGTCACTACTGCGCTCACCTGCGCGGTCCAGACACCGCTGGCTGATATGGGTTGAGAAAGCACCCAGGTGATGATGTTACCTGCGATGACGGGCGGCGCGCCGTCCGAGCCGAACGTGGCGGTAATATTGGTGAAGGTTGAATCCACCACATCCGTCACCACCACGTTGTAGGCGGCGCCGGTGCCGGTGTTGCGCACCGTCAGCGTCCAGGTGACCCGCTGGCCCACCTGTGCGGTCAGGGTGGCGGGGGATTTATCCACCACCAGATTTGGGCCCACCACGTTGATGTTCGTCGTCGCAGTGGCGCTGTAGGAGGCAGTATTGTAGCAATCTTCTACGTCGTCATCGTAGGTCATCGTGATGACGTTGGGGCCGGAGGGGAAGGCGCATCCACCCGCCCCGACGCTATTGCGCACCGCGATAACGATGACCGTCGGGCCGGTGGGCAGTACGCCCCAGGTGAAGACCACCGTCCCGCCCAGGTCCACTGTGCCGGAGGGCGGCGTGCTGGCCCAGACCGTCCCACTGTAGACGTAGCCCGAGGGCAGCGTGTCGGTGAGGGTCACGTTGTAGGCGGGCGGGCCCTGGTTGTTCAGGGTGACGGTGATCTCGCCGCCGCACCGGTGGAGCGTGGCGGGCGGGATGTTGGTCTGGATGATGGGGGTATCGTACACCGGCCGCGTGCGCAGGGTGACCCGGTCAGTGCGGGCGCCCTGGCGGCAGCCGTCGGGGCACCCCCAGGCCGCCTCGGCGATGTTGTATGTGTCGGCGACCGTGCACCCTTCTGGCTGGCTGACCACCGTGGTGATGGTCAGGACGACCGTTGTAGCCGGGGTGATGACGTCAAGGGCCCAGGTGATAACCCCACCCAGCGAGCCGGGCGCGGGGCCGCCGTAGCCGGGGCTGGCGTCCTGGAAGACGACATTCCCCGGCAGGGTATCGGTCACCACCACCTCGTGGGCCGGGGCGGCACTACCGGCGTTGGAGAGGGTGAGGGTAAAGACCACCGGCTCTCCCGGCTCGGCGTAGACCAAATCGGGGGCGGGGGAGGTGCGGCTGAGATTCTGGCCGGTCTTCTCCAGGTTGAGGGTTGCCTGACGCACCGGCATCACGAAGTAAGAGGCTTCGGTGAGGTAAGGGTTCCCGCAGGTATCCCGGTATCCGGTCTGAATGCGCAGTTGCCCGCCCTCAAAGGGGCAGGAGGCGTAGACGTTGTAGCGCAGGTAGACCGTCTCGCCGGGGTGGAGGCGGGAAAGCCACGTGTCCAGCGGCGCGCCGCTGCCGGGGCCCCAATGGAGGCTCTGCCCAGCGATGGTCGGGTTCGGGCCGGGCTGCCAGTTCACTGTGTCGGTGCTCACCTCGGTAGTATTGGTGACATATTGCAGGCCGACCGGCAGCGTCTCGGTGAGGGTGGCGGAATAGACGCTGAGGAGGCCCGCGTTGCGCACCGTGACGGTGACCGTGCGGGTGTAGCAGGTCTCAATCGGGGTGACCGCCTGGTTAGTGTTGAGCAGAATAGCAGGCGGAATCTCTACGCGAGAAACCACCGGCCCGCCGGATTGACAGGTCTGGCCCAGACAGCCCTGCATGCCAGCGAAGCGGTTGGTCAGGTCGTCGCAGCCGATAATCTCGGCGACGTACTGAATGGTCACCCGTTCCTTGGGCTGCATGACCGGCAGGACCCAGGTGACCCGGTTGGAGGAGGTGATGGGGGTCACGCCAGCGACGGAGCCCTGGGTGGAGGTGATGGAGGAGTCCACGTAGCGCAGGCCGCTGCCCAGGGCGTCGGTCAGCACCACGCTGTAGGCGGGCCCGGCGCCGGAGTTATAGGCGATGAGGGTCCAGGTGACCACGTCCCCGTGGGCATAGATGACCTCGGGGAACTTGGTCATAATGGGCAGGGGCTGGATGACCGGCGGCGAACCCAGGTTGCCACCGGTGCTACACCGCTCCCGATAGGTGTCGTTATCGGCGCAGCGGTTGTCGTAGTAGAGCGTGCCCTGGAAGGGCGCGGCGCCGCTCCCACAGCGCAACTGGACCCGCAACTGGACCGTGCCGGTGGTCGCCGTAGCGAAAGTGTCGGAGTAGTACCAGTGGTAGCCCAGGGCGTCGGTCGTTGTGTAGGCGGGGGTGGCGCTGGAGAAACCCAGGACCTCTATGACCGCAAATGTGGACGTGGGCACATCCAGGGCGGCATCGTAGGCGGGGACGGCGGAGGTGCGCTGCGCCGTCAGGGTGACGGTGTAGACGCCGCAGGGGGAGACCCAGGGCGGCAGGCCCGAAAGCGAGAGCGTCATCGCCGGGGCCAGAGTCCGGACGAAGACGCCTTCCTCAATCACGCCGTCGGCGGCGCACTCGGCGTTGCCCATCACACCCAGGTTCAGGACGGACCAGTCGTACCACTCAAAGTCGGAGCAGGCGGCGGGTTCGGCTACCGCCGTCCGGTAGGAAATCCACATCGTGGCCCCGGGGACGGCAATGGCGCAGGTGGGGGAGATGTTGGAGATGACCAGCATCCCGCCCACGACGCCCGCGGAGAAGGTGGCCGTACAGGTTTGGGCGCCGTCGCTCATCCAGACCGAAGCGGAGCCGGTGACGTAGGTCTGGTGGGGGAGCGTCTCGGTGAAGATCATCCCCTGCCAGGTGGGGGTGACGATGAACGTGTCGGCGAAGGCATAGGTATTGGTGTAGGTGTAGGCCGGGTCGGTGCAGACCTCGGCGGGGCCGGAGACCCGCTTGGAGGTGGTCGCCACCGGCTCCTCGCACTGGAGGTAGGTCGTGGCCTGATCGGTGGCGGTCTGCTGGCAGTTCTGGCAGTCGGTGGCAGTGGCGGTGACGATATTGGTGGCGGCGGTGCCACAGTAGGCGCAGCCGGTGGCGGCGTCGGGGGTGGCGAAGACCGGGTTGAGGACGGCGGAGCCGGTCAAAACCCAGATGATGAGATCGCCCTGGATGGTGCCGCCATCGGCGTCCACCACACTCCAGCCCGCCGGCACCTGGTCGGTGACGATGATGCTGCCGACGATGCCGGCGGCGTTCACGGTGACCGTGGCGGTGACGTTCTCGCCCCGGTAAACCTCGCCGGGCATGGACTTCTCCACGCTCAGTTGGCCCGGCGTGTTGCTCAGTTGCCAGGAGGCGGACTGGGGCATTTCGGTGTAGGGATTGCCGCAGCGGTCATAGTAGGTCAGGTTGAAGCTGAAGGCGCCGCTGCGGGGCATCGTGCAGACGGCGGCGGGGACGGTCAGCGTGAAGACCAGGTTGTAGGTCTGGCCGGGCAGGATGTCCGGCAGGTGGAACGCAGAGCCGTCGTAGGAGGC
The DNA here is from genome assembly GCA_041082215.1 of Anaerolineae bacterium. Lineage (GTDB taxonomy): Bacteria > Chloroflexota > Anaerolineae > B4-G1 > DUEL01 > JBDOIF01. The sequence continues at coordinate 5,278 of JBDOIF010000055.1, forward strand.
CGGCGGGGCGACAGTCATGCTGAATGGCGAGAGGTCCACCGTGAGCGTGCCGGAATAGGCCGTACCGTCGCCATTATTGGTGATAGGGATGGTGAAGACGCCGGAGCCGGCGCAGTAGCCCACATCAAAGGAGGGGAGGGTGTAGTCCAGGTCGGGGTTGGTCATCTGCAGGTCCACCGCTCCCTTGGCGGTCTGGGGGGCCTGGCAGGTCTGGCCGTTGCAGCCCCAGGTGGCGGTGACGACGTTCTCCAGGCCGGAGCAGCCGACGACGCGGGCGGCGATGGGAAAGGTGACGACCTGCCCCACAGCAAGGGAGATGTAGGAAGTGGAAGTGATGCCGGAGACATACTCCAGCCCGCTCCCCAGCGTGTCGGTCACCCGGACGCTGGAGACGGCGCCGTAGCCGGTGTTCTCCACATAGACGGTCCAGGTGACCACATCGCCAGGAGCCGCAGGGATGACGGCTGGCTCCTTGCGGACGGTGATGGCGCCAGGGTTGACCACGAAGTCGGTGTAGCGGACAATGGGGCCGTATCCGTCCTGGGTGAGGGTGACCACGTTCTGGCCGGAGACAGCGGAACAGGTAGCGGAGAAGACGGCGTGGCGGGTGATGACCTCGTTGGGACCCACCTCGCCAATGTCAAAGACGACCTGCGTGGGCTCAAACCCCGCCGGCATCGTGCTGGTGATGAGGACCCCTGTTGTGGTGACGGCGTCGTTGGCCGCGACGATGGTGAAGGTAACGACGTCGCAGTTGTTGATGGGAACCTCGGGGCCGGTGATGGTGACGGCGGAGGGGTAGATGGTGTGGTGGTCGCTGGCTGCCGGTTGCTCGTCGCTGGTAAGGGGCGCGATCGGGGCCGGTGCGCTGCCGAACCAGGCGGGGAGGGCGGTTGGGGGGGTGAGGTTTTCTCCCCGCTGGGCCGTGAACCAGGCGGGGAGGGCGGTTGGGGAGGCGGGGCTCTCTCCCTGCCGGGCGGCGAACCAGGCGGGGAGGAGTTGCCGGACAGCAGGAGCAGCAGCAGCGGTCTGTGGACCGGCTGTTCCGGGCGGGACGAGCCATTCAAACACCAAAATCAACACAACGCCGAGCTGAAGCCGTAATGAACGCATCTTTTGCCTCCTTTCACCCCCCTGCAACGTCAACACCGGAGGGCAGGGGCTGGTTGATGGTGATGATGCCGACAGATTTAAGATGGAAAATTCAGTAAATCTTTTTATTTTATTCCAATTTGGATTCTCTGTCAATTCTTTTTTATCTGATTTAATCGGTTCGTTCTAACCTGACTATAACCGGGCAGAGCCGTCCCGCTTGCGCAGGACAAATCCTACGCCACATTGTTTCCGGGGTAAGAGTGAGTGGAGCTGCAAAATTTTTTGCTGTAGTACCGGATTTATCTTGCACAAGATAAATCTTGCGCTACGTTAGTGAGGAAGGGTGGAGCTGCGAGGGGTGTCGCTAATGAGAGGTCTTCTCCGATTGTGGCGGCACGGGTTCACCGCATCCTTCGTCGCCATTCCTCCTTTAGCTCAAGGGCGTCCAGATCCCCCTTGAACTCCAGAAACTGGCGCAGGAGCCGGTTGAACTTGTTGGCTTCCTCCAGCATCGGGAAGTGGCGACACTCGTCCAGGCAGATGATCCGCACATTCTCGTCGAGCCAGCCGACCCACCTCCCCTCGGGCGGGGAGATGACGGGATCCTCCCTGCCGTAGACCAGCAGGATGGGAATCTGCAGCATGCCCAGGATGTACCGGATGTCCAGCTCCGTCACCGCACGGACGCTGCTGGAAACGGCGAGGGCATCAATCTTGTGGGCCTCCATCTGCACCTCGGGGTACTCGGCGACCTGGCGACGCCCCAGGACCCGGGCTGCCACATCGCTCTCCCCGATGGGCAGGGTGGAAAGGGAACGCCCCACCGCGGAGCCATCCAGCGGGGTGCTCACCGCCATCACCTGTTCCACCCGTTCCGGCAGCTTCGCGGCAAACTGGAGCGCCACCACCCCTCCCAGCGCATGGCCGACCAGCGGTGCACGGTAGATCCCCAGCTCGTCCATAAAACGCCGCAGAAGCTCGACATAGGCGGTGGGAGAATACCCGTCCTCCCGGCGGTCGGTGTCCCCGAACCCCCAGAAATCGAGTGCGTAGGTCCGGTATTCGTCCGACAGATCGTCCATCGTCGGCACCCAGTAGCGCCATGAGCCGAGCCAGCCGTGCAGGAAGATCACCGGCTTGCCCCGGCCGATAACCTCATAGTGAACCAGACCGTTCTCGATAATAACCGCGCTCATCGCAAATGCCGGTTCAGTCTCCTACGAAGCGTGTCCAGCACGGCGGAGGATCTGTCGCACCTGAGCGGTCAGTTCGTCGGGCGCGAAGGGCTTGAGGATATATTCCTCTGCTCCCGATTCCAGCCCCTGCTGGATCTCCGTCTCCTGCCCCTTGGCGGAGAGGAAGACCACCGGAATCCCCTGTGTGATGGGGTTTTCCTTCAACCGTCGGCAGGCCTCATACCCTGTCATCTTGGGCATCCGCACATCCAGGATCACCAGGTCGGGCCGCTCCTTTTCCGTCATTTCCACCGCTTCCACGCCGTTTGAGGCCAGGATCACCTCGAATCCGGCGAAGCGGAGGGTGAAGGCGATCAGCTCACGGATGTCCTTCTCGTCCTCGGCGACAAGTATTCTGATCATACCAGTACCTCACATCAAGATTGGCCCTCTACCTGCCCCGGGCCGGTTCTCTGGAGCACGATCGAGACCTCCCTGATGAAATCCTCAATGGCAAAGGGCTTGGTCAGGAAGCGGGCTGCCCCCAGCATCAATGCCCGCTGTTGCTTCAACTCCTCGTGGCTCAGGCTCCCCGTCATCACCACCACCGGAATATCCCGTGTGTCGGGGTCGGATTTCAGCGCCCGCAGCACATCGTACCCCTCGATATCCCGCAATTTCAGATCGAGCAGGATGAGGGCGGGCTTCACTTCCTTTGCAATCTCCAGCGCCTTGCTCCCCAGCCCGGTGGTGCGCACCTGGAACCCGTGCCGCCGGAGCGCCTCCCGCATCAAGGACAGGTTATCCCGGTCGTCATCCACCACCAGGATCATTCCCCGCCGGTGAAGGACCCTGCGGATCGCTTCCAGCAGCGCCTTCTCGTCAATCGGCTTGCCCACGTAGTCCACCGCCCCCAGCCGGAGCCCCCGCTCCTTATCCGGCACGACGGAGACGATGACCACCGGGATGTCTGCTGTTTGCGGGTCCTTTTTGATCCGCTCCAGGATCACGAAGCCGTCGGCGTCTGGCAGGCGGATATCGAGCGTGATCAGCGCCGGATGGGTTTCCCGGGCGACCCGGATGGCTTCCTCTCCGTGGTCGGCCATCATCACCTCGTACCCTTCTCCCTCCAGGTGGATGCGGATCAGATTGGCCACGTCCGGGTCGTCTTCGACGACCAGCACCGACAGGCCAGAGGGTCGGGTCAGCGGCAGTCCCGGGCGCGGCGCTGTGGCCAGGGGGAGGGTGAAAGTAAATGTGCTTCCTTCCCCCAGCTCGCTCTCCACCCATATCTCGCCGCCGTGCATCTCCACCAGCGAGGCTGTGATGGACAATCCCAGGCCGGTCCCCGGCGTCTCCTGCACCAGCGGGTCGTCGGCGCGGAAAAAGCGGTCGAAGATCCGCTTCCGGTTTTCCTCCGAGATGCCGATGCCGGTGTCGGCGACGGAGACCTCCAGGAAGCCGTTCGCCGGCCGGGCGGAGATGGTCACCTTCCCTCCAGGCGGAGTGTACTGGATCGCATTCCCCACCAGATTGGTGAGGATCTGTGCCACGCGGGCACTGTCGCCCCACACCGCTGGCAGGCTGGCCGGCACCTGTGCTTTCAGGTCCAGCCCCCGGCTCTGGGCCCGTGCCTGAAGGGAGGTGACGACCTGCTCGACCACCTCGTGGATGTGGACCGCCCTCAGGTCCAGCTCCACCCGTCCGGTCTCGATGCGGGAGATATCCAGCAGGTCGTTGACCAGCGCCGTCAGCCGGTCAGCGTTGTTGCGGATGATCTCCAGGAAATGGCGCTGCTGGTCGCTCAGCGCCCCCACTGCTCCCATCAGCAGCAGGTCCACGTATCCCTTGATCGAGGTCATCGGCGTGCGCAGCTCGTGGGAGACGGTGGAGACGAACTCGCTCTTGGCCCGGTCGGCTTCCACCTCGACGGTGATGTCGCGGAAGACGGAGACCGTGCCCAGGTATTCGGAGCGCATAATCACGGGGGAGACGTGGACGCTGACCACCCGTTCGCCCAGCTCCAGCCGCTCGGCCACGAAGTCCTCCGGGGTGCGGTCGGCCGGATTGGCGGCCCAATCCTCGATGGTCGTCAGCCAGGAACGGCCCTCCACGCCGTAAAGCCCCAGCATCTCCCGTGTGCTGCGTCCCAGGGCCCGGTCGCGGGGGATCTCCAGGATCCGCTCGGCGGCGGCGTTGAAGAGGACGATCCTGCCCTGGGCGTCGGCCACGATGACCCCGTCGGCGACCCCCTCCAGGATTGCCTGGCTCTTGGCCGCCTCCACCTGCTGCTGTTTGAGCATCGCCCCCAGCCGCTCCGCCTGGCTGCGGATCAGGCCGTACAGCTCCGCATTGCCGATGGCGTTGCCGATCTGGGCCGCGGCCGCCTCTGCCAGGCGCAGATGGTCCTCGGCGAAGAGGCCCGGGGTGGCGGAGAAGATCAGCACCGCACCCTGCACCTCGCTGGCGGTCACCAGCGGCACCGCCACGCAGGCCCGATGGTCCGGGTCCTCCCCTTCTTCGGCGATCCAGCGGGGATCCTCCCGCAGGTCTTCGATCAGGGCCGATTCCCCGTGGGTGATCACCCACCCGGCCAGTCCTTCGCCCCGACGGAAGCGGGTTTCCTTCCCGCCCGGGGGTATTCGGGTCGGCTCGCCCACCGTCGCGCGGTGCACCAGCTTCCCCGTCGTCGGGTCCTCCAGCAGGACCGAACCCCGCTCTGCCCCCATCGCCTCCACCACCAGCTCCAGGCTCCGGACCAGCACCCGGTCCAGGTCCAGGCTGGCGGAGACCTCTGCGGCGATATGGTAGAGGGCTTCCAGCCGGTCCCGCTGGGCTGTCAGGTCCTTCAGCGCCTGGGCCAGCTCACGGGTCCGCTCCTCCACCCGTTGCTCCAGCTCCTCGGTGAAGCGGCGGATCTGCTCAAACAGACGGGCGTTCTGCACAGCCACGGACACCTGGTCGGCCAGTGAGATCAGGGTGGCCACATCGGCCGGTGTGAAGGACTCCCGGTAGGGGCGGTCGGCGGTCAGGACGCCCACGACCTGCTCGCCGATGCTCAGCGGCACCAGGATCGCCGCGCCCTGGCGGATATAGTCGGCCTCCCCGCCGGTCTCTTCCTCAACGTCCGTCACCGAAAGGGGCATCCCGCTTTTGACAACCCTCCCCACCAGCCCCTCGCCGGGGGAGAAAGCGCGGGCGGAAAGAAGGGCCAGGTCGTGCCCCCGGGCCGCATGGGCCACGTATTTCCCGGTTTCTCTGTCCTCCAGAAAGACGACGCTTCCCTCGGAGCCGACAAGCCGGATCGTGGCGTCCACCACAATTCGCAGCACCTCGTCCAGCTCCAGCTTGGCGGTCACCAGGCGGTTCAGCTCGTTAAAGAACGAAAGAATCTCCACCCGCCGCTGCAGGGCTTCCAGGAGCTCCGCGTTTTCTATGGCGACGGCTGCCTGTGCGGCGAAGACCTCCAGCGCCTCCAGTGTCGAGTAGTCGGGCACCTTCCCATCCCGGGGTTCGTCCACGGAAAGGATGCCGCGGATCCGCCCTCCGGTCCCCAGGAGGGGGACCACCAGCAGGTCCTGCGGGTGCCAGCGGCCTTCCTCCCGGCGCAGCTCCTCAACCCGACGGTCGTACACGTCGAGCTTCCCCCGCCAGCGGGCCTGCTTTTCAGCCGGGATGTAGTAGCACTGGCTGATGCGGAACTCCTCCAGCAGCACCGTCTTCAACGATTCCCACGGCTGGCGCACCTCTTTCATGCGCTCGAATACGTGGAGGGGGATGCCGGCCCCCGCCACCCGCCGCAGGTGTGGTGGGTCCCCCTCCAGCACGCTGATGAGCACCAGGTTGAAGCCGACGCTCTCCTGGATGGCGTAGGCGATCTCCTCCAGCACCTCCTCCAGCGGCTGGTCGGAACGGATCGCCTGACCGACCTCCAGGACATGGCTGAGCTGGTCGGCCCGTCGCCGCAGGAGGGCGGTACGGTCAACCTGTTCTGCATAACGCCTGGCATTGCTGATGGCGATAGCGGCCTGGTCCGCCAGCGTCTCGACGAACTGCCGGGTCTGGGCGTCGAAGGCGTTGGGCCGGTGGCTGTCCAGAACGATCACTCCCACCAGGGCCTCGCTGCTCCAGATAGGCACCAGCAGGGCCGAGCGGACGTCCGGGCGACCGAAGACCGTCCGTCCCTCGCCGGCGGCATCGGGCCAGTAGAGGGATGTCCTGCTCTCGACCATCCGCGTCAGCCCCTCCTCCTGGGAAGGGCTGGCCAGCCGCTGCCGGAGCATGGCCTGTTCCTCTTCCAGATAGCCGGCGCACAGGCCCAGCTCCCATCGGTTCGCGGTGGAATCCTGGATGAGGATGGCGCAATGGGTGGCGTGGCTGAGGCGCAGGGCCTCTTCGAGGACCAACCGCAGGATGCGCTCCTGATCGAAGGTGACGCCCAGCTCTCGCGCTACCCGTTGTAGCCCCTCCAGCGCCTCGGCCCGGCGCTTCAGCTCCTGGTCTGCCCGGGAATAGAGCTGGGCGTTGTGGATAGCAAACGCTGCCTGGTCGGCGAAGGCGGTCAGCAGGTCCCGCTCCGTCTCCGTGAAGCGGTGGGGGTGGGCGAAGAGGACGGACAGCATCCCGATGACCCGATCCCCCACCTTCAGCGGGATGTCCACAAAGGCGCTGACCCCCTCCTCCTCGGCCTTGGGGGCCAGGCGTCGCAGCCCGGGGTCTACGGACATGTCCTCTACAATCACCAACTGCCCGACGGCGACGGCGTGGGCCCGTCCTCCGACCTGGATGGGGATAGCCTGGGACTCGGCCACGAAGCTCTGGCTGAGGCCGTAGGAGGCGGCCAGGCGCAGGGTTTTTTCTTCTTCATTCACCACGAAGATCGCCGACCGATGGCAGCCCACGACCTCCAGCACAGAGGCGGCGATGGTCTGCAGGACCTGGTTCAGGTCCAGCGAGGAGGTCACCAGGGCGGAGACGCGGGCCAGGGAGGTGAGTTCCAGCGTCCGGCGGCGGGCTTCCTCGTAGAGGCGGGCGTGCTCAATGGCTGTGGCCGCGTGCCTCCCGACGGCCTGAAGGAGCCTGAGGTCCTGTTCGGAGAAGGCATCCTGCTGATAGCTGATCAGTTCCAGCGTGCCGACGAATTCCCCACGGCTCTCCAGCGGGATGCCCAGGTAGGAGCGGAAGGGGGAGTCGGGCCGGTCCAGCTTGGGCCGCACGTCCCGACGGCTGGGGATGTCGGGGATCAGGAGCGGCCTGCGGTTTCGGGCCAGCCAGCCGGAATACCCCTCGCTGAGCCGGTAGGTCCGTCCGACCTGGGCGTAATAGGTCTCGGCATCCAGCGCGCCCCGTGAGATCAGACATCGCTGCAGAGGGTCCCAGAGCGTCACTTCCCCCATATCGAAGGGGATCAGCCGCCGGGTGGAGGTGAGGATGGCCCTCAGCGTCGCCTCCAGGTCCAGGCTGGCGCCGATCGTCCGGGCGACCTCTTCCAGCACCTCCAGCTCTTCCCGGCTATACTGACGGGTGGGGGAGGTCTCTTCCCCGCTTTTTTCCTCTTCTGGTCGGTTGGGGGGTTTTCGCTGGAGGCGCGGTCGCGGCGGCAGGAGCATCCCCGCTGCCAGGCAAAGGAGGCCGGTGGCAGCGACGGCCACAAAATGGGAAAGCGGAGCGGTTGGCCAGGAGCGGACCCCGTAGAGGAGTAGGGAAAGGAAGGCAAGGGCCAGACTTACCAGAGCGGCAAGTTTCCCGCCCAGGAAGGCCATCAGGGCGATGGTGGCCGGCAGGAGCAGGAAGAACAGCGGCAGCCAATCGGCCGATGCCCGGTTCAATCCGTAGCCCATCCCCAACATGACGGCACCGGCCGCAGCCGCAGCTCCTCTCTCGCCTAACCGACCCAATCTACCGATCGTCATCTCACACTTGTCCGTGCCGAATACCCGGCCCGCCTTCTCGCAGAAACAACCCCACCTGTCCGCCTCGGGATTCGGGCCAGAACGCCCGGCGTTCGGACGGCGGGGCCACTGCCTAGGGGATGCGCCCTTCGCGGCGGGCAGCGGCTGCCGCCTCGGTGATCTCCCGGATGTCGGTGAAGGGACCATCGTCGCTGGTGAGGGCGCCGATCGCCAGCTCCATCAGCCCGACCTTCCGCTCGTTCCCCGCCTCATCGCGGACGACGATGTATCCCTGCTGACGGGCCTTGAAGTCGTAGTGGGTACCGACCCCTTCGGAGAACCGCCGTTTCAGGTCCTCCACCATAGGCCGCACCAGGTTCTTGTCGGTGACGATGAGGAAATCGTCGCCCCCCACATGGCCGATGAAGTCGTTGGCCGTCCCCAGCGCGTCCACTGTCTCTCCCAGCACCAGGGCTGTGTAGCGGAGCACCTCGTCGGCGGCAACGAAGCCGTAAACCTCGCTGAAGGGCTCCAGCCCGTCAATGCCTACATAGATGATCCCCCAATCGTCCCGCTGTATCAGGCTGCGGAGCTGCTCCTCGATGAGCTTGGCGCTGGGGAGGCCGGTGGTTGGGTTGGTCAGGCTCTCGTAGGTAGCCCGGGCCATCGCGTTCTTGACCCGTAGCTTCAGCTCCTCGACGTCGAAGGGCTTGGTGATGTAGTCGTCGGCCCCCAGTTCCAGGCCGTGGATCTTGTCGGAGCGCTCGTCCTTCTGGGTAAGGAAGATAATGGGGATGTGGCTGGTGCGGAGGCTGCTGCGCAGATGGCGGCAGACATCGTAGCCGTCCATATCCGGAAGCATGATGTCCAGGACCACGATGTTGGGCAGTTGCTGCCGGCACATCTCCAGGGCATCCTCTCCCCTCGGGGCCACGGCCACCTCGTAGCCCTGACTTTGGAAGTAGATGCGGAGCATGTTCGAGATGTCGAAATCGTCCTCTACGACCAGGATCCTTCCTTCGCTCATCGCACGACCTCCGACACTAGGCCGGGCGTGACCCGGCTTGCTCAACCGCTCTGCGGCGAATGTGCTCCATCCTCTCAGGAGTCAGCGGACGGTCGAAGGAGTGCCAGGGGGCTGGCCGGAACCCGTGTCGCCCGGCAATGGATTCGATCTCCCGGACCCGCTCGACCGTCAGGTTTTTCCCCACCGTGTAATCCTCAAACCGGCCCTCCAGGGCCAGGGCCATGGTCTCCGCCATGCAGCCGAAGGTGATGCCGGGAGGCAGGCCGTAGTTGAAACCGAAGTCCACCGAACCCGGCATCTCCACCAGGCCGCCATCAACCACCAGCACATCGTCCCGCTCCCGCACCACCTGCGGGGAGACGTCCCGTGGGCGGGCAACGTCGCAGACCACTGCTCCAGGCCGGAGGAGCGGGCTACGGATGAGAAAGCGGCCCGCGCTGGTGGCGCTCAGGATGAGGCTGGCCTCCCGGATCGCTTCTATGTCGGTGGAAGCCTCCACCGGCCCCTTTGCAAGCCCCGTCACCTCCTGCCGGACCCGTTCCACCGATGTCGGTCTGCGCCCCACCAGGATCAGCCGTCCCACCTGGGGGGCCAGCAGCCGCGCGCAGGCGGAGCCGATGGCCCCCGTGGCCCCCACCACGGCCGTGATGGCCCGCTCCGGCTCGATGCCCATCCATTGGCCAGCATCGAGAAGGGTCCGCACCGAAACGGCGACCGTATAGCTGTCGCCGGTGGTGACCGGGATGTCCAGCACCTGCGCGATCGTTATCCCTCCATCTCCCACCACGGAGGTATAGGCCCCCAGCCCCAGGATGCGTGCCCCCAGCCGCTCGGCCAGCCTTCCGGTCTGGATGATCTTGCGGTAGGCGGCCTGTGGTGGCAACTGGAGCATCCGGTGGGCTGTGACGGGGCAGGCCAGCAGCCACCCTTCCACCTCCCGCCCTGTCGCCGCCGACTGCACTCCGGTCACCCGGGAGAGGATCAGCGGCGGCCAGTAGTAGGAGAGGAAATGGATCGCCCATACCGGCAGCACCCGGGCCAGCCGGGGGTACTTCCGCGCCACGTCCGCCTTGGGCTCCAGCGGATGAATGATAAAGGCGAAGGCGTCCATCTTCTCCTCTTCCCTGCCAGCGTTCCCCGGCCTGCGGAAAGGCAACCCAGCTAGTCCTCCCTGCGTGGGCGAGGGTAAAGACGGGGGTGTAAGACTTCCGCCTCGGGTATGTGGTGTACATCGCTTTCCTCGTAAGCGACGTCCTTCCGGATCACCTGGCGCTCCGATGAAGCGATCAGGACCGAATCCGACTCGATGGTGCGGGCCGGGTAGACGATCATCCCCGACCCGATCCGGCAGTGATGCCCAACGCATCCACCCAGGACCGTCATCCCGGTCGGTTCCAGCCGGTCCCAGTGGAGGGCGCGGAGCGGTCTGGGGACCACGTTGAAATCGGTGAATGTGCTGCCTGCTCCCACAAAACTGTTGCGCCCGATGCAGGAGAGTTGAAGGCAGGTGTTCTGGGCCACCATCGAGTCCTCCATCATCACGCTCATAAAGAGGGCGGCCCGGAAAGGGAGGAAACAGCGTTCGCTGACGACGCTGAGCATCAACTGGCAGCCCTGGGCGATATCCACGTTGCTGCCGATGATGCAGTTGTCTATCACAACGCCCGGGCCGATGGTCACGTTGTCGCCGATGGTGGTGGGCCCCCGGATCACGGCGCTGGGGTCAATGCTGCAACCCCGCCCGACCTTGACCACGGCGGAGGAGGAGAGGACCTGCTTCTGCTCCAGCATCGCCTGCCAGAGAAGCCTGAGCTGGAGGCCCACGTCCCGCTCCACCATCTTCTCCAGCCGGGCCCCCCGGGCAAAGACGCCGAAAACCACATTGGCCAGGAGCACATGGACCCAGGACTCGATGGCCAGGAACGGCTTGGTCGGCACGTGATAAACCAGGTCCCCCATGCGGTCTGACATATGGGTGGGGACGTGGTAGTATCCCACCTCACGGGGTTCGGTGTGCATCACCAGCGGCCGGACCGTCTCCTCGACGCCATAGGGGAAGTACCACATATCCGCCACGTAATAGTCCCCTTCCCGGCGGATGGTTTCCTGGAGAGGGAGGGCGTGGTTGACGATCGCCTTATCGTCCAGTGGGAAGACCACCTGGCAGGCCTTGCCCAGACGGCGGGCGCGGATCAGGAATTCCTGCAGGAAGAACTCGTCGAAGAACAGGTTTTCTCGATGGACGAGTGTCTCCACCCGCGCCGAGTCAATCTGCTCAAATGAGTCCACCTCCAGCTCTTTTTCCACATAAGAGGCCATCAGGTCCCGCTGGTGGAGCCAGAGGGGCTTGTTGAGCACCCGCAGCTCTCGGGCTGGCTCATTGAACGGAGGGATGGGCCTCCGATCGCGCAGGATGATCCTTCGCATACCCGTCAATCCACCGGTTGCTTTTCAATCCGAATCGTGCAGGTCCGATCCCCCATAGCGACGCAGGAGACCTCTTCGACCTCGAAGTTCCGTCCCCCGCTGACCCAGTAGAGGGCCTCCTGGAGGATGCCGACGGCCAGGTGGCAACTGGGGGAGGAGGAGGTCCGCTTCCAGCAGACGCCGCACCGCTCGATGATCCACAGGAACGAGACCTCATCTTCGCCCAGCCGCACCTGGTGGTCGCTGAACTTGTTGAAGACTTCGGCGAAGACCTCGAAGCCGATCTTCAGTTTCATGGTCAGCGGCATCACCCGGAAGGCCAGGTCGGCGATCCCCAGCATCGGTCCGAAATCCTTGATGCCGAAGCGGAAGCAGGAGCGGCCGACGCGGAGGGCCAGCCCTCTCCCGCCCCGGACCCCGTACACCTCATCCAGCACCGTCATCAGGCGGGAGAGCTCGGTGAAGGAGAAGCCCATATCGAAGTTGTTGGGCGGGTAATTGCCCAGAAGGTGCCGGAGGTTGGCCAGGTTCAGCACCGCGTTGACGCCGTTACGCCCCATCACTTCTTCCATAGCCAGGAGGACGATGCGACCCATCTTGTTGGGGAAGTAATATTCCGCCTGCCTGGCGCGGCTGGCTGTTTTGTTATCTGCCATTCGGCCCCTCCGGTCGTCCTTTATGGTGCGGTCAATGCTCCAGGAAGTCCCGCAGCGTCTGCAGGAACCGTTCCGGCTCGTCCAGCATCGGGAAGTGACCTGAGCGTTCGAAGAAATTCACCTGCCCTGCAGGCACACCATGTTCGATCAACTTCCCCTGTTTGGGGTCCACAATGCGGTCATTGCGGCCGTAGACGCCCAGGACGGGGGCCCGCACTTCCCGCAGGCGGGGCCTGAGGTCGGTCCTGTAGAGGGAGGCGATGCTGTAGTGGAAGGACTCCAGGCTGGTGCGGGAGAGGTCCTGTTCGAACATCTGGGACCAGCGCCGCCAGTCCCGGGTGAGGAGGGGGGAGAAGAGCCGCACGCCCAGGGGAAGGGCGCCTGGTATGGAATAGGCAAGCGCAGCCAGAGGCTTTCTGGCTGCCAGCTTCAGCATCATGGCAAGGCCGTCCCCCGAGATCGGCGAGCCGACCACGGCCACCTTCTGCACCCGGTCTGGATGAGCCAGCGCAAGGCTCAATGAAACCGTCCCTCCCATCGAGTGGCCCATCACCGGGGCCCGCACAAGCCCCAGCCGGTCCATAAACTGGACGACCATTTCCACGTAGTCGGACACGTGGAAGTGGTGTCCCCTTGCGCCGGATTCGCCGAAGCCCCAGAAATCCAGCGCGTACGTCTTGTAGGCGTCGCTGAGGAACTCCATTGTGCTGAGCCAGTAGCTCCATGAGCCCAGCCAGCAATGGAGGAGGATCACAGGCCGACCGCGGCCGTAGGCTTCATAATGGACAATCCCCCGGTCGGTGACGATCGAACTCATGCCAGGAAACCTCTGCGCCCTCTGCGCCTCTGCGGTGAACAGCCATCATGTCACTATGTTATCACAAAAGCGGCTTGCGGAAACAGTCCTAGCGTTGCAACTGAGTTAAGGAGAAGTTACAACCCTGCGGAGGCCCTGCATCTCTCGACGCCTTCTGCGGCAAGATGCTATCGGATCAGGACGCCCGGGTTCATGATGCCCACAGGGTCGAGGGCCTGCTTGAGCGCCTCCAGCGCTGCGATGCCCACCGAGCCGATCTCTTCCTCGAGCCATCCTGCGTGGTCCCGGCCGATCCCGTGGTGATGGCTCAGAGTGCCCCCAGCGGCCAGGATCGCTTCTGTCGCCGTCTGCTTCACCTTCCACCACTGCTCTACCTCGTGCTCCGGCGCCTGTCGGCCCAGGAAGGTGGAGTAGAGGGACGCCCCCCATTCGTAGATATGGGAGATATGGGTCATCACATAGCCCGGCCCACCGTCGGCGGCCCGGATGCCGGCCTGGATGGCGGTCTTCATTTCGCTATAGAGCCGCAGGAGATTGGACCAGGTCGTGGCGGTCTCCAGCGTGTCCACCAGGACGCCGACCCCCAGGAGCGTATCCCGCAGGTAGGGCTGGAGGAACCGCTCCCGCTTCCAGGACTCGCCGGCGGCCCGGCCGAGAGGCAGCCCGCCGTGGTCGCGGCAGATGGTCGAGGCCTGGCGCCAGAGGCCCTTCACCCGCTCCACCTCCCCATCGTATCCCAGGATCAGGAGGCAGCTCCCACCGCTGAAACTGTGGCCCTTCTGCGCCAGATACTTCTCCATCACCCGGTCCACCAGCGCCCGCAGGCCGTGGTGTTCGTGGGCCATGACGGCAAAGGCCGCGGTCTCCTCCGGATCGGAGAGCCGGGCGATGGTGGGGCGAGGGCCGTGTTGCATCAATTCTCTGAGGGTCGCCACGCCGTCCTCCAGGGAGTGGAAGAGGAAACCCCGGTAGTCCTGGACCTGGGGGCGGGGGCGGATGCGCACCGTCGCTTCGGTGATCACCCCATACGCCCCCTCCGAGCCTATCAGCACCTGCAGGATGCTGGGACCGGTGGCAGTGGCGGGAGTGTTTCGCGTCTCCACGATCCCCGATGGAGTGACCAGCCGCACAGCCTGCGTCATATGCTCGATCTTGCCGTAGCCGGTTGAGGTCTGACCGGCAGCGCGGGTGGCGATCCATCCCCCCAGGGTGGAGAACTCGAAGGACTGGGGGAAGTGGCCCAGAGTGAAACCCTGGGCGTTGAGCTGGGCCTCTACCTCCGGGCCGGTGGCGCCGGCCTGGATGCGGGCCGTCCACGACTCCCGGTCCAGCCTGACCAGCCGATCCAGCCGGGCCAGGTCCAGTGTGATAACGGGCTGTTCCCCCGGCTCAGGTTCCACCGCTCCCAGCACGGTGCTCCCCCCGCCGAAGGGGATGACGGCGATCTCCCGGTCGGCGGCCCAGGCCAGCAATGCGGCTACCTCTCCCTCATCGGCGGGGTAGACCACGGCATCGGGCGGGTTGGGGACCAGCCCGGCGCGCACCCGCACCAGGTCCCGGTACGCTTTGCCACAGGCGTGTTCGACGCGCGTCCGTTTGTCCAGGCGGACCGCTTCTTCACCCAGCAGCTTCCGCAGGGAGTGGAGAACGGGGTCGTCCAGCCTGGACGGGCGCAGTTCGATCTCCTCCAGGTGGACCGGGGGGCGCTCGACCAGTTCGTCGGGCAGCTCCAGCCAGGCGCGGAGCGCAGGCCAGAAACGGGGGCGGTTCTCCAGGGGGTAGTCCTGATCCAGCGTCCCCCATCCCCACCAGCGCAGATTTGGGATGTCCATTTCTCGTCACTCCAGGGTGTGATGATTGGGTTGCAGGGCTGCCCTGCCGGACGTTCGGTAATAGTGTACCCCGGAAATGGATTGGACGCAAACTCAGGGACCTGAGAATCTTCTGCAGAACTCTGTGTCCTCTGTGTCTCTGTGGTGAGCATCTGCTTCGAAAACCCCAGGTGGGGCGAAGCCTTCCGCGCCTTCGCTCCCTGTGGTATAATCTCCAATTGTATGAAAGGTAAGGGCACTCCCAAACGGCCGGATGGACGTCGGCCAGACGAGCTTCGCCCGGTCCGCTTCCTCCTGGATTACATCGAGTATCCCGAGGGGTCGGTGCTGGTCGAGTTGGGCCGCACCCGGGTGCTCTGCAATCTGAGCCTGGAGGAGCGGGTGCCGGTCTGGCGGGCCGGCTCCGGCTGTGGCTGGCTGACTGCTGAGTATAGCCTGCTCCCCCGCTCCACCCACACCCGTACCCCCCGCGAGGAGCGGGGGCCGGGCGGCCGCACCCAGGAGATCCGCCGCTTCATCGGCCGCTCCCTGCGGGCAGCGGTGGACCTGGAACGGCTGGGGGAACGGACCCTGATCCTGGATTGCGATGTCCTTCAGGCCGACGGCGGCACCCGCACCGCGGCCGTCACCGGCGGGTACGTGGCTCTGGCACTGGCGATGCGTCGGCTGAGCCAGCAGGGGCTCCTCCCGCCCGATCTGCTTCGCTTCCCTGTCGCCGCTGTGAGCGTGGGGGTCGTCCACGGTCAGGTGCGGCTCGACCTCTGTTATGAGGAAGACGGCGAGGCAGAGGTGGACCTGAATGTGGTGATGACGGCAGATGGGCGGTTCGTGGAGGTCCAGGGCACGGCCGAAGGGGGGCCTTTCCTCCCTTCCACGTTGACGGAGATGCTCGCTCTGGCGGACCGGGGGATCCGGCAGCTCATTCGGCTCCAACTGGAGGCGCTCTCGTGAGCCGGTCCGGCTTCACCCCTCGCCAGCGGCTGGTACTGGCCCTGATGGCGACGGCGGTCGTCGCGGTCTTCGGGCTGCTGGGCTACACTGTGGCCGCTACACTCCGGCATCCGCCCGTCCCCCCGCCGGCTGCGCCTCCCCTCTCCCCCTCGGCTACCCCTCCACAGCCGACGGAGACACCCCCTCCCTCTCCCACCCCGTCTCCCCTCCCCCCGACCCCCACCCGCCCCGTGCCTCTCTCCCAGATACAGAGCGCCCGGGCGGTGCGGGAGGTGGGGCGTATCCTTGCCGGGGTGCGGGAGCTGCCGCCGGTGGAACAGATGCCGGTCACCTTCCCCACCGAGCATGAGGTGGCGATCTTCCTTCTCCGGGCGTACCAGGAGAAGCGGCCTCAGGAGGCGCTTCCTCTTTACGCCGCCCTGGGGTTGATCCCCCCGCTCGACCCCCTTCCTCTGCCGGATGTGGCGGCGCAGGCGGCGCAGGTATCCGCCCTCTACCTCCCTGCAGGCCAGCAGATCATGCTGGTGGCGGGACGGGGGCCAGCAAGCCCCGAGGATGAGCTGGGACTGGCCCACGCCCTGGCCCATGCGTTTCAGGACCAGGCCTTCGATGTCGAGGGCCTCTCTCCCTGTCGGCCCACGACGGACGCCGCGCTGGCGTTGAGGGCACTGGTGGAAGGGGATGCGGTGCTGACCACTGCCGCCTATGCGGGGGTGGCGTCGGATCCGGGGGAGGTGGAGCGATTGGGCCGGATGGCGGCCGGAGCCGAGGAGCCGACATATGCCGCCCTCGTCGGGGAGGCAGCCTACGAGCGGCTGCGGGCCTTTCCTTACGCCGACGGAGCCCGGCTCATCGCTGCCCTCTACGCCGGAGGAGGCTGGCAGGCGGTGAACCAGGCCTACGCTCGACTCCCCTGTTCGACCGAGCAGGTCCTTCACCCGGAGAAGTACGTGGGCCGGGAGCCGGTCCAGGAGATCGCTCTGCCGGACCTGGGGCCGGTCCTGGGGGAGGGGTGGGTTCAGGTGAAGCGGGATACGCTGGGGGAGTTGTTGATCGGCCTCCATCTGGCGGCTTATCTGGAGGACGAGGGGTTGGCGTGGGGGGCGGCGGACGGCTGGGCGGGGGATATCTTTGCCCTCTGGCAGAGCGAGGCGGGGGAGCAGCTCCTGGTCTGGCGGACGGCGTGGGACAACCGGGAGGAGGCGGAGGTGTTTGAACGGAGCTACGGGCTGTTGGTCCCCCGTTTCCGCACGCCTCCCCTCATCAGTGTGGAGCCTCCCTTTGACCTGCCGGGCCGCTTCTGGGAGGGGCCAGCAGGGGCGGCCTATGTGGTCCGTGCCGGTCGGGTCGTCTCGGTGGTCTGGGGGCCGAATAGGGAGAGGGTGACGGCGGTGGCGATGGCGTTGCCGTGAAATGATCTGGGTGACTGGGTGATTGGGTGATTGAGCCATTGGTCATTGATTCAGAGGAGGGAGGTATGGAGCCGAGCCGTGAGGAGGCATGGAAGCTGTTGACGGAGTACACGAGGAACCCCAATCTGGTCAAGCATATGCTGGCGGTGGAGGCGGGGATGCGGGCCTACGCCCGTCGCTTCGGGGAGGATGAGGAGAGATGGGCCGTGGTGGGGCTGCTGCACGACTTTGATTATGAGCGCTTCCCCGAGGATCACCCGCTGACCGGCGCCCGCATCCTGCGGGAGCAGGGGTGGCCCGAAGACGTCGTCCGCGCCGTCCTTTCCCACGCGGCGGAGCGCACCGGCGTGGAGCGGGAGAGCCTGATGGAGAAGGCCCTCTATGCAGTGGACGACCTGACGGGGTTGATCGTCGCCGTGGCGCTGGTGCGGCCTTCCAGGGACATCCGCGATGTGGAGGTCCAGAGCGTGAAGAAGAAGTGGAAGGACCGGGCGTTTGCGGCTGGCGCGCATCGGGAGGCGATCGAGGAGGGGGCGGCGATGCTGGGCGTTGACCTCTGGGAGCACGTCGGCGTGGTGCTGGAGGCGATGCAGGGGATCGCCGCCGAGCTGGAGCTGGACGGGCGGCTGGCGAAGTAGATGAGTGAAGAGCCCACCATTCCGATTCCCACGGAGGAGCCTCGATATTGCCCCCATTGCGGCGTGCGGGTGGCGGCCCGGGCGACCACCTGCCTGATGTGCGGGGCGTCGCTGGAGGAGGAGCCGGAGGAGGCGAAGGCCCCGTCCCGCCGTTCCCACTGGCTGTTCTGGGTGGTGGCCGTCCTCGTCGCGGGGCTGGTGCTGGGGCTGGGGGGGCTGGTCCTGCGTCCCTATCTGCTGCCCCCGCCCGCCACCCCTACCTCCACCGCCTCTCCCACTTCGACTCCCTCCCCCACGTCCACCCCATCGCCGACCCTCACGCCGTCCCCCACGCTGACGCCCACTCCACTCCCCCCCCGGGCGCACCAGGTCCAGTCGGGGGAGACGCTGGCGGTGATCGCCGCGCAGTATGATACGACGGTGGAGGAGATCCTGGCGCTGAACCCGGGAATCACGCCGGAGCTTCTGCAGGTGGGGCAGGTTCTGCTGATCCCGCCAGCCGTCCCGGCGCCGGAGCTGGCGGCCGCTCCGTCTCCGGAACCATCCCCCACCGCCCCTGGCGATTTCATCGTCCACGTCGTCGCGCCCGGGGAGACGCTGCTCACCATCGCGGAGAAGTACAGCGTCACCGTGGCCCTGCTGCGGGCAGCCAATCCGGAGATCCCCCCCGGCTCGGATGTGATCCGGGTCAACCAGACGCTGATCGTCCCGCTGGGGACGCCGATGCCGACCCCGACGGCGACGCCGAACCCGGAGGCGACGCCGACGCCGCTGCCGTTCTATCCGCCGCCGCCGCTCCTGAGCCCATCGGATGGAGCGGTGTTCGGCGGGCCGGATGCGGCCATTCTCCTTCAGTGGGCGTCGGTGGGGGTGCTCCGGCCGGGGGAGTGGTACGAGCTGCGGCTGGCCCGTCCGGGGATGGAGCTGGTGGTGGAACGGACGCAGGCGACTGCCTACCGGGTGCCGGCAGAGCTGTATCCGCCGCCGGACGCCACGGTGCGGACGTTCCGCTGGCGGGTGCTGGTCGTGCGGCAGGTGCGCGGGACCGGGTTGTACGAGGTGGCTTCGGAGTTGGGGCCGGTGCGCACCTTCCTCTGGCTGGAGGCCCTGCCGACGCCGACCCCCAGCCCTTCCCCCGGCGCGACGCCGTAGCGCCCTGCGGCGCCGGCTGGAGGTCTGTAACTCAACTGTAACGCATAGCCTGGAAAAGGCATGGTATAGTATTCAAAAATTCAGGACCTGTGCAGTCGGATCTTTTCTCGCCACGGAGGGACAGAGGACACGGAGTCCCCCAGAAAATTCTGAGGTTTCCCGCTGCTTTCCTGTGCCCTCTGGGTCTCTGTGGTTATTCTCCCGTCGCGGGCATGTAACTGCTGACGTGGGAGGTGGAACGGTAACGAAAGGGGGTGTCTGGGGGGAGCAGGGTATGCACGATAGTTTGTAGCAAGTGACGGGTTGGCTGGTGATCCATTCAGAAAGGAGTAAGGAAAAATGAAGTATCGAACTTTGGGGCTGGTCGTGGCCCTTCTTGCGGTTTCGACCCTTGCTTGCAGTCTGTTCGGTGGGGGGGAGACGCCGCCCCCCATACAACCCCCTACCCCGGAAGTGCCCCCTACTTCTGCCCCCACAGAGCCGCCCCCCACTTCGGCACCCACACAGCCGCCGACACCTGAATCCCCGGCGGGAGGGGGAACAGCCACGGTCGTCCTGGTCAACAACACGGACGCCGATGTCTGCTATGTCTACATTTCTCCGGTGGAGAGTGACGATTGGGGGGAGGACTGGTTGGGAGCGGAGGAGGTGGTGGGGAGCCGTGAGAGTCGGGAGTTCACCGTCCCTGCTGGCAACTATGACATGCGGGCCGACGACTGCGGCCATTATACGCTCGATCAGCGGATGGGTGTGGCCGTAAGCGGGCGGACAGAGTGGGTCATTGGAGGGATGCCCGAATCTGTCCTCCTTCAGGATGACTTCAGCGATCCCAACTCCGGCTGGGAGGTGGGCAACTACGACACCGGCAGCGTGGGGTACGCCCAGGGGACCTACTCCGTCGTCTCCTACGGGGACTCCAATATGATGTGGGGGCTGGCCTACCGGAACTTCACCGACGTCATCATCGAGGTGGACGCCACTCAGGTCTCCGCCCCGTCGAACAACAACAACGCCTACGGGGTGATGTGCCGGGTGCAGGAGGACGACGACGGGTACGTGCTGCGGATCAGTGGGGACGGGTACTACGCCATCCATCGGACGGTGGACGGACATTTCGAGCCGCTGGTGGACTGGACGACGTCTTCGGTGATCCGGCAGGGGAACGCGACCAATCACATCCGGGTGGTGTGTGACGGGAGCTACCTGGCGCTGTTTGCCAACGGGGAGCTATTGGCGGAGGCGCAGGACACGACCTATGCGGAGGGGGACATCGCCCTGACGGCGACCTCTTTTGAGAGCACGTCTACCGAGGTCCACTTCGACAACCTGGTGGTGACCGCGACCACGCCGTAGGGGATGGGCGCAGGCCTGTAGTGAGGCGAGAGCGCAGCGAAGCTGCGCTCTTGCTTTTTAATGATTTAGGCTATTGACTTTGCGGAGAAATGATAGTATAATAAAAGCATAGGAACAAGGACAGCCCGTCTCCAACGTACAGGATCACCGCTAATGCTTCAAAGCACACTCACAGCACAAAGTCTGTGCGGTATATGAATGAGGGAGACGGGCTTTTTGTATTTTTTGTTGGTTAATCTCCATACTCGGGTTGGGTGGAAGTGAAATGCCGGGTCTTTCTTTGAAAGATCTGCCCGACCGCCTACGAGAGAGATTCTCCCTGAGTGCCTACGCGCGTTTCATTCTTCTCTTCACGCTGTTCAACCTGATGTTCTGTGTTCTGCTCCTCCTATCCATACAAAACGTGCAGCTTAGGGAGGGCAAACGAAGCCTCGAGGGAGCGCTCAGTACTGTGGAGGCTGTTGCTGCGACGGCGGAACAGCAAATCACGCAACTTCGATCCACTCTGAATGCGACTCCGGCCCAAATTGGACAGGCACCTACGTCGACAGAGACAAATACTCCTACCCCGCAACCTTCTCCTTTGTCCCCTACCCCTTCTGCTCCTTCGCCGACAGCTACCTTCAGGACTCCCACGATGGCACCCTTTACTCTTACTCCCACTGCTACACCCTCCTTGCCCACCCCGACTCATACCGCTCTCCCTACCCCACAGCCGAGTGTGCCGCCACCGTCGCGTCCCACTAACACTTATACGCCGACTCCTACTCCAACTCCTACGCCCACGTCAACTCCGACCCTTCCGCCACCTCAAGTCTTCTCGATCTTTCCCCCTTCATCGGAGACGGGAAGTCTGGTCTCGCCTGTCGAAGTGTGGGGTTGGGGGTTTCAGACTGGCGCGGACGCTCAAATAAGCAATGGGATTAACACCATTAGCCTGCAGCCGTGCACCGTTGTCAGCCCCACCCTGGTCACGGGGACCCTCGATCTCTCCACCGCTGCCGGTGGTCCGTGGGACGTCGTGGTTACCAATCCGGATACTCAGTCTGGCATGGCTTCGAATGCTTTTACTGTGACTATCCCCATCACGTATGCTTATGGAGTAACGGCTAACTGCTCTGCAGAGGTCTCCGGTTGTTCAGAAGTTACTGGCGCACCCGATGGAAACCAGGCAGACATTTCCCCTGGAGGAGTCATCACCCTGGACCTGGGGGTGGGAAATGGCATTCGGGATGGGAGAGGCTACGATCTGGTCTTTTATGAATGGTGGAATACCGACCCTCCTCCAACCGGAAGTATTTACTTGGATTGGATTGTCATAGAGCTATCAGAGGATTTGAACATTTGGTATGAGGTTTTTAACTGGGGAGATGGGTATCGGTCCCCTATGGACGACTTCACGAACATTGCCAATTTCAGTAATGATAGCGATGGAGAGGTGGATAATGAGCGGATTCTCGCGGATTTGCTTTATGGTAATCCTCCTACTCCTCCTTATCCCACCGGTATCCTGATAGACATCGCTTTTCTGGGCGGTCGCCCCGATGCTTCGTATCGGTATGTTCGCCTTCGCTGTCCAGATGGGGGCGATGATCCAGCTCAGGTGGATGGTGTTGAGAGGCTTCATTAAGCTCCGTCATGGGGTGACTTTCAGAGGCGGGGGAAGAAATGGACAACGTAAGAAACCCCTTTTGCCTGGCCCCTGTTACCCAGCGTGAACAGTTCTTTGGCCGCCAGAAGGAAGTCCGAAGGACGCTTAGCTTGCTGAACCAGATGCAGTGTGTCTCTGTCATCGGGCCAAAGGGGATCGGCAAGACTTCCTTTCTCAACTACCTGGCTCACCCATTTACTCGCTCCACCTGCGGTCTGGCAGAGGAGCACGTCTTCGTCCTTCTCGATGGAAGGAGACTCGCAGGGCGCCAGCCTGATGAGTGCTTCCTGCACATG
>JBDOIF010000063.1:0-1432 GCA_041082215.1 Anaerolineae bacterium
GAAAGCCCCAGCGCCGTCCCTGCCAGGCCGCCCAGGAGCCCCAGAACCGCCCCCTCCAGCAAGAATAACCGCGCCACCGCATCAGTCCGCCAGCCCAGGGCCTTCAGCACTCCAATCTCCCGCCGCCGCTCCAGCACCCCTACCAGCAGCACATCCGCCGTCGCCAGCGCCCCTACTCCCAGCACCACTCCCACCATCCCCCAGTGAACCCCGCTGATGTGAACCAGAATGTACTGCCCCAACAGCGTCAGCGCCAGATACCCCCGCATCCCCCAGAGCAGGCTCAGCAGAAAGGCCAGCATCCCCGCCCCCGCCGCCATCACCCCCACCGCCAGCACCGTCCGCATCCGCCGCCGCAACAGGGAGCGCCCCGCATACCCCAGCCACCGGGGCAATCTTCTCGCCGCTGCCTGCTCCCCCTGCCGCAAAGCCACCACCGGCGCCACACGTGCGGCCCGCACAGCAGGGAGGGCAAACCCCGCCAGGCAGAGCAGAACGGCGGTGGGCAGGATCAGCGCCGCCCGCCCCAGGGGGAAGACCAGCCCCAGCGCCTTCGCCAGCCCCAGCGCCAGCACTGTCCCGACCGCTCCCCCCGCCGCACCGATGAGGAGCCCCTCCGTCAGGACCAGACCGGCCACCGAACTCCCCCGCCAGCCCAGGGCCTTGAGCAGGCCAAATTCGGGGATACGGCCCGCGACGGAGGTGGAGGTGGTGTTGAAGATGAAGAGGGCGCAGACGGTCAGCATCGCGGCGAAGAGGAGGAGATTGGCCTTCTGGACTTCCCGGTGGGTGGTGAGGGCGACGCCTTTCTGGACCCAGTACTCCTCCACGTAGCCGATGCCGGGGATGTGGACGAGGACGGGGCGGGGGGAGGAGCCGACGACGATGTCCACGTCCAGGCCGGTGCGGTTGATGATTTCGGCGGCGACGGCCTCAATTTTGGATTGGGCTTCCGGGGAGAAGCGGTCCACCCCGGCCACCCGCACCCGGATGGCGCTGATACAATCCTCCCCGGCGATGGCTCGTGCAGCTTCCATTGTGGTTAACATTAACGGTGGAGGTTGGAAGTAGACGATGGTTGAGGTGATCAGCGGGGTGGATGGCCTTAATGGCTTGGGCTCGGTGGGGTTGCCACTCTCATCATAGAGCAGGGTGATTTTGGGCGGGAAGTACAGTTCCACAGGTACTACCACCGGGCCCTCGGTAGAGAGTCCCAGTTTGTCCGATTCAAAAATTCCCACAGGGATATACTTAAAGTAACGGACTTGCCTAAAGCGCATCTCGCAGGGCGTGGTAATCTTTGCTTCCAATGTAAGGCGATTCGGCTGTGGGGAACCAGAGGCCAGATGGTGCTCAACACAGGTATCCGGGAGTCTAAGTTTGCTGTCCACTGAGAAGAAAACAAAAAGTCGCTCCAGCAGTTGATATATTT
>JBDOIF010000089.1:0-4904 GCA_041082215.1 Anaerolineae bacterium
AGGGGTGAGGGCAGTAATAGGGCGGCTCTGCCAGCCGCCCCCGGCTGGTAGTGAGCGACGGAGCGAAGAGACTCCTTGAGAACTTATGCATATCTCTATCCCCAGGTCTGTGCCTGGGAGAATCTCTATCTGGCCTGGCGCAAGGCGCGTAAGGGGAAGCGGGGCCGGGAACCAGCCGCGACCTTCGAGTTCGACCTGGAGGCCAATCTGCTCCGTCTTCAGCAGGAGTTAGAGACAAAGACCTACCAGCCCGGCCCTTACCGCTCCTTCTACATTCACGACCCCAAGCGCCGCCTCATCTCCGCCGCCCCCTTCCGCGACCGTGTCGTCCATCACGCCCTCTGCAATGTTATCGAGCCTCTCTTTGAGCGCCGCTTCATCTTCGATTCCTACGCCAACCGGGAGGGCAGGGGCACCCACCGGGCGCTGGACCGCTGCCAGAAATTCGCCCGCCGCTTCCCCTACGTCCTCCAGTGCGACGTCCGCCAGTTCTTCCCGTCCATTGACCACGCAATACTCAAGGAGATTCTCGGTCGGGTCATCGCCGACCCGGATGTGATGTGGCTGGTGGACCGCATTCTGGAAAGCGGTGAGGGGGTGCTCAGCGAAGAATACCAGATGGTCTACTTCCCCGGCGACGACCTCTTCGCCGTCAACCGTCCGCGGGGGTTGCCCATCGGCAACCTGACCAGCCAGTTCTGGGCCAACTGCTACCTGGACCCCTTCGACCACTTCGTGAAGCGGGAGCTGCGCTGCAAGGGGTACCTGCGGTACGTGGACGACTTCCTGCTCTTTGCCGACGATCAGCGCGTGTTGTGGGCCTGGCGGGAGGCGGTGATCGAACGCCTGGCCCGGCTGCGGCTGACGATCCACGAGGAGCGGGCGCATCCTTACCCTGTAACCGAGGGTATCCCCTTCCTGGGCTTCGTGATCTATCCCAACCATCGGCGGTTGAAACGGCGGAACGTGGTCAATTACCGGCGGCGGCTGCGCTGCCTTCTGGCGGCCTACGCCGCCGCCGCAATCCCCCTTGACCGGGTGGATGCCTCCATCCAGGGCTGGATCAACCACGCCCGCTATGGCGATACCTGGGGGCTCCGCCGGGCTGTGCTGGAACCAGTGGTCTTGTAGACGAAAGGAGACAGTGCGATGCAACAATCTCCCATCTTCGCCCGGACGCATGACCTGCTCCTCTGGCTCATCCCCCGCACGACCCAATTCCCCCGCGAACAGCGGTTCGTGCTGGGCAAGGCGGTCCAGGAGACGGCGCTCCGGTTTCAGGAGGCGCTGATCGAGGCAGCGATGACCCGCGGCCGGGAGCAGCAGAGGGCGCTGGCCCGCGCCGACCTGGACCTGACCAAACTTCGCTTTTATCTCCGGTTGTGCCAGGACCTGCAACTGATCACCCTGCGCCAGTACCGCCACGTGGCAGAGATGATGGCAGAGGTCGGTCGCCTGCTGGGCGGCTGGCGCAGTAAGGTCTCCGGAGCGGCGTGACGGGTGCCGGACACCCTTAGCGCGGGGGCAGGCCGAAGGAGACGCGCGTTGTGCGTGGCGGCTCGTGGAACAACCATCAGGAGAACGCCCGTTGCGCGGAGCGCAACAGGAACAACCCGGACAACTCGAACAACAACATCGGTTTTCGGTGCGTCTCCCACGACTTTCCGCACTGCCGGCAATGCCACGGGTCGCGCGGCGGCGCTGCCGGCCGCGTGGACGCGGGCCGAGGCCTGAGAGAGACGGCGCGGCCTGTCCCTGGCCGACGCTTGCATGAAGCGTCGGGCGAATATAAAATGGCCCTGCCGCCGGCAGGCAACGCCCGCGGCAGGGCCGGCCCTTTCCTCTCGGGAGGTATGCGATGGACCGAATAGTCGCGGTTATCCTGCTCGCCGTCCTTCTCCTGGTGGCGTTCACCGCCGTCCATGCTCAGACCCCTCCTCCTCCGACGCCGACACCCACCCCGGAGCCGCCCGAACTCCCCGGCACGCTGGGTGATATCCAGAAACTGATCCAGTTCGTCCGGACTGTGGGGCCCTGGACGGCACTGGCGCTCCTCCTCCTGCTGGGCCTGGCCGCCTTCGTCTGGAGGGTAGGGGGAGCGCTGACGGCCGAAGGGGCCGGAAAGGCAGCGGAGTGGATCCGCCGGGGGATCGAGGCTGGCTGGACCCGCGCCACCCACCGCGTCCCGCCGGAGGAAAAGGCCGTCCTCAAGGACGTCCAGACCTTCTGTAAACAACTGGAACTGAAGGGTTTTGTCAAAGAGCACCTGATCATCGTATCGCTGGAAAGCGTCTACGTCCCCCTGACGGCGCGGGGCGCCATCGCGCCCGGCGGCCTCGGCGAGGGGATGCCCCTGCTGCGCGCCAGAGAGGAGGGCGGGGAGGTCCCCCTCACCGACCTCATTCCCCGCCACCGCTGCCTGGTGCTGGTGGGCGAGGCCGGCTCCGGCAAGACCACCTTTCTGAAATACGTGACCCTCACCGCCGCAGATGCCTGCGCCGGGCGCAGGCCCCAGGGGGCGGACTGGCTGCCCCGGCCCACGCCTCTCCCCCTCTACCTTCCCCTCCACGGCCTGGGGATCTATCTGCGGGACCAGAAGCCCGCCGACCGGGAGTCCCCCAGTCCCGACCTGTTGCGGGATTACATCGCCCACCACCTGCGCCATCTCGACCTTCCCGAAGGGTGGATCGCGGACCGCCTGAAGAGGGGCAATATCCTGCTCCTGCTGGACGGGCTGGACGAGGTGGCCCGCTTCGAGGACCGCCGCTTCATCGCCGAGATGGTCACCCGCTTCGCCGACCTCTACGACCGCTGCCGGCTTGTCGTCACCACCCGGCCTGAGGGGTATGAGGGGGCAGCCCAACTGGGCGGGGAGTTCACGCGGCGGGACATCAATCCCCTCCAGTGGCCGGACGACATCCGCACTTTCCTCTACCGCTGGAACGAAGCCATCCAGCAGCGGGCCGAGCAGGGGAATCTCTCTGCGCGGGGCAGAAAGGAGGCCCACGAGAAGGCCGAGCGTATGATGGCCCGGCTTGAGGCTGCCCCGAACGTCCGCGAACTGGCCAACAACCCTCTCCTCCTCACCGTGATGGCCATCGTCCACTACAACGTCGGCACCCTCCCGGAGCGGCGGGCCGACCTCTACGACGCGGCCACCGAACTGCTCCTGGGGTGGGATAAGAAGATGGGCAGGGATGCGCTGGCCCCGCCTCCCTGGCTCGATAGCCTCTCCGGCGGCCAGCGCCGCCTGCCGCTGGAGGAACTGGCCTTTGAGTTCCAGGAGGGGCGCGTTCTGGAGCGCCCACGGGAGCGGGTGCTGGACTCTCTGGCGGACTATTTCCTGGCCGGGAGGGGACGGGAGGCAAAAGAGACGGCCCGCTGCCGCGCCGAAGAGTATTTGACCTGGGTCACCGGCCGCACCTACGTCCTTCAGGAGATCGGCGGCAGCATTCGTTTCTACCGCAAGCCCTTCCAGGAATACCTGGCCGCCCGGCGACTGGCCCGCCGTCCGGACCTGCAGGACCAGGTGGCCCGTACCCTGGAGACGGACTGGCAGGACCGCTGGTGGGATGAGGTCCTCTGCCTGACGGTGGGACAACTGGTGAGCGACGATCCCCAGAAGGCCGGCAGCCTGCTTTCCTCCATCCAGAGCCTGCCCGACCCCCAGCAGGCCCCCCATTACAACGCCACTTTCGTCGCCCGCGCGCTGGCCGACGTGCCGGAAGGGCTGCTGGGGAGCGTCTGGGAGGTGAAGGAGCGGGTGACGGAGGAGCTGGCTAACGCCGTCGCCGCCGCGGAGCCAGCCTTCACCCCTAAGGCCAGGCTGGAGGCAGGGGTGGCCCTGGGCCGGCTGGGGGACCCCCGGCCGGGCGTCGGCGTGGACCCTCAAACGGGGCTTCCAGACATCCTCTGGGTGGAGGTGCCCGCCGGCCCCTTCTGGATGGGCTCCACCGATGAGGAAGTGGAGCGGTGGAAGACATGGGTTCGAGGGAAGGTGGAGGACGGGACTTACACGGCTGAGAGGCTTTCTCCAGAGGACCTGCTTGAGATTTTCGGGGCCTGGCTGGAGGGGGAGCGGGGCCAGCACCCCCTGGACCTGCCTGCGTTCCAGATCAGCCGCTACCCCATCACCAACGCCCAGTACCGCTGCTTTATGGAGGCCGGCGGATATGACGACCCTGCCTGGTGGGGTGGCGAGGAAAGCCCCGGCTGGACCTGGCGGCAGGGGGAACCACGCTGGCCGTGGCAGCGGACCGACCGGCCCGATTTCTGGGACGATCCCCGCTTTAACGGCCCCAACCAGCCGGTGGTCGGGGTCACCTGGTATGAGGCGATGGCCTTCTGCCGCTGGCTGACGGAACGCCTGCGGCCCCACGTAGGGGCGCAGTGTGCTGCGCCCCCAGGGGGATGGGAGATCCGCCTGCCGACGGAGGCCGAATGGGAGAAGGCCGCCCGGGGCGCCGACGGCCGGACCTGGCCCTGGGGGAACGAGTGGGAAGAGGGGCAGGCCAACACCTGGGAGGCCGGCCTGAAGCAGACCTCCCCGGTGGGCATCCTCCCGCGTGGAGACAGCCCCTATGGCGTAGCCGATATGGTTGGGAACGTGTGGGAGTGGACGCTGAGCCTCTGGGGACCGGACTGGCGTCGCCCAGCGTTCGGGTATCCGTACCGGCCCGGTGACGGCCGCGAGGACACCTCTCCGGGGGATGATGTGGCGCGCGTTGTGCGTGGCGGCTCGTGGGACTCCCTTCAGGAGGACGCCCGTTGCGCGGGGCGCCTCAGGGGCGACCCGGTCGTCTCGTTCAACCTCATCGGTTTTCGGTGCGTCTCCCCCGTCCCCGGTTCTGGTTTCTGATTTCTGGTTTTCTGGATTCTGGAAGGGGGGTCTGGGGGGCGAAGCC
>JBDOIF010000091.1:0-77026 GCA_041082215.1 Anaerolineae bacterium
CCCCCCCCCCGGGAGGGGGGCGAAAGTGCCGGCCGGGAGCCGGAATTGTAGCGCAACTCCCCAGGAATTGCGCTGTTTTGGGCCGGAAGCCGGACGGGGAGTTGCTGGGGCCGATTATGGAGCTGCTGTAGCACAGGATTTTGCAGGGAGGGGGCGCCCGCCGCAGGCGGGCGGGGGTGGAATGAGGGCCAGGCCGGATGGCCGGGCTCGCAGCGTCTTTTTCTCTATCAGCCCAGCAGCCCCACCGCCTTCGGCCAACTGCCTCCTGTCCTGCCGGAGCCCCACTTCATCCCCGGCGTCCCTGGCGTTCTCAGTGTTCTCAGGCACTTGCATCGAACCCCCCTCAGAGTTGCTTTTGCACAAAGCACCATTTCTGAGTATAATTTGATAGTGCAATGAGTAAGAAACCACCTGTTGAAGGAGAGACGGCATATCCCGGACCTCCAGGAGAGGACCCGCCCCAGCAGACCACGCGCGGGCTTTCCACCCGGTTTGTCGGCGGGCCTGAACCGGCGGCAGGCACCAGGCGCATGCAGCCCGAGGCCCTGCCCCGGGTGGACGGACGCCTGATGGAAGGAGCCCTCCTCCAGGGACGCTACCGCATCCTCGGGGTCCTGGGAGCTGGGGGGATGAGCACGGTCTATAAGGCGCAGGACCTGCACTTCCCCAGGGTGCAGCGGCTGTGCGCGGTCAAAGAAATGACCAACACCGCCACCGACCCGCAGGTGCGGGCTATGGTGATGCGGAACTTCGAGCGGGAGGCCAGCATCCTGGCCACCCTCAGCCACCCCGCCATCCCCCAGGTCTATGACTACTTCAGCGAAGGAGACCACTCCTACCTGGTGATGGAATACATCCAGGGGAAAGACCTCGAGGCGCTCCTCAGTGAGACGGAAGGGTTCCTCCCCGAAGCACAGGTGGTCAGTTGGGCCATTCAGATCTGCGATGTGCTGGCCTACCTCCACAGCCATAAGCCCAGTCCGATCATTTTCCGGGACCTGAAGCCCTCCAACATCATGCTGGATGAGCAGGGGCGGATCAAGCTGGTGGACTTCGGCATCGCCAAGGTCTTCGAGAGCGGCCAGAAGGGTACGATGATCGGTACGGAGGGGTACTCGCCCCCGGAGCAGTACCGGGGGATCGCCGAGCCCCGGGGGGACCTCTACGCGCTGGCGGCGACGATGCACCATCTCCTGAGCAAACAGGACCCCCGGCTGGAGCCGCCCTTCTCCTTCCAGGAGCGGCCAATCCACAAGACCAACCCCCTGGTCTCCAATGAGCTCCAGGAGATCATCAACCGGGCGCTGGAGTACGACATCAACCGGCGGTTCAGCTCCGCCGACGAAATGAAGCGGGCACTGATGAGCCTGCGATCGGCCCGGCAGGCAATGCCTGCTGCTCCCATCGTCGAGGGCATCCAGCCCGGCGCGCCGATGGCCCTCTGGCAGTTCCCCTGCGAAGACGAGGTCCGTTCCAGCCCGACGATCCACGAGGGGAAGCTGTACGTCGGCTGTTACGACAACAACCTCTATGCGCTGGATGCCGAGACGGGGAAGTTCCTCTGGAAATATCCCACCGAGGGAGGGATCGCTTCCTCCCCTTTTGTGGCCGAAGGGAGGGTCTTCATCGGTTCGGAGGACCGCTCGCTCTATGCCATCAACGCCGACACAGGCCGCCTGATATGGACCTGCCCGACCAAAGGGAGGATTTACTCCTCCCCCCGGGTCCAGTTCGGCCACGTGTTTATCGGCTCCGACGATCACCGGCTGTATGCCGTGAATGTGGCCAGCGGGCGGGTGGCGTGGACCTTCGAGGCAGAGGGGCCGATCCGCTCGACCCCTGCCATCGGCGCCGATGCCATCTATTTCGGCGACGAGGCTGGCTCTCTCTATGCCGTGGGCGTCAGCGGCAAGCTGATCTGGCGGTTCCGTACCCGGCGTGGGGTGACCTCCTCCCCCCTCCTGACCAAGGAGCTGGTCTACGTGGGCTCCCAGGACTGGTATGTGTATGCCCTCGACCTCCGCTCCGGCTGGTCGGTCTGGCGGTATCGTACAGGGGGGCCGGTCGTCTCCTCACCGGCTATAGGGGGAACGACCCTCTTCATCGGCTCGGCCGATGGGGACATCTACGCCCTGGACGCCACCAACGGCTACCTGGTATGGCGGTACAAAACGGGGGGGCAGGTGACTTCTTCTCCAGCCACGTATGAAGGGGCGGTTTACGTGGGGTCTGTGGACGGGTTTCTCTACTCGCTGGACGCTCAAACCGGACAGCTCCGCTGGCGGTTCCAGACCAGTGGCCCGATAACCTCTTCCCCCCGGGTGTCGAACGGTATCGTGTATATTGGTTCCACAGACCATAACGTCTACGCGTTGCCTGCGTAAGGGGGGTGCGGATGGCCTTTTTGCGAAAGCTTTGGAGGGGGAGGAAGCCGGCCCAGGCCGGGCCTGCCCCCTCACCCGTCGGGCGGAAAGAGTCTGTCGGCTGGCAGGTGGAAGTGGGCTGGGCCACCGATGTGGGCCGGCAGCGACAACACAACGAGGACACCGTTCTGGTCCTCGAGGCCAATCAGGGAGGGGATAACCCGATGCCTCCCTTCGGCCTGTTTGTCCTGGCCGATGGGATGGGCGGGCATCGGGCCGGGGAGGTCGCCAGCGGGCTGGCTGCCCGCACCGTGGCGGGCTATGTCGTCCAGCACGTCTATCTGAGCGCGCTCAGTCGGCGGGAGCATGGGGCAGGCGAGCCTTCTCTGAAAGAGGTGCTGGTAGAGGCGGTCAATCTGGCCAACACAGCCGTTGCCGCTGAGGTCCCCGGGGGCGGCACGACACTGATCTGCGCTATGGTGCTGGGGACCCGGGCCTACATCGCCAATGTCGGCGACAGCCGTGCCTACCTGGTGCTCCCCGAGGGGCTGGAGCGGATCACCCGCGATCATTCGCTGGTGGATCGGCTGGTGGAGCTCGGACAGTTGACGACCACGGAGGCGGCCAACCATCCCCAGAAAAACGTGCTCTACCGGGCGGTGGGGCAGGGTGGGGTGCTGGAAGTGGACGTGTTCGTCCGGTCCATCCCGCCCGGTGGCCGGCTCCTCCTCTGCACCGACGGCCTGTGGGGTATGGTCCCCGAAGAGGAGATGGCGCATCTGATCGCCAGGGCCCGCTCCCTTCAGGCCGCCTGCGACGCGCTGGTGATAGCAGCGAACGAGGCTGGCGGCAAGGATAATATCAGCGTTATCCTTGTAGAACCTCCGGGTGCATGATGGAGATAGAGAAAGACCTCTACGCTCTGCTCGGCGTCTCGCCGGATGCGACGCAGGAGGAGATCAAGCGGGCCTACCGGACCCTGGCCCGCCAGTATCATCCGGACAGCGGCACCGAGATGGCCTCCGCCGAGCGGTTCCAGGCGGTTCAGGAGGCGTACCGGGTGCTGGGAGACCCGGTGCGCCGCCGGGCCTACGACCGGAGACGGGCCGAGCGGGGGCTGGGCATCCGTTCGATGGTGGCGTGGGATGTGATGCTCAGCCAGGATGAGCTGCCCGCCATCGCCGAAGAGCAGATGCTTTACCTCCTGATAGACATCCGCCCGGCCGGCCTCGCGCGAGCCAGAAGGCTCCCCCTCAATCTCTGCCTGGTGATTGACCGCAGTACCTCTATGCAGGGGGACCGCCTGGACTATGTGAAGGCAGCGGCCCACCAGGTCATTGACGATCTGGAGGACCAGGATACGCTGGGGATCATCTCCTTCAGCGACCGGGCGGAAATCCTGATGCCCAGCCAGCGGCTGGAGGATCGGGCGCGGGCCCACGCACGGGTCTCCTCCATCTGGGCCAGCGGGGGAACGGAGATCCTGCAGGGGCTGAAGGCCGGCCTGGAACAGTTGCGCCGGGTCAACCGGGAGGATTCGATCAGCCATCTGATCCTGCTGACCGATGGCCGGACTTACGGAGATGAGGACGAGTGTATCGTCGAAGCCCGCCGCGCTGGCCTGGAGCGGATCGGCATCAGCGCCCTGGGGATTGGCGAGGACTGGAACGACGCCTTTCTGGACGACCTGGCCCATCAGGCCGGGGGCACCTGTGCCTACATTTCCTACCCCCAGCAGATCCGGGATGTGTTGAGGGAACAGGTACGGGGGCTGGGGTCCCTGTTCGCCCGCAATATGCGGCTTATGCTCCGCTTCACCGACAAGGCCTGGCTGGAGACAGCCTTCCGGGCTGCTCCATATATCGAACGATTGATCCCGAAGGAGGGGGCGCTGGATATCGGTATGCTGCAGGCGGGGTCGCCGGTGCGTGTGCTCCTGGAAACGGTCGTCGCACCGGTCCCTGTTGGTCAGCACCGCCTGCTCCAGTTGGAGCTGACAGCGGATGTGCCCGCGCTGGGACGGCAGGAACGGCTGCTCTTCGACCTCGATATGGATTTCCGGAAGGAGCCGGCCCAGCAACCTGTTCCGGCCGCCATCGTGAACACATTGGGCCGGTTGAGCATCTTCCGCATGCAGGAACAGGCCTGGCAGGCACTGGAGAGTGGAGAGCGAGAGGAGGCCCGCAGGCGACTGGAAACGATCGCCACACGGCTTCTGGATATGGGTGAAAAAGAATTGGCCCATATGACCCTTCTCGAGGCCGGGCGGGTGGCTCAGGGAGGACAGGTTTCGGAGAAGGGACACAAGACCATCAAGTACGGCACGCGCAGTCTGGGCCTCAAGGGAGGATAGGAGGGAACCATGATCGAGTGCCCATCGTGTGGGAAGAAACATCGTCCTGGAACGCTCCTGTGCACGGAGTGCGGTGTGTATCTTCCCACAGGCGGTGCGTTGCGGACCGAGCCGCTTCCAACCGACGAGCTCCCGAAGTCCCGAGCCACAAGCTGGGAGGCTGTGGCGCCGGAGGAAGAAAGGGTAGAAGGGCTCCGTCCCCTGCGTGTTCATATCCTGGATAGCGACCGGCGGGTGCAGTTGCCCGCTATGCCGGAGATCCTGCTGGGACGTCTGGACACTGCCCACGGCATCTTTCCCGATCTGGACCTGACGGCAGACGGAGGGCTGGAAATGGGGGTCTCCCGCCGCCATGCCAAGATTATCCAGCGCGGCGGGGAGTTTTTCATCGAAGATGTGGGGAGCGCCAATGGGACCTTTCTGAATGAGCAACGGCTGACCCCCTATCTGCCCTATCCCCTCCACGAAGGGGATGAAATCCAGATGGGCCGTCTGCGGGTCCGGATCATCCCGGAATGAGCAGGGTGTCTTCATGGAGCGGCTTCCCACTCGCCGCGAAGCCCGCAGGGCGGACGGGATAGGAGGAGCCTATGCCGCTGACCGTTCTGGTGCATATGTTGAATGAGGATCCCATCGTGGCCGAAGTGGATCGGCTGCCGGATCCAACCGACCAGTATCTGCTGTGTGAAAACCCCCGACGCAGGGATGGCCGGGACCTGAGCTATGTGCTGCCGGAGGTGAAGGCTCTCCTCGTGCCCTGGCATCGCATCCACTGTGTGGAGATATTGCCCAGCGAGGAGGAGGAGAAGATCGTCACCTTCGTGCGGGAGTGAGGATGAAAGAACCCGGCCCCCTGATCCTCGTTGTAGACGACGAAGAGCGGATCGTCCGCTTCGTCACAATGAACCTGGAGCTGGAAGGGTTCCAGGTGATCACCGCTCCCTCCGGCATCGAGGCGCTCCGGCGCGTGCGGGAGGACCTGCCCGACCTGGTCCTTCTGGATGTGATGATGCCGGACCTGGACGGTTTTGAGACCCTCCGGCTGCTGCGGGAAACTTCGGATGTCCCGGTAATCATGCTCACCGTCCGCTCGGAAGAAGAGGACGTCGTCCGGGGGCTGGAGCTGGGGGCGGATGACTATATCACCAAACCCTTCAGCATCCAGGTGCTCACCAGCCGCATCCGGGCCGTCCTCCGCCGCGTCGCTCCTCCCTCCGGCCCGGAATCCGCCGTCCTCGAGATTGACGATTACCTGAGCGTGGATTACAACCGCCGGGAGGTGATCGTCGGGGGGAGGCGGGTGAAGCTCCGACCCACCGAGTTCCGCCTTCTCTACCACCTCATCGAAAACGCTGGCTGGGTTGTCCCCCACGAGACGTTGCTTTCCAAGGTCTGGGGATATGAGTATCGGGACGAAGTCCATTACCTTCGGCTCTACATCACCTATCTGCGCAAAAAGATCGAACCTGACCCCTCCCGTCCGCGCTATATTCTCACCGAACGGGGGGTAGGGTACCGGTTTGTGGACTTTCGAGGCAAGGGGCGGGAGGAAGGAGAAAAGGGAGGAAATGGGTAGGGCCTACAAAGTCGTCGTCACCGGCGCCTTCAACGCCGGCAAAAGCTCCTTCATCAGCACTATCTCTGAAATCCCCGTGGTCTCCACCGAGCGCCGCATCACCGACCACCTGGCCGAGGTGAAGGAGACGACAACGGTGGCGATGGACTACGGGCAGGCTACCGTCGGCGGGTGTCTTTTCCACCTCTACGGCACCCCTGGTCAGGAGCGGTTCGACTTTATGTGGGACATCCTCTCCCGGGAGATGGACGGTCTGTTAGTCCTGGTGGACAGCACGGACCGTTCGTCGCTGACCGTTGCCCGCCGCATCCTCCGGCGTTTGACCCGCCGGACGCGCGTCCCTCTGCTGGTGGTCGCGACCAAGCAGGACGGGCGTCGGGCCCTCTCACTGGAGGAGGTGGCCGAGGCCCTGCACATCGAGCCGGCCACCGTCGTCCCGTGTGACCCCCGCCAGAAGCAGAGCGTGCAGGGAGTCCTCCGCACCCTGTTGACCCGCCTCGAGTAAGCCCCTCATCTCCCCTGCCCCCCTTCTCCCCAACAATGGGGGAGAAGGGGGTCGGTGCCGACTTCATCACGAACGGCACGAATGGGCCGAATCCCGCGAATCGTAGAGCGTTTTTTTATTCGTGGGAATTCGTGCATTCGTGTCATCCGTGATGGCAGTAGGTAGTAATTTTTCTACTGCAAATCTAATGGACTTCTTGTGCTCATCTAACGCAGATTCGGCAAAATAAAGACGCCTTTCAGCGAAAGAGAGGATTTCGAGAGAAAGGAGGTGACGCAAGATGTCGGATCTGGTACGATGGGAGCCCTTCCGTGACCTGATCAGCCTGCGTGAGGCGATGGATCGCCTGTTCGAGGAGTCCTTCGTGCGGCCGTGGGGTGGCTGGCTGCGCCCCTCCGGGGCGGAGACGCTCGCCGTGGATATGTATGAAACGGATAACGAGGTCGTCGTGAAAGCGACCGTCCCCGGCGTGAAACCGGAGGACCTGGACATCAGCGTCACCGGCGACACGCTTACGATCCGGGGCGAGGTGAAGCGGGAGGAGGAAATCAAGGAGGAAAACTACCTGCGACGTGAGCGGTACTATGGCTCCTTCTGCCGCTCCCTGCCGCTCCCGACCCAGGTGGTCGCCGAAGACGCGGAGGCTGTGTTCGAGAACGGCGTGCTGACCCTCACGCTGCCCAAGGCGGAAGAGGTCAAGCCGAAGGCGATCAAGGTGAAGGCGAAGAAGTAACCCCTGGAGGTGAATGATGACCGTGGTGCATTTCAACCCGTTCCGTGAGATGATGACCCTCCGGGAGGCGATGGACCGGCTCTTTGAGGAGTCCTTCGTCCGGCCCCGGGGCGGGTGGCGGCGCGGCTCGCCGGAGGAGCCCCTCCGACTGCCGGTGGATGTCTACACCACGCCGGAGGAGATCGTGCTGGTCGCCTCCCTGCCCGGGCTGTTGCCGGAGGAGGTGGACATCTCCATCGAGGGAGATACCCTCACCATCCGCGGCGAGCTCCGTCCACCCCTGGACAACGTGGAGTATCTCTTCCAGGAACGCCCCTACGGCCACTTTGCCCGCTCGCTCACGCTCAACGTGCCGGTGGACGTGGAGAAGGCGGAGGCGGTCTTCGAGAACGGCGTCCTGACCCTCACACTGCCCAAGATGGAAGCGGTCAAGCCCAAGGCGATCAAGGTCAAGACAAAGTAGCTGCTGGGTGGGACGGGGAGGGCAGAGGGGAACCCCCTCTGCCCTCTCTTCTGCCCGGGGTAGTGTGGGATGAATCGTTAACGCGCCCAGTTCCTGAACAGTGGGGCGGGCGGGATTCGAACCCGCACGTCCTTGCGGACAGAGGATTTTAAGTCCCCGGCGTCTACCGTTCCGCCACCGCCCCATACCATAACGGGCAGTCCGAAGGACTGCCCGTTTCTTAAAGTCCTCACCCGGAGGAGGCGACGGCCGGAATCGAACCGGCGGATGAGGGTTTTGCAGACCCTTGCCTTGCCACTTGGCTACGTCGCCTGAACATCCTGAACTGAGCGGGCGACGGGACTCGAACCCGTGGCCTTCTCCTTGGCAAGGAGACGTTCTACCAACTGAACCACGCCCGCTGGCGGTATAGATTATACCACAACCCTTACGGCAAGGCAAGTTCGATGGCTTCGATGGCTGTTTTCATCTACCTTTCCCCCCATCTGGACGACGCCGTCCTTTCCTGCGGCGGGCGCATCTGGCTCCAGAGGCGGACGGGGATGCGCGTGCAGGTGGTGACGGTCTTCGCCGGTGGGCCAGGGGGGAAGCTTTCCCCCTTCGCCCACTCCCTCCACCAGCGGTGGGGGCTGGGAACCGACGCCCCCTCCGCCCGCCGGGAGGAGGACAGGGCGGCGCTGGCCCTCGTGGGGGCGGAGCCGGTCCATTGGGACCTGCCCGACTGTGTCTACCGCTCCGTTGCCGACGGTGCGTTTCTCTATCCGGATGAAGGGGCGCTCTGGGGGCCGCTCCATCCGGCGGACCGGCCGCTTCTGGAGGAGCTGAGCCGTCGGATCGGTACGCTGCCTGCGGATGCGGCCCTCTGTGTTCCGCTGGGAGCGGGGGGGCATGTGGACCACCGGCTGGTGCGCCAGGCGGCGGAGAGGACAGGGCGGCCGCTCCTTTACTACGAGGAGTACCCCTATGCCGAAGGGGCTGCGACGGTGGGGGTGGCGCTGGGAGGAGACAGTTGGGAACCCGAGGTGGTTTTCCTGGACGAGGAGGCGCTGGCAGCTAAAGTCGCGGCGGTGGCCTGTTACCGCTCCCAGCTCAGCACCTTCTGGACCGACGGAGCGGAGATGGAGGCGCGCATCCGCGCCTATGCGCTGCGCGTTGGCGGTGGACAGCCAGCGGAACGGTACTGGCGCCGCTATGTAGGACAAGCTTAAGCTTGTCCTACAGTATTGGTCCCTATAGAGGCGCGCATCCGCGCCTATGCGCTGCGCGTTGGCGGTGGACGGCCAGCGGAACGGTACTGGCGCCGCTGTGTAGGACAAGCTTAAGCTTGTCCTACAGTATTGTTCCCTGTAAAGGCGCGCATCCGCGCCTATGCGCTGCGCGCTGGCGATGGACGGCCAGCGGAACGGTACTGGCGCCGCTATGTAGGACAAGCTTAAGCTTGTCCTACGGGCGCACGGTGAGGGCATCGAGGGAGGCGCCGGCTGTCAGGGCGACGATCCGCACCCGGTGAGTCCCCTCCCTCCAGGAGGAGAACAACTGCATGGGCTGTCCGTCCAGCCGCAGATGGCGGGCCGGACTGCTGTCCACCATCACCTCGACCTCCCCGCCGTCCGGGCCGGGGGTCAGGGTGAGGCGTCGCCCCTCAAAAGTAAAGGCCACCGCTGCGCCGGAGGCCACCGCGCGACGGTACCGCCCCAGCACTGCCGTCGGGTCCGTCACCTCCTCCCATTCCCCCTCATAGGTCAGCGCCCAGTGGTCCTCCTGATGGGTGCCGGTGTAGAGGGTAGGGGTCACCCCGGCGATGTACTCTCGCATCGCGTCGTAGACCGGCAGGGGGGTGAAATCCGGCTCCACCATACGGAAATAATACCACGATTGGTCCCGCTCCGCATCGGTGGCCCGCTTGAAAAACCAGAAATTGACCACGCCCACCCACGGCCATTCCTCCATTGCCCGCTGATAGGCCAGGGGAGCGTAACGGGCCTGCTGCTGGAGCGTCACCTGTCCGTACCGGCCCAGGTCCCGGATGGAAGGGTCATTGGGGACGGCGTTGGCGTTCATCTCGCTGATCCAGATCGGCTTGGCGCTGTCCCCATTGGCGACCATCATATCCCGCAGGTAGAGCGGGCGGGCGTAGTTGACGTAGGTGAAGGGGCGGAGCCGGTGGTCGGTGGGGCCGGACCAGAGGAGGTAGGCGTTGACGGCCAGGATGTCGAAGCACTCTCCTGCGCCGGCGTCGTACATCCGCTGGAGGAAGACCAGGTCGCTCATATCGCGGGTTCCCAACTGCTGAGTCTGGGCCAGCGCCCCGCTGATCACCACTGCCTCCGGGTCCGCCTCCTTAACTCGCCGATAGGCCAGGCAGAGGAGACGGGTATAGGCCTCGGGGTCCACCGGTTGCTCCCCCCATTCGGGGTAGATGTTGGGCTCGTTCCAGATCTGGTAGTAGCGGATACGGCCCCGGTAGCGGGAGACCACGGCATAGACGTAGTCGCCGAAGTCGGCAAAGTCGTCGGGGGGGGCATAGGGGCCGCGGACGTCCCCGTCGGCACGGGACCAGGCGGGTGGGTTGCTCAGGCGGGCGATAACCTCCAGCCCGTACTGCTCCGCCAATTCCACGATCTGGTCGTACTTGGCCCAGGCGTCCACCGGGTCCGGCTGCCCGTCCCCATCCAGGTCGTTCCGCCGGTCCACGAAGTCCCCCCTGCCGTGGACCTCAATATCCTCCCAGGGGAACTCCTGCCGGATCCAGTGGAAGCCGGCCTGGGCGATCATCTGGATGGATCGTTCCCGCTTGGCCGGTTCCACCTCCTGCTCCAGAAAGACGTTAATGCCGAAGGGGTTGACGCCAGCGTGGGCTACCGGTGCGTACCGGTCGGTGTAGGGGAGGGGGCGGAGAAGGTTGCCGGCCAGTTGGAGCGCACCACGGGCCTGCCCCAGCAGCTCCTCCTCGCCGGTCCAGGCAAAGAGGAGGTCCGAAAGGGAGGCGGCGCAGCCGAGGAGGGATAGCAGGGTCAGAAGGTAGAGGGGTATCCGCAGGGAGAAAGGGCGGCTCATTGGCCCGGCTCAAGTTCGACCAGGGCAGCCACGCCCGGAGGAAGGTCGCCATGCTCCAGATAGGCCCGCACCTCCTCGCGGGCTTCCTCGAAGAGGCGGATCATATCCGCATCCGAACCCTTGTATCCGGCGACGGTCCGTCGCGCGCAGGTACAGCAACCCAGGGAGGCCCGGTAGCTATCCAGGTCGCAGGTCAAACAACTGCCCAGCTTGATCATCATCAGGGAAAACCCCAGGATATCCTCGTGCCCGTCGGGCAGGCTGGACAGATGGTCAATTAATCTGGCCCACTCCTCGCCGCGCAGGTTGCGCAACTGGGGGATGCAGCGGGGGGGGAACAGGATCTCGCTATCAGGGTACATCGTGCCGTTTCTCCACAGGATATTCTTACCACGGAGACACGGAGAACGCGGAGGTTCTCTGTGTTCCGAGGCCGCGGGCCTAATGATAACACAAAACGGGGTCAGTTTCAAGGGTTATCCCACCCGAACCCGCCATCCTTCCTGCATGTAAAGCGCGTCGCGGGGGAGGTTTTGTTCGTCCCAGAGGTGGCCGTTCCATTCCCAGAACTGGGCGCGGGTGATGCCGTACCGCTGACAGATGGACCAGATCGTATCATTGACGTTCACTATATGGTAGACCGGCGCGGGGCCGGTCGGCGCCTCTTTCACTTTAGCAGGGGGCGCTTCGGCTCTGGCGGGAGCGGGTTCCGGCGGGACGGGAGCAACCTCGGTGGGAGGTGCCGCCTCCACCTCGACAGGCATCGGGCGGGGAATGGGGGGTGGGGCTGGAGGCTCCCCCAGGGCGGCTAGGATGGGCCATAGCTCCTGGTCGGTAGAGCCGGCCCGGTAGATGCTGAAAAAGGGTGGTTCGTGAGCGGCCAGCGTCTCTGCCCACTCCAGGAACTCCTGCGGGGTCAACCGCTGGGTGGCATGTTCGTCCTTGTACGCTGCCAGAATGGGGTAGAGAGGGGGCATGTCCCCCCATTCCTGGGACCATCGGGCGTGCTCTTCATAGGCCCATTGATCTATGACGGTGGAGGGAGACTGTCGGAAGGTGGGGTAGCATTGGGGCATGAAGCCACCCCGGCAGAAGAGGTTCATCTGCCGATAAGGGATGTCCAGGTGCTGCCAGATGTTAGGGAAGGAGGTGTAGTAAAGCCTGGCCGGATCCACCCCTGCCCGAAGGAGACGCTGTCCCAGCGTCGCTGCCGCCACCCGCTTCCCGGCCGCCTGGTCCTCGATGTCGAAGACCACCCCTTCGTATCCCACCTCCAGCGATTTGAGGGCTACCTCCGCTTCGGCAAGGGGGTCGTCGCAGTAAATGAAGGTCCAGGCAAAGGGGATCAGCCCCGCCTCCCGTACCCGCTTCCACACCCGTCGGGCCGCATCCACGAAGAACATCCCCCGGTCGCCGGTCTTGTAGAGGATATGGGTGGCGCCGATGGAAAAGGCCATTTCGATGGCCAGGTCTGTCTCTCCGGAATAGAGAAGCCAGACCCCCTTTCCCCGAAGCCTGGG
Organism: Anaerolineae bacterium; assembly: GCA_041082215.1. Classification (GTDB taxonomy): domain Bacteria; phylum Chloroflexota; class Anaerolineae; order B4-G1; family DUEL01; genus JBDOIF01. Next base: position 12,571 of record JBDOIF010000091.1, read on the forward strand.
CACCGGGCTGATGGGCCGTATCGCTCTGATCGTCTCCTCCAGCCGGGCTTCCTCTTCTGCTCTGGTAGGGCCAGCCTCTTCTCCCGGTTCCTCTTTCACCTGGGGGGGCGCTTCGGGCGCGGGCGGGGCAGGCTGGGTCTTTTCCAGTTCCATACCCTCGAACGGGTCCCGGCCCAGGCTTCTGCTACCCTTTGACTTTGTCACCGCTTGCCACCCTTTCTACCAGTTGAGCATAATCGAAAGCTCCGGTGCTTTGGGGGGCATACTCGAAGATGGTCTTCCCGTGGCTTGTCGCCTCCGCCAGCTTCACGCTGGCGCGGATCGGATTGGCGACCCGGTCGCCGAAGTAGCGGGTCAGGAGCCCCAGCACCTCCCGGTCCATTCGCTGTCGGTCGTTGTAGAAAGTGGGGACAACCAGGGTGAGGCGGATGGGATGATTGACTCTTGCACCGATCTCCTTGAGGGTCTCGATCACCTGCCGGGTCCCTACCAGACCCAGGTATTCCATCGCCACCGGCACGATCACTTCCCGATTGTAGCGGAGGCCGCACTCGCCCACCAGGCTGATGGAAGGGGAGTAGTCCAGAATAATGTAGTCATACCCTTCCAGGCCCTTCATCCTCTCCACCAGCCGGTCCCTGGCCGAACTTCCGGCCCGCCAGAGCTCCCCTTCGGCCTGGAGGAGGGAGCGGTTGCTGGGGATGAGGTCGAGGTTTTCTCGCGCCCGGACGATGCACTCCGGCAGGTCTGCCCGTCCCAGCAGGAGGTCGGCGACGGTGTGGTTGAAAGGGGTGCGCAGGGAGGAGGCCAGGCCGCCCTGGGCATCCAGGTCAATGCAAAGGACCCGCGCCCCGCGCAGGGCCAGGCCGGCGGCCAGGTTGACCACGGTGGTGGTCTTTCCGGTCCCTCCCTTATAGTTCAGCACGCCGATAATCCGCCCCGGCGGCTTCCGTTCCTCCCCCATTCCTGTGGGGGTCCTGACTTCGGCGGCCTGACGGCGCGGCCCTTTCTCCCGCCGCCGGACCCGTTCCAGAACCTCTCGTAGCTGCCTGTTCACTCGCTCTGTTCCTCTACGCTGAGTAATGCGTGTACCTGTTCTGCGCCCACCCCTGCCACGCGCACCAGCTTGTGGCGAGAGGTGTGGCCGGAGAGGACCTCCACTGCCTCCATCGGCACTCCCAGCCGATCGGCCAGGAAGGCCCGCAGTGCCTGGTTGGCCTCTCCACCCACCGGTGCGGCCCTCAGACGGACCTTGAGGGCCTCCCCGTAAAGCCCCACCACTGTGTCCCGATGGCTTCGGGGGACGACATGTACCCCAAAGGTGCAGCCCTCTTTCCCCTGCGTGACCCGTAGCCCTTTCATAGCAGCACCCAGAGCAGGATCTGTTCCACCAGCCACAGGATGAGAATGAGCACCATCGGGCTGAAGTCAATCGGCCCCGTCGGCGGGAGCCGCCGGCGGATGGGGGCCAGCAGCGGCTCGGTAATGTTCCAGAGGAAGCGCATCACCGGATGGGCGTAGCTCATCCCCAAAAGCGGCAATACCGCCCGGGCGATAAGGGCCAGGGTGTAGAGGGTGAAGAGGGTGCGGATGAGACGGTAAAGAAAGTAGGTCATTCTGTGGGTCCTTTGTTGTTGGGTAGTTAGGTCACTGGGTTATTGGGTGATTGGAGGGCGGGGGCCGAAGATGGCGCGGCCGATACGGACGATCGTGGCTCCCTCCTCCACCGCTACCTCAAAGTCGTCGGTCATCCCCATCGAGAGATGCCTCCAGTCCACCTCCGGGAACCGTTCTCTCAGCGCGTCCCGCAATGCCCGCAGGGAGGCGAATACGGGGCGGACCGTTTCCGGGTCGTCGGCGATGGGGGCGACGGTCATCAGCCCCTCGACCCGCAGCCCCGGCAGGGCCAGGACCCCGGCACAGGCGGCGAAGAAAAGCTCCCGCTGCTGTTCATCCTCCTGCCAGCGGTCCGCCGGGAAGCCGTACTTGGCCTCTTCTCCGCTGACATTGCACTCCAGGAAGACAGGCATCTCCCGCCCTGCCTCTATTGTGAACTGGCTCAGCCTGCGGGCGATCTTGAGCCGGTCCACCGAATGGACCACATCGAAATGGGCCACGGCAAGGGCGGCTTTCCGGCTCTGGACATGGCCCACCATGTGCCAGGTGGGGCGGGGGCCGGCGATCAGGGTATTGACCTGTGGGATTTTCTCCGCCCCCTCCTCCGGCCGGTTTTCCCCGAAGTGGCGGATGCCCGCCTGATAGCCTGCCAGGACCGTCTCCACCGGAAAGGTTTTGGTCACCGCTACGAGCGTCACCCCGGCGGGGTCCCGTCCGGCCCGCAGCGCTGCCTCTCCGATCCGCTCCTGCACCTGTTGCAGGTTCCGCCGAATCCGCTCTGCCCCGCCCATCCCATTCACTATACTTGTTCCAGCATAACCAGTACACCGAACCGGCCGGTCCGCCCCCTCTCGGCCCGGTGGGAGAACCACTCGTCGGTGTGACAGGCGGTGCAGAGACCGGCGCGTTCCACCTGCTTTACCCCCGCTGCCGCAAGCTGGGCCTCCACCGCTCCGGGCAGGTCCAGGTAGAGGCTCCCATCCCGTCGTTCGATCACCTCCGCTCCCTCCGGGCAGACGGCGGTCACCGCCCCCGCTACCTCCGGCCCGACCTGGTAGCAGCAGGGGCCGATGGTCGGGCCGATGCCGGCCCATAGTTCCGCGGGAGAGCTGCCGGCGTGGCGGGCAAAGGCCGCCACCGCTGCCGGAACGACCCCGTTGACCACCCCCCGCCAGCCAGCATGGACCAGCCCCACCGCCCGGTGGATCGGGTCGAAGAGGAGGAGCGGGACGCAGTCGGCGAAGCGGAAGAGGAGAGCGACGCCAGGGGTGGTGGTGAGCAGCCCATCGGTAGCCGGCTGGACTGTGCCAACGTGGGCCTCTCCGACCAGCCGCACGCTGGCACTGTGAACCTGGTAGGGGCTGACGACCTGGTCACGGTGGATGTTCAGGGCGGAGAAGACCCGGCGGTGGTTTTCCTCGACCGCAGCCAGATCATCCCCCACCGTGTGGCCCAGGTTCAGGGTGGCAAATGCCCCCCGGCTCACCCCCCCCTGGCGGGTGAGCACGGCTTGCATCACCCCCGCCCCCTCCAGCCCATCGAACCGGTAGAGAGCGATGCCGTCAACGACTTCCCGGCGCATCGGTCCTCAATTATGCCCCGAGAGGTCATTCTGCGCAAGTCCCCAGGGCCTGCTAAAGCGTAGGACAACTCCTGTGGAGTTGTCCTACGCTGCAAGCGATGCGCCGGTCGGTGACGGACATCGGCAGCCCGTCCAGCTCCTCCGGGGCCACCCAACGGACCTCGGCGCAGTCCAGGCAGTGCGGCTCCCCGGCCCGTAAACGGCAGAGAAACACATAGAGGGTGATGCGGAAGTGGGTGTAGGCATGCTCCAGCGTGAGGAGCGGTTCTCCCACCTCTACCTGAATCCCCAGCTCCTCCTGTAACTCCCGGGCCAGGCATTCCGGGAGGGTTTCCCCCGCCTCCCGTTTGCCGCCGGGGAACTCCCACAGGCCGCCCAGGAAATCGTCTGCGTTCCGGCGGGCTACCAGTACCCGCCCATCCTCCCGCAGGAGCACACCGGCAGTCACATCGTAGTGGGGGATGGACCGGCGTCGGGAGGGGGTGGGCAGCTCCCCCTGGCGTCCCTCTCGGCGGGCCTGGCAACCGTCGGACAGGGGGCAGCGGCCGCAATGGGGGGCGCGGGGCAGACAGACTGTAGCCCCCAGTTCCATCAGCGCCTCGTTGAACGCGCCGGGCCGGTCCGGGGGGAGGAGGGAGCGAGCCAGCTCTTCCAGCCTGCGGCGGGTGGGCCCACGGCGGATGTCCCCCTCCACGGCGAAGAGCCGGGACAACACGCGGCGGCTGTTGCCGTCCAGAGCGACGACGGGGCGGCCAAAGGCGATGGAGGCGACCGCGCCGGCGGTGTAGGGGCCGAACCCCGGCAGGGCCAGCAGCCCCTCGCAGGTATCCGGCAGATGGCCCCCGTGCTCCGCCATTACCCGACGGGCGGCGGCGTGGAGATGACGGGCGCGGGTGTAATAGCCCAGCCCCTCCCAGACCCTCAACACTTCCTCCAGCGGAGCCTCCGCCAGGGCCTTCAGGGTGGGAAAACGGGCCAGAAACCGCTCGTAGTACGGGATAACGGTCTCTACCCGGGTCTGCTGGAGCATCACCTCGGCCACCCAGACCCGATAGGGGGTCCGGTCCTGTCGCCAGGGGAGGCGACGGGCCTCGTGGGCAAACCAGTTCAGCAGCCGGTCGGTCAGGGGAAATGGTTTCATCAGTCAATGATACCACGAAAGCCTGGATTTGCCTATTTTGGCCAGGTGTGGTAAAATATTATTGCAGGACGAAGTAGGTTTGGTCGTATGTCGAAGACTGCCCAGACTTGCGGAGACTGGGCGGTCTTTTTTTCTGCCCGTACCGCTTCACCTGCAATCAAGAAAGTTAAGGAGCAAAGAAAGTGACCGAAAGAGAGACCGGAACCGTCAAGTGGTTCAACGACGCAAAGGGGTATGGCTTCATTTCCCGTGATGCTGGAGAGGACGTCTTCGTCCATTTCTCGGCGATCGCAGGGGATGGATTCCGCTCATTGCGCGAGAACCAGCGGGTTGAGTTTAGCGTCGAACGAGGGCCTAAGGGATTGCAGGCCGTCAACGTGCGGGCTCTGTAAATGGATGTGGCCCAGGGGCCGCATCTGAAAGGAACAGTTGGAAGAATGCCGAAGAAATTGTACGTGGGCAATCTGAGTTATGGGACCACCAATGCCGATCTGTCCGAGCTTTTCGGGGAGGTTGGGGAGGTGCTGTCGGTGGACCTCGTCACGGATCGGATGACGGGCCGCTCCAAGGGCTTTGCCTTTGTCGAGATGGCGGAGCACGATGCGGCGATGAAGGCCATTGACCAGCTCAACGGTCGGGATGTGGACGGGCGAGCCATCAAGGTGGCGGAGGCACGTCCCAAGCAGGACAACCGGGGCGGGGGCGGACGACGCAACCGCTGGTAGAAGTGGCCTGACCGGATTGGAGCAGACGGCCGCACGGTTTCTCCGCAGACCGTGCGGCCGTTTTTTTCGTGCCGTTCGCCCTCATTCGTGAAGTGTATTTCAGTCTAGGGGCGGGATGTCCCTGGCCCGGGCCGGACCTGGGGAAACACGAATGGCGCGAATGGAAACGAATACCGCGAATGAAGCAGGTATCCCTACTGTTCGCTGTATTCGGGCCATTCGTGGGATTCGCGATCCACCGGCGAGCGGGAGGACCACTCGCCCCGAAATTGAAATACGCCCTCATTCGCGTACCTGGTTTGACGCCAGAGGCCATCCGTATTATAATTTTATAATGTCAACAGTTGACAATTCACCTCACAGCTATTGACCTTGCCGGTGCTATGATCAAAGTGCCCCGTCTCAAACGGAGCAACCTGCGGGAAGAGATCGTCCGCCTCATCGAAAACGCCCTCCTGGCAGGAGAACTCCGCCCCGGCGACCGGCTGGTGGAATCCGCCCTGGCCGAGAAGGCCGGCATCAGCCGCGGACCGGTCCGGGAGGCGATCCTCCAACTGGTGGGCGAGGGGATTCTGGTCAATATCCCGTTTCGGGGGACCTTTGTCGCGCGCTGGGCGCCGCAGCAGGTGGAGGAAGCGTACACCCTCCGCGCCGTCCTCGAACGGCTTGCTGTTCAGGAGGCTATCAAGCACATCACTGCGGAACACATCGCTCAGCTTCAGGCGACGGTAGACGAGATGGACCGCTGTGCGCAGAAGGGGGCGGTGCGGGCGCTGGTCCGTCTGGATATCCAGTTTCACGAGCAGCTCTACGCCCTTTCCTGCCATTCTCTCCTTCAGGAAGTTCTGGCCCGCCTTCGCCGACGGTTATACTGCCTGATGGCCGTGGATGAAGGATACGATCTCCACCGGGATGAGATCGCCGCCGACCATCAGCGGATCGTGGATGCGTTGAAGACGGGAAACGCAGCGGTTGCTGCGGAGGCGATCACCGATCACGTCCTGGCCGTCGGTGCAGAGGTGGCCGAGCAGATGCGACGGGAGGAGGAAGGGGGATGAGGACCGAACAGGAGGTCGAACTGCCCTACGGGGCCGGGGCGGTCCGGGTCCGCCTCCCCCGGGCCAACCTGCTTGGCGTCTATCTCCCCTCCCCTCCTCCGGCGTGCACCGACCCGGCGGCGGAGATCGCGCGCGCCCTTGCCCGGCCATTGGATACCCCTCCTCTTTCGGAGATCGTCCGCCCTCACGAAACTGTCATCGTCCTGGTTGACGACCACACACGGGCCACACCGGCAGCCCTCATCCTGCCCCAGGTCGTCGAGGAACTCCGCCGGGGCGGCGTGCGGGACCAGGACGTGACCATCCTGATCACCCACGGCACCCACCGGCTCAGCACCGGGGAGGAGGTGCGGCATAAAGTCGGCGAGGCGATCTACAACTCGTTTCGTATCCTCCAGCACGACTGCACCGACGAAAAGGCCCACGTCTATGTCGGCCTGACCAGCCGGGGTACGCCGGTCTGGGTCAACCGGCGGGTGGTTGAGGCAGACCGCCGCGTCGGCATCGGCCATATCGGCCCCAGCCCCTACGCAGGCTACTCCGGCGGGGGCAAGCTGATCCTTCCCGGCGTGGCCTCGCTGGATACCATCAACGCCAACCACAGCCTGGTCCCTCTGGGCTTCCGACAGGCTGGCCGCGTTGACCTGCCCTGCCGGCTGGACCTGGAGGAGGCAGCCCGGATGGTGGGAATGGATTTTGTGCTGGACGTGGTCCTCGGCCGGGAGGAACGGCTGGTGCGGGCCTTTGCCGGCAGCGCCGACCGGGTCTTCCGCGAGGGGGTGGAGCTGGCCCGTCGGGTCTATGAAGTCGCCTGTGAAGGGGAGGTGGATGTTGCCATCACCGCCGCTTACCCGTACGACCAGGACCTCTATCAGGCGGTGCGGGCTGTGGAATACGCCGATGGGATCGTGCGCCAGGGAGGGAGCATCCTGCTGGTGGCGGCCTGTCCGGATGGGGTGGGGGGGGATGACTTCTTCCGCCTGATGGCCGACGACACCAGGCCCCCCGACGCCTACCTGCGGGATATGGTCCGGCGGGATGGGTTGGTGACCTTTGCGGTACTTGGGTATAACCTGGCGCGGATCAAGGCGGAGAAGGAGCTGTATATCTTCACCGAGGGGATCCCCGCTCCGGCGCTGGAGGCGATGGGCTTTCGCCCTTTGCCCTCTCTCCAGACCGGGGTGGAAAAGTTGCTGGGGGTTCACGGCGAAGGGGTGAGGATCGCTGTCTTTCCTGAGGGTTCGTCCACCATCCCCGTCTGCCGTCCCCTGGCCTGCGGGAAGGGAGACTCCGTTCAGTAGAATACACAGGAAAGGAGGTACTGAGATGGGAGAGAAGGTCAGCAAGGGCCCGCGGAGTCGGATCGGCGGGGCTTCGATCGCGTGGGTCACGCTCTACGGGGCCCTGTGCGGGGTGACAGGGCTGGTGCCCATCTTCCCCTACGTCGGCGGCGGCGGCTACGTCCCTCTGACCACACCGTTCTGCGCCATCGCCCCGCTGCTGCTGGGTCCGTGGGGGGGAGTGGTTGCCGCCATCGTCGGGGGGATCATCGGCATGTTCATCGCCCCGGCGGCCTACCCCCTCCAGGTCGTGGACGTGTTCCTCAACGCAGTGCTCCCCGCCCTCTTTGTGACCCTGATGATTCGGGATGACCGCCTGTGGAAGGTCACCGTGCCCCTCTTTATCGTCATCGGGATCATCGGCTGGCTGGTGCCCTTCTACGTCCCGGGCGCGGCGGCGGGCTTTGGCAAGGTGCCGGAGCCGCTCTACTTTCTGATGGCCGCTCTCTACTGGGTTCCCTCGACGGTCATCGCTGCCACGCCGCTGGGCACCCGGCTCATCCCCCAGTGGGTGCGCAGCAAGAACCGCGGCCAGCGGTACGGCGGCGTCTTCCTGGCCATCCTGGCCGCCATGTTCGTCTGGTGGCTGCCCTGGACCCGACCTTATTGGTATCTGTTCAACTTCTCCGCCGAGCTGGGCGTCGCCACCCACGTCGCCTACTCCTGGTGGGTCCCTGCGCTCTCGGCGATCACCGCCGTCATCACCATCCCCATTGTCGAGGCGCTGGAGCGGAGCGGCCTGCCCAAGATTGAAGGGGCGATCTGGTAGCCTTTGTGAGCGGGGCTTTCCCTTCCCGCGGATCCCCAATTACAGGACACGGTGAAAGATCAATGGCAGATGAGCCGTTGATTCGACTGGAGAACGTGACCTTTACCTACGAGGGAGATGTCGTCGCCCTGCGCAACCTGAACCTCACCGCGCGCCGGGGGGAGTTCGTGGTTGTGCTGGGGGCCAACGGGGCAGGCAAGTCCACCCTGTGCTATCTGATCAGCGGCATCGTCCCCCACATCTACGGCGGCCGACGGCGCGGCGAGGTGCGCGTGGCCGGGCTGGACCCGTGGGATGAGCCGCTGTATGTGACCGCTCAGCACTGCGGGGTGTTGATGCAGGACCCCGAGGTCCAGTTGTTCATGCCCACCCTCCGGGCAGAGCTGGCCTTCGGCCCGGCCAACCTCGGCGTGGCCCGCGAGGAGATCCTCCGCCGCTCGCGGGAAGTGCTGACCCTGGTCCGGCTGGAGGGGCTGGAGGAGCACAACCCCCGCGACCTCTCCGGCGGGCAGAAACAGCGGGCCGCCCTGGCCTCCGTCCTGACCATGGAGCCTCAGGTCCTGATCCTGGATGAGCCGACCTCGCAGCTCGACCCGCTGGGCCGCTGGGAGGTCGGGGAGACGATCGAGCAGCTCAAGCGGCAGGGCGAGATCACGATCGTCATGACCACCCACGAGACGGAGGAGGTGCTGCATCTGGCGGACCAGGTGCTGGTGCTGGATCAGGGGGAGACGGTGCTCCAGGGGACGCCTGCCGAGGTCTTTTCCCGGCCGGACCGGCTGGAGCAGGTGGGGGTCAAGACCCCCGTCCTGATCGCCGTGCGGTCGAAGCTCCTGCCGGACGGGGGCCGGAGGGGTGATCGGCCCCCAAAGGGGCTGGCCGGCCTCACCCCGCCTGGAGTAGCGCGGGAGGTCCAGGAGGCGGTCGCTGCTGGCCGGCTGGCGGTGCGGCCCGGGGAGCTCCCCCAGCCTCAACCGGTCCCCGCCGATGCCCCTGTCGTCCTGGAGACCCGCGACCTGACGGTGGAGTATCCAGGCCCACCCCGGGTGGTCGCCCTCCGGGACGTGAATCTCCAGATCCGTCGTGGGGAGTTCGTCGGCGTGGTGGGGCAGAACGGATCGGGCAAGAGCACGCTGGTCAAGTGCTTCGTCGGCCTTCTTCGACCCAGGACGGGTAAGGTGCTTTTCCACGGCGAGGACATCCGCCGCCTCTCGGTGGGTGAGATCGCCCGCCGCATCGGGCTGGTCCTCCAGAACCCCGACTATCAGCTCTTCACCGCCTCCTGCCGCGATGAGATCCGGTTCGGCCTGCAAAACGTCGGCATCCCGCCGGACGAGATCGAGGAACGGGTCGAAGAGGCGTTGCGCCTGGTGGGCCTCCAGGAGCAGGCGGATTTGTTCCCCTTCCGCCTCTCCTTTGGGGACCGGCGGAAGCTGGCCGTGGCGGCCACCATCGCTCTGGGGCCTGAGGTGCTTATTCTGGACGAACCGACGACGGCCCAGGACCATCGGGGGCGATACCAGTTGGCCGAGCTGGCCCGCCGCTTCCACAAGGAGCAGGAAGGCACAGTACTGATGATCACCCACGACGTGGACCTGATCGCCCGTTACGCCCATCGCCTGATCGTCCTCCACCAGGGCCGCGTCCTCCTCGACGGCCCTACGGCGGAGGTCTTCTCCCAGGTCGAGGAGCTGAAAAAGAGTTTCGTGGTCCCGCCGGTGGCCGCGCAACTGGCCTGGGAACTGGCCGGGTTGGGCATCCCCCCCTATGTGATGACCCTTGAGGAGCTCTGCCAGGTGCTTGTCCCAGCCGGGCAGGCCGGACAGGGGGTGGCCTGATGCAACCTGTATTCCGGTACTTCCGCGCCGATACGCCCATCCACCGGTTGCACCCGCTGGTGAAGCTGGCCTACGTCCTGCTGACCCTCGTTCTGGTGATGTACCCCATCCGGGAGACCGACATGCCGGTCCTTCTGATCTGGCTGGGGTTTTCGGCACTCCTCTGGGCGGTGGGCCGGATCGAGGTGCGCCGGTTCGCGACGTTGCTGAAAATTCTGGTCGGCACGTTTATCTTCCTGATCCTGATTCAGGGGTTCACCTACCGCTTCGGGGAGACCCCCCTGATCGTCCTCGGCCACCTCCGTCTGTGGGAGGCGGACCTGGGGGTGATCACGAAGGAGGGGGTGTGGTTCGGGCTGGTGCTCAGCGTCCGCATCCTGGCAGCCACCTCGGCGTTGCCGCTGTTTGTGATGACGACGCCGACCTCGGCCATCATGACGGCGATGGGCCGGCTCCGGGTCCCCCGCACGCTGACGTTCATGTTCGTCAGCGCCCTCTCCTTCACCACTCTCCTGTTCGAGATGTGGGGTTCCATTGTGGATGCCCAGAAGCTGCGGGCCTTCGATATTGACCGGATGAACCTTTTCAAGCGGGCCTTCAGAGCCTACATCCCGATCATCACCCCGCTCATTCTCCTCCTGTTCCGCAAAGCGAACGACTTTCAGATCGCGATGGAGACCAAGGGCTTCGGCGCGCCGGTCGAGCCGACGGAGATCGAGGTGCTGACCGCCCGCCCGGCCGACTACCTCTGGCTGGCCCTCATCGTGGCGGTCTTCGCCGGATGCACGTTTTTGAAGTTCGCCGCTTAGCAGGGGTGTGTGTTTGCGACAAATGAAAAACCGCAGAGGCACAGAGGGCACGGAGAAAGCCCCAGAAGCTCCACGAAACTCTATGCCCTCTGTGGTCGGAGGCGACGAACTGTTAAGTCCCGATCATCAAGTTGAAGAGGAGCGCCAATGGATGACCGACCCTTGTACAGCGAATTGATCGCTCGACTGTCCGATCTGCTGGCCCCGTGTCTGGCCCAGGACTGGCCCAACCTGCCGGTCGAACGGGCGGAGGGGGTGTACCTTTACGGCCCCGATGGTCGGCGGTATCTGGATTTCCTTTCCGGCTTCGGAGCCTGCAACGTGGGCCACAACCACCCGCGGGTGATGGAGGCAGCCCGCAGACAGATGGAGCGGATCGTCCATGCCCCCCTGGGGGTCCTTGCCCCGGAGACTACCCTCCGACTGGCCTGGGAACTGGGGAAGGTCACTCCTGAAGGGGCGGATATGTTCTTCTTCGGCAACAGCGGGGCGGAGGCAGTGGAGGGGGCGCTGAAACTGGCCCGGTATGTGACCGGCAGGCGGGGGGTGATCGCTTTCCTGGGCGGCTTCCACGGCCGGACAATGGGGGCCGCCTCCGTCACTTCCTCCAAAGTGAAGTACCGCAACGGCCACGGCCCTTTCCTCCCAGACATCTATTTTGCCCGTTTCCCATACCCTTACCGCTCTTCAACACCCGATGCGGAAAGGTGCACTGCCGAGGCTCTGGAGGACATCGAGCGGCTTTTCGAATACGTCATCGCTCCCCAGGACGTGGCTGCCTTCCTCGTTGAGCCGGTGCAGGGGGAAGGGGGGTATGTTATCCCGCCGCGGGAGTGGCTCCTGGCCCTTCGCCGCATCGCCGACGAGCACGGCATCCTGCTCATCTTCGACGAGGTTCAGACCGGCTTCGGCCGTACAGGCCAGTGGTTCGCCGCCCAGACCTTCGGCGTCGAACCCGACATCCTCTGCCTGGCCAAGGGGATCGCCAACGGCTTCCCGCTGGGAGCCACCGCAGCCCGGCGGGACCTGATGGGGAGGTGGGGAGCCGCCTCCCACGGCACGACCTACGGCGGCAGCCCTGTCTCCTGTGCTGCGGCGCTGGCGGTGCTGGAGGTCATCCGGGAGGAGGGGCTGCTGGAGAACGCGCGGGAGCAGGGAGCCTATATGCTCGGCGTCCTGCGGGACCTGCAGGCCCGCTCGCCCATTATGGGGGATGTGCGGGGCGTGGGGCTGATGATCGCTGTCGAGTTCATCCGTCCGGGGACGGATAAAGAACCGAATCCCGAGGCGGTCCGCCGCATCTTACAGCGGGCGCTGGAGGGGGGCCTCCTTCTGTACCCCTGCGGGCACTGGACACAGACCATACGTCTCATCCCGCCACTGACGGTGACCCGGGAGCAGGTGGAGGAGGGGCTGGAGGTCTTCAGCCGGGCGGTGCTGGTCGAATCAGCAGGGCAGGCTTAAGCTCGCCCTACAGCCTGTCCTGTAGCTTGTGGGCAGGCTTAAGCTTGCCCTGCAGTGCTGCGCCGTGCCGGGGGGATGTTCAGCCCCCCCCAGACGGCCGCCAGAAAGAGAAAGGTGAGGAGCAGGTCGCGCGGGCGGGTCTGAAGGGCATAGTCAGAGGCGTCGAAGAGGAGGTGGTTGAGCCAGACGTGTAGCTGATAGAGGGTCGCCGCTGCGGGCACTGCCCATCGGGCCCAGCGGCGTGGCCGCCAGAGGACCACCCCGCAGGCGGTGAGCACTACCCCCCAGAAGGCCCCTGTCGCTGTCAGATACCCCCACGAAACGGTCATCGGCAGGTCCGGCAGAAGCGCGGCATAGTGGAGTGCCATACCGGCCTTGCCCAGGTTGCCCACGCCCAGGGCAAGAAAGAGAAAGGCTACGGCGCGGTCCCACCGCTTATGCCGATCTCTCGTCATTTGTTCTCATCCAAAGGGCCGTAAATTCGGGCGACTAACTCCGGTCCTGGGTATCCATTTCCGCATCCGTGCCCTACGGCATCAACACGATCTTGCCGAACTGCTCTCCTCGCTCCAGGATTTCGAACGCCCGCCTGCCCTCGGAAAGCGGAAGGACCTGGTCCACTACCGGCTTCAGCTTACCGGCCCAGATCAGGCCCATCACGTCCCTGAAGTCCTGATGGGAGCCCATCGTGGAGCCGATGAGGCTGATCTGCTTGGAGAAGATGAAGCGAATGTCAATCTCGGCCTGCGGTCCGGAGGTGTTGCCGACGATGACGATCCGCCCGCCGCGGGCCACGGCCCGCATAGACTGGGCCAGCGTTGCCCGGCCGACGTTATCCACCACCACATCCACGCCCCGCCGGTCGGTCATCTTGTAGAGCGTTTTGCTCCACTGGGGGTCCTCCCGGTAGTTGAGGACCACGTCGGCTCCCAGCTCTCTGGCCTTTTCCGCTTTCTCTTCGGTTGAGGTGAGGGCGTAGACGGTGGCGCCAGCCAGCTTGGCGATCTGGATCGCCATCGAGTTGACCCCGCCGCCGGCGCCGACGATGAGGACCGATTCGCCGGCCCGGAGTCTGGCCCGGTGGATGAGCATCCGCCAGGCGGTGAGGGAGACCAGGAGTGGGGCAGCCGCGTGGGGGAAATCCCACCCATCGGGGATGGCCATCAGGTTGGAGGCCGGCACCACCGCGTACTCGGCCTGACCGCCACGGATCTGTTCTCCCAGTATGATGTAGCCGGGGCTGACCGAAGCCTCGCCCCGACGGGTGAATTCATCTTCGGCGGTGGAGATGCCGGGGTCCACCACCACCCGCTGGCCCACCTCCCAGCCGACGACCCCCTCGCCCAGGGCGGCCACCTCTCCGGCGATGTCGGCTCCGCACCAGTGGGGCATCTCCAGGTTCAGGCCCGGCCAGCCGCGACGGACCCAGACATCGAGGTGGTTGAGGGCGCAGGCCCGCACCCGCACCAGCGCCTGCCCCGGCCCCGGCTCGGGATCCGGCACATCGTCGTAACGCAGAACATCCAGTTCACCGTGCTCGTAGAAGCAGAGCGCCTTCATTTAAACACCTCCGTTCACCAGTCACCCAGTCACCGAGTCGCCCGATCACCGAAGCCCCGTCTCCAGCCGTGCGATCACCATCCGCTGGATCTCGCTGGTCCCCTCGTAGATCTCGGTCACCTTCGCGTCGCGGAAGTACCGCTCGACGGGCAGCTCCCTGCTGTAACCCATCCCGCCGTGGATCTGGATGGCCTGGGTGGTGACCCACATCGCCGTCTCCGAGGCGAAGAGCTTGGCCATCGAGGATTCCAGCGTGTAACGGCGGCCGGTCTTTTTGAACTCCTCTTTGGCGAGGGCGGCCTGATAGATGAGGAGGCGGCTGGCCTCGATGCGGCATTTCATATCGGCGATCTTCTGCTGGATCATCTGGAACTGGCCGATCGGCTGGCCGAAGGCATACCGTTCCCGGGCGTACTGGACCGAAGCCTCGTAAGCCGCTTCGGCGATCCCCAGCGCCTGGGCGGCGATGCCGATGCGGCCCGCATCCAGCACCGACATAGCGATCTTGAAGCCATCCCCCTCCTCGCCCAGCCGCCGCTCGACCGGGCACCTGTAGTCCTCGAAGTGGATCTCGCAGGTGGCGGAGGCGCGGATGCCCAGCTTCGGCTCCGTCTTGCCGCGGGAGAAACCGGGCTCATCGGTGTCAATAATGAAGGCAGAGACCCCCCGATGGCGCGGCTGGGCTTCGGGGTCGGTCTGGGCGAAGAGGACGATGTACTTGGCTACGGGGCCGCTGGTGATCCACGACTTGGTGCCGTTGATGATGTAGTGGGTGCCGTCGTCGGAGAGCCTGGCGGTGACGCGGATGTTGCCGGCGTCGGAGCCGGACTGAGGCTCGGTGAGGGCGTAGGCGCCGATCACCGCCCCGCTGGCGACGGCCCGGAGGTACGTCTGTTTCTGCTCCTCGGTGCCGTAGTGGAGGATGCCGTAGCAGTAGAGGGAGTTGCAGACGGACATAATCACTCCGTGGGAGGCGTCCACCTTAGAGATTTCCTCCAGCGCCAGCACATAAGCCAGCGTGTCCATCCCCACACCGCCATAGACTTCCGGCACCTCGATCCCCATAAAGCCCATCTCGCCCATCTTGCGGATGGTCTCGTGGGGAAACTCCCCCGTCTCATCGTACCGGGCCGCGATGGGGGCGATCTCCTTCTGGGCAAAGTCCCGGGCCATGTCGCGGATCATCCGATGCTCATCGCTGAGATGCAGGTCCATTTGAGAGTCCTCCTCTTGCTGTATGGTAAGATGGACGGAAGTCAGTCGAGCCCACCGGGCCTGCAGGCTTCTGCAGGGCCGCAGGTGTCATATCCCAAACGAGATTTGGGATAAATTTGGGAAAGAGTGTAGCAGGAACCGACTTTTGGCGCAAACGGCGCTACACCTCGTTCCGTGCCTTACTGCGAACGGTCGAGCGGAGGGGTCTGGTCTAATCCGACGGGGGGAGGGAGAGGACAATGATGGGATCGCCGACCGCCACCTCCCCTTCCTCCAGCACACGGACAAAGATCCCCTCCCTGGGCATCACGCAGTCTCCCACCTTCTGGAAGATCGCGCACCGGGTATGGCAGAGCTTGCCGATCTGGGTCACTTCCACCAGCGCCGATCCCAGCCGCATCCGTGTACCCACCGGGAGGGTGTGGAGCTCCAGGCCGCGGGTGGTGATATTCTCGGCAAAGCTCCCCTCCTGCACGTTCAGCCCCCGGGCCCGCATCTTTTCGATGGACTCCCAGGCCAGGAGGGAGACCTGCCGGTGCCAGGGGCCGGCGTGGGCGTCCCCTTCAATGCCCCATTCGACGCAGAGCTTTGCCCGTCCGATGTTCTTCTTGACCGTTCCCTTCCGCTTGCTGGTGCAGACGGCGACGACTTCGCCCTTTTTCTCCATTGCTTCTCCTCTCCTCCGCCACCCATTCCCCGCTCTTCCCCCCGCTCTTGCGAAGCAGACGGATGTTCTGGAGCCGCATCCCCCGGTCCACTGCCTTGCACATATCGTAGATCGTCAGCCCGGCGATGGCCACTGCCGTCAGCGCCTCCATCTCCACGCCGGTGACGCCGGTGCAGCGGACCCGGGCCGCAATTTCTATCACCGACCGGGCCTCGTCGAACGAGAAATCCACTTCGACCGAGGTGATGGGCAGCGGGTGGCAGAGGGGGATCAGCTCCGGCGTCCGTTTGGCGGCCTGGATTCCGGCCACCCGGGCCACGGCGAGCACGTCCCCTTTGGGAATGCCCCCCTGCTGGATGAGGGCCAGCGTCTCCGGCCGCATCCAGACCTCGCCAGCGGCCACCGCCTCCCGCGCCGTGGCGGGCTTTCCAGACACGTCCACCATCCGGGCTGCCCCCTGCTCGTCCAGGTGGGTCAATCTCATATCGCACCTCTTTGCAGGATTCCGCTCCCAGCGCCCCCGTGCTTCCCGACTACCCTCCGATCTGCGACATCGTCCGGCAGCCTGGCACCAGGTTCTCCGCCAGGCGGTGCCCCCTCGGTTTGGCGACGATAGCCTGCTGGAGGATGGCCCGCAGCTCTTCATCGCTGGCCCCTGCCCGGAGAGGGGTGCGCAGGTCAATGGAGAGATCCGAGAGCAGGCAGGGAAGAAGCCGCCCATCGGAGGTGAGCCGCAGCCGGTTACAGCCCTGGCAGAAGTGTTCGGTGACCGGGCTGATGAAGCCCAGGGTTCCCTTTGCGCCGGAGAGCTGGTAGTAGCGGGCCGGCCCGGCTCCCGCCTCTCCCTGCACCGGTGTCAGCGGTCCCAGGGCGGCCTCTACCCGGGCACGGATCTCGGCCGAAGGGACCACCCCATCGCCCGACCAGTGGGTGCCCGCTCCCAGCGGCATCACTTCGATGAAGCGGATGTGCCAGTCCGGCTCCAGCGTCAGCCGGGCCAGGTCCACCACCTCATCGTCGTTCAGCCCCCGCACCACCACTGTGTTGACCTTTACCGGGGAGAGGCCGGCCTTCAGCGCTGCCCGTCGCCCTTCCAGCACGTCCTCCAACCGGCCCCAGCGGGTGATGCGCTGGAAACGCTCAGGCCGCAGCGTATCCAGGCTGATGTTGACCCGGCGGAGGCCAGCCCGGGCCAGCGGCTCGGCGTAGCGGGCCAGGAGCATCCCGTTGGTTGTCATCGAGAGATCGTCCAGCCCGGGGATGCTGGCCAGCGCCGCCACCAGGCCCACGATCCCCTTGCGCGCCAGCGGCTCCCCGCCGGTCAGGCGGACGTGGACGAAGCCCATCTCCACCGCCAGCCGCACGATGCGGGCGATTTCCTCGTAGCGGAGGATGTCGTCGTGGGTCAGTTGGGGGATCCCCTCTTCGGGCATGCAGTAGACACAACGGAGGTTGCAGCGGTCGGTCACCGAAACCCGAAGGTACTGGATGGGGCGCTCGTAGGCATCTCGAAAAGGCATAGCGGGCCTCCCGGCTCAGTGCTTTCAGTCCTTGCAGCGCCTTCAGTGCGCTCACTGCTCTCGGTGGGGTCAGTTTACCCCAATTCCCCGTTTCGGTCAAAAAAGGCAGCGGTTCGGCCTGATTGAAATCGCCCTCGCTGGGGCTTCGCGCCGGTTGGGGCGCTCCTGTGGAGCCGGAGGGACACGGCGACCTGTCCAGCCAGCAGGACGGCTAGCAAAGCCGCCCTGCAGGTCGGGTTTGCTACCAAAAAAGTAGGACAACTGCAAGCAGTTGTCCTACCTGTAAGCAACGGTGTGTCTTCCGGTGGGTGGGGAGGCCGTTATTGCCCCCCAAAGGTCTGGTTGTAGAGCCGCATCAGCCGCGCCTTGCGTCGGGCGGCATTGTTCTTGTGGAGGATGCCTTTCTCCGCAGCCCTGTCCAGGGCGCTGTAGGCTGCCACGATGGCCTCGCGGGCCTCCTCCGCCTGGCCCGCCTGGATCATCTGGCGGGCCTTCTTGATCGCCGTCCGCGCCCGGCCGCGATGGACCCGGTTCCGCAGTCGCCGACGTTCGTTCTGTCGCATCCTTTTGATAGCCGATTTGGTGTTTGCCAACGTTCCTTCCTCCCCATCGCTCCGACACGGGAGCTCCTACCTCTGGCAGCGGCGTTATTTTACCGCATTTTGTCCGATTTGTCCAGCCGCCCGGCTTGGATATAATTTTCAGGGAATGGCATCGAAACGTCCTGCAGGTCTCTGGCGCTCTCTGCTTGCCCGGTTCTACCATCTCCGGGGGATGGCTCATCGTCACCTGGGCCATCTTCAGGGGGACCGGGAAGAGTATCGGTGGGCAGTGGCCGATTTCACCCGGGCGCTCTGCTATGATCCCGACTTCGTGCAGGCTCTGTACGACCGGGCGCTCCTGCTCTGGCGGGAGCTGAACGACGGGGCAGGTGCGGAGCTGGACCTGACGCGGGTGCTGGAGCTTGAGCCGGAGCGGGCAGAGGCCTGGTTCAACCGCGCCTTTGCCCGCCGATCGGTCGGCGATACTCCCGGCGCCATCGCCGATTTCGAGCGGTACCTGGAAAGAGGGGACGATCCGGAATGGCGAGAGATCAGTCAACGGCAGATCCGCATCCTGCGGACGCTCTAGAAAGGGCGGCAACGGTCGGCCTGTGGCTTCACCACCTGCTCGGCTTTCGGGCCGCCCTGGCCCCCTTCCAGGCCACCCTCCAGGCCCTGGGAGAGCGGGTCCAGGAGCCGGACGGACGCCGACAACTGCTGGTGCTCTGGCGTCCCTGCCAGGAGCAACTCGACCTCCTGCTGGACGGCGCACACCCTTCGATGGAATGGCCTGCCCGGATGGGCCTGTTCCGGCGGGAGATGGAGGATCATCTGCTGGATGAGCTTTACAGCCCGGTTGCGTTGCGGGAGCTGGTGGAGGACATCAACCAGATGTGCGAGGTCCTCCTCCTCCGGCTGGCTCAGGAGTTAACCGAGGTGACGGCAAAGGAGAGGGGCCGATGAGCCAGGTGTTCGAAACGCTGCAGGACCGATACCGGGACCTGATGGCCGAAGGACCTGGAGGCCTCCGGGATGAGGCGTATCTGGAGCGCGTGCGGGTCCTCCTGCAAGAGATGCGGGAGGCCGGCGCGGTGGTGGGCGACCCGGACGAGCGAAGTCTGCTTCGGGCGTATATGCGGTTTCTGGCCGCTTTGCTCCTCCGGGCAGGGCAGGAGCTGCCAGAGATGGACCTGATGCCGCTGGACCGGGAGAGACGGCCTGTCCGGTTCCCGGCCGACCGCCCCCGTGTGCCCGCGTGGGTCTGGGGGCTTGTCGGCGCTGCGGCCATAGTTGTGGTCGCAGGACTGATCGGGATGGCGGGCCTTTCCTTTGGGGCCTTCAGCCCGGGGCCGGCTCCGACGCTGCCTCCCACTCCCTCGTCCCCGCCTCCTACCTCCACTCCCGCGCCCACCCCTACTCCCACGCCCACGCCCTCCCCCACGCCGACCCCCCGCCCTTCGACGCCCGCTTTCAGCCCGATCACCATCGCCCTGGGGATGCTCAGCCCCACCGAGCCATTTCTGGTGGGGGATGAATTCGACTGGAACACCCGGGCGGTCTATGCCGTCTTCGACTACACCGGGATGCGGGACGGGCTGGCCTGGTCGGTGGTGTGGGTTCGGAACGGGGAGGAGATCGCGCGGGAGAGCCATTTCTGGGACCTGGAACAGGACGGTGTTTCTGGCACCCTGTGGGTCGCCTACTTCAACCCGGATGGGACCGTGCTGCGGGGCGGCGATTATACGGTCTCTCTGTACATTGAAAACAGGCTTGCGGCGGAGGCTTCTTTCCGGATTCGCTACTATGTTCCTCCGACTCCACAGAGTTGAGGGATTGATCCGACCATGGCAGACGACAACGCAGCAATCCTTTACCATCCGACGATCAAGGAACTGCCGCTTCCGGAGCGGCCCCGGGAGCGGCTGGCGCGGCTGGGTCCCTCTGCCCTCTCCACGGCCGAGCTCCTGGCCATCATCCTCCGGACAGGTGTGGACGGGGAGAACGTGCTGGCTGTGGCAAGCCGGCTGCTGGTCCGCTATGGAGGGCTGGCGGGACTGGCCCGGGCCAGCCTCTCGGAGCTGATGGCGGAGCGGGGGATGGGGCTGGCGAAAGCGGCCCAGCTTCAGGCAGCGCTGGAACTGGGCCGCAGACTGATGCTCGTCGGTCCTGAGGAGCGCCCCCAGATCCGCACCCCGTCCGACGCTGCCACCCTCCTGATGGGCGAGATGGCCCACCTGGAGCAGGAGCATTTCTGGGTCCTCTTCCTGGATACCCGTAACCGGGTGCTGGGCAGTGAGTCGGTCTACAAGGGAAGCCTCAACCAATCCCAGGTCCGGGTGGGGGAGGTCTTCCGGGAGGCGGTGCGGCGCAACTGTGCGGCCGTCATCGTCGCCCACAACCACCCCTCTGGCGATCCTTCCCCCAGCCCGGAGGATGTGGCGGTGACACGGGACCTGGTGGCAGCAGGAAAGCTCCTGGGGATCGAGGTGCTGGACCATCTGGTGATCGGCCAGGGGCGATGGGTGAGCCTCCGGGAGCGGGGGCTGGGGTTTGAGGCAAAGTAAAACCCCCCACTGGTGGAACCTCCCCGGCGGAAGCAACGTCTATATTTCAGGAGCGATAAAGCCGCACAGGAGGGAGAGATGAAGAAACCGCAGGCGTTGCTTTTTGGCGCGGTTCTTCTCGGTTTGATGGCTGGGGCGGCAGCAGGTTGCGGCTCCTCCTACCAGGCTGTGCAGCCCGGCGACGACGAGCCCCCAGAAGTAACGCTACCCACCCCTACTGGCCTGGCATCCCCCACCCGGGGGCCACTGGAGTCGCCCTCTGCTGACAATCCCCAGGAGACGGAGGCGCCGGGACCTTCCCCCACCGACACGCGCCTGCCCTTCTCCCTTCCCATTCCGACGGAGGCCCCTCCGCTGGACGTAACCCAACAGCCGGAGGTTGATCGGATGGACCAGGATGAGGCCGTTGCATTGGCAAAACAGGCTCTGGCCCAACGCCTGAGCATCGCAGTGGAGGAAATCGAAACAACGTGGGTCGGACCTGCCACCTGGCCCGATACCAGCCTGGGGTGCCCCCAAAAGGGGGTGGTTTACCTCCCCGTCATCATCCAGGGGTATCGGGTTCTCCTCCATGCGGGGGGGCAGGATTACGAAGTACACGTGGGTAACGGCAAGGCGGTGATCTGTGCTGAAACCCACGTCCAGCTCCCGGCCCTGGAACGGGCCTCCGACGTGGGGCGTGTGTATGAGATGGCCCGGCAGGACCTGGCGGGCCGACTGGGCGTGTCGGTGGAGGAGATCCAGGCCCGCCTCATCCGCCTGGCCACCTGGCCCGACGGGAGCCTCGGCTGCCCCACAGCAGGGGAAACCTATCCTCCGCAGGCCGTCGAAGGATACATTGTCGAACTGGAATTCGGGGGACGGATGTACGAGTACCACTCCGACGGAGAGCGGGTAGTGCTGTGTGAGGAGCCGTAAACCCACGCAGATGCTCTGGAATCGGAAAAAAAGTAGGGGAGAGCCAAACGGCTCTCCCCTTGCTGTCCTTGCTGGGCGGGCTACTTTTTGAGGGTCAGGTACAGTCTGAACTGATCGGGTTTGTACATCTCGTATCCCTCGATGTACACCCACCATGTGCCCGCCGCAGGCGCAGTGATCACCGCCCGCTCCGGCGCGTTGCCGGTAGCGCCATCCAGCGACGCCACGTTGAAGTCGGGATCGAAGATCACCATGTCAATATCGCTGGTGGGGAACTTGCTCCAGTCCCGGAACCAGACCAGGTCGAAGGTGGCCGTGGTCACCCCTTCTGGAATCGTCACCGGGACCCACACCACATCCCCCTGCTTGATGACGCTGCTGGCGATGGGGCGCCGGAGCGGCTGGCGGAAGTTCTCGCGGGTGATGCGCACGCGGAAGCTGACAGGTGCCTCGTTGGAGAAATCGCCGATCAGGGAGAATTTCATCAGCCCCGGCTCCATCGGCTGATAGGTCCAGGGCATATCCGCGAAGGTCCACGGCCCGTCCTCAACGACGATGCTGAAGGAATCGCCATACCAGAAGGGATACCAGTACTCCTCGACCGGATGCGGGTAGGCGGTCCGTTTGGCGCTCTGGAGATGGACCTCGAGTGCGTTGGGCCAGTAGGCGTAATCGGAGTTATCCGGCGCGGTGATGTCGAAGACCTCGATGGTGACCTTGCTGGTGTAGTCGCTGATGGCGAAAACGGCGTCGAAGGACTCGCTGGGGTTGAGGGTGATCAGGCCGCTTTGCCATTTTTCCACCCGGTTCATCCGCGGCAGGAACAGGACATTGGGGTACAGCCCGCTGAAGCGCAGGAACGGCGCTCTACCCCAACCCTTATCTTTGAGGACCTGCAGGGACCCCAGTGTGTCCACAGTCCCCCAGCCCTGCTCGTTGATGCCCTGCCACGGCTCTGCCACCACGTCGGGGTCCGCCCCCTTGAGCAGGGCGGCTCGCAACACCATTGGATTGGTCTCCTTACCCTCGACGTTCTCCCAGTAGGCGTTGAGCAGCGCCGCCACGCCTGCAACGGTGGGCGAGGAGAAGGAGGTGCCGCCGGCCCAGCGGAGTTCGTTCTGCGGCCCGGCATGGAAGTTCCACAGGCCCAGCGCGCTGATATCCGGCCCGGCCCGTCCATCGCTCAGCGGCCCCCGGCTGGAGAAATTGGCCACCCGGGTCTCGTCGGTGGGACGCATCACCATACCCTGCCCGGCCCCCAGCCCAGAGCGCAGTCCCAGGTACTCGTAGAGAACGCGGGAGGAGGGAGCGTAATCCAGCGCGCCGACGGAGATCGAATCCCAGGAGGTTGCCGGAGAGCCAACGGAGTTGGGGATCGGACCGTCGTTCCCGGCGGAGGCCACCACCAGGATGTTGGCCTTCGTCAGCTCCCGGATGAAGAGGTCGAAGGTATCCCGGCCGTCGTAGAGGGTGGGCCCGCCCAGGCTCATGTTGACGATGTCAATATCCAGCAGCCCCTCTTTCTTCAGCGTCAGGACATGGTCCAGCCCATCCAGAATGATGGAGGTGGGCACGCCCGCGCCAGAGGTGGGGAAGACCTTGACCGGGTAGAGCTTGGCCTCCGGGGCCTGTCCAAAGATCGGCACGAAATCAGGGCCCCAGCCCAGGTAGGTGTAGATCGCCTGGTAAAGGGGTACGTTCGGATTCGGGAAGGAAAGGGCGCACGAGGAAGCGATTATTCCACCCACGTGGGTGCCGTGCCAGTGGTTGCTGGGGCTGGTGGCGGGGACGCCATCTCCCGTTGCGTTGTAGCCGTCGGGGAAGCCGGGCGCGCCGATGACAGCCTGGCTCAGGCAGACATTCGGCACCACCCCCGTATCCACCACCGCCACGATGGTGCCCTCACCATAGTTGGTATCCTCCCAGGCCCAGAGCGCTCCCGTGTAGAGGAAATTAGCATATCCCTCCGGCAGCGCTTCCAGGTCAACGGTGGTCGGGTCCACCGCCTCAAGGGACAGCTCCTCGGTTGCGTCCACCGTGTAGGAAAGCGGATGGACCTCATCTTCCAGGTCTTCGGGGAGGAAAACCATCCCGTCTTTCTCGATGAGGGCCACACCGGGGAAGCTCCCCAGCGCCTCCCGCTGGTCCACCGGAACGGTCACGGCCACCACCGGCACGTTCTCATACTGGAAGCGCACGGTGCCGCCGATGGACTCGATGAAACTCACCAGAGCGTCGGTTGAACCGTCAACCTGAATGAGAAGATTGACGGTCTCCCCGCCTCCCTGAGCCAGGGCCACCGATGGCACCCATACGCTGGTGGCAAGGACCACCAGTATCGCAACGAGCCTCAGCTTCTTCATTGAAAATCCCTCCTGAAGTCTAAGTTATAGCCCTTTTTCATTTCAAGGAAGCGTCTCTGGAAAGGACCACTGACTCCCGCGTCTCACCTCCTTTCCATAAGTTGATTGACCATCTTTACACAGCGCAGATCGCCAGACGCAGGAACGTGTAATCGGGAGGGACAGGGAGAGTACCCGAACAGGGAAACAACAGGAAGTGAAGGGCAGGGAGGTGACGAACCGATTCACCCCTCTCTTTCGCATGCATAGTATAACACAAAAAAACTCAAGTGTGCATTAAAACTTTCTTAAAATCAGCGTAGGGGGCCGGGGTTGCCCACTTCCTGCCCCGGTGCTACAATACACGATGCCCCTGACGCGATGGGTAGGAGTACGAAACGAGCCACGACGAGAAGGAGGTGCTTTTTATGTCCGGCGATTTTCTCTTCCGTTCAGACCTGGAACAACTGGACCCCTTCGTCGCCGACCTGATCCGCTGGGAGGCGGAGCGACAGGCGCGCAAGCTCATCCTCATTCCCTCCGAATCCTACGCCCCCAGGGCCGTCCGCCAGGCGCTGGGCTCCGTCTTCCAGAATGTCTATGCCGAAGGGTACCCCCCGCTGCGGATGACCCGCGACCCGGAGGAGCGGCTTCGCGATGTAGCCTGGCAACTGGCCTTCTACCGCCGCTACGCCGACCGGCGGTTCTACAAGGGGGTTGACTACGTCCATTTCGTCGAATGCCTGGCCCAGCGCCGATGCGCTGAGCTTTTCGCCCACGACGCCGTCCGCCCCGAACATATCTACGTCAACGTCCAGGCCCTCTCCGGCGCGGCGGCCAACCTGGCCATCTACCAGGCCCTGATGGAGCCGGGGGACGTGCTGATGGGCATGCACCTTTACCAGGGCGGCCACCTGACCCACGGCTCCGAATTCAACCTCTCCGGCCAGCGATACCGGGTGGTCTCCTACGGGGTGGACCCCCGGACAGAGCGGCTGGACTACGGCCAGATCCGGGAGCTGGCCCGGCAGCACCGGCCCAGGGTGATCGTCGCCGGGTACACCTCCTACCCCTGGGCGCCGGACTGGCACGCCTTCCGCGCCATCGCCGACGAGGTGGGGGCCTACCTGGTGGCCGATATCGCCCACACCGCCGGTATGGCCGCCGCCGGAGCCTACCCCAACCCGGTCGGCATAGCCCACGTCACCGTCTTTACCACCCACAAGACGATCTGCGGGCCGCGCGGTGCGGCTATCCTTACCACCGACGAAGAGCTGGCCCAGGCTATAGATATGGCTATCTTCCCCGGCGAGCAGGGCGGCCCCCACGTCAATAAGTTCGCCGCGATGGCCGTCGCCTTCCACATCGCCCGGTCGGAAGAGTTCCGCCGTCTCCAGCACCAGATCGCTGCTAACGCCCGCGCCCTGGCTGAGGGGCTCCAGAAGCGGGGTCTCCGGCTGGCCTACGGCGGCACCGACACGCACCTCCTGCTCATTGACCTCAAGTCCATCCCCTCCGACACCGGCTTCCCCCTCTGGGGCGAGCCGGCCGTCCGCATCCTCGACCTGGCCGGGATCGTGGCCAACAAGAACACCATCCCCGGCGATACCGAGACGGCGCTCGCTACCGGCATCCGCATGGGCACCCCCTGGGTCACCCAGCGGGGGCTGAACGAGACGGATATGGACACCCTGGCCGGGCTGATCCACCGGCTCCTGACCCATATCCGCCCCTTCGCCTACAACGGCCTTATCGGCACCCTCCCCCGTGGTAAGGTGGAGCTGGACGTGCTGGAGGAAGTGCGGGCGGGGGTAGCGAAGCTGGCGGAGAAGGCGGGGATTGATTTTGAATATACCCCCACCGGCTACCCCCACTTCTACTCCTTCGGGCCCGACGGGAAGAACACCACCCTGCGCGTCACTGGCTGGCGGGCGCGGCAGTTCGTCCAGCAGGTCGTCACCGCCAATGTCGCGGAACTGGCTCCGGGTCAGGCCAAGGCCGCCCGCATGCTGGACCACCACGGCAACTCCATCGCCGAAGTCGTCGTCCAGCGGGAGGAGCCGGATCAATGGGGGCGCGACCGCTATCTCATCACCCCCGGGGCTAACGGAAGCCGCGTCGCCGCCTGGCTGCGCGCCCTATCCGACGGCTACGTCCTCTTTGACGAGGCCGATGTCTACCGCAAAGTGGAGGGACCTGTTGTGGTGGAGGAGGTCCCTCACCCCTCCCCCGCCGCCTTCGGCGGGGAGGGGGCCGGGGGGTGGGGTGAGGTAGACCTCACCAAGCCCTACTTCATTGGCCAATCCGCCCTCACGGAGCACGCAATACGCAATACGCAATATCCCGAATGGCGCTGGGAGGAGCGGGAAGCCCCCCTCAAACGCACCCCCCTCTACGAGACCCATAAGCGGATGGGCGCCAAGATGGTCCCCTTCGCCGGATGGGAGATGCCGGTCTGGTACACCTCGGTGAGTGAGGAGCACCGGGCTGTGCGGGAGGCGGCGGGCCTCTTTGACGTGGCGCATATGGGCGTCTTTGAAATTGCCGGCCCCCACGCCACCACCTTCCTCGATACGGTCTGCTCCAACTACGTTGCCTGGCTGGAGGACGGCCAATCCCTCTACGGCTACCTGCTCGACCCCGACGGGAACGTGATAGACGACGTGATGATCTACCGCCGCCGGGCCGACCTGTACCTGATGGTGGTCAACGCCGCCAATGAGGAGAAGGACTGGGACTGGCTCACCGCGGTCAACGAGCGGCGGGTGATCATTGACCGGGAGCGGCCCTGGGTGCAGGTAGAGGCCCAGGCGACGCTCCGCAACCTGAAGGACCCCGCCTCCGGGGAGCGGCAGAAGCGGGACCTGGCGCTTCAGGGTCCGGCCTCATTGCCCACGCTCCAGGCCCTCACCGACGACCCGGAGCTGAAGGCGGCGCTGGCGCGGGTGCGCCGCACCGACCTGATCGAGTGCGAGCTGGCCGGGATTCCGCTGGTCATCGCCCGCACCGGGTACACCGGGGAGGAATGGGGATACGAGCTCTTCGTCCACCCCGACGAGGCCGAGCGGCTGTGGGAGGCGATCCTGGAGGCTGGAAAGCCCTTCGGGGTGAAGCCGGCGGGGCTGGGAGCACGGGACTCGACGCGCACTGAGGCGGGGCTTCCGCTCTACGGCCACGAACTGGCCGGCCCGTTCGACATCTCCCCCATCGAGGCTGGCTTCCCCGGCTACGTCAAGTACCACAAGCCCTTCTTTATTGGCCGCGATGCGCTCCTGGCCCGCGAGGAGGGCCGCTCCCGCGAGGTGATCCGCTTCCGGATCAATGAAAAGGGAGTGCGTATCCCCCATACCGGCGACCCGGTCGTCAACCGGAAGGGACAGCAGATCGGCCATGTGACCAGTTGCTCCATTGACCTGGAGGGGTACCTGGTCGGTCTGGCCATTGTGGAGAAGCGGTACAACGTGCCGGAGACGCCCGTCGCCATCTTCCCCCTGGGCGGCAAATCGCTGGACGAGGCGCTGCTTCAGGGCAGGCGGGTGACATTGCCGGTGGAGGCGACGGTGCTCACCCGGTTCCCGGAACGGGGGGGTAGGGGAGCACGGAGGCGAGGGGAAGGGGAGGATTGATCTGCAGGACAAGCTTCAGCTTGTCCTGCAGCGGGGTAGGGCGGCTCTGCCAGCCGCCCTACTCTCTCTACTACACAACCCCCATCTCCTGCTCCGCCCGCCTGCGCATCACGGCCCGCAGCCGACCCACGTCCTGCGGCACGCGGTAGGCTACGGCGCCGAAGAGGGCCGCACAGACCAGCCAGGTGGAGACGCAAATGCTGACGATCGCCACGTGGAGGGAGGACTGCACCGCGATCAGGCCGGCCAGGAAGGGGGCCGTCGCCGAACCGATGTTTTCGGCAAAGTAGGTCAGCGAGTGGGCTGTGCTCCGGGCCTCCGGCTCGATGATGTCGTGGATGATGGCCGGTACGTTCGGCGCAGCGATGGACATGGTGATGCCGGTCAGGCAGAGGAAGATCAGGAACAGCCCCGTCTGCTCCACCGGCACGCTCATCGTCAAATAGAGCAGAACTGCGCCGGCCAGGACCCCTGTCCCGGAGACAAAGGCCCGGCCCCGCACCGTGCGCCGAAAGGCCAGGTCGCCCAGCGACCCGCCGACGAAGTATCCGGCGGAGAGGAAGAGGATGGCCAGAAGCATCGTCACCATCACCTGCTGCGACGTGTACCCCCGCTCCGTCTCCAGGTAGCGGAAGAACCAGAAGGTGATCACGTTCCAGGGGAAGACGCCGAAGAAGCCCTGGGCCATCAGCAGGAGAAGGGTCGGCCGGCGCAGCACCAGCCGTATCTTCTCCCGGTCAATGCGATACACGCCGATCTTCTCCAGCCCCTCCATCTCCGGCTCGGACCTCCCCCGGGGCATCTCCCGAACTCCGAAGAAGACGAGAGCGGCGATCACGATCCCCACGCCGCCGGTGAGGAAGAAAAGCCGTCGCCAGCCCAGCGATGCCCCCAGCGTCAGGGCCAGCACTGTCCCCAGCATATACCCCATCGGCTGGGCGATCTCCAGCAGCCCGTAGACCTTGCCCCGCATCCGGGGACCGAAATAGTCGGAAAGGAGGCTGAACAGGCCAGGGTAGCAGGAATCGTCTATGCCGGTCGTGGCGCGGGTTGCCAGAAAGGTGGGGTAGTTGGGGGCCAGGGCGTTCAGCCAGGTGGTGGACCCCCAGATCAGGGAGGCCAGGGCGATCAGCTTTGCCCGGGCGTACCGGTCGTACAGGTAGCCCCAGATGAGGTAGAGCACCGCCGCTACGGCGATGGCCAGGCTGGAGACCGCCCCCATCTGGGCCTCGTTGATGCCGAATTCCTCCATGATCGGTGTTGTCAGCGGGCCGATGAGGAGCTTGTCCGCCTGGTGGAGCAGCACGAACAGGAAGAAAATGGCCACGACAAACCAGCGGTAAGAAGACCGAGCGTGCATGGGACCTCTACCCTCCGGCATAGTGTGATGGATTGCGATCCAGTCCTTCCGACGGCTTTGAGGGGCAGGGGTGGGGAGGCTATTCCAGGCCCACCAGCCGTGCCCAGGGGCCGTGTATGCCGTCGTCGGTGACGCCGTAATAGATGCGGATTCTACCCTCGTCCCGCTGCGCCAGGTCGTAGCGGGCCTGTCCCCCCCGCTCCCGTTTGCGGATCAGGGCGATGTCCCCCTCCCACTGGAGCTGGGTCGGGTCAACCGGGTGGTCCTCTTTCTGGGTGATTGCGTAGTGCCACAGCTTCCGGGCCGACTTGCGGGTAACGTTCTTGACCACGTTGCCGTTGCGCAGGTCCCGCATCGTGTGGTAGAGGATCCCCTGTCGCTCCTCGCTGTCCACGATCTCCACCCCGGTCCGTGGCGGCTCGACCCGGCCGCTGGGGGGCTCCTCTTTTTCTGGCGTCGGCAACAACACCCGTTGCACCAGATTGACGATCTCATCCCGTACCGCCAGCCCGGTCTCTGACTCGCTGCGGACGTAGATCTTGTTGTCGTCAATAGCGTAGGGAGGGTCTTCTCCCCGGGGGATCGCCACCCGCACGACCTTCTTCCCCTGCGTCTCCAGGACATCGGCGGCAATCTGGAGGGGGGGCGTGATGCGTCGGGCGACCTCCGCCCGGATGGCCTCGATTGCCTGGCGGGGGTTGCCGACCCCTGCTGGCGGCTCCTTCGGATCGTCGCTGACGCCGATATAGAGGGTGCCGCCGTTGGTGTTGGCAAAGGCGCAGATATCGCTCAGGATTTCATAGAGGTAACCGCCCCTTCGGCTGAACCGCTCGTGGAAATCCTGTACAATAGAAGGACCTTCTTCACGGGCAGCCTGCACATGGTCGAAGGGGGCCCTGGCCGCCGGGCGGTAAGGACGGGTGCGGGCGAAGTCCTCCCCCAGAAAGACCTCCCGCAGCGCTTCGAAGCTCACCTCCGGCAGCAAAACCTCTGTCACCCGGTCCCCTACCCCCAGGTGGCGGGGATCATCGGGGCTGCGGGTCAGCCGATGGGCGTCGGACCCCTGGATGCAGCGCATTCGGCGGGGATATTCCGGCTTGGAGCCGTCGAAGAAGCGGGCTGTGGCCTGCTGTCCTTTCTTCTCCAGGTCGGTCACCTCCAGGGCGTGGAGGTGGGGGTCCTGGGTGTAGGCGATCCGCGTCTGCCCGCCGAAATCGAATCCCCGCATCGCCACGCCGTTGGAGGAGTTAGCGTGGGCTGCGATCACAATCCCGCCTGCCTCGGCGATCGCCCGATAGGCAGTGAGGACATCGGTCGTCGCGCCGACTTCCGCGCTGCCCTCATCCAGCTTTGTCAACGGGATGTTCAGGCGACGCAGCAGAAACTCCAGCTCCCGCACGTCGGCCTCCGGGCTGAAAATGCCCAGAATATGGAAGCCGAAAGTGGCGGTGAACTCAAAGCCGGGGAGGATCAGAATCTTCTCCCGCAGCCGCCGGTACTCCCGCAATCGCTCCTTCTCCTCCTTACGCGACCGACCCAGCTCCTCCAGCAGCTCCAGTTGCCGGATCTCTTCCTGCATTCTCCGGTAGCCCGCCAGTGTGTTATGGTCAGTGAAGGCGATAATATCCAGCCCCCGCTCCTCTGCCTGGCGCAATATGTCCAGGAAAGAGACACCCGGTTCCTGATAATCAGCAGAGGCGGGTGTATGGAGGTGCAGGTCCACCCGCCTCCACTGGGGCTTTGTCCGTTCCTTTTTCTTTTTTACCATTCCTCTCTCGTTTTTCTATCTCGTGTGCGAGCTCTGATCCAGCAATGCACCAATCTGTCGCACCAGATCGTCGGGGAGGAAGGGTTTGAGGATGAAGAGATCCGCCCCCGCCTCCTTGCACCGTCGCTGGAGGTCCATCCCGGAGGTCATCACGACAGGGAGAGTGCATAGCCCCTCATCCTGTCGCAACTGCTGGAGCAGGGGGATCGTCTCCTGGTTACGGATACGGACGTCCATCAGCAGAATATCGGGTTGTACCTCTCGAAGGGTTGGCAGGATGTCGTTATACTGGGAGACAACGACGACCTTATAGCCCTCCAGCTCGAGGAGCGTGCTCAGAAGTCTCCCCATCTCCCGGTCGTCATCCACCACAACGATCGTGCTCACGAATCCTTCTCCACCTCGTCTGTTGGCTCCGATGAGCGGCTGCGACGCTGTCTGCGCCGGTCCGGCTCCAGCGCAGCTTCGAACACCTCATCCACCCGTTCGACCAGCACGAACTTCATCGCCCGGCGGACCTCCTCTGGCACCTCCTCCAGGTCTTTCTCGTTCCATTTAGGGAGGATCACCTTTTTCAGCCCGGCTCGATGGGCAGCCAGGACCTTTTCCTTGATCCCGCCCACCGGCAGGACCTGGCCACGGAGGGTGATCTCGCCTGTCATCCCCACGTCGGGTCGGACCTTGCGGCCGGTGAGGAGGGAGACCAGGGCGGTGGCGATCGTCACGCCGGCCGATGGGCCGTCTTTGGGGATCGCGCCAGCGGGGACGTGGAGGTGGATGTCCACCTCATCGAAGAAGTTCTCCGGGATCCCCAGCTCCTTTGCTTTGGCCCGCACGTAGCTGAGGGCAGCCTGGGCCGATTCTTTCATCACCTCTCCCAACTGACCGGTGATCTGGAACCCTTTCTTTCCCGGCATCTGCGTCGCTTCGAAGAACATCACATCGCCGCCGGTGGGGGTCCACCCCAGTCCGGTCGCCACGCCGGGAAGCTCGGTGCGCAGGGCGGTCTCCGCAAAGAAGCGGGGGCGGCCCAGGTATTTGGGAATATCCCTGGCCGTCACCCGGACCGGCGTCTTCCCATTCCCCTCGGCGATGGCGGTGGCCACCTTCCGGCAGATACGGCCGATCTCCCGCTCCAGGTTACGTACCCCCGCCTCGCGGGTATATTCACGAATGATGGAACGGATGGCGCCGTCGGTAAAGCTGATCTCATCCTGGCGCAGGCCGTTCTCCCGCCGTTGACGGGGGATCAGGTAGCCCTGAGCGATTTGCACCTTCTCCATTTCTGTGTAGCCGGAGAGCTGGAGGATCTCCATCCGGTCCCGCAGCGGAGCGGGGATGGGGTCGAGAAGGTTGGCGGTGGTGATGAACATCACCTGGGAGAGGTCGAAGGGGACATCCATGTAGTGGTCCCTAAACTCCCGGTTCTGCTCGGGGTCGAGGACCTCCAGCAGGGCGGCGGCCGGATCGCCGCGGAAGTCCATCCCGATCTTATCCACCTCGTCCAACATGAAGACCGGATTCTTGGTGCCGGCGCGGCGGAGGGCCTGGATGATGCGGCCAGGCAGGGCGCCGATGT
This sequence comes from Anaerolineae bacterium, assembly GCA_041082215.1. GTDB lineage: Bacteria > Chloroflexota > Anaerolineae > B4-G1 > DUEL01 > JBDOIF01. The sequence continues at coordinate 44,575 of JBDOIF010000091.1, forward strand.
AGGTACGGCGATGGCCACGGATCTCCGCCTCGTCCCGCATCCCACCCAGCGATTGACGGATGAACTTCCGCCCGAGGGCGCGGGCGATGGACTGCCCCAGGCTGGTCTTGCCGGTGCCCGGCGGGCCGACAAAGCAGAGGATGACCCCCTCCCGTTCACGGCGGATGGTATCGGTCACCTCCTCTTTCTCCCGCTCCTCCTTCCGCTCCTGCTTCAGCTTCCGCACCGCCAGGTATTCCAGAATTCGCTCTTTGATCTCCTCCAGGTCGTAGTGGTCCTCGTCCAGCACCTTCCGGGCGTGGGCGATATCCAGGTTGTCCTCCGTCTGCACATTCCACGGCAGGTTGACCAGCCAGTCCAGGTAGGTGCGGATGACGCCGTATTCGGCGGCGGCGGTGGGGAGCTTGCTCAGCCGGTCCAGCTCCCGGCGGGCCTCCTTTTCCGCCTCCTCCGGCATGCCCGCCTCTTCGATCTTGCGGCGGAACTCCTCCACCTCCATTTGCTGCTCGCTGGCCTCCCCCAGCTCCCGCTGGATCGCCTTGAGCTGCTCGCGGAGGAAGTACTCCCGCTGCGCCTTTTCCACCTCGGATTGGGCCTCGGATTGGATCTTGCGCCCCAGTTCGACCACTTCCAGCTCCTTGGTGAGCTGGGCGAGCATGAAGTGGAGCTTCTCGCGGGTGGAATCCAGCTCCAGGAGGCGCTGGGCGTCCTCCAGGCTGAGGCGGATGTGGGTGGCGATGGTGTAGACAAGCTGTAGGGGGTTTTCCACGTTGATCACCATCACCAGCAGCTCCTCGGGCACCGCGGGCAGCAGTTCGGTCAGGTGGCGGAAGGTGTCCACAACGGAACGCTGGAGGGCTTTGATCTCCAGGGTCTCTTCCACCGTCTCGGGGATCTCCCGGACCCGGGCCTTGAGGTAGGGCTCCGTAGCGGTGAACGCCTCGATGCGCACCCGGCGAAGCCCCTGCATAATGAGCGTGATAGTCTCATCCGGCGCTTTGAAGAGCCGGTGGACGGTCGCGACGGTCCCCACCCGGTACACGTCGTTGGGGCCTGGCTCCGGCAACTCCGGGTCCTTGCTGGCGACAAGGCCGATCAGCCGCTGGCCGACCACCGCGTCGTCCACCAGCCGGATGGACCGGGGCTGGCCGACGCGGATGGGCACGGCCGTCATCGGATAGACCACCAAACCTCGAAGGGGAAGGATGGGCAGTTCTTCGGGAATTTCCAGCCCTTTCTGCTCCCCTTCCTCTTCCTGCTTTTCCAGCTGGGCTATAGCAGGGATGTTCAGTTGCTTGAAGAAGCTACCTGATACCATTTCGTCCTTATCCATACTTGTTTTCCGATCTCATTCTCCACAGGCATCAACCACCGGCACGCGGCGGGCTGGTGGGCGCGGAAGGAAAACCTTCAGGAAGCCCGCCTCATATACTGCCTGGACCCGGTCCGGGTCCACGGTCCAGGGGAGGTACACTTCGGCACGGAACTCTCCGTAGCGGATTTCCATCTGGTAATAAGCTCGCTTGGGTTCCGGGTCCTTCCGCACCCCTTCGATCACCAGCACTCGTTCGCCGAGGGTGATGGAGAAATCCTCCTCCCCCATCCCGGCGATCTCCACCTGCACGACCAGCCCTTCCTCGTTTTCATAGACGTCTGTGGGCGGTTCCCAGGCCCTTGTGTGACGAAAGACGACCCATCCCTCTCGCAGCAATCGTTGCACATCGGGCCCGAGCTGCAGCCAACTCGATTGCACGATCTGCCGCTTAATCGTCATCTCTGCTCTCCCTAAAGAATTGCTTCCGATTTACTATTTTACCACAGTTGCGCGGGGTGTTCAAACAGGAGGGAAGCGGCGATGTCCGTTTGACAGAAAGCTCTCCCTCCGCTATAATCCGCTCCGTTTCCGGTTCACCAACCTGCCCGGTGTGGCGGACGGAAAATATATGGGGGGCACGGGGAGGATATGGATAGACGAAACATAGCGTTGCTCACCTTTATCCTGGTCCTGGCTGCGCTGGTTACCTATGTGGACCTGGACATAGGCCATCCGGCCTGGGTGGAGAGCCTCCTCTTCTGGCGGCCGGAGGGGGCGCGACAGATCGCCATCCGGTATGGATTGGATCTCCGGGGTGGGCTGAAGGTGCTCCTGGCAGCCGACGTCCCGGCGGGACAGGAGGTGGACACGGTGGCGATGGAGACCGCCCGCCAGATTGTCGAGAACCGGGTCAACGGCCTGGGCCTCACCGAGCCTCTGGTCCAGGCGCAGGGGGAGCGGCGGATCATCGTCGAGCTGCCCGGCATTGAGGACCCGGAGCTGGCGGTGGAGACGATCCGGGGGACGGCCCTTCTGGAGTTCGTGGACGCCGGCTACATGTGGCTGCCCGAAGGGGTGGTGATCGAGACGACGCTCGGCGGGCCGGGCGGCGGGGGTCCCACAGAGGAAATCACGCCGACGGTCGGGCTGACGCCAACCGTCGAGCTCAGCCCAACCCTGGAGCTGACCGCTACCGCCCCCCTCACCGAAGCGGCCCCGATCAGCCCCACGGCGGAGATCACCCCCACCACAGGCCCGCACGTCTACGAGACGATACTCACCGGCGCGGGGTTGAAACAGGTGGGGCTGGATCGCTCCCAGACCAACGAGTATCAGATCCCCTTCGAGCTCTATCCCGAAGCGGCTCAGACGTTCGCTGAGTACACCGCCTCCCACGTGGGGCAGTATCTCTGCATCGTGCTGGATAAACGGGTCATCTCCTGTCCGGTTATCCGGGAGGCGATCCCGAACGGGCGGGGGACCATCTCGTTGGGGAATGCGACGTATCAGGAGGCGCGCAATCTGGCGGTCCAGCTTCATTACGGCGCGTTGCCGGTCCCGCTGCGGGTGGAGACGGTCAGCACCGTCGGCCCCACGCTGGGCGAGCTCTCCGTGGAGCGGTCCATCCGCGCCGGCATCATCGGCCTCTCAGTGGTGTTACTATTTATGCTGATCTACTACCGGCTCCCGGGGGCGCTCGCCGATCTGGCACTCCTGCTTTACGCGGGGCTGAACCTGGCCCTTTACAAGCTGGTTCCGGTCACCCTCACCCTGCCCGGCATCGCTGGCTTCCTCCTGTCGGCTGGGATGGCGGTGGACGCCAACATCCTGGTCTTTGAGCGGATGAAGGAGGAGCTGCGGACAGGGCGAAGCCTGCGGGCGGCCATCGAGTCGGGCTTCGAACGGGCGTGGACCTCGATCCGGGATTCGCAGATTTCCACGCTGATCGTCTGCGCCGTGCTCTACTTCTTCGGCACCAACTTCGGCGCCAGTATGGTCAAGGGCTTTGCCCTCACCCTGGCCATCGGTACGGTCATCAACCTGTTTACAGCCGTTGTGGCCACGCGCACCTTCATCCGCACGGTCTTCCACCTGGCGGGCGACTGGCTGCGCTCGCGCCGCTGGCTGCTGGGGGTATAACGGGGGGACGGGGGAATGTTTGATATTGTTGAAAAGCGACGCTGGTATTTCATCGGCTCGGGGATCGTCATCCTCCTGGGTATCGCAGCGATGCTCCTGAGTCTTGTCCGTTTCGGGACGCCGGTCCGGTTGAGCATAGACTTCACCGGCGGAAGCCTGTTCGTCTTCCACTTCAAGGGCCCGGCCAGTGAGACGGCCATCCAGGAGGTCTTTGCCGCCAGTGGGCTGGGGGAGGCCATCGTGCAGCGGCTGGGGCGACCGGAGGAGAACACCTGGCAGGTCCGCACCCGGGAGGCGGCCCCCGAACAGGTCCAGGCGATCCTGAACGGCCTGGAGGCGGAGGTGGCGCCGGTGGATCGGGACCTGCTGACCTATGAGACGGTCTCCCCGATCATCGGCGGGGAGGTCACCCGGGCGGCGGGGATCGCAGTGGCGGTGGCCTCGTTCATCATCCTGGCGTTCATCTGGTGGTCGTTCCGCAGGGTTCCCCACGCCTTCCGCTACGGTGCGGCGGCGATCATTGCCATGCTCCACGACCTGCTGGTCGCGCTGGGGTTCTACGCCCTGACGGGGGTCCTCCAGGGCTGGGAGGTGGACGCCCTCTTCCTCACTGCCATTCTCACCGTCAGCGGCTTCTCCGTCCAGGATACCATCGTCGTTTTCGACCGCATCCGGGAGAACCTGCCCCGCTATCGGGGGGAGCCTTTCGAGCGGGTGGTCAACCGTTCCATCCTGGAGACGATCCACCGTTCCCTGGCGACGCAGTTGAACGCCATTTTTGTGATGATCGCTATCATCCTCTTCGGCGGCGCCACGATCCGCCCCTTTATCTCCACGATGCTGGTGGGGATGCTGAGCGGCACCTATTCTTCGATCTTTATCGCGGTGCCGCTGGTGGTGGTGTGGGAGCTGGCGGCCGAGCGACGGGCAGCAATGGCGACCGGCTAGAAAGGAGTTATCCCAATGGTCAGGATCGTGACCGACACAACCTCCGGCCTGCCTCTGCATATCGCCGAGGCGAACGACATCCCGGTGTTGCCTCAGATCGTCATCTTCGGCGAGGAGACATACCGGGACGACACGGAGCTGGATACGGAGGCCTTCCTGCAGAAGCTGCGGACCTCACCGAACCTGCCCAAAACAGCGGCCCCGCCTCCGGCTCTGTTTACCCCTATCTTCGAGCGGCTGGTGGCAGAGGGGCACACCGTCATCTGCCTCCACCCTTCCACTGAGCTGAGCGGCACCGTCCGTTCCGCCACCGTCGCTGCACAGGACTTCCCGGAGGCGGACATCCGGGTGGTGGACACCCGCACCATCGCCGGCCCTCTGGCGACGATGGTGCTCCTGGCCGCTCAGTGGGCCCGCGACGGGATGGACGCTGATGTCATCGTGGAACGGGTGCGCGATCTGATGGCCCGCCAGCGGGTCTTCTTTGTGGTGGATACGCTGGAATATCTGCACAAGGGAGGGCGGATCGGCGGGGCCCAGGCTCTGCTGGGAGGACTCCTTCAGGTCAAGCCGATCCTCACTCTGAAGGACGGGCGGGTGGAGCCGCTGGAGCAGCAGCGGACCAAGCGGCGGGCGCTGGCGCGGCTGCGGGAGCTGGTGCTGGCGGAGTGTCCGCCCAGCCCGGAAGCTCACCTCTGTGTGATGCACGCCGCTGCTGAGGAGGAGGCGCAGGCCCTGGCCGCCGATTTCGCCAGCGCGCTGAACCTGCCCGGGGTCCCCATCTACCTCCTGCCTCCCGCTATCGTCGTGCACGCAGGGCCGGGGGTGCTGGCGGCTGCATTTTTCGTGTAGTATTACAACGGAACAGCCCTCGCTCATATCAGGTGGGAGGTTGTCGGATGGTCATCCACAAGGTGGATACGAGTGACCCCCGCGACGTGGAGCGCTTTGTTCAATTCCCCTTTCACCTTTATCGGAATTGTCCCCAATGGGTGCCCCCTGTGGTCTCCAGCGCCCGCAAGCAGTTGGACCGGAACCGTCATCCCTTTTACCACCATTCGGATGCCGACTTCTTCCTGGCGCTTCGGGGGGATGAGGTGGTGGGACGGATCGCCGTGCTGGAGCCGCGGAAGCGAAACGCCTACCGGGGTCGCCGGGGGGCCTTTTTCTGCCTTTTTGAGGTGGTGGAGGACATCGAGGTTGCCCGTGGACTCTTTGCCGCCGCTTTCGATTGGGCGCGGGAGCGGGGGCTGGAGGAGATCAGCGGCCCGGAGGGGTTCCTGCCGGGCGACGCGCTGGGGGTGTTGATCAAGGGGTTCGAGCACCGCCCGGCGATGGGTATCACTTATAACTACGCTTATTACGACGCCTTTATTCAGGATTCTGGCTTCCGCAAGCAGACCGACTACCACTCATGCTATCTGCCAGGGGATATTGAGCTTCCAGAGCGGGTCATCCGCATCGCGGAGAAGGTGAAACAGCGGCGCGGCTTCGAGGTCCTTCGCTTCCGCAGCAAAAAGGAACTGTGGGCGATCGCCCCCCGGGTGGTGGATGCCTATAATGCTGCGTTTTCCGAAAATCGGGAGTTCGTGCCCATCACAGGGGAGGACGCGCAGAAGATCGCCGAGCGGCTCATCGAACTGACCCAGCCGGACCTGGTGAAGGTGGTGGTGAAGGGGGACGAGATCGTCGGCTTTCTGCTGGGCTTCCCTGATGTCACAGCGGCACTTCAGCGGTGCAAGGGCAGGATTTACCCCTTCGGCTGGGCCATGCTGCTGTGGGAGTTCCGCCGCACCCGCTGGATCAATTTCAACGGGGCGGGGATCCTCCCCCAGTACCAGGGGCTGGGGGCAAACGCCGTCCTCTATTATGAGATGTACAAAACCTTTAAAGAGCGAGGGTTCCGCCACGCCGACCTGGTCCAGGTCAATGAGCAGAATACGAAAATGATGGCGGAACTGGAAGAGCTGGGGGCGGATTTCTACAAGGCGCACCGCATTTACGAACGGGAACTGTAGGGGCGCGGTGGGGGCGCAGTAGGAACGCAGTGCACTGCGCCCCTACCGGGCGGTGTCTGCCACCAGCTCCGCTACCTGTTCGGGGTGGGCCGCCACGCGAACCCCTGCCGCCTCCAGCGCGGCGATCTTGGCGGCGGCGGTCCCCTCCCCTCCCTCGATGATCGCCCCGGCATGGCCCATCCGCTTGCCCGGCGGGGCCGTCTGCCCGGCGATGAAGGCGACCACCGGCTTGGTCATCCGCTCCCTGACGAACCGGGCGGCGATCTCCTCGTCGTTGCCGCCGATCTCACCGATGAGCACCACCTGCTCCGTCTTCGGGTCCGCCTCAAACATCTCCAGAACGTCCACGAAGCGGGTGCCGATGATCGGGTCGCCCCCGATCCCCACACAGGTGGTCTGCCCGATCCCCCGCATCGTCAGCGCGTAGACCACCTCGTAGGTGAGCGTGCCGGAGCGGGAGACGACGCCGACCGGGCCGGGAGTGGCGATGTGGCCCGGCATGATGCCCACCTTTGCCTCGCCGGGGGTCAGGAGGCCCGGGCAGTTCGGCCCCACCAGCCGCGTCCCTTTCTGATCCAGATAGGCCTTCACGCGGATCATGTCGTTGACCGGGATCCCCTCGGTGATGCAGACCACCAGCCCGATCCCGGCGTCGGCGGCCTCCAGAATGGCATCCACCGCGAAGCGGGCCGGGACATAGATGACGGAGGTGTTGGCTCCGGTGGCCTCCACGGCCTCCCGCACCGTGTCGAAGACCGGCACCCGGCCGTCACAGGCACTCTGTCCACCTTTTCCGGGGGTCACCCCTGCCACAACCCGGGTCCCGTACTCCAGCATCTGCCGCGAATGGAACTCACCCTCCCGGCCGGTGATGCCCTGCACCACCAGGCGGGTGTTTTTGTCTACCAGGATTGCCATTGATCCCTCCACTTACGTATCACGGAACACGAAGTACGGAATACATATTCCGTATTGCGTATTACGGGTTTCGTGCAGCCGCCACTGCCTTCTGGGCTGCCTCGGCCAGGGTGGTGGCGGTGATCATCCGGTAATCCGATCCCTCCAGGAGCCGTCGCCCCTCTTCTTCGTTGGTGCCTACCAGCCGGACGACCATCGGCACCCGGGGCCTGACCTCCTCCAGGGCGTCAAGGATCCCTCTCGCCACCTCATCGCAGCGGGTGATGCCGCCGAAGATGTTGAAGAGAACCGCCTTGACGTTGGGATCGGCCAGGATGAGCCGCAGGGCGGCCGCCACCCGGTCCGCCTTCGCCCCGCCGCCGATGTCGAGGAAGTTGGCCGGTGCGCCGCCGAAGTGTTTGGTGATGTCCATCGTCGCCATCGCCAGCCCGGCCCCGTTTACCATGCAGCCGATCTCGCCATCGAGCTGGACGTAGGAAAGGCCGGCTTCGCGGGCCTCCCGCTCTGTGGGCGTCTCCTCGTCCACATCCCGCATCCCGGCCAGGTCCGGGTGGCGGAAGAGGCCGTTGTCATCCAGCACCATCTTGCCGTCCACCGCCAGCAGGGTCCCTTCGCCGGTCACCACCAGCGGGTTGATTTCCGCCAGCGATGCATCCGATTCGACGAAGGCCCGGTACAGCCCCTGGGCGATCTGGTCGAAAGAGCGGTGGAAGGCCGGGTCCAGCCCGATCCCTTTGGCCAGCGAGAGGGTCTGGTAGCTCCGCAGGCCGATGAAGGGGTCAATATGGACCTTTTTGATGGCCTCCGGGTTGGTGCGGGCGACCTCCTCGATCTCGACGCCGCCTTCGGAGGAGGCGATCATCACCGGTCGGGCTGCCGCCCGGTCCACCACGATGCCCAGGTAAATCTCCTGGCGGATGTCGGCTGCCCGGTCCACCAGCACTTTGCGCACGGGCAGCCCTTTGATCTGGAGGGAGAGGATCTGAGCGGCCAGCTTCTCCGCCTCTTCAGGGGTGTGGGCGAGCTTGATGCCGCCCGCCTTGCCCCGACCGCCGACCAGGACCTGGGATTTGATGACCACCGGCCCGCCGAGCCGCTCGGCGATGGCGCGGGCCTCCCCGGGTGTCGTCGCCACGTCCCCATCGGGGATGGGGATGCCGTACTGCGCGAAGATGCGCTTGGATTGATACTCGTGGAGTTTCACAGGTGTGCCTCCTATCTCAGAGCATTGCAGCCTGAAGCGGGGTGATTATACCATACCCGGGCGGGTTGTAAAACCGATTGACGGAGCACTGAAAACGCTGAGGGGACATAACCGCTTACGGAAGGGGCAGGGGAAGGGGTGAGGGCCGGGCGGAGCGATCGGCCTCCGGCGTAGGCAGTTACAAGGGTGCTAAGAATTCTCTGCAGTTCTTCTCCTGAGAGGAATAAGATCGAGGTGCGGCGCACGGGCGCACCGCACCTCGAACGGAGTGCCCTCGGGAACAGGCAGGTGGATGGAAGCCCTCAGCTTATGGGTCAGGGCTGAAACCGGCGCAGCAGCTCCTCCCAGTTGATCTGCCCTGTCATCCCCAGGTAGGCTCCGATGATGGAGTTGGCGCAGCTAATGAGGAGCGTCAGCGCGCCCAGTGCAGTCGCGACGATGCCCAGAATCCTTGCTGTCTGTGGGTTTTCGTCTTCTTTCCCCTTCATCAGCCCGATGATGCCCAGGACCAGTGCCGCAATGGCGAAGACATAGCCCAGCCCGGCGCAGGCGACGCCGGCACACAGACCCAGCCCTCCGATGACTGTACCGATGATGCCCAGGGTCTTCCCGGTATTCCCCTTACCTTTCGGTGGGACCTCGATATACGGTGCTTCTGCCATTACACGACCTCCTTTCAAAAATGGGGTTAATCTCGGAGGATGTGCCGCGCGATCACCAGCCGCTGAATTTCATTGGTCCCTTCGCCGATGGCACAGAGCCGCTGATCCCGGTACATCCGCTCCACCTCATATTCCCGCATGTAACCGTAACCGCCGTGAATCTGGATGGCCCGCCGACAGACCCGCTCTGAGATTTCGGTGGTGAACAGTTTGGCCATCGAGGCCTCCTGGGTGAAACGGTCCCCCTTCTCCCGCAGCCAGGCGGCCCGGTAGACCAGGAGCCTGGCGGCTTCGATCTCTGTGATCGAATCGGCCAGCATCCACTGGATCGCCTGGAAGTTGGCGATGGGTTGCCCGAACTGGACCCGCTCCTTGGCGTAGGCGAGGGCCCGCTCGTAGGCCCCCTGGGCCAGCCCCAGGGCCATCGCGGCGATCGCCACCCGTCCCGCGTCCAGTGTGCGGAGGAACTGCTTGAACCCCTCATTCTCCTTGCCGAGCAGGTTCTCCGCCGGGATGCGGCAGTCCTCGAAGAACAGCTCCGATGTGACGGAGCCTTTCAGCCCCATCTTCTTCTCGTCCCGCCCGGGGCGGAACCCGGGGGTCCCTTTCTCTATAATGAAGGCAGAAATGCCCCGGGTGCCAGCTTCGGGGTCGGTTTTGGCGGTGATGACCACCACGTCGGCGATGGAGCCGTTGGTGATGAAGCACTTCTGACCGTTGATGACCCAGTGGTCGCCGTCGCGGACGGCGCGGGTGCGGGTGGCGCCGGCATCGGAACCGGCCTGGGGCTCGGTAAGGCCAAAAGCGCCGATCTTCTCCCCCCGCGCCAGCGGGACCAGGTATTTTCGCTTCTGTTCCTCGGTGCCGAAAAGGTAGATCGGCTCGCAGCAGAGGGAAGTGTGGGCGTCCAGCGTGATGGCCATCGAGCCGGAGACGCGGGCGATCTCTTCCAGGGCGATGACCAGGCTCATGTAGTCGCCGCCAGAGCCCCCGTACTCCTCCGGAAATGGAAGCCCCAGGATACCCAGCTCTCCCATCCGGCGAAAGAGGTCCTCAGGGAAGACGTCGGTGGCATCAATCTCCTCAGCGCGGGGGGCGATCTCCTTCTCGGCGAACTCCCGTACCATGCGGCGGATCATCCGGTATTCCTCGCTCAGCTCGAAGTCCATACCTTCCTCCTCTTCAGTTGGTCTCTTGTCTGTGTTGAGATGAGGGCTATTACCAGTGCAGCAACTGGAGGAGCGTCTCCATCCCGTAATATCCGGCCAGCGCGAAGGCGATGTTCTTGAGCACCTTGCCAGCAGCGCAGCTTACCAGGAACCTCCACACCGGAAAGCGGAGTGCTCCGGCAGCGATGCCCCCCACATCGAAGGCGGGGTTGGGGACCAGCGCCAGGAGGAAGATGGTGAGGGATCCGTGGCGCTGCATCCAGGCGACGATGCGGTCGTAGGTGGAGCCCCGATCCACCAGCCCCTGCCCGCTGTAGCCGACCATGTAGCCGGAAAGCTCCCCCAGCGCCTGCCCGACCCCCCCCACCAGCCCTACCAGCCAGGGGTTAAAGACCCCCCCCATCAGGGAACTGACCGCCAGACCGGGGATGGGGAGGATGATGGTGGCGTTGCTGACCAGGCCGACGAGGAAGACCGCTGCGTAGCCGTACCCCGCCAGCTCCTGAAGATGGTCCCGGAAGTAGATCGCCGCAGCCGATGCGCCAATGACCACGATCACCGTAAGCGCCTGGATCAGCCGCAGCCGCCAGCGGACGGGCCGGGAAGGGGGAAGGCGGCGTTCAGCCATCCTGCGTTTTCCTCTGGAAGGGAGCGCCCAGGCGGATGACCTGATCGGGTGCGCCGGCAACCCCCTTCGTCGCGTTGCAGCAATCCACCACCAGACGGGCTTTCTCCACCACCCGCCTGTAGTCCAGGCGACGGTGCCCGGTGACGATGACCACACAGTCGGCTTTGGCCAGCTCCGCATCGGTGAGGGGGACCGATTCCAGAGTGGCGTTGGGCTGGCAGAACACGTTCCCCCCAATGCGGAAGCGAGGCACGTAGGGGTCGTGGTAGTGGACCTGCGCCCCCTGTGTCAGAAGCAGCTCGATCACCCGCTCGGCAGGAGAGTTGCGGGAGTCCTCCACCTCCGGCTTGAAAGCCACCCCCAGCACCAATACCCGGGCGCCGTTCAGGGGCCGGCCCTGTCGGGAGAGGGCCTTCGCCACCAGGTCCACCACGTGGTAGGGCATCGCCTGGTTGACCTCGGCGGCCAGCTCGATGAACTTGGTGTAGAAATCGTACTCGCGGGCTTTCCAGCTCAGGTAGTAGGGGTCCACGGGTATGCAGTGTCCCCCCACCCCCGCCCCCGGGTAGAAGGGCATGAAGCCGAAGGGCTTGGTGCGGGCTGCCTCGATCACTTCCCAGAAATCAATCCCCATCCTCTCCGCCAGCAGCGCCAGCTCGTTCACCAGGGCGATGTTGACGGAGCGGAAGATGTTCTCCAGGAGCTTGGTCATCTCGGCGGCCCGGGGGGAGGAGACGGGGTGAACAGGGGCGCCCATCTGGCTTAAGAGCTCGCAGGCCAGTCGGGTGCACTCGGGGGTGAGGCCGCCGACCACCTTGGGCGTATTGTAAGCCGACCACTGCCGGTTGCCGGGGTCAATCCGCTCAGGGGAGAAGGCCAGGTAGAAGTCCTTCCCCGCCTTGAGGCCGCTCTGTTCCAGGATGGGCTGGACTACCTCCTCGGTGGTGCCGGGGTAGGTGGTGGATTGGAGGATGACGAGCTGGCCGGGCCGCAGTCGGGAGCGGATCCCCTCGGCGGCGGCGCGGATGAAGGAGAGGTCGGGGGCGCGCTGAGCGTCGTAGGGGGTGGGGACGCAGATGAAGATGGCATCTGCCTGGTGCAGTGCATCGTAGCTGGTGGTGGCCTGAAGAAGGCCGGACTCCACGCAGGGGGCCAGCTCCGCATCCGATACATCGCCAATGTAGCTGTGGCCGGCGTTGAGGGCGGTCACCTTTTTTTCGTCCACATCCAGACCGGTTACGCGGAACCCGGCGCGGGCAAAACTCAGCGCCAGCGGCAGCCCCACGTACCCCAGCCCGATCACAGCAATGTGGGCGGAACGGTTGGCGATTTTGTTCTGGAGGGTGTTCATAGCTGGTTGCTGGTTACTGGTTACTGGTAGCTGGTTGCTCGTGACCCGTTGCTCGTTGCTGGTGGTTCCAGAAGGGTGGGCGTTCGAGCCGCCAGAGGCCGTAAAGGCCGGCAAGGAAGGCCAGCCCGCCCACGGTGTACCCCTCCGCCACAGAGGCCTGCGTGACGAAGGTGGCCAGCATCCCCAGGACGAAGGCCACGACGTACAGGGTGAGGACGGCCTCCCGCTGGGTCATCCCGGCGGCCACCAGCCGGTGGGAGACGTGGTCCTTCCCCGGGTGGGTCAGCGGATTCAGTCCCCGGCGGAGGCGGGAGAGGGTGACCAGCGTGGTGTCGAAGATCGGCAGCCCCATCACCAGCACCGGCACCATCCAGGTGACAAAGGTGACGTTTTCGGGAAAGCGGAGTTTGATACCGATGGCAGCCAGAGTGAACCCCAGAAAGAGGGCGCCGGAATCTCCCATAAAGATGCTGGCCGGGTTCAGGTTGTAGAACAGGAAGCCCAGGCAGGCTCCCAGTACGGCGATGGAGAGGGCCCCCACCAGGTACTGGCCGCTGAAGGCGCACATCAGGGCGAAGTAGGCGGCGGCGATGGCGGATACCCCTCCTGCCAGCCCGTCCATATTGTCCAGCAGGTTGATGCCGTTGGTGATGTAGATCACCCACAGCAGCGTGACGGGCAGGTCAAGGATGGGGGTGTGGAAGGTGCCGACGCGGACGCCGGTGGCCCAGAGGAGGAGGGCGGCCAGGACCTGCCCGGCCAGCTTGACCATAGGGCGAAGCCCCCAGCGGTCGTCTACCAGCCCCATAAAGGAAACGCCGGTGGCCCCGACGACAATGGAGCCGAACTGGGCGAAGTTGTACCGTTCCCCCACGACAACGGCGGCGGCAAGCACTGCCAGGTAGATCGCCACCCCTCCCAAACGGGGAACAGGGCGGGCATGGACCTTTCGGGCCGATGGCCGGTCCATCATCCCCAGCCGGGGGGCCAGGTAGCGGGCCAGGGGCGTCCCGGCCACCGCCAGCACCAGCGCGCCGGCGAAGACAAGGATGTAGATGGTCACGGGCCTTCTCCCTCCTGTGGAGAGGGTTGAAGCTGCTGCACCAGGCTTTCCACCAGCGACCGCTGATCCTCGGGGGCCATCTGGAGGGCGATCTGGGCCTCCATCAGCGCCTGATCGGGGAGGCCGAGCTGGTAGTAGGCAATAGCCAGCAGCCGGTGGACGTCCCAGGCCTCAGAGCTGTAGGGGTCCTGCTCCAGCGCCTGGACGAGTGCTTCCGCCGCTTCGGCGCTCCTGCCTAGCTGGAGATAGACCCGTCCCAGGGCGTTCCACACCCTGGGCTGGGTCGGCAAAATCTCCAGCGCCCTGCTGTAAGCCTCGGCGGCCCCTTCCAGGTCCCCTGCCTCCACCCGCGAATCGCCGACCACCAGCCACGTCTGCTCAAACTCGGGGTCCAGCTCCAGCGAGTGGGCGATGGTCCGCTGGAACGCCTCCTCATCCCGCAGTTCGTAGTGGTAGAGCGTGGCCCATTCATTCCAGAGGATGGCGTTGTTGGGGCTGAGGCTGGTGGCGATTTCGTAGTAGCGGGAGGAGAGCTGGGCCAGCGTCTGGGCCTGTTGCTGACCCGCTGGCAGGCTGGCCCAACGGCGGTACATCCGGGCCAGATTGGCGCTGTGGTCGGTGTTGAGGGGGTTGAGGGCCTGGGCTTTCAGCAACACCCGCTCCGTCTCCCGCATCACCAGGTCCTGCTGGACCGGGTCTTCCAGTGAGGAGGCGTATTCGAGATAGGCCCGTCCCATGTACAGGTAGTAGAAATCCTCACGGGGGGCCAGCTCGGCCGACCGCTGGTAATGGCGAACCGCCACAGCCCACTGTCCCTGCCGTTCCCAGGGGTCGGCCTGCTTGTAGATGATGTCGGCCTGGATGGGGCGGAGGTTCAGCCCATAAGCGGCCACCGAGGCGAGAAGGAGGAAGACGAAGGCAGCGGACACGCCTGGCAGGGAGCCCCATTTCGCGGGGAAGGGACGCTCACCCGCCAGCGCCAGCCCACCGGCGAGGATGACGACGAACAGGAAGAGATAGTAGGCATTGATCTGCCCGGCCACGTATTCGGCCAGCGCCAGGGCGTCGGTAATGGTCTGGATCTGTGTCTGGGCGATGTGGGCGTGCCTTCCGGCCAGCCCAAGGCCGAAGAGGACCCCGGCCAGCAGGGAGATGCTGAGGGTGACCAGCCCCGCGCCCCACTTTTCTTCGCTTCGCTGGAGGATTCCCTGCCGTATCATCTGGGATGTCATCAGCAGGCCGATAGAAAGCCAGCTCATCCCCAGCACCATCAGGATGCCCAGGGAGACACGGGGGCGGTCGGCCGGAATGGCGATCACCGTCAGGGAACGCCAGAAGATTTGAAGGGGGTCCTGGAGCCGTTCTACGTTGTTCGTGAAGTCGTAGATGAGGGTGCCCAGGATCAGGGCGCCCACCAGGGCAGCGCCGAGGCTGGGCCAAAACCATACGGGGACCCGACGGGAGGGGGGAGGAAGCGGGCGGTCGGGGGCCGTCCGGCGGCGTTTTTTCTTTCGTCGGCTCTGAACGGCAGGGGGAAGCTGGGACGGTGCAGGGGAGGGCTGTTTCCCCTCCTCCCCGATCCATTGCATCCCGACGAGCACAAACACCCCCGCCAGGGCCCAGAATGTGGTCCGGGTGGAGGCGATGGCGATGCCGAAGTTGATCTCAACAAGATGGGCCACGAACGCCCCCAGAAGGCCCGCCAGCAGGATGGCGTCGGAGGGAGGGCGGGGCGCATCTCCCGCAGCCCAGTAGAGGGAGAAGCTGTAGGCGAGGAGATAGAGCAGGAGGCCGCCGACCATCCCGATGGGAAGCGCCAGCCCGAAGAAATGGGGACCAACGGTAGAGATGACAACAGCGACGGCGGCGATGGCTCCGAGCGGCAGCAGGATGAAGAAGAGGGTACGTCGCCAGTCGGCAGGCAGGAATCCCAGCCAGCGGAGGCCGAAATAGAATAAGGAGCCGAAAAGCCAGAAGTATGCGGCAAAACCGGCCAGACCGGTGTTCACCAGAGAGTCGAGCGTCTCATTATGGGAGCGGTCCGGCGAAGCGGTGCGGGATTCGTAGTGACCCAGGAGGGGAGGATAGAACCGGTTGTAGGCCACGTACATGGACTCCGGGCCATAGCCCACCAGGGGGCGGAGCAGGTTGAACGGGTCGGGATGTCCCTCAGGGTCCGTCGCCGTCGGAGGGAACTGCAGGGGTTCGTGGGGCAGGATCAGTTGCAGCGCCCCCTCCCAGATCAGGGCGCGGACCTTGCCGGTGCCGCTTTCGGCCTGGAGCACGTCGTCCAGCCGGCCCAGCCAGGGCTGTTGCTGGCTCCAGGCATGGACCGGCTCGACCAGGTTGATCACCAGGAAGCCAGCGGCGAAGAGGACCGCGATCATCAACGCGCTGATCCAGAGCCATCGCCACCCTCGCTGATTGACAATCGAACTCATCCAGACCCCCAGCAGGACCAGCAGGGCAGCGAACGCTGCGGCCCACTGCGGCAGAGAGCTGCCCGGAGGGGCAAAGGTCCTGCCGGCAAGGTAGAGGAGTCCGGCCACCGCTCCCCCTGCGCCGACGGTCCCCGCCCCGAAGGCCACCCCTCTGGTCAGATCGGCCTGTAGCTCGGAAGGGACGAAGGGGGATCCTTTGCGGGATGTCTGCTGAAGGATCATCAGCCCCAGAAATCCCCATACCGCCAGCCCTGCCAGAAGGCCCATCAGCGGCCCCCGGCTCTGGGTGTACCAGATGGCGATGACCTGGACCAGGAAGATAAAGATATAGGTCGAGGCACGGAGTATGTCGGCAAAGCCCGATGTCTCTTCGGTGAGGATGGAGCGGAAGGACCCAACGACGCGGGCCAGGGTGGGAAAAGCGGCCATGATGAGGTAGGCAGCGACGAAGATGGGGTTGCCCATATTGGAGGCAATCCGGCTCGTCACATCCCCGCCCCAGGGCAGGGGGTCCCGCTGGGAGTGCTGGACGAAGCCGTAGAGGGCAATGGGCAGGCTGTTGAGGATCAGCGTGGTGATAAACCGGTCCACCTGTGCCCGCGTCCGCATCCGATCCAGGATGATCAGAAAGATGACGATGTAGGAGAAGGTCGTGAAAGTGCCCTGAAGCCGCTGGTAGGAGCCGAAAAAGCTGACGTAGGGGGTGATGGAGAAGAGGGTGCTGAGCAGATAGACCGCGGCGGTGAGGAGGGTAGGGGCCATCAGAGGGGTGCGCCAGGAGAGCCGTTGCTGCTCCCTTTCTGCCTTCCCTTCCAGCCGTTCCTCAACCCATCGGGCCAGCCAGGCGGCGGCCATCATCAGGGCGATAGAGCGGAGGGTGGTCAGTTTGTCCGGCTCAAAGACCCGGCTGGAGTAGATGTTGAAGAAGAGCGGGGTGACGACAATGGCGGAGAGCCAGCCGGCCTCCAGAATCCCGTCCAGAAAGGCGCTCAGTCGTGTTGAGGACATAAACCGCTCCCCGCTTTATTTCAGTTTTTGAAACCACTCCAGGGTTCGCCGCAGCCCTTCCTCCAGCGGGGTCCGTGCCTCGAAGCCCAGCACCTCCCGCGCCCGGGTCCCATCCGGCACCCGGCGGCGGGTCTCTTCGAAGCAGGGGCCGTAGACGGAGGTTGAGGGGATGTGGACGATCTCAGAAGTGGAACCGGTCAGCTCCCGGATCATCCGGGCCAGTTCGTTGATGGAGGTCTCATAACTGGAGCCGATGTTGAAGACCTGGCCTGCCGCCTCACGGACCGTGCCGGCCAGGATGGTTCCCTCAACCGTGTCGGCCACATAGGTGAAACACCGGGTCTGTTCTCCGTCGTCGTAGATAGTGATCGGCTCGCCCCGCAGGGCCTGGATGAAGAACCGGGCGATCACACTGCCGTACCCCTGGGGGTCCAGCCTGGGTCCGTAGGCGTTGAAGTAACGGACCACCGTCACCGAAAGCCCCTTGTGGGCGTAGGCGAAGGCCAGGTATTCGTCTATCGCTTTAGCGTCCGCATAGGACCAGCGGGCGGCGCTGGTGGGCCCGAGAAGCCGGTCGCCGTCCTCCCGGAGGGGGATGTCGGTGGATTTGCCGCAGACCTCGGAGCTGGAGGCGATGACCGTCCTGATCCAGTACTTATAGGCCAGTTCCAGCACGTTTTCGGTGCCCCGCACATTCGTGACGATGGTCGTCAGGGGGTCTTCTACCACATATTTGACCCCCACAACGGCGGCCAGATGGTAGATGAGGTCCACCTGACGGACCAGCCGCTCCAGGGTGGAGAGGTTGAGGATGGAGTCGTTGACGAAGTGGAAGCGGTCGCTTTCCAGGTGGTGGGCGATGTTTTCCACCTTACCTGTGGAGAGGTTATCCAGAACGGTGACCTCGTGGCCCTGGCTCATCAGTGCGTCCACAAGGTGGGAGCCGATGAATCCCGCGCCGCCGGTGATCAGGATTCTCATAGAGCTTTGCTTTCTGAACCTGGATGTTCACGTCCGGACGAAGCCGGGCGATCAGTACGTTGTGGGGAGGCCGTTTGGAATTAATCTTACCTGAAACGGGGGAAAAATCAAGCCAATGTTGTGGATTACGAATTCACGAATCCGGCAAACGACACGAATTGTGCGGGTGTAGCGGAGGCTGTTAGCCTGCGCTGCACACTGCTGCGGACATCCGGGAGAAACAGGGGTGGGCCGGTTTGACATCGAACGCCCGTTGTCTACAATGGCTACACATTCCCGGAAGCGCCCGAAAACCGGACGCTCTTGCCAGAAGGGGAGGAGGGAGTGAAATCCGCGCTGTCCGGGCAGGCTGGAAAGCCTGCCCCACGACCTGTCGGGTTTTGTTGAAAGGAGGTTTACTGTGGAATTCGTCTATCGCCGATCGTACCGGGGGCCGGTGAAGCTGGTCGTTCTGGACTGGGCCGGGACGACGATGGATTACGGCTGCTGCGCCCCGGCAAAGGTCTTCGTCGAGGTTTACCGGCGGCGCGGGGTGGAGATCACGATGGAACAGGCCCGTCGGCCGATGGGGCTGCATAAGCGGGACCATATCCGGGCCATCGGCCAGATCAAGGAGGTGGCCGAAGCCTGGAGGCGGGTCCACGGCCGGCCGGTCACCGAGGAGGACGTGGAGGAGATGTTTGCGGACTTTCGTCCGCTCCAGATGGCCTGCCTGGCCGACTACGCCGATCTGATACCTGGCACGCTGGAGACGGTGAGCGGTCTCCGCAAGCAGGGGGTCCTCATCGGCTCGACCACCGGCTATTTCACTGAGGCGATGGAGTTGCTCAAGGTGGAGGCGGCCCGGCGGGGCTACGTGCCAGATAGCTCTGTCTGCGCCTCGCAGGTCCCCGCCGGCCGGCCCTATCCGTGGATGATCATGCAGAACATGATGAACACGGGGGTCTATCCGCCCGAAGCGGTGGTGAAGGTAGGGGATACCCGGCCGGATATCGCCGAGGGGCTGAACGCCGGGGTATGGACCGTCGGGCTGGCCAAGACGGGCAACGAGATGGGGTTGAGGCCGGAGGAGATCGAGGCGCTGGACCCGACGGAGCTGGAAGAGAGGCTGGCACGGGCGCGGGAGAGGCTGGCCCAGAGCGGCGCCCACTATGTGGTGGACTCCATCGCCGAGCTCCTTCCTGTCATTGACGACATCAATCAGCGCCTGGCTCGAGGGGAGAGGCCGTAGGGGACGCAGGACACGGGGAAGGGCTGTGCGCGTTCTGCTGGCGGTCGGTGCGGGGACGTTTCTCTCGCTCTTCGGGGACGCGGCGCTCTACGCCGTCCTGCCCACCTATACGCTGGAGGCAGGGGTGTCGGTGGCGACCGTCGGGCTGCTGCTTTCCGCCAACCGGCTTATCCGCCTCCTGCTCAACGGCCCGGCAGGGGCGGCCTATGACCGGTGGCGTCACCGCTGGCTGTTCCTGATCTCCCTGTTTATCGGCGGCTGTTCCACTGCTATCTACGGCCTCACCCGGGGGTTCTGGCCCCTGCTGCTGGGGCGACTGCTGTGGGGCCTGGCGTGGTCCGGCATCTGGGTCGGTGGCAATGCGATCGTTCTCAGGGCCAGCCGGGAGGAGAACCGGGGGCGGTGGATCGGAGTGTATCAGGCCTGCTACTTCCTCGGCGAATCGGGCGGAGCGGTGGCGGGAGGACTGCTGGCCGACCATGTCGGCTACCATCGGACGATGATGGTGGGAGCCGGATTGACCTTTCTGGGGGCCCTCGTCGCCCTTGTTCTACTGCCGGAGACGGGGGGACGGGTTGAGGGGAAAGGGGCATCCCGGCGGACCGACCCCTCTCCCCCACGCGCTCCGGGGGGGGCCGGGGATGGGGGGTTCGTTGTCGCCCTGGCGCTGTATGGGGTGAACCGGCTTGCCCTGTTCGGCTTCTTCCAGCCGACCTTCGGGCTGTTTCTGCAGGAGCGGATGGGGGAAGGGGGTGGGGTGAGCGGAGGGCTGTTGGGGGTAGCGGGCCTCACGGGGTTGGGGCTGGGCGCTCTCCCCCTGATCTCCATGGTCTCTGCTCCCGTTCTGGGGGAGCTGTCGGACCGGGTGGGGGACCGGTGGAGGGTCGTGGCCGCCGGCCTGGTGCCCGGAGTGCTCGGCTTCGGCCTGGTGGCCCTCGGGTCGCCGCTGGCCCTTCTCCTGGGCATTCCCCTGGCCGCGATCTCGGGTGGCAGCAATCAGAGCCTGGCGACCGTTCTGGTTGGGGAGCTGGGGCGGGAGGAGCAGCGGAGTCGGCGGCTGGGTGCCCTGTTTACAGTGGGGGACCTGGCGAGCGCGGTGGGGCCGCCGCTGGCCTATGGGCTGATCCCGCTGCTGGGAATCCGGGGAGTGTACCTGCTGACTGCGGCTGTGCTTGCCCTGATGCTCCTGGTGGCCCTCCGTCAAAACTTGCAAATAGAACCAAGATAGTGTATAATATAAGTCATAAGTACTCAGTTTCTGTCAACTGCCCATATGCTGGCGTGTCCCGATCATCTCCGTAAATCCATCTGCGATTTCTTCCAGGTGGCCGTCCTGCGGGATAGCCTTTCCTGATATTCGACCTCGACGGTCTGTACAGACCGCAGTCATCCGATAAGGCCAGTGAAAGGAGGTGAAGCCGGGGGTAAAGTTTTCGGTCTTCTCAGCGGATTGGTCTCTCTTTGGCGTGCTTTAAGGAAAGGAGAAGTGAGATGTCCCTCAAGAAAAGCTGGATCGCCTGGGGTGTGGTGATGGTGGTGGCCGTAGTGGTCGCAGCCTGTGCGCCGCGGACGGTCACCGTGGAGCGGACTGTGGAGGTTCCGGTTGAGCGAACCGTAGAGGTGCTGGTCACCCCCACGCCTGGAGGACCGAGTGGAACCCTGGTGCGGGCTATCACAACGGACCCCAACTCCCTCGACCTGCCCCAGTGTGCGGAGCGGCAGGCCTCCACAACGGCCTGGCAAATGTACGATTCGCTGGTCTGGCTTGATGACGAGGGCAACATTGCGCCTGCCCTGGCCGAAAGCTGGGAGGTCTCCGAGGACGGCACGGAGTACATTTTCCACCTGCGGCGGGGAGTGACCTTCCACAACGGCGAGCCGTTCAATGCCGATGCGGTGGTCTTCTCCTGGCAGCGGGCCAGCACCGGGGACTATACGTATAGCAACTACTGGCAGCGGGCCAGCTCCGTGGAGAAGATAGACGACTACACTGTCCGCGTCACGACGGAGGAGCCGGATGCCCTCTTCCTGCGGCTGGTGGCCGACAACTGGGCGATCATCCCGCCGGGCTACTATAACGAGGTGGGTGAGCAGGGCTTCGTCGAGCACCCGATCGGCACTGGCCCCTTCATGCTCGTCGAGTGGGTGAAGGGAGATCACATCACGATGCGGGCCAACCCCAACTACTGGCGGGAGGGGGCGCCCCGCATCGCAGAGGTGGTCTTCCGCTCCATCCCCGAATCTGCCACCCGGGTGGCCGCCATTCAGACCGGGGAGATAGACATCGCCACCCGCCTGACCGCGGAGGAGGCCAAGAGCCTGCTGGGCGCGCCTAATGTCCAGATCATCCGCTACATCAAGGACCGCGTCTACTACATCGCCTTCAACAACCTGACCACCGGCGTGGGGACGCCCATCGAGGACCGTCGGGTCCGGCTGGCGATGAACTACGCCGTTGATGTGGACGCCATCATAGACGCGATCTTCGAGGGCTACGCCGTTCCGGCGACGGGCTTCGTGACGCCCGCCAACCTGGGCTACGATGAAACGCTCCAGCCCTTTGGCTACGATCCCGACAGGGCCCGCCAGCTTCTGGCCGAGGCGGGCTATCCGGACGGCTTCTCGATTGATATGGCCTGCCCGGCCGGCGCCTACGAGCACTTCGAAGAGGTGTGCGAGGCGATCGCCGGCTATCTGGGCGACGTCGGAATCGAGGTCAATCTGGAGATCATGGAGTCCGGTCACTACTGGGACCTGGAGGCCAACAAGGAGCTGCCTCCCCTCTTCGGCGATAGCTGGTCCTCGGCCGTCGGCGAAGCCTACCCGCGGCTGGAGGGAGCCCTGAAGGGGTGGGACGCCACCTACTCCTCCTGGTGGGACCCCGAGATCGGGCGCATGATTGACCAGATCAAGGTGACCGTGGACGATGAGGAGCGGGCCGAGATCTACCGGCAGCTCCAGAGGTATATGCAGGAAGATCCGCCGTTCATCTACCTCTACATCCCCTACACCTTCGAGGCGATCAACACCCGCGTGCAGGATTACCATCCGCGGCCGGCTGAGACCTACTTCCTGTACTATACGTGGCTGCTGGAGGATTAGCCCCGCCTTGTCCGATGCCGGATAGGCCCCTGTAGACCGGCAGGGAGGGCGTCTTTCAGGCCCTCCCTGCCGGAAGAGTTGTCTTCATCTTCTCGGCTGTGGGGCATTCTGTGCCCCCGATGGAAGGGGGAGTGATGCAACGGTATCTCCTCTCCCGATTGCTTCAGTCCCTGGCGGTCATCTTCGGTGTGTTTGTTCTGGTCTTCTTTATGGTTCGCCTGACCGGCGATCCGGCGAGCCTGATGATGCCGCGCGAGGCCTCGCCTGAGGAGGTCGAGGCCTTCCGCCACGCGATGGGCTTTGACCGCCCGCTTATCGTCCAGTTCCTCGACTTCACCTCCCGGGCGATGGTGGGGGATTTTGGAAACTCCCTCCACTACCGGTTACCTGCCCTGCCCCTGATCCTGGAGCGGCTGCCGGCCACGGTCGAGCTGGCCTCCGTGGCGCTTCTGATCGCCATTGTTTTTGCTGTGCCCCTGGGCCTGATCGGAGGCTCCCGGCCGGGGAGTGTGTGGGATGCGGTGGCCCGGGCGGTGGGGCTTTTCGGTCAGAGCATCCCCAACTTCTGGCTGGCCCTCATCCTGATCCTTGTCTTCGCCGTGCGGCTGGGCTGGTTCCCCTCCTTCGGTCGAGGCGGGCCTGAGTCGGTCGTGCTGCCGGCCATCGCCCTGGGGGTCTTCACAATGGGGCAACTGGTTCGGCTGACCCGCTCGGCGGTGCTCGAGATCCGCAGCGAGGACTACATCCGCACGGCCTACAGCAAGGGGTTGCGGTCGCGGGTGATCTATGTTCGCCACATCCTCCGCAACGCGGCCATCCCTCTGGTGAGCGTCATCGGCGTTCAGTTCGGCTATATGCTGGGCGGCTCCATCTACATCGAAACAATCTTCTCCTGGCCCGGTCTGGGCCGGTTGGCGGCCGACTCCATCGGTGTGCGGGACTTTCCAATGGTGCAGGCTATCGCCGTCTTCACCAGCTTTGTCGTCGTGGTGCTCAACCTGCTGACCGACCTGGCTTATGCGCTGATCGATCCGAGGATCCGTTATGGCGAGTAGAGAGGCAGTCCTGGGCCTGGAGGCCCGGGGGATACGGTATCGCTCCGGCCGGCTGGCGCGGCTGCTCCTGCGTGATCGAGGCGGTGTTTTCGGCCTGGTGGTATTCATTCTGGTGGTGGTGGCGGCCCTTTTCTCCCCCTGGCTGGCCCCCCATGGCCCGCTGGAACAGCACCTTGCCTTCAGCAAACAACCCCCCGCCTGGTCGGCAGGGGGGAGCTGGGAGTACCCTCTGGGGACGGATAACCTGGGGCGGGACATCCTCAGCCGCGTCATCTACGGCAGCCGGGTCTCGCTGACGGTGGGCTTCTTCGGCGTGCTCATCGCCGGCACCATTGGCCTGGTAGTCGGCCTGATCTCCGGTTACGTGGGCGGGCGGGTGGACGGAATCATTATGGGGATCGTCAATGTCGTGCTGGCCCTTCCCTACCTCCTATTCGTCGTCTTCATCGCCGCCATCCTGGGGCGGAGCCTCCTCAACGTGATCCTTATCTTCGGCATCACCGACTCCCCCATCTTTGTCCGCGTCACCCGGGGCGAGGTCCTCCGCATCCGCCAGTCCGGCTACGTCGAGGCGGCCATCAGTCTGGGGGCTTCCCGATGGCGCATCATTTTCGACCATATCCTCCCCAACCTGATCGGCCCCCTGATCACCCTAGCCACCTTCGAGATGTCCGGCATGATTTTCTACGAGGCCGGGTTGGGCTTTCTCGGCCTGAGCGTCCCCCCCAGCGTGCCCAGTTGGGGGAACATGCTCTCCAACGGCCGGAAGTACCTGGTCAACGCGCCCTGGATCGCTACTTTCCCCGGCCTGGCGATCCTCTTCACCTCGCTGGGGATGAACCTTCTGGGCGACTGGCTGCGCGATGTGCTCGACCCCCGCCTGCGGCGGGCGAAGAAGTGAGGGGGCTCCCGATGGCGCCGATCCTTAAGGTCCGCAACCTCGTCACCCGCTTCCATACTGTGGACGGTGTCATCCATGCTGTCAACGGCGTTTCCTTCGACCTGGAGGAGGGAGAGACCCTGGCATTTGTGGGGGAGAGCGGTTGCGGGAAGACGGTGACAGCCCTCTCGATTGTGGGGCTGATCCCCCGTCCGCCGGGACGGGTCGAGGAAGGAGAGGTGATCCTGTTCGACGGGGAACGGGAGCGGGACCTGCTCAGGCTCTCCGAACCGGAGCTGCGCCACATCCGCGGCGGCCAGATCGGGTTTATCTTCCAGGACCCGATGACGTCGCTGAATCCGGTGCTTTCCATTGGCCAGCAGATCGCCGAGTCCCTCCAGGAGCATCTGGGGATGGGTGCCGCCGAGGCACGCCGGAGAGCGGTCGAGCTGCTCGACCGGGTGGGAATCCCCGATCCCCAGAGGCGATATAATAGCTATCCCCATCAGTTTTCCGGCGGCATGCGACAGCGGGCGATGATTGCCATCGCCATCGCCTGCCGGCCCCGCATCCTGATCGCCGACGAACCGACCACCGCGCTGGACGTCACCGTGCAGGCGCAGATTGTGGAGCTGGTGCAGGAGCTGCGCTCCGAACTGGGGATGGCGGTGATCTGGATCACCCACGATCTGGGTATAGTGGCCGGCCTGGCCGACCGGGTGCAGGTGATGTACGGAGGGCTGGTCGTCGAGCGGGCCCCGGTGGACGCGCTCTACGAGACCCCCCTCCATCCTTACACGATCGGGCTGCTGGGCGCCCTTCCCCGGCTGGACCAGGCGGGAGCGGGGCGGCTGGCGAATATCGAGGGCACGCCGCCGGACCTGTTTGCGCCGCCCCGTTGCTGTCCGTTTGCCCCCCGCTGTGCCTGCGCCTTCGACCGGTGCTGGCAGGAGGTTCCTCCTCTCGTGGAGATCGTCCCCCGGCATGAGGTGGCCTGCTTCTTCGATGTTGTGACAGGGAGGGCCCGGAACGATGGATGAGCGCAGGGTTCTGGTGCAGGTCGAGGGGCTGAAGGTGCATTTCCCCATCACCCGCGGGGTGGTCTTCAGCCGCCGGGTCGGTGCGGTCCGGGCAGTGGATGGGGTTTCCTTCGACATCCGGGAGGGGGAGACGCTGGGGCTGGTGGGGGAGAGCGGTTGCGGTAAGTCCACTACCGGACGGGCCATCCTCCGCCTGATCCGGCCCACCTCCGGTCGGGTTTTCTTCGACGGGATCGAACTGACCGGGCTGAGCGAGAAGGATATCCGCGCTCTGCGGCCCCGGATGCAGATGATCTTTCAGGATTCCTACTCCGCCCTCAACCCGCGCCACTCCGTCGGCAAGATCGTGGCTGAGCCGCTGGTGATCCATCGCGCCGCCCGCGGCCAGGAGCTGAGGGATCGGGTGGCCGAGCTTCTGGAACTGGTGGGCCTCAACCCCGCCTGTATGGACCGATACCCCCACGAGTTCTCCGGCGGCCAGCGGCAGCGGGTTGGGATCGCCCGGGCGCTGGCCCTCCATCCCGATTTCATCGTCTGCGACGAGCCGATCTCCGCCCTCGACGTCTCCATCCAGGCCCAGGTGGTCAACCTGCTTCAGGAGCTGCAGGAGCGGCTGGGGTTGACCTACCTCTTCATCGCCCACGACCTGAGCATGGTCCGGCATATCTCCAGCCGGGTCGCGGTCATGTATCTGGGCAAGATCATGGAACTGACCGACAGGGACGAGCTGTTCGAGAACCCCCTTCACCCCTACACCGAGTCCCTGATCTCGGCGGTGCCGGTGCCCGATCCCAGGGTAGAAAAAAAGCGGCGGCGCATCATTCTGAAAGGAGAGGTGCCGAACCCGGCCTCCCCTCCCGAGGGGTGTGTCTTCAGTACCCGTTGCCCCCGGGCAGTGGAGGAGTGCCGGAGGGTGGAACCGGCCTTCCGTCAGGCCCGGCCTGGCCATTTCGTGAGCTGCCATCTGGTCCGATGAGGGGGCGGGGGATGAGGATCAAGAGCCGATTGCGTGGCTGGTTGTCTCGTCTGGTTGTGGGAAGGGTGGGGCAGGATTATCTGTTGCTGACCGTGGGCAGCCTTTTGATGGCGGCCAACCTCCGCCTGTTTCTGGCCCCGTCCAGCATCGCCCCCGGCGGTGTCTCCGGCCTGGCCATCATCCTCAACGCCCTGACCGGCTGGCCTATTGGAGTGACGATGCTGGTCCTGAACATCCCTCTGGTAGCGATGGGGTTCTGGCAGTTGGGCCGCTTCCGCTTCCTGGCCCGTACCGCTTATGTGGTGCTGCTCTATAACCTGGGGGTGGACATCATGGCCCGCTGGATTCCCCCCACCGGCGTCACCGAAGACCTCCTGCTCAACGCCCTGTACGGCGGGGTGGTGGGCGGGATCGGAATGGGCCTGGTCTATCGCGGGGGCGGCACCAGCGCCGGGACCGGCATCCTGAGCCGGGTGTTGCAGCTCCGGACCGGGGTCCCTGTCAGCCAGATCTACCTGGTGACCGACGGCGGCGTCATCCTGGCGGCAGGGCTGGTCTTCGGCTGGGAGCGGGGGCTGTATGCGTTGCTGACCCTTTTTGTGTGGGGGATGGTGGCGGATTACGTGCTGGAAGGCCCCAGCGTGGTGCGCACCGCCTTTATCGTCACCGACCGGCCCCAGGAGGTGGCCCAGGTTCTGCTCAGCGAACTGCGGCTGGGCGTCACCGCCTGGCCAGCCTGGGGGATGTTCACCGAGAGGGAGCGCACCGTCCTCTTCTGCACCGTCAGCCGCCCTATGGAGGGGGAGCTGCGGTCGCTGGTGGCGAAAGTGGACCCGGAGGGGTTCGTCGCTATCGTCCACGGCCATCAGGCGCGGGGCGGCACCTTTGGCCCGCCTCCGTCCCGGCGGGATCGTAAGGAGGGAGATGGCTGAGAGCTTCCGTTTTCTCCCGTTCCTCGACCTGAAGAGGATCCTCTCCCACCATTACAGCCTGGGAGAGCTGGTCGAGGCCCGCCCGATCCCCCGCGGCTACGTCAACGTCAGCTACGCCCTTGAGTTCCAGACCGACGGGGGGCGGAGCCGGTACTGCTTTCGGGCCTACCGGCAGGGTATCCGAGAAGAGGAAATCCGTTTCGAGCACTCGGTGATCTCTCACCTGACGGAGAGGGGGTTTCGGCTCACAGCCCGGCTGGTCCGGGCGCGGGATGGGCGGACGTATGTTTTCGACGAAAGGGAAGGGAGGTTCTACGCCCTGTTCGAATTCCTGCCGGGGGAGGATCGGTATACCTGGGATGCCCCTTCGTGCAGCGATCGGGAACTGTGCAATGCGGCGACGGCCTTTGCCCGGTTCCATCAGGCCGTGGCTGGCTTTGTCCCCGAGGGGAGGCGGGAGGAGCCAGGGATCCAGGAACTTCTGCCCCGGATCGCCCAGAGCCTGAAGCGGCGCGCCGGTCAGGCGGGAGGGACGGCCTTCGACCGGTATTTTCTCCAGAACCTGGCAGCCATCTGCACAGCTCTGGAGCAGACAGTCAGTGAGCTGGATAGACGGGGCTGCGGGCGAGGGGTCCGCCAGGTGATCCATTGTGATTACCACCCCGGAAACCTGAAGTTCGAGAACGACGAGGTGACGGGCCTGTTCGACTTCGACTGGTCGAAGATAGACCTGCGGGCGTTCGACGTGGCCCTGGCCCTCGTCTATTTCTGTGCGGAGTGGGAGGGGGAATCGGACGGGGAGGTCCGGCTGGATAAGGTCAGGGCCTTCCTGAAGAGGTATCAGGAGGTGTTGGGGGCCGGGGCCGGGGGGAATCTGGCTCCCGGTCCGTTGAGTGAGCTGGAACTTGAGTGCCTTCCGGCCCTGATGGCTGCCGCCAACCTCTATGTTTTGAACTGGGCGGTGGAGGATTTCTACAGCCAGGGGACAGACCCCGGGGAGTACCTCCGGTATCTCCAGCATTCGGTCCGGCTGATGCGCTGGCTCGAAGACGCGGAGAACCAGAAGCGGCTGAAAGAGACGGTGTGGAGGGCAGGGTAGAGGGGAGGTGGCCCTCACCCCACCGGGAGGGGTGGGGGGAGGGGTGAGGGGGTGAAGTCCGCCAGACGAGGTGCTATTGCCGGATTAACTTGTTGATCTGCAAAATCTCACCCTGGGGCTCAGGGGGTGTTGGCCTTCACCCCACCCCTTTATCCCCTCCCCTCGCCCGCCGCGCGGGAGAGGGGAGGGGGTAGGGGGGGAGGGGTGAGGGAGATGAAATCCGCCAGGCAAGGTTCGTCTTGCCTGTACCCTAAAATTGATAACAGGAGGCTGCTATGAGTGAGAAAACCCAGAAACCCCTTATCCGGTATCTCTCCGACGCCCAGGTCGAGGAGATCCACGAACGATCGCTCCGCCTTCTGGAGACCACCGGCGTCGAGGTGGGGCATGAGGAAGGGCTGAAGCTCCTGGAAAAGGCGGGAGCGAAGGTGGACCGCGACACCCGGCGGGTCCGCATCCCCCGCGAGCTGGTGGCCCGGGCGCTGGAAACGGCTCCGGCGGGTTTTACCCTCGCCGCCCGCAACCCCAGGAAGGACTGCCCTCTGGTGCGCGGCAGCCGTCCCTACTCCCGCAACGGCGGCGGGGCGGACTACATCATTGACCTGGAGTCCGGTGAGTTCAGGCCCCTCCTGCTGGCGGACGTGCGGGACTGCTACCGGCTGATGGATGCGCTGGATGGTATTGACTTCATCGCCCCCGTCTTCGGCCACGATATGCCGGTGGTGGGGCGGGACGTCCTGATGCTGCGGGAGGCGTTCAATCACACCGACAAGCATATTCACCTGCGCACGTTCGGCGGCAGGAACCTGCGCTATATGTTCGAGATGGCGGCGATCGTCGCTGGCGGGAAGGAGGAGCTGAAGAAGCGGCCCGTCGTCAGCCTGCTGGAGGCCCCCATCAGCCCCCTCAAGTACCTCGATGTGACGGTGGACGCCCTCCTGCTGTGTGGCGAGTACGGAATCCCCCTCGACATCTGCGTGATGCCGATCGCTGGCGGCACCGGCCCGGTGACGATGGCGGGCAACATCCTCCTGTTCAACACCGAGTTCCTGGCCGGCCTGACCATCTCCCAACTGGCCCACCCCGGCGCCCCCATCCAGTACGCTCCCCGGCCGATGCTGATGGACATGCGCACCGGCTTCAGCGTGGCCGGGTCGGTTGAGCTGGGGATCATGGCCGCCTGCGGCGCACAGATGGCCCACTTCTATAACGTCCCCGTCAGCCTCCACGGCCCCTGGACCGATTCGATGACCCACGACGATCAGTCAACCCTTGAGCGCATGTACATGAATCTGATGGCAGGGCTGGCCGGGGCCAACGTCCTGGTCGGGGCCGGGATGATCCAGCAGAGCCTGGTCACCAGCCACGAGCAGTTGGTGATTGATAGCGAGATCAACAACATCGTGGTGCGGGCGCTGGAAGGGTTCGAGATGGACGAGGAGCGGCTGGGGGCCGAGGCTATCGCCCGCGTCGGCCCCGGCGGCAACTTCGTGGCCGATCCCCATACCCTCAAGTTCCTCCGGGGGGAGCGGTACACGCCCAGCCTCCTCTTCCGCAACTCCCGGGAGGCGTGGGTGGCGGGCGGCTCCAGGACCTTCCTGGAGCGGGCCAGGGAGAAGGCCCGGACGATCCTGGCCGAGCACCGGCCCAGCCCGCTGCCGGAGGACGTGGGTAAGGCGCTGGATAAGCTGGTGGCCGAAGCACTCAGACATCTGGAAAAGTAGAAAACCGCAGAGGCACAAAGGACACAGAGGGATACTCTTTGTGTTCTCCAAGCCTTTGTGGTCAGATAAGCTCAAAAAAGAGGTGAGTCAGCATGTCCGACGTTCTGGAACAAATCAAGAAGGAACTCTACGACGGCAACGTGGACGGGGTACGGTCCCTCACGGAAAAGGCCCTCGCGCAGGGACTCTCGGCCCACGAGGTGCTCAACAACGGCCTGGTGGCCGGTATGGATGTGGTGGGCCGGGATTTCAGGGACGGCATCCTCTTCATTCCAGAGGTGCTGCTGTGCGCCCAGGCGATGCACGCCGGGCTGGAGGTGCTGCGTCCACTCCTGGCCGAGTCCGGCGCGCCGACGCTGGGCAAGGTGGTGATGGGCACCGTGGCGGGCGACCTGCACGACATCGGCAAGAACCTGGTGAGCATGATGCTGCAGGGGGCCGGCTTCGAGATCGTGGACCTGGGCACCGACGTTTCACCGGCCAGGTTCGTCGAGGCGGTGCGGGCGGAGAAGGCGGCCCTGCTGGGGATGTCGGCCCTGCTGACGACGACAATGCCGGGGATGAAAGCGACGATCGAGGCACTGGAAGATGTCGGGCTGCGGGATCAGGTGAAGGTGATCGTCGGGGGCGCTCCGGTGACCGCCGCTTTCGCTAGAGAGATCGGCGCCGACGCTTATGCACCCGATGCGGCAACGGCGGTAGAGGTCGCCCGCAGCCTGGTCAAGGCTTAAGGGGCAATGGGCGTCCAACCTCTCCAATCCGGCTGGTGCAGAGGCGACCTCCACGTCCACACCAACGCTTCCGACGGGGAGGCCCCTCTCCCTCAGTTGATCGAGCTTGCCCGGGCGGAGGGGCTGGACTTCGTCGCCATCACCGACCACAACACTGTTAAGGCTCTCCCACAGGCCGGGGAGGATCCGGGCTTCCTGATCCTCCCCGGCATCGAGGTCACGGTTGACGAGGGGGATTTCAACGTTTTCGGCCTCAGGGGATGGCACGACTGGATGGAGCCCATCTGCACCGGCCCGATCCGGGTGTCGCTGGGGGGCCGGTACCGGACGACGACAGAGCTGATGCGTCGGACGGCCGCTGAGGGGCTCCTGAACTCCATCAATCACCCCCTCCTCCCTCCCTGGGAGTGGCGGGACGCCGAAACCGACCTCCGCTACGTCCACTGTCTGGAGGTCTGGAACGATCCCTACTGGCCAGATAACGGATGGGCCAATCCGAAGGCGGTGGCGTTGTGGACCGCCTGGCTCAATGCCGGATACCGCATCACGGCGGTCGGCGGGAGCGACTACCATTACCCGCCCCGGCCGGAGGCGGGGGACCCCGGCGAGCGGCTGGGGCTGCCCGCCACCTATGTCTGTGTGGAGGAGCGGTCTGTCGCCGGACTGCTCGAGGGGCTGAGGCGCCGCCGGGTTTTCATCAGCGTCGGCCCGAAGGTTGAGTTCCGGGCAGAGGCGGGCGACCGGAGCTGGGGGATCGGGGACGACCTGGGGGAGCACTCGGGCGAGGTCCGCCTGATCACCCTCGTCCATCTGGAGGGGGACGGACAGGCTCTGGCCCGCATCGTGGAGAACGGTGAGGTCGTGGCCGAGAGCCACATCCGGGATGGGGAATGGAAGTGGGTCCACCGGGTCTCTGTCGGACCCGGCCACGCTCGCTGGTATCGGCTCGACGTGGTGGACCTGGACGGTCGTTTGCTGGCGCTGACCAACCCGATCTTCGTCGGCCCCCGCTCCGCACCCCAGCTCCTTCGGTACGGTGATTTTGTGAAGGTGTGATGGGGTAAACCGCGGAGACGATGTCTTTATATCCGTTCCCCCAGTTAACGGCCCTGGCCCCCGACCTTTTCATCTTCGACAAAGGGGGCACGCTGATTGACTTCCGCCGGATGTGGAGGGAGTGGGTGGTGGAGCTGGCACACCGGCTGGAGGGAGCGACAGGTTTCTCCGTAGCGGCTCCGCTGTTTGAGGCGATGGGGTTCGACCCGCGGACCGGTCGGATCGCCCCGGAGGGGCGGCTGGCCACCACGCCGATGGCCGGGCTGCGGCGATTGACGGTGGAGGTACTCTGCCAGACTGGCCTCTCCCCTTCGGCCTCCGCGGAGGCGGTGGGGGCCGTCTGGTTTGCCCCCGATCCGGCGACGCAGGTCCGCCCACTGGCCGACCTCCCGGCCCTCTTCGGGGCTTTGCGGCAGCAGGGGGCCCGGGTTGCCGTCGCCACGATGGACGACCGGGAGCCAACCGAGGCGACTTTCGCCTGGCTGGGGGTGAGGGTGGACGGGCTGGTCTGTGGCGACGACGGCCTGCCGCTGAAGCCCGCACCGGATATGGTATGGGAAATCTGCCGTCGGGTGGGTGTTCCACCGGAGCGGTCGGTCGTCGTTGGCGATGCCGTCGCCGATATGGAGATGGGCCGGGCGGCCGGGGCGGGGCTGGTAGTTGGGGTGCTCTCCGGCGTGAGTCCCTCGGAGCTTCTGGCCCCCCGCGCCGACCTGGTGGTGGGGTCGGTGGGGGAGCTGGTGGGCCTGGCATAGGGGTCGGTTACCTCACCCCATCCCCG
>JBDOIF010000102.1:0-41554 GCA_041082215.1 Anaerolineae bacterium
AGGGGGTAGCGGCGAAGCCGCTGGGGGAGGGGTGAGGAAATCTTGTAAATACCCCTGTCCCAACTCACGTCCGAACATCAGTTTGACAAGCTTGAGGAGCCGGGGTAAAATAGAACCCGACGAGGGTAGTTATCCCAATAACGTCTAAAGGGCGTTCCGGTACGGAGGTGCCCGATGACCTTAAGATTCCATCATGGGAAGTCCCTGGCGGACCTGCTCACCGTGGGCCGGGCGCTGTTGGGGTTCTGTCTGGCTGGTCTGGGATGGGTGAGAGGGGCCGAGGCCCTTCCGACCGCCGTCCTCACCGTCATCCTTTCCTGGCTCACCGACCTGCTGGATGGCCCGCTGGCCCGTCACGCCCCCGACCCCCGGACTACCTGGATCGGCGAGCACGACGCTGAGGCGGACCTGTCTGTCTCGCTGGGGGTGGCTGCCTATCTGGTACTGAGCGGATACCTGCCCGCCTGGATGGGTGGAGCCCTGGTGCTGATGATTTTGGGGCTGTGGATCCTCCACTCCCACCAGCTCGCCTGGCCTTTCTATGCCCTCCCCTATGTCGTCCTCGGCGTGACAGCCTTCCGGGAGGCTCCCCTCTTCGGCTGGCTGGCCGTCGGCTATCTGCTGGCGACGCTGGCGGTGCGCTGGCGCCGCCTCAAGGGGGAGTACCTGCCGCAGTTTTTCCAGGCCGTGGGCAGCCTCCGGGGCAGGGACGGCTCCCGGGCTTCCAACAGCAACGGAGGGTAGGATTGTCCCTCTCCTGTGAACTGGACGCGATGGCTCCCCGCGCTCCCCTGTACGCCGGGCGGCACGGGGAGCGTGAGCTTTTGTAGTTGACGAATCCCACAGATCAGGCGAACGGCACGAATGCCGTGACCTGGGCCCAGCGGAGGGTAAATGAGAGATACTATAGAAAAACGGGCGGAATGGCATGCCCGATCGGTAGAAGAGGCGCTGGCCGGGCTGGAGGTAGATCCTCAAAAAGGGTTAACGACGGAGGAGGCCCGCCGGAGGCTGGCCAGGGTCGGCCCCAACGAGCTGGCCGAGCGGCCCCGGCCGGGCTTCTGGCGGATGTTGCTGGACCAATTCAACAGCTTCCTGGTCCTCATTCTGATCGCCGCCGCCCTGATCTCCCTCGCCCTGGGCGAGATGGAAGAGGCCATCGCCATTATGGCCATCGTCCTTCTCAACGCTATCCTGGGGGTTATTCAGGAGCGGCGGGCCGAGGAGGCGCTGGCTGCCCTCAAAAAGATGGCCGCCCCCGATGCCCGTGTCCTCCGCGACGGCCACCGCATCACCATCCCGGCCCGTGAGCTGGTCCCCGGCGACATCGTCTTCCTCGAAGCCGGCAACTACGTCCCCGCCGACCTCCGGCTACTGGAGGCCGTCAACCTGCGCATAGACGAGGCCTCCCTCACCGGCGAGTCGGCAGCGGTGGAGAAGCAGGCCGATGCGGTCCTCCCCGAAGATACCACCCTGGGCGACCGGGTCAACTGTGCCTTTATGGGCTCCACCGTCACCTATGGGCGGGGCAAAGGGGTAGCGACCGGCACCGGTATGCAGACCCAGATCGGCATCATCGCCGAGATGATCCAGACCTACGAGGAGGAACCCACCCCCCTCCAGCGCCGCCTGGACCAGCTCGGGCGCTGGCTGGGCTGGGGGACGCTGGCGATCTGTGGGCTGGTCTTCGTGGTGGCGGTGATCCGGGATACGGACCTGGGGATGCTCCTCCGCGAGGGGATGAAAGCTTATCTCAATCAGTACGTCCAGATGGTGATCAATCTCTTTCTTACGGCGGTAAGCCTGGCCATTGCCGCTGTCCCCGAAGGGCTGCCGGCGGTGGTCACCATCTGTCTGGCCCTGGGAATGCGGGAGATGGTCCGCCGCAATGCCCTCATCCGCCGCCTCCCCGCGGTGGAGACGCTGGGCTCGGCCACCGCGATCTGCTCCGATAAGACCGGCACCCTTACCCAGAACGAGATGACGGCGGTGCGGCTCTACGTTGCCAACCTCCGGCTGGACATCTCCGGCGAGGGGTACCAGCCGGTCGGCTCCTTCGATAATTACGGCACACCAGTTGACCCCCGCGACCGTCCGGATGTGCTTGCCCTGCTGACCGGTGCACTGCTCTGCTCCGACGCCAGCCTGGAGAAGGACGGCGACGGCTACCGGATGGTGGGCGACCCCACCGAGGGGGCGCTGGTGGTGGCGGCGGCCAAGGCGGGACTGTGGCGGGAGGAGGTGGAAGAGCGGCTGCCCCGCGTCGCCGAGATCCCCTTTGACTCGGAGCGGAAGCGGATGAGCACCATCCACCAGCTGGACGGCCGGGGGCCGATGGGGGTAGAAGGAGAGCGGCCCGGCTACTATGTCGTCTACGTCAAGGGGGCTCCGGATATGGTCCTGCCCCACTGCCATTCCATCCTGGAAAACAGCGTGGACGTCCCCCTCACCTCTGCCCGCCGCCAGCATATCGAGAACGTCAACAGAGACCTGGGGCGGGAGGCGCTGCGGGTGCTGGCGGTGGCCTACCGGATGATGGACAGGCTGCCCCAGGAGCTGAACCCCGAGGTGGTGGAGCAGGACCTGACGCTGATCGGCCTGGTGGCGATGATTGACCCCGCCCGCCCGGAGGTCGGTCCGGCTATCGAGAAGGCGCGCAGGGCGGGGATCCGCACCCTGATGGTCACCGGCGACTACCCGGATACGGCCCGCGCCATTGCCGAGCAGATCGGCCTCCTGCGGCCCGGCGGGGAGGTGTTGAGCGGCGCGGAGCTGAACGAGATATCCGATGAGGAATTGGTGGAACGCATCGAGCGGGTGGATGTCTTCGCTCGGGTGAGCCCCCAGCACAAGGTCCGTATCGTGGAGGCGATGAAGGCCCGCGGCCACGTGGTAGCGATGACAGGGGACGGGGTGAACGACGCCCCGGCGCTCAAGCGGGCCGATATCGGCGTGGCGATGGGGATCACCGGCACCGACGTCTCCAAAGAGGTGGCCGATATGGTCCTCACCGACGACAACTACACCTCTATTGTCTCCGCCATTGAGCAGGGCCGGATCATCTACTCCAATATCCGTAAGTTCGTCTACTACCTGCTCTCATGCAACATAGCAGAGATCATGGTCATCTTCCTGGGAGCGCTGGTCGGGCAGCCGCCGCCGCTGACGCCCATCCAGCTCCTGTGGCTGAACCTGCTCACCGACGGCGCGCCGGCCCTGGCGCTGGGGATGGAAAAGGGAGACCCGGACATTATGGACCAGCCACCCCGGCCACCACGGGAGCCGGTCATCAACCGACCGATGGTGCGGGGGATCGTGGTCCAGACGATCGCCATCACCACAGCGGTGTTGGGAGCCTACGCCATCGGGCTGAAATGGGGGAATGGGAGCTTTGCTCTGGCGCGGACGATGGCCTTTGTGACCCTCTCCGCCTCCGAGCTTCTCCGGGCCTATACTGCCCGCTCGGAGCGGTATCCACTGGTGCGGCTGGGGCTGTTCACCAACCCCTATATGCAGTATGCCGTCGGAGCTTCCTTCCTGCTGCTCCTGGCGGCGGTCTACCTGCCCTTCCTTCAGCCTGTCTTCGACACGGTGCCGCTGGGCACGCGGGAATGGGGGGTGATGGCTCCCCTCCTCTTCGTCCCGGCGTTTGTGGCGGAGATCAACAAGGCGCTGGACGCGCGGCGGCGGTAGGGGCGACCAGCAGATCGCCCCATTGTAGGTGCGACCGGCAGGTCGCCCGTACCCCATCGTTGTAGGTGCGACCGGCAGGTCGCCCCATTGTAGGGGCGACCAGCAGGTCGCCCCTACAGGAGGCGCACCCCCAGCCCCGAATGGCGCTGGCGCACCCTGGCGTTGCGGACGGCGATGCCGATGGCCCGGCGGGTGCCCACCAGCACGACCAGCCGCCTGGCCCGCGTGATGGCGGTGTAGAGCAGGTTCCGCTGAAGCATCATATAGTGCTGGGGCAAAACTGGCATCACCACCGCCGGATACTCGTTCCCCTGGCTCTTGTGCACCGAGATAGCGAAGGCGTGGACCAGCTCATCGGTCTCTGCCCAGTCGTAGACCACCGGGCGGTCGTCCATATCCACCGTCAGTGTCTGCTCGATCCCGTCAATCTGGACCACCTGACCGATGTCGCCGTTGAAGACCCCCTTATCATAGTTGTTGCGGACCTGCATCACCTTATCCCCCACCCGGAAGGTCCGCCCCCCGAGCCGCCGTTCTGGCCGGTTCGGGCCAGGTGGGTTGAGGACCTCCTGGAGCCGCCCGTTCAGGTTCTCCACCCCGCACGCCCCCCGGTACATCGGCGCCAGCACCTGCACCTGGTCCACGGGGTCCAGGCCGAACTTGCGCGGGATGCGGTTCACCACAATATCTACCACCAGATCAGCCGCTTCCTCGGGGTCCTCTTTTGAGAAGAAATAGAAGTCGTTGTACCGGTTGAGCACCGGCATCTGTCCCTGATTGACCCGATGGGCATTGACGACGATGCCGCTCTGGGCTGCCTGGCGAAAGATGTGGGTCAGCCGCACCACTTTTGCCCGGCCCGACCGGATCACATCCCGCAGCACGTCCCCTGCCCCCACCGAGGGGAGCTGGTCCACATC
This sequence comes from Anaerolineae bacterium, assembly GCA_041082215.1. GTDB lineage: Bacteria > Chloroflexota > Anaerolineae > B4-G1 > DUEL01 > JBDOIF01. The sequence continues at coordinate 4,614 of JBDOIF010000102.1, forward strand.
CCCTACCAGCAGGAGATGGACCGCCGGGTCCACCGCCTTGAGCAGATGGTGGGTCAGGAGGAGGTCCAGCATCGAGGCCTCATCCACGATCAGGAGGTCCACCGGCAGGGGGTTCTTTTCGTTGCGGCGGAAGCCCTCCTGGGGGGAGTATTCCAGGAGGCGATGGACTGTTTGGGCGGGCCGGTCGGTGGCCTCGGCGAGCCGCTTGGCGGCCCGGCCGGTGGGGGCGCAGAGCCCGTACCGGCCGCCCAGCCTCTCCAGCACGGCGATGACGGTGCGCACGGTGACAGTCTTGCCGGTGCCGGGGCCGCCGGTGAGGACGGTGGTCTTGTGGATGAGGGCGGCCTGCACCGCCTCCCGCTGCTCGGCAGAGAGCTCGATCTCCGAATCCCGGGCGACCAGGTCCAGAAGTGCGTCCCAATCCACGTTGCGGAAGCGGCCCAACCGGGTGGCGGGGCTTTCCATCAGCGTGCGCAGCCGGCCCGCCGCGCCGACCTCCCCCTGGTAGAAGGGGGCCAGATAGACCGCCTGCTCCTCCCGCACCGCCGGGTTGCCGGAGGAAGGTGGCCCATCGGCAGCGGTGGGGTAGATGAGCCGCTCCCGTCGGACCACCTTTTCGGTGTCCAGCGCCTCAATGGCGGGGCGGATGAGACCGGGGTCCACCTCCAGCAGCCGGGCCGCCTCGGCCACCAGCTCCTCCTCCGGCATGTAGACGTGGCCGTCGTCCGCCATCTGGCTCAGGGCGTAGGCCACCCCTGCCTCGATGCGGGAGGGAGCGTCCGGCGGCAGGCCCAGGTCGCGGGCGATCTTGTCGGCGGTCTTGAACCCCACCCCCCAGATGTCGCGGGCCATCCGGTAGGGGTCCTCCTGCACCACCCGCAGGGCATCATCCCCATAGGTTCTGTAAATCTTCACCGCCAGGCCGGTGGTGACCCCGTGGCTTTGGAGGAAGAGCATCACCTGCCGGATCGCCTTCTGCTCCTCCCAGGCGTGGGCGATGGCCGCCGCCCGTTTCGGTCCGACCCCATCCACCTCCCGCAGTCGCTCCGGCTCTTCTTCCATCACCCGGAGGGTGTCGGCGCCGAAGCGGTCCACGATGCGCTCTGCTGTCACCGGTCCCACCCCCCGGATGAGGCCGGAGCCCAGGTAGCGACGGATTCCCTCCACAGTGGCGGGGAGCAGTTGCTCGCACCGTTCCGCCCTGAACTGCCGGCCGTACTGCTGATGGGTGGTCCACATCCCCTCCAGCCGCAGCCGCTCGCCGGGCTGGACCTCGGGGAGGTTGCCGACCACCGTCACCAGGTCCGGCCATCCGGGGACAGAGAGGCGGAGGACGGTATATCCATCCTCCGCGTTGTAGTAGGTCACCCGCTCGACGCTGCCTTCCAGGCGTTCCACAGTCCTACCGACGTCTGACGTTTGACGTTTGACGTCTCAAATCCCTGGCCCCCGGGCGTCTCCTCCCAGCACCCTGCGGGCATCCCTGTACCCCAGCTCGATCAGCTCCCGGCTGATCTCCGGCTCGTAGCGGATAATACGCAGAAGGCCGGTGTCCTGGCTTGGGGCGATGACCCGGCAGTGGACCGGCCGGTGCTTTTCGTCCAGCTGGGCGGCCACCAGCCGGTTGACGTTCTCCAGTTGTTTGACGTCGTTCTCGAAGGTAGCGTTGAGGGCCAGGTCCAGCATCACGGCGAAGGCCTCCCAGGGCCAGCGGGGTGGGGGGATACGCCGCACGCCGACGGGGGAAAGGAGGACGACAATGATCTCATCGGCTCCGGCGTCAATGGCCCCGGCCAGAGGGGTGTTGGCCATCACCGCCCCGTCCCAGTAGTGGTGGTCGCCGATCCGGGTCCAGGGGTAGACCAGAGGGATGGAGCAACTGGCCAGGATGTGATAGGGGGTGAGGGGGGTCTCGGCGCTGTCGAAGATACGCAGCTCGCCGGTCTCCACCTCGGTGGCGGTAATGAGCACCCGCTTATCGGTGCGGGCGAGCTGTTCGAAGTTAATGAACCGGTGGAGGGTCCGCTGCCAGGGGGAGGTATCGTAAATGGAGCGCCAGGGGCGCAGCCGCCAGAACCGCTGGATGTCGCGGGTGCGGGTGGCGAGCCAGGCCTGTTCCAGCTCGGCGGCCGTCTTTCCGGAGGCGATGGCAGCGGCGTTGATCGCGCCGATGGAGGTCCCCACCAGGATTTCGGGGCTCATCCCCGCCTCTTCCAGGTACTTGTAGACCCCGCACTCGTAGGCCCCGCGGCCGCCGCCGCCGGAGAGCACCAGCGCCCGGATCGGTTTCTCTCTGGACATCGCTTTAACCACCTGACACCTTTGTCGGAGACCAGGAGCCTTATCGCGAATGGCTCGAACAGACCGAACCTCACGAATGTTTGCGGGCAGTTCTGGTCCTGTTATGTAGCGCAAGATTCATCTTGCGCTACATGCGGTTGTTCCGTACAGGCTGCAGGAGGCCGGGGAGGGTGGTGACCAGCCGATAGACCTCCTCCAGGTCCTGGCGTGTGAGCAGGCCCAGAAAGCGGCCTTCCTCCACGACCGGCACGGCCTCCAGGCCGCTTGCTCCCATTTTCTGCTGGGTATCGAAGAGATCGTCCTGGGGGCGGACAAGGGGGAACTGCCTCCGCATGACCTCCCGGATCGGTACGCCGGGCCCGCGTTCCTTCAGCCCCACCAGCAGGTCGGTGCGGGTCAGCATGCCCACCAGTTGCTCGCCGTCGCAAACGGGGAAGTCAGATTGGAAACTCTCCAGGGTGAGGTCCACTGCCCGGCCCAGCGGGTCCTCAGGGTGGACCGATCGGGCGGTGCGGGAGAAGGCCTGCCCCACACGGAGGCCAGCCAGCGCCGTTTTGACCTGGACCATCCGGCCCTCCTGGGTCGCGCCGACGTAGACGAAGAGGGCGACCAGCATGGTCAAAACGTTGCGGGTCAGGAGGCCGGATAGCCCGATCAGCCAGGCCAGGCCCTGCCCGACAGAGACGGCGATGGCTGTGGCCCGTCCGTAGGGCATCACTGTGGCCAGGAGCGCCCTCAGCACCCGCCCACCGTCCATTGGGAAGGCGGGGATCAGGTTGAAGCCGGCCAGGAAGATGTTGGTGGTGACCAGATAAGGGAGCATGTAGGCCCATTCCAGCCTGCCAGCAGTCGTGATTGCACGAGCAAAGTCGAGCCAGATATGGGAGGGAAGAAAGAGGACGGTGGGCAAAGCCAGCCCCACCCCGATCAGCCCGCTGGTCACAGGACCGGCGAGGGCCATCAATAGTTCCTGGTAGGGCCGCTCCGGCAGCTCCTCCATCTGGGCCACGCCGCCCAGGGGGAGGAGGACGATCTCTTTGACCCTGGATCCGAACCCCATCGCTACCAGGCTATGGGCCAGCTCATGCAGTACGACACAGACAAAGAGGAGGAGGGTGACCACAACCCCGAAAACAGCCCCTTCCGCCCAGTTCGGCTGGCCCAGGCCGAACTGAAAGGCAGCCAGGATCAGGATGAGGGGGAAGGTAATGTGTATACGGATGGGGATTCCCCGCACGGTCAGTAACTGAATAGAATTCATTTGGATCTTCCTTTCAGTTCAGACTATATCACGGTGAGGGAGGGCTGTCAAGCGGACCCGCGCCTGAGGTTCGGACGTGAGTTCGGACACAGGCGCTCATCGGCCGCTTCTGACCTCACCCCTACCCCCCTGCCCCCTTCCCCTCTCCGCTGGCCGAGGGGGGAAGGGGGTGAGGGGGATGGGGTGAGGGTCGCTCTCCCACCCTGCCCGAACTCTTGTCCGAACCCCGGTTCCGGCCCTTTGCCTCCTCCGCCTTATTGGGGTATACTTCACAGGGTATGCAGCTCTGAGTGGAAGGGGTAACCCGCCCGGGAGTCCTCGTGTCTATCTCCAAGCCGGTTCTCGTCCGTTCGAAGCTGCTGGTCCCCAGCCCGGCCGGTCTTCTGCATCGGCCCAGGGTGTGTCGGTCCATCGGGCAGGGACTCGCCTGCCGGCTGACCATAGTCTCCGCCCCTGCGGGATACGGCAAGACCTCCGCGCTGGTGGATTTCGTCCAGCACACCCCGATCCCGGTCTGCTGGTATACCGCCGACGAGCGGGATCGGGACCTTGGAGTGTTTGTCGAATACATCATCGGCGCTGTCCGCGAACGCTTCCCCGGTTTTGGCGAGCGGACCCTTATCGCACTGGAAGCGGCCCCTGGCGAGCTATTCCAGAACCCTGCCCCCGTCGTGGGGGAGCTGGTCAACGAGCTGGTGGAGATCGGCTCCCCTCTGGTTCTGGTCGTGGATAACTACGAGGTGCTGGACGGCGCTGCCGGCATCCGGGCTTTCCTCCATCGTTTGCTCGATCTGATTCCCCCTAACGTTCACCTGATGCTGGGCAGCCGGGTGCTCCCCGACGTCCCGATCACCCAGCTTGTCGCCAAGCGCCAGCTCGTCGGCCTGACGGTGAAAGACCTCCGTTTCGAACCGGAGGAGATCCGGGAGCTGCTGCAGTTGCTCCGGATCGAGGTGTCCGAAGCCCAGGCAGAGGCGATCGCTGAGAACTCGGAGGGATGGATCACCGGCGTCCTGCTCCTGGCCGACCTGCTGCGGGAAACGGCCAGGACAGCCCTGACTGGCGCGGAGCGGGCAACCGCTGAGGCCTACGAGTATCTGGCCCGCGAGGTCCTGAGCCGGCAACCACCGGATATCCAGGACTTCCTCCAGGTTTCGGCAGTGTTGCGGGAAATGTCGGTGCGACTGTGCCGGGATGTCCTGGACCTTGGAGCCTCTCAGGCGCTGCTGGCGGAGGTGGAACGGCGCAACCTCTTCATCACCCGCTTTGGGGAAGGGGCCGGGGCCACCTACCAGTACCACAACCTGTTCCGCGACTTCCTGCACGAAAGGCTCCACCAGTATGACCCCGACCGTTATACCGAACTCCACCGTCGCGCTGCGGGCCACTTCGAGCAGGAAGGGGACGTGGAGGAGGCGGTGTACCACTACCTCACCGCCGGAATGTACCCACAGGCGACGGCGGTGATGGAACGGGTGGCGATGGAATGGTTCGTCCGCGGGCGGGTAGAGGCGCTGGTGCGATGGGGCGAGGAGCTTCCGGAGGAGGTGCGCGATCAGGCTCCCCGGTTGTCGTTATACCAGAGCAAGGTGCTCACAGACCGGTATGACTACGAGGGAGCACGGCGGGCGTTGACCCACGCCGAGTCCGGTTTCGCCGCCCAGGGGGACGTCTCCAATCTGGCTATGGTCCACATCCAGCGGGCGACGCTGGGGCTGTTTGAGGGGCGTTATGGGGATACCCTCGCCGAGGCCCAGGCCGCCCTGGAGAAACTGGCTCACCCCGAAACGGCGAAACGGGCGGAGGCGCTGCGGCTGATCGGACGCGCTTCCATCGGCCTGGGGCACGTCCCCGAAGGGATCGCGAGGCTGCGGGAGGCTCTGGCACTGTACCGGCAGGTGGGCAGCCCCTACAACGTGGCCAACCTGTTGCAGGACCTGACGCTGGCGTTCACCATGCAGGGGCTTTTCGACGAGGCGGCAGCCTGCCTGAACGAGGCACTGACCATCGGGCGACGGCTGGATGCGCCGACATTGCTGGCCGGCGTGCTGAACAACCTGGGCTGGCTCCACCATATGCGGGGGGAGTACCAGGAAGCCCTGGCGCTCTACGAGGAGGGACTGGCTGCAGCAAGGAGGGGAGGGGTCCTGTGGCTTCAGGCGAATATCTCGGTGGGAATGGCCGATCTCTATCGGGACCTGGGAGCCTACGGTCGGGCCGAGCCGCTGTATAACGCTGGCTGGCAGATCGCCCGGACGAGCGAGCCTGGCCTGGCCGTCTACATCCTGACCGCGCAGGCAGATATGTACCGGTGGCGGGGAGAGTACGGCCGGTCTGCTCAGACACTGGAACAGGCCCGACATCTGGCAGAGGAAAAGGGGCTGGAGTTCGAGTTGCAGGGCCTGTTGCCGATGTCCGAGGGGATCCTGCTGGCCGAAAGAGGGGAAGGGTCCACCGGCCACCGCGCCCTCTCTGAGGCGGTCCGCTTCCTGGAGCAGAGAAAGGCGACGCGGGAGCTGGCACGCGCCCGGTTCCTGCTGGCAAAGGCCCATTTCCTGGCAGGGGATCGGGCCAGGGCCGTAGCAGAGCTGCGGCTGGCGATGGGGCTGGCGAAAGAGATCGGCACAGACCAGTTCGCCGTCGCGGAGGGACAGCACAGCCCGGGACTGCTGGAACTTGGCATCGCGGAAGGGGTGACAGCCTGCCTGACCACGGCCGAAAAGGTCCGCAAGCTGAGGGCCTTTGCCGGCAGGGAAGGAGAAATGGCCAGGGAGGAGACGGCCTTTCTGGAGATCTACGCCTTCGGAGGAGGACGGGTCGTCCGTGACGGCCATCTGGTCTCTTCCTCCGAATGGCAGGCCTCTATGGCCAAGGAACTGTTTTTCTACATCCTCCTCCATGGGCCGGTCAGTCGGGATGCTGTAGGGCTTGTGTTCTGGCCGGATGCATCGCCCAAGGGGATGCGGGACAGTTTTCACACCACGCTTTATCGCATACGGCGTGCTCTGGGCACAGAAGCAGTGGTGATGGAGGAGGGAGAATACCGGCTGGGCGACGTGGCCTACTGGTTCGATGTCGAGGAATTCGAGACCCTCGTCGGGCGGGCGCGGCTGCTCCCGCCCGGCGACTGGCAGACGGAGCATCTCTGGCAGCAGGCGGTCGCCCTCTACAAGGGCGATTTCCTCCCCGAGGTGGAGCGCATCTGGTGCGTGCCGAAGCGGGAAGCGCTCCGGCAGATGTACATTGAGGCCCTGATCGGCCTTGGGGCGTGTTATGAGGCGCGTGGTGAGGTGGAAGAGGCCGTCGCCTGGTACCGGCGGGCGCTGGAGGTGGATGAGCTGCGGGAGGATGTGCACCGACAGATCATGCGCTGCTATGCCAGCGCTGGCCGACGTCCGGAAGCGGTGGCCCAGTACCGTCAATGTCGGGAGATTCTGCGCCGAGAGCTGGGGGTTGACCCATCGGCTGAAACGAAAGAGCTGTACCGTCGGATCGTCGGAAAGGGAACCGGCCGGGAGTAGTTCGCGCCCCATCAGCCCAATCGGTTGGAACAGAGACCGCCGGCCGGGCGGTCTTTTTCGTCTTCTCTGTCAGAGATTTGTTCAGAATGCGGTGTTATTTTAAAAGCAGATCGTAAACCAATCCGACGGGAGTTTCAAGAGAAGAAGGAGGCAATCAAGATGGCAGGTAAGGGCGGCAGGCTGATCCTGGTGCTGATGGCTGTGGTGCTTTTGCTGACGCTGGCTCTGAGCTTCGCGGCACCCGCGACGTCGGCGCTTCTGGTGGATCCCTGGGAAGGGGCAATTCAGATGGCGGGGCCGGTCGTCGGCGGGGGCAGTGGGGCATAAAGACAAGACGGAGCATAGGTATGCCCACTCGCAGAATTGATGAATTGATCTGGATGGCCCTGACCGATGCCGCTTTTCGGGACCGGTTGCTCGGAGGCCATCGCCGTGAGCTGGTGAGGGCGCTCAATCTGACAGAGGCGGAGCAGCAGATCGTCCTGGCGATTAAGGCGGATTCGCTAGAGGCTTTCGCGGGCGCACTTTGCCAGGCGGGAGCCTGCGGATAAATGGGCCTCGTCCCCGTCGTCGCCCCGCCCCTCCAGGGCCGTTGGACTGCCCTGTCACCCACCGCTTGAGCGAGGGAAGCCTAATGTGGGTAGAGGGGGATAGTGGCATGCTGACACCACGGGTGGTGAAGGAGACGGTCGAATCACTCGTCGAGGCTCTGTTTTCCTTAGACGAGCCATGGCGGGGCCGTTTTCTGAGCCTGGTGGCCACATGGGCCACGGGAGGGACCTGGAACGGGCGGCGTCCACGGCGGGAGGAGGTGACCGCCTGGCTGGCAGCGGATACGGGCCTCTGTCGGGTGGTCCGGCTTATGCTCAACTCCTGGCAGCGGCCTTAGAGCTTCTCTGAAAACCACGAAGGAGAGAAAGGACACAAACGTGCCCTTTGTGGTAGCTGCCTGCTGCCATCACGAATGACACGAACGCGCGAATTCACACGAATAAAAAAAGCGCTCTACAATTCGTGGGATTCGGTCCATTCGTGCCATTTGTGATGAAGTCGGCGTTTCGGGTTGGTCCAGAGGAGGCAGGTAGGTAGATACGCTCCGGAAGGCATCGGGCGATAGGGCGGCGATCCTCAGGTCGCCGCCCTATCGTTTTCAAAGAGGTCAAACAGAGCGGCGATGTAGCGGATGTGCTCGAAGAAGTCAGCCACACGGATATTTTCGTTCGGCGCGTGGCCACGGGAATCGGCGTAGCCCACTCCGGCGGTGACGATGGGCACGCCGAATTGGCCACAAAGGAGATAGACCGGCCCCGTTCCAGCCATCAGGGGCAGTACGGCAGGATGATGGCCGTACACGATCTCCGCGGCCCGTATCGCGGCCTGCACGAAGGGGTGGTCGGGATTCCCCGCTGCCGGCTCCTCCCCCTCCCACCAGGCGATCTCCACATCCGAAAATCCCCCGGCGTCCAGATGGGCCCGCAGGAGCTCCAGAATCTGTCCTGGCTTCTGATCCGGCACCAGACGGAAATCCAGTTTGGCGCAGGCCTCGGAAGGCAGCACCGTCTTCGATCCAGCCCCCCCGTAGCCGGTGTGAAAGCCGTCTATATTGCAGGTTGGCCCGAAAATCAGATGCTCCTTCAACGCCATCCCCGTCAACCCATCCAGAAAGCCCTCAATTCCATAAAGTGCCCGCACCTCCTCCTCCGGGTAATCCCAGTCGGAAAGGGCTTTTAGCTGAGCAGGGGTGGGGGGGCGGACGGAGTCGTAGAAGCCGGGGATACGGACCCGGCCATCGGGTCCTTTGAGGCTGCTGAGCGCCCAGAGCAGCCGCCAGGCGGGGCTGACCACCGTGGCAGCCAGCGCGGAGTGGAGGTCGCGTGCGGCCCCCCTTGCACGAAGCTCCACGTACAACAGCCCTTTGCACCCCAGAGCGATCTCATACCGGTCCCGCGCGTTCTTCCCACCGGCCTCCCAGATGCAGCCAAAGCCCCCCTCTAGCGCCTCCTTCCGTGCCTCGACGAACTGGTGGAGATGGACGCTGCCGACCTCCTCCTCCCCTTCGATCACCCACACCAGGTTCACCGGCAGGCGTCGGCATGTGCGCAGGTAGGATTGAACCGCGCATATCCTCGCGACGGTGGCCCCTTTGTTGTCCGCCACGCCGCGGGCGTACAGCTTCCCATCCCGTATCGTCGGTTCGAAGGGAGGGCTCTCCCAGGCCTCCAGCGGATCAACCGGTTGCACATCGTAATGGTTGTAGAAGAGCAGAGTTCGCTCCCCCGCTCCTCCCATCCGGGCCAGGAGCACGGGCGGGCCGTCGGTAGGGACCCGTTCTACTTCGAAGCCGGTTGTCCGTAGCATCCCGGTCAGCAGGTCCGCCATCTCGTCCAGCCCCAGGTTCTCAGAGGAGATGCTGGGCTGGGCAAGGGCCTGCATCAGCAGGGAGAGGCTTTCCGCGGCATGCGCTTCGATGTCGGCAAAGAGCGTATCCATAAGCGACCTCCTCGCAGGGGAATTGTAGTGCAATGGAGCGGGAGGGCAAGTTGGGAGCTATACCAGAATATGCTATACTTGTGGCGCTATGACCGACCTGCTCAAGCTGATGCTGACCCTGTTCCTGATCCTCCTTATGCTGGCTCGACGGTGGAACCTGGGGCTGGTGCTGTTCCTGGCCTCGGCGCTGGTGGGGTTGCTCTTTGCCCGGCCTCTGCCCGACCTGGCGCTGGATTTCCTCCATGCCCTTACCGCGCCGCTGACGCTCCGTCTGGCGGCAGTCGTGGTGCTCATTATGATGCTGGGCGAGTTCCTTCGGGAGACGGCGGGGCTGGAACGGATGGTGGAGGGGCTGGAGGGGCTGTTGCCGGACGCGCGGGTGATGATGGCGCTGTGGCCGGCCTTTATCGGACTTTTGCCGATGGTGGGCGGCGCTATGTTCTCCGCCCCCCTGGTTCAGCAGTTAGGCGACCGGTTGGAAGCGACCCCGGAGCGACGCACGTTTGTGAACTACTGGTTCCGCCACATGTGGGAGTACGTTTTTCCGATCTACCCCGCCTTTCTGGTGGGGACGGCGCTGCTGGGGATCCCTGAACGCCAGGCGACGGCGGTCCTCTGGCCCCTGTTCGCCGCCAGCCTGGTGGGCGGCGTGCTCTTCGGCCTGCTGGGGGTGAGGCGGGTGGGGGGAAACAACCTGCGGAGAGGATGGGCCAGCCTCCGGCTGGTGGTGCAGAGCGGATGGCCCGTCGCGCTGGTTCTGGCACTGGCCCTGGCGCTCCATGTTGACCTGGTGATCAGCCTGCTGGTCACGCTGGTGCTGCTGGCGCTGGTCCAGCGTGTGCGGATGCGCGTGGTGTGGCAGATTGTACGGCATCGCATCCCCTGGCAGACCGTGGCTGTCGTCTTCGGTGCGATGCTCTTTCGGGGTGTGCTGGAGGCCTGCGGAGCGGTGGCCTCTGTTCCGGCAACGCTGGCGGAGCTGGGCGTGCCTGTATGGGTGACGCTGTTCACCGTTCCCTTTGTCGTCGGATTTCTCACCGGCCTGGGGGCGGGAGCCTTCAGCATCGGCTTCCCCATCATCCTGCCGCTCCTGAGCCACAACCCGCCGGGCGCAGGGGAGGTAGCCTGGGCCTGGGCTGGAGGGTTCCTGGGGGTGATGATGTCGCCGATGCATCTCTGCCTGGCCCTCACGCGGGAGTACTTCCAGGCCGATTGGGGGCGGCTCTACCGGCGGCTGGTGCCGGCGATGTTGCTGGTGATGGCGGTGGCGGGGGGGATGCTGGTCCTCCTGTGATGGTTCTCCACCATAGAGACGCGGAGACACGGGGACAAAGAGACGTGGAGACCCTTTCTCCGCGTCTCCGCGTCTCCGCATCCCCGCGTCTCAGTTATCACTGCTGCCGATTGCGGATAGCCGCCTGGGCCGCTGCCAGCCGGGCGATGGGCACCCGGTAGGGGGAGCAGCTCACGTAGTCCAGGCCGACCCGGTGGCAGAAATCTATAGAGGCGGGATCGCCGCCGTGCTCACCGCAGATGCCGATCTCCAGCCTGGGGTTGGCAGCCCGTCCTTCCTCCACGCACATCTGGACCAGCCGGCCCACGCCGACCTGGTCCAGAGTCTGGAAGGGGTTGGCCTCCAGGATTTTGACCCGGATCGGCCTGCCTTCCGCATCTACCCTGCCGGTATCCACCCCCTCGACGTACTGCATCAGGAACTTCCCCTCGGCGTCATCACGGCTGTAGCCGAAGGTCATCTGTGTCAGGTCGTTGGTGCCGAAGGAGAAGAAGTCAGCATACCGGCCGATCTCACCGGCGGTGAGGGCGGCGCGGGGGACCTCGATCATCGTCCCGAACATGTATTCGACCTCGATCCCCTCTTCTTTCATCACCTGCTTCGCTACCGCCTCCAGCTTCTCCCGTTCCAGCTGCAGCTCGTTCACGTGGCCCACCAGCGGGATCATCACTTCTGGCTTCACTTTAATGCCCCGCTTGGCGCAGCGGCAGGCGGCCTGGAAGTAGGCCCGGGTCTGCATCTCTGTCAGCCCTTTATACATAATTCCCGCCCGGCAGCCGCGCAGCCCCATCATCGGGTTGACCTCCCAGAGGGAGTTGACCACCTGGAGCATCTTCTCTTTCGCTGGCAGCTCCGGCGAGTCAGGGTTGGTGCACTTCAGGCGGGTAACTTCCTCGATCAGCTCCTCGCGGGAGGGGAGGAACTCGTGCATCGGCGGGTCAATGAGCCGCATAATCACCGGCAGCCCGTCCATCGCCTCGAAGATCCCCTCGAAGTCCTGTTCCTGGAAAGGAAGCATCTCATCGAGGGCAGCCTGGCGCTCCTCATCGGTCTCCGCCATAATCATACGCACCACAGCATCCCGGGCGCGGGGGTCGAAGAACATATGCTCGGTGCGGCAGAGGCCGATCCCCTCGGCGCCGAACTCCCGTGCCCGTCGAGCGTCCTTGGGATAGTCAGCGTTGGTCCGCACGCCGAGGACGCGGATCTCGTCGGCCCAGGAGAGGAGCTCCACCAGCTCCTTCTGTTCCGTGTAGGAGACCTCCTGGGTGGGGATCTCCCCCCAGAAGACCTCGCCGGTGCCGCCATCTATGGAGATGACCTCCCCCTCCTTGACCACGCGGCCGGACTCGCGGACGGTGAACCGCCGTCGGTCCGTATCCACGATGATGTCCTCGCATCCGACGACGCCGGGAAGGTTGCTCCCACGCGCCACGACCGCCGCGTGGGAGGTCATCCCGCCGTGCTGGGTGAGCACCCCCTTCGAGGCCAGCATTCCCGGCACGTCATCGGGGGAGGTCTCAGGCCGGACCAGGACCACCGCTTTCCCCTGGCGGGCCCATTCGGCGGCCCGTCTGGCGTCGAACACTGCCATACCGGTGGCGGCGCCAGGGGAGGCGTTCAACCCCCTCGCCAGCAGGTCCCCCCGCTCCGCTGCTGCCCGCTTGGCTCTGGGATCAAAGGAGGGATGCAGGAGCTGATCCACCTCCTCCGGGGTGACCCGCATCACCGCTTCTTCTTTGGTGATCAACCCTTCGTGGACCATATCCACTGCGATCTTCACGGCGGCGGCGGCGGTCCGCTTGCCGGTGCGGGTCTGGAGCATCCAGAGCTTCCCCCGCTCGACGGTAAACTCCAGGTCCTGCATCTCCCGGTAGTGGGCCTCCAGTTGACGGGCGACCTGGGCGAACTGTTCGTAAATATCCGGCATCACCTCTTTGAGCTGGGCGATCTTCATCGGCGTGCGGATGCCGGCCACCACGTCCTCCCCCTGGGCGTTTTCCAGGTACTCGCCGTACAGCTCCTTCTCACCGGTGGCGGGATCGCGGGTGAAGGCGACGCCGGTGCCGCTCCTTTCCCCCATATTGCCGAAGACCATCGTGCAGACGTTGACGGCCGTGCCCCAGTCGTGGGGGAGCCTGTGGAACTCCCGGTAGGCTACTGCCCGTTCCCCGTTCCAGGAGTCGAAGACCGCTTTGATGGCCAGCCGGAGCTGATGGTAGGGATCGGAGGGGAAGGGTTCGCCGAAATGTTCCTGGTAGAGAGCCTTGTACTGCTGGACGAGCTGCTTCATCCCCTCCAGGCTCACCTCGGCGTCGCTCTTGACCCCTTCCTGCTCTTTCAACTGGGATAGCAGCTCCTCGAAGTGGCTCCGGTCAAGGCCCATCACGATGTCGGAGAACATCGTGATGAAGCGACGGTAGGCGTCGTAGGAGAACCACTCGTTCCCGGTGAGGCGGGCCAGGCCCTCGCGGGTTTCATCGTTGAGGCCCAGGTTGAGGACGGTGTCCATCATCCCCGGCATCGAGACCCGCCCGCCGGAGCGGACGGAGACCAGGAGCGGGCTGGAGGGATCGCCGAACCGCTTGCCGGTCTGCCTTTCCAGCTCCCGGAGCGCTTCCATCGTCTGCTCCCACATCCCCGGCGGGAATTCCCCCGTCTTCATATACTCGACGCATGCCTCGGTGGTGATGATGAAGCTGGGAGGGACGGGAAGCCCGGCGCCGGTCATATCGGCCAGGCCAGCCCCCTTGCCCCCAAGGATGACCTTCATTTCGCTCAGGCTGGGTTCATGGCCCAGGGTCTCAGCCAGTTCCTCCCTGGCAGAGCGCGCCAGATATACCCATTTCTTCGTCACAGTTACCTCCCTCTTGTGTTGATTTCCTCAGAGATACATCGAAAAGCCGGAGCATGTCAGGGCCTGTGGAACCAGCCCCGGATGCCCGGCTATCTTGCAGATCAATTAAGAATGCGATTATTCAGAACTTGCCTGGCGCAGCAGCAGAAAGCGTGGGTGACGTTTTTCCATCAAAAGAATTGCAATCCACGAAAAGGCGATGCCGAGCAGGGTGGCGACGATCATCGCTCCATCCCAACCGCCGCTGGATGCCCGCAGATTGGCAAACAGGATCATCAGCCGCGTGACGATGTTGACCCCCTGCACAAAGTTCAGGGAGACCCGCCCGGCTGCCGGCGTGAGCACGCCGACGTTCATTCCCAGGAGAGCCAGGGCGAAGAGGATGAGAAAGGCTGGCGGCAGCACGATGGATTGGGGAGCCCTCCGGAAGAAATCGGGCGGATACAGCACAACCGCCGCGACCTGCAGGAGCAAAAGGCCGATCAGGATCAGTCGCTCTCGTCGCACGACGCACCTCCTCTAGCCGGGTCGGAGCGCATTATACCCTTCTCGGCGTATAAAGTCAAATGCCCTTTTCCGGGTCCAGCCGCTCCAGGGCCCGCCGGGTGGAGGCGAAGGCCAGCGGGGGGAGTTGCGCCGGGGGAAAGAAGGCGGCCCGATCCGCGTCATCCCCTGGCTGCAACCGACCGCCCACCACCCGGCCCCGATAGACGATCAGGAAGGAAGCCCCGCCGGGCAGTTCCCTATCCGGTATCACGTCCAGAACCCCCATCAATTCCACATCCAGGCCGGTCTCCTCCCGACACTCCCGCACGGCTGTGGTGGCGGGGTCCTCATCATACTCGACAAAGCCAGCGGGAATGCTCCACAGCCCCTCCCTCAACCCCATCCCCCGCCGGATCAGCAGGACCTTCCCTTCCTGTTCCACCACCACGCCGGCGGCCACTTTGGGGTCGCGGAAGACGATGCGGTCGCAGGCCGGGCAGTACCGCCGCACGCGCCCATAGGCCTCCCGGTCCTCCAGTTCCCCCCCGCACTGGGGGCAGTAGTTCAGCTCCAGGTATTCAGACATAGCCTCCTTACCCCCTCCGCATGCGCCAGGCCAGCAAGCTGGAGATCGCCAGCCCCAGGGTGAGCAGGGAGAGGCCGCCCACCAGCGGCCATGGGGCCGGTCGGCCACCCTGTGCTGGAGGGGGAGCAGTCGTTGCTTCTTTCTCCTCGGCCCCGGCGAAGAGCTGAGGGGTGGGAGTTACGCCCCGATCCACCGGCTGCGTGAGGGAAAGGGTGGGCGTCCCGGTGGGTGTGGCCAGGGCCGCCCTCGGCGGGGGCGGGGCCTGGGCTGGCTGCGCCGTTCCCGTAAGGGCCGCTTCGGCCCCCAGGATGGGCGGTGTCCATTCGCCCGTTGGCTCCACCCACTGCCTTGCCGAAAGCTCCTCTACCGCTGCTTCTTCTTCGGCCGTCGCCGTCTGCTCCGCCGGAGGCCCGGCAAGGGCATAGACCTGTTCCTCTTCTGGCGTTGCCTCCATCGGCATTCCTGCGATCGGGACGGGAGGAGCAGAGGCGGGCAGGGCAGCCCCACCGCCGAGAAGGCTCCCCACCAGCACAACCATACACAGTAGCCCGCTGACGGCTGTGGCGAAGGTGAGGGCGGGGGCCAGCCACCGACGGGGAGCCCGGCGAGGCTCTGTCCGCCCAACCATGGAAGGGGTGAGCAGGAAGTTACGGGGAGCTCGAACCTGGGGCAGGCCCCGCACCAGTGCCACCGTCTGCCGCAGCTCCTCCAGGCGTGCCCGCAGGTCGGCGTCGGCTTCCAGCCGGGCCTCGAGCCAGGCCCGCTCTCCTGGACCCAACTCATCGTCCAGATAGGCGGAGAGCAGCTCATCTATTCGCGCTCGGCCCCTCTTCTCTCTCATTGCGAATCCCTATCCTCAAGACGATAAGAGCGGGGCAGGAGTTCCGCCCGCGCCTGCAACAGGTCCCTCAGCCTGCCCCGCGCCCGCGCCAGGCGTGATTTCACCGTCCCCACGGGCACGCCGACGGTCCGGGCGATCTCAGTGTAGTCCATCCCTTCCACGTCGGAGAGGACCAGCACCATGCGCTGATCGGCGGGCAGGGAGGCGATGGCCCCCTGGAGGAAACGGGCCAGTTCCGCCCGCTCGACGCTCTCCTCAGGGGATTCTCCGCCGTTGACGAGGGCCGGGTTGGCCTCTTCGTCCACTTCCCCAAACTCCTCCCAGGAGGTAGTGGGACGCCGTTTCTGACGACGAAGCTCGTCGTAGCAGCGGTTGGCCACGATCCGCAACAGCCAGGAGCAGAACGACCCTCCCCGGAAGGTGCCGATCTTCTGATAAGCGGTGATGAGGGCTTCCTGTGTGGTGTCCGAGGCCGCGGCCGGATCGCCCAGGATGCGGTAGGCAAGGTTGTAGACCCGGTGCTGGTAGGTCAGCACCAGCTCGTTGAAGGCATCCAGGTTGCCGCGCTGGGCTGCACGGATCAGAGCCGCCTCATCCATCGGGACCCCTCTGTTTTTCTCACCACGGAGGCCCAGAGAACACGGGTTCTTCCAAAATTATCCCTCTTTTTCTCAAAAAGTGAAGTGTCTGCCGGATCGCAGGGGGCTTCAATCCAGCCGGCGGCTTACGCCCTGCACCGATAGGCTCAGGATGGCGATCCCCAGCCCGCCGAGGGCTAGGGCATGAGGCCAAAGGTCAGTCAGGGCGGCCCCCTTCAGCATGACCGCCCGGATGATCACCAGATAGTGATACATCGGCACAGCCCGCGCGATCAATTGCAGCAGCCGGGGCAGGTTTTCCACCGGCACCAGGTAGCCGGAAAAAGTGATGTCCACAATCGCCAGGATGAAGACAAAAAGGATCGCCTGCTGCTGATTGCGGGCAATGGCGGAGATGATCACCCCCCACCCGATCTCGGCGATGATGAACAGGGAGGTGAGGCCTAAAAGCAGCAGGAAAGAGCCGCGCAGCGGCAGGTGGAAGAAGTGGATGGCGATTGCAAAAATGGACAGGAAGTTCAGCTCGCCAATGATAAAGGCAGGGACCGCCTTACCCAGTACCAGCTCCAGGCGGCTGAGGGGGCTGACGATCAACTGCTCCAGCGTGCCCAGCTCCCGCTCCCGCGCCAGACCGAGGGAGGCGATCACGAGGGTGATCTGAAAGGTGATGAACCCCACCTGGGCGGGGATGGCGAAGTGACGGATGTTATATGTGGGGTTGTAAAGGGTCTCCACACGCAGGTCCACCAGCAGGGTAGCTGAGACCCCCAGAGCCTCCAACCGCTCCTGCCCGTATTCGGCGAACACCGCGCTGGCGGCGCTCAGGGCGATGGACCCCGCCACACTGTTCGACCCGTCCACCACCACCCTTACCCGGGCCGTACGGAGGGGGTCGGCCAGGTCGCGGGCAAAGCCCTGCGGCATGATCACCCCCACCCGCACCTCCCCCCGGTCCAGCAGGTCCCGCAGGTGGTCCTCATCCTCCGCAAAGCACCAGACCGACAGCTCCTCCCTGTTCTCCAGCTCGGCGATCAACTGGCGGCTGACGGAAGAGCGGTCCAGGTCCAGCACCGCTACCCGCAGGTCGCCGATCCGTCGGCCGGTGGCCTGGGCCAGAAGGAGCAACTGGACGATCGGGACCAGGAAGATGAGCGTGGTCATCAGCCGGTCGCGGGCGAGCTGGGTGATCTCCTTGCGTACCAGGTTCAGGATGCGCAGGATCATAGGCTACCCCAACCGCTTTCGGAACAGCAGGAGGCCGGAGGCAAAGCCCAGTCCCCCCATCCCAAGAAGGACGGCGGCCGGGAGCAGCAGCGCCTCCCCTCCCAACCCCTTGAGAAACAGCCCCCGACTGACAGCGATGAAGTGGGTGGTCGGAAGGCTGTAGGCGACGATCCTTGACCCCAGGCTGCTGGTATCCACCGGCGTGATCAGCCCGGCGACGAAGAAGCTGGGGATGAAGAAGATCATCAACACCAGCAGCATTGCTGTCTGCTGAGTGCGTGTGAAATTGGCGATCAGCAGGCTGAACCCCATCGAGGCCAGCAGGTAATCGGCTCCCAGGAGGAGGTAAAGGAGCGGACTGCCCCGGAAGGGTACCCGGAAGTAAAGGACGGCGATCAGCCAGACGAGGAGGACGCTGACCAGGCCGCTGGAGAGGTAGGCAAACAGTTTCCCCGCCAGGTACTCCGTGCCGCGGACAGGGGTGACGATCAGACTCTCGAAGGAGCCAACCTCTTTTTCCCGCGTGAAAGCCAGGGCCAGGGCCAGGGCGGGCATGGAGAGGACGATGGGGATCAGCCCCGGCACCATGCTGATCAGAGACTTGAGGGCCGGATTGTACCAGGCCTCGCCCCGGACCTCCAGGCCGCCCACCACAAGGGTCGGAGAGGCCCGGAACGGCGCGGCAAAGGCGACGGTCCGCTGCTGGAGGGAGAAGAAGGTCTGGCTGGCTGCAATGGGATCGGAGCCATCCAGCACTACCTGCACCTGAACCTGGCGGCCGGCCTGCAGGCCGGCCTCGAACCCCTGGGGGATCACCAGCCCTCCATCCACCTCCCCTGCCAGAAGAAGGCGGTCCAGCTCTGTGTAGGAAGTAGCAGGGGCACGGACCCGGAAATCGCCGTCGGCGGTCAGCACCGCCACGTACCGGCGGGAAAGGGGGCTGCCATCCAGGTCCCACACCGCCAGGTCTGCCTGCTGGACATCCAGAACGAAAATGTAGGAAAGGGTGAGGAGGAGGAAAGCGGGAGAGACGGTGACCAGGAAGAAGGTCCTCAGGTCCCGCAGGATATGGCGAATTTCCTTACGCGCTATGGCGAGGGTACGGTGGATAGACATGGTTTAGCCACGGGTTATGGGGCACAATGAGAGGGCGCAGCGGACTGCGCCCCCGTCCTTGTGGTGGCCCTACAGGGGCTGGCCCGTTTCGTCATATCCGCGCCCCATCCCCCGGTACACAAATCCCAGCTCCCGCATCCTTCGGGGATCGTAGACGTTCCGTCCGTCAATCAGCACCGGCCGCTTCATCAGGTCCCGGATGCGGGCCATATCCAGTTGCTTAAACTCATTCCATTCTGTCACCAGGATCAGGGCGTCGGCCCCTTTGGCCACTTCGTAGGGGTCCTTACAGAAGATGACGTTCTCCAGCAACCCTCTGGCGTTGTCCATTGCCACCGGGTCATAGGCCCGGACCTCAGCTCCCTCGTACTGGAGCAGCCGGATAATCTCGATGGAGGGAGCGTCCCGCATATCGTCGGTGTTGGGTTTGAAGGAGAGGCCCAGGATGCCCACCGTCTTGCCGCGGAAGCCGCCCAGGATATGGCGCAGTTTGGTGACGGCCCGCTTCCGCTGGTCGTAGTTGATCTCCATCACCGCTCGCAGGAGGCTGGGGTTGGTGCCGTGGGTCACGGCCATATGCACCAGGGCTTTGACGTCTTTGGGGAAGCAGGAGCCGCCCCAGCCAACGCCTGCACCCAGGAAGTGAGGGCCGATGCGGCGGTCGGTCCCCATCCCCCGGGCCACCTCCAGCACATCCGCCCCCAGCGCCTCGCAGATGTTGGCGATTTCGTTGATGAAGGAGATCTTGGTGGCAAGGAAGGCGTTGGATGCGTACTTGATCATCTCCGCTGTGCGCAGGTCGGTGATGATGGTCTCCGCCTGAAGGGGGTAGTAAAGCTCTGCCACCCGCTCCGCCGCCTCCCGGCTGGTAGAGCCCAGGACGATGCGGTCCGGGTTCATAAAATCGTAGACGGCAGAGCCTTCTCGCAGGAACTCCGGGTTAGAGACGACCCAGAAGGGGATGGAGGGGTCCGGCATGTTTTCACGGACGATGTCGGCCACCCAGTCGCCAGTGCCGATGGGGACGGTGGATTTGTTGATGAGAGTGACCGGCTGGTGGATGCGGCGGGCCACCTCGACGACCGCCGCCTCGACATGGGCCAGGTCCGCCTCGCCGCCAGCCCCCGAGGGGGTGCCGACGGCGATGAAGACGAAGCGGGCCTCCTTCATCGCCTCATCATAGGAAGTGGTGAAGTCCAGACGGCCTGCGGCCAGGTTTCGCCGGACGATCTCTTCCAAACCCGGCTCGTAGATGGGGAGGACGCCCTTTTTGAGATTATCCGATTTTTCCTTATTCCGATTCAGGCAAACCACCCGGTTGCCCAGGTCGGCCAGACAGGCTCCGGTGACCAGGCCCACATAGCCAACGCCGATGACGCAGATTTCGCCCATTTTGACCTCCTTGGTGCTGGTTGCTGGAAGCTGGTTGCTGGAAGCTGGTCGCTCGTTGCTGGTTACTGGGAAGGGGAGGGGGACGGCTGGGGATGGACCCGGGTCGCCCCCAGCCCCAATTATCGGCAGGGGAGGAAATGGCGACAGGGACGCAAGCGCCCGTGCCTTTATGCTCCAGGCTGGCTCAACCCGACGATGCCGCGGATGGCCGTCAGCACACCCAGGGTGACCCTGAGGACATCTCCCGGCTGAACGGGAGGAAGCCGCTCCTTCCCGCTCTCGTCCACCTGTATGGGGGCGGTGCGCAGGTAGAGGTAGGCCACGCCAACCCCCAGAAGCGCGCCGATGAGGCCACCGAACATCAGTACCTTCGTCCGCAGGTTCACTCCTTCCTCCTTGAGTTTCGAATTCGGAGTCCGCCGTGGAAAAGCGAATTTTCTGCTCAGGCCCACAGCAGCTTTCTACGACGGCTCCTGCCTCCGGATCACTCCGGCGAGGGCAGCCCGGGCGGAGCCGATGGCAAGGATGGGAGCGACAGCGGCCCGGCAGAGCCGCTCCACGATCCCCTGGCCCAGGGTCAGGTACCTCCAGACCACGCCGAACCAGCGGGGAAGGGTATGCCACCAGCGGGCGCGGATGAGGCCGTAGTTGAGCAGCGCCAGCACCGCCACCGCCACCAGGGTGAGGATAGCCCCCTCCAGGGCCAGAAGGATCAGAGCGATATCTCGCAGGACTGCCATATATCACCACCCTATCCTGAACCGGTTAACAGTATAGCACGAGGAGGGATGCTGGGCAAGCCAGGTAGCCCCAAGTTTGGGGGCGAGATGTCCCTGGCCCGGGCCGGACCTTGGGAAACACGAATGACGCGAATGGAAACGAATACCGCGAATGGAGCAGGTATCCCTCCTGTTCGCTGTATTCGGGCCATTCGTGGGATTCGCGATCCACCGGCGAGCGAGAGGGCCACTCGTCCCGAAATTGAAATACGCCCGTAGCCCTGGTGGGTCGAATGCCTGCCCACAGGGCTTTCCCCTTGCCTTCCCCCCGCTTTCTGCTACAATAATCCCTGCCGGTCCAATACCTGAATCCTGCTGAAACCCGGATGAAGAGACGATCCCTGCTCCTGTTGCCGCTGATCTTACCCCTTCTTATTCTCAGGCCCCTCCCTGCCCTCTCCGGCAGCCCCGACTACCGTTTTGGGGTGGTCGAGGCTTTCGAAGCGCCATGGGCGGCCTCCGAGCTGGGAGCTGGATGGACCCGCGTCACCTTCCGCTGGAACGAGGTCCAGCCGGACGGCTCCGATCAATGGAACCTCCCCATCACCGATGCACAACTGGCCCTGGAGCTGGCCCAGGGCCGGCAGGTGGTGGGGCTGGTGGTCAATACCCCCGGCTGGGCCACCGACACAGGTCGGGGCGTCGGCGTCCCCAGGGGCCTGTACCTGGGCCATAACGACCCCGAGAACCTGTGGGCCGCCTTTCTCCGCGCACTGGTCGCCCGCTACGCTGGCCGGATTGACCACTGGATCATCTGGAACGAGCCGGATATATGGGATACCTACCATCAGAGCTGGGGGGGATCGGTGGAGGATTTCGCCCAGCTCCTCCGGGTCTCCTACGGCGCGGTCAAAGAGACCAATCCCAACGCCGTGGTCCATCTGGCCGCCGTCACCCACTGGTGGGACGTGAATTACGGCCGGGAGCTGTTCTTCCGCCGCCTCCTCCAGGTCCTGGCAGCCGACCCGAACGCCGCTCCCCACAATTACTACTTCGACGTCGCCACTCTTCACATCTACTTTCAGCCAGAAAACCTCTATGATCTGACCGTCTTCTACCGCAATTTGATGCGGGAGTATGGGCTGGAGAAGCCGATCTGGATTGTCGAGACCAACGCTGCCCCCTCGGAGGACCCCGCCCGGCCGGTTCCCGATGCCCGGTTCAAGGTGAGCCTGGAGGACCAGGCTGCCTTTATCATCCAGGCGATGGCGCTGGGAATCGCAGGGGGAGCGGAGCGGATCGCCGTCTACAAGATGGCGGATACGGAGCGGGACCTGGCGGCCAATCCGGAGCCTTTCGGGCTGGTGCGGGCCGACGGCACCCGTCGCCCCGCCTTCACTGCCTACAGGGTGGCTGCCACTTACCTGGCCGGCTTTCGCGGAGGGCGCTGGGAGCGGCGGGACGAGGCCAGCGTGGTGGTGGTGGACCGGGGCGGCCAGGTAACTACCGTCGCCTGGTCCCGCACCCCCTCGTCTCAGGTGATCTATCTGCCTGCCCGGACCCTGCGGGCTCTGCTGGTGGACATGTGGGGGCATGCGCGCGTCGTCTATCCGAACCGGGGGTACTATACCTTAAACCTGCCTGGCTGTGACTATGAGGGGTCCTGTTTGATCGGCGGCGCGCCGTTGATGCTGGTGGAGGAGAACAACGAGGCGTCCGGCCCTCCACCTGCCCCTTCTCCCACCCTGCCGGCAGTGGAGCCTCCGTCCCTGCCCAGTCCCACTCCTGCCCCTACTTATACTCCTACCCCCACCCCAACGCCGACCGCCACACCGACGCCTGTCCCCTCTCCCACTCCCCCCCCTCCTCCTACACCCACCCCTACTCCCGCCCCTCCAACCCCAACCGCCACCCCCCTCCCTGCCTTCAACCCTGTCCTCCCCACTTCCCTCTCCCCCGTCCCTTCTCTCGGCCTTCTGGTGGGGGGGATGGTGCTGATGGGGATCGCTATCGTGGGTCAGCGGAATGGCCGGAGGAGATGAAGCAGGGTTGGGCCATCGGACGGTTTGATAGGTTACGAATCCCACGAATTAGGGCGAATGACGCAAATGGAGCGAAACAGGGTAACGGTCTACCCACGCAGTGCAAGCCGCCAGGCCTGCTTCACGCAGGCGGACGGCCTGCGCTCCGTAAGGTCAGAATTGTCCGGAAGCATTCGTGAGATTCGGCCTGTTCGTGTCATTCGTGATGAAGCTCCTAGACTTCGGCAAAAGTGTCAGGTAGCCGGAAGCAGGGTTATTGGCTGGAACTCTGCGTCCTCTGTGCCCTGCGGATAGGGTATCCGAGATTTTAAGGAGAGAAGGATGGAAGCTGGAAAACTGGAAGAGCTGAAGGCCCGACTGATGGAGGTGAACGATCTCCGTTCGGCTGCCGCGCTCCTGAGCTGGGACCAGGCCACCTATATGCCACCCGGCGGGGCCGCGGCCCGTGGCCGTCAGATCGCCACCCTGCACCGCCTGGCCCACGAGAAGTTCACCGATCCCGCCATCGGCAGGCTCCTGGATGAGCTGCGGCCCTACGAAGAGAGCCTCCCCTACGATTCCGACGAGGCCAGCCTGATCCGGGTCACCCGACGGGACTACGAACGAGCGGTAAAGGTGCCGCCATCCTTTATGGCCGAGTTCTCCCGCCACGCCGCTGCCTCCTACGAGGTATGGGCCAAAGCCCGCCCAGCCAACGACTTCGCCGCCGTCCAGCCCTATCTGGAAAGGACCCTCGACCTGAGCCGCCAGTATGCCAACTTTTTCCCCGGCTACGACCACATTGCCGACCCATTGATTGACCTGGCCGACGAGGGGATGAAAGCCGCCACCGTCCAGGCCCTCTTCGCCGAACTGCGGGAGCAACTGGTCCCTCTCGTGCGGGCGATCACCGCCCAGCCGGTGGCCGACGACCGTTGCCTGCGCCAGCCTTTTCCTGAAGACCGGCAGCTCGCCTTTGGCCTCGAGGTCATCCGGCGGTTCGGCTTCGATCTGGAGCGGGGGCGGCAGGACAAAAGCCCCCATCCCTTCACCACCGAGTTCTCCGTAGGAGATGTGCGCATCACCACCCGTGTGAAAGAGGACGATCTGGGCGAGGCTCTCTTCAGCACCCTCCACGAGGCGGGCCACGCGATGTACGAGCAGGGGGTCCGGCCCGAACTGGAGGGCACTCCCCTGGCCGGTGGGACCTCCTCCGGCGTCCACGAAAGCCAGTCCCGCCTGTGGGAGAACCTGGTAGGACGCAGCCGGCCGTTCTGGGCCTTTTTCTACCCCAGGCTCCAGGAGACCTTCCCCGACCAGCTCGGCTCTGTCCCGCTGGATGCCTTCTACCGGGCCATCAACAAGGTCCAGCCCTCCCTCATCCGCACCGATGCCGATGAGGTGACCTACAACCTGCATGTGATGATGCGGTTCGACTTCGAGCTGGCCCTTCTGGAGGGGCGGCTGACGGTGAAGGAGCTGCCGGAGGCGTGGCGGGAGCGGTTCAGGGCCGATCTGGGGATCGTCCCTCCGGACGACCGGGACGGGGTGCTGCAGGATGTCCACTGGTACAGCGGTGCCATCGGCGGCGAGTTTCAGGGGTACACCCTGGGCAACATCTTAAGCGCCCTGTTCTTCGACGCTGCGCTGAAGGCCCATCCCGGTATCCCGGAGGAGATCGCCCACGGGGAATTCGGCACCCTCCATGCCTGGCTCCGGGAGAACATCTACCAGCACGGCCGCAAGTTCCTGCCGCTGGAGCTGGTGGAGCGGGTCACCGGTGGCCCGATCCGCATCGAGCCCTACATCCGGTATCTGCGGACCAAGTACGAGGAGCTGTACGGGCCCCTGGGCTGAGGCCCGCCGGAGGGTTCAGATCAGCCCGGCCCCTATCAGGAGGCCCATCAGTATAAAGAGGCTGGCCGAGCCTCCCAGGAGCAGCCGTCTGGGTAGAAAGCGGCTCAGCCCCTCTCCTCCGGCTGCGCCAATAGCCGTTGCCCCGATCAGGGCCAGCGCCCCCCCCAGAAAGACGGCCCAGGGGGTGCGGCACTGGCTGGCCAGGCTGAGGACGGTCAACTGCGTCTTATCCCCCAGCTCGGCCAGGAACAACAACCCAAAGGTGGAGCTGAAGGCCCGCCAATCCCACGCCGACCGGGCCGGCAGCTCTTCTTCGCAGGCTGGCAACCCCTCCGGGTCTTTCTCCCCATCAGCCCTGAGCGCTTCCCGGACCAGGAGCGCCCCCATCACAACGAACGCCCCCGCCGCCCCGATCCGGAGCAGCGATTCGGGGAGGAGCTGCCCCAGCACCTGCCCTCCGACTGCGCCGAGGGCCGTCACCACTGTCAGGGCCAGGGCAGCCCCCAGAAAGACCGCCCACGGGCGGCGGTATTTGCAGACCTGAGCCAGAACCGCCAGCTGGGTCTTGTCCCCCAGCTCGGCGATGAAGACCAGGCTGAAAGCCGAGGCGAACAAACCCCAATCCATCCCTTTTTCCTTGTTAAAATTGACCAGACCCTCAGGTCAGGGTTGAAGTATACCATAAACGGTCGGTTTTCCAAGGTGGTCCACCCGAAGTTTGGACGGAGTTCGGACACAGGCGCCCATCGGCCGCTTCTGACCTCACCCCATCCCCCTCACCCTACCCCCTGGCCCGGGAGGGGGTAGGGGGAGGGGTGAGGGTCGCTCTCTCATCCTGCCCGAATGCTTGCCCGAAGCCCGATTCCAGGGGTTGACGCCCTCCTGTAGGCTGGTATAATCCTTTTGACAAGGCACACATCTATGTAGGACAAGCTTCAGCTTGTCCTACATGAACCTGCGTGAACAAGAGCACACAGTTGGGGAGGAGAATATGATTGATGTAAACGACCTGCGTCGGGGCACAACCTTTTTGTGGAACGGCGAGCTGTATAAGGTACTGGAATACCAGCACCACAAGCCGGGCCGGGGCAACGCCTTCATCCGCACCAAGCTGCGCAACCTGCGCACCGGCGCCACTATCCAGCACAACTTCCTTTCCGGCGAGCGGGTCGAAGAGGTCCGTATCGAGCGGCGGGGAGTTCAGTACCTCTACAACGACGGCGATCTCTTTCACTTTATGGATACCGAGACGTACGATCAGATGGCCATCCCGGCTGCCGTTCTGGAAGAGCAGGCCCCCTATCTCAAAGAGGGGATGGAGCTGATCATCGCCGTCTACGAGGGCGAGCCGCTGGATGTGGAGCTGCCCACTGCGGTGGACCTGGAGGTGGTGGATGCCGAGATGGCGATCGCCGGCGACACAGCCACCGGCGCGATGAAACGGGCTACTCTGGAAACCGGGCTTGAGGTCCAGGTGCCCCTCTTCGTCCAGGTCGGCGACATCGTCCGTGTGGACACCCGCACCGGCGAGTACATCACCCGCGTCTGATCCTCCGGGGCCCTGCATGCAAGCGATCCTGAGCCCAGCCGCCGAACGGGAAAAACACACGGTTGCCCTCAGCTCTGTCTGGGCAGCCGTATTTCTCACTGGCTTCAAACTGACCGTTGGGCTGGCGACCAACAGCCTGGGCATCCTCTCTGAGGCGGCGCATTCCGGGCTGGACCTGGTGGCCGCGCTGATGACCTTCCTCGCGGTACGGGTCTCCAGCCGCCCACCGGACCCCGACCACCACTTCGGCCACGGCAAGGTGGAGAACCTTTCTGCCCTGCTGGAGACCCTCCTCCTGCTCGTGACCTGTGTCTGGATCGTCTATGAGGCGATCAATCGGCTTTTCTTCAAAGAAGCCCAGGTCGAGGCAAGCGTATGGGCGTTCGTTGTGATGGGGGCCTCGATCCTGGTGGATGTTGGCCGGTCGCGGGCGTTGTATCGGGTGGCGCGGAAGCACCGCAGCCAGGCCCTGGAGGCGGACGCACTCCACTTCTCAACCGACATCTGGAGCAGTTCGGTGGTCATCCTCGGCCTGGCGCTGGTCCGGCTGGCCGACCTGTTGCCGGACTACCGCGCCTGGCTGCTCCGGGCCGATGCGGTCTCGGCGATGGTGGTGGCGGGGGTCGTCGTCTCGGTCAGCCTCCGGCTGGGCCGCCGCACGGTGGACGCACTGCTGGACCGGGCCCCGTCGGGGCTGGAGGAGCGGATCCGCGCCACAGTCGTCCAGGTCGCCAACGTGCGGGATGTGGGCCGGATACGGCTGCGGATGGCCGGGCCGGTTACCTTTGTCGAGGTCACTATCAGCGTCGAACCCGGCGTGCCGGCGGGGATGGCCCACGAGGTCGCCACACAGGTGGAGGAATCGGTCTCTGCCCTCTGTCCCCCCTGCGATGTGATCGTGCACGTCGAGCCAGCAGAACCGGCGTCGGGGGACATCCGGGGCCAGGTGCATGCCCTGGCCGCCCAGGCCGGACTGGCCGTCCACGATCTGCGGATCCACCCAATCGGCGACCGACACCAGATCGAAATGGACCTGGAGGTGCCCGAGGGCCTCTCCCTGGAGGAAGCCCACCAATTGGCCACGGCATTGGAGCAGTCTCTGGCCGACCGGTTGGGGGAGAAGATCGAGATCACCACCCATATCGAAGTCGCCCCGCCCCTGTCGGCCCACCCAGGGGAAGACATCACCGCCCAGGAGGGCCGCCTGGTCGAGCAGGTCCTCGCCGTCGCCGAAGCACAGCAGGGGCTGGAAGGATGTCACGATGTCCGCGTGCGCCGGGTGGATGGAGCCCTCTACGTTTCTCTCCACTGCCTCTGCCTTTCCGACAGACCGATCGAGGAGGTACACCGGCTGGCCTCCGAGCTGGAACGACGCCTCCACGAAGCTGTGCCGGAGGTTGCCCACTTTCTTCTGCATGTTGAGCCAGCTGAGGAGGGAGAGGCCAATCGTGGTTCATCGAGTGGAAGGAGCGATGGATGAGCAGGTCGTTTCGTAATGTGATGGTGATCGGGGGGATCATTCTGGCAGCCATTTTCCTGCTTCCGGGCCTGGTGGGGCCAGGTATCACCCTCTACACCGACTGGCTCTGGTTCGATAGCCTGGGCTACCTCTCCGTCTACCGCACTCGAATCGTGGCCCTGGTGGGGATGTTCCTGGCAGGAGGGTTGCTGGTCCTTGCCTTCCTGGGGGTCAACTGGTTCCTTATCCCCCGACGGCTCCTCCGCTACCTGGAACTGGTCGTTCGCCCCCGACGGCAACGGCTCCGCGTTGGCTCCACCCTTTTTACCATCCTGCTGATCGGGGCCGCGCTGCTGATCGCCTGGGTGATGGGGAGTATAGCCTCCTCCTGGTGGCTGGATTTCCTCCTCTTCCGTCACGCCCTCCCCTTCGGCCTTACCGACCCCATCTTCGGGAAGGACGCTGGCTTCTACGTCTTTAAGCTCCCCTTCTACCAGCACATAGTCGGGTGGCTGCTGGGACTGGTGGTCGTGGGGTTGATCGGCACAGTGGTAATATACGCCCTGGCGCGAAATCTGCGGGAGCCAGGGCCCACCGCCCATATCTCGGTGCTGGGGGCAGTGGTGATGCTCCTGGTGGCCGCCGAGTACCAGCTATCCCGCCTGGGGATCCTGGACTCGGCTCGGGGGGTCGTCTTCGGGGCCGGCTACACCGACGTCCACGCTCGCCTGCCTCTCTACCAGCTCCTCACCGGCATCGCCCTCTTCATTGCCGCCCTGTCCCTGCTCAACGCCTTCATCCGCCGCTGGCGGCTGATCGGCCTGGCAGGCCTGTTCTGGCTGGTGGTTCTCCTCCTGGGCCCCATCTACCCCGCCCTGGTCCAGCGGCTGGTGGTGGCCCCCAACGAGCTGGCCGCCGAACGGCCCTACATTGCCTACAACATCGCCTTCACCCGCTACGCTTTCGGGCTGGAGAACGTGCAGGAGATGAACTTCCTGGCCAGCGGCGAGCTGACAGCGGACGTCCTGGAGGCCAACGAGGCTACCATCGCCAACATCCGCCTCTGGGATTGGCGTCCCCTCCTGACCACCTACGGCCAGCTCCAGGAGATCCGCCTCTACTACGCCTTCAACGATGTGGATGTGGACCGGTATCCCATCGGTGGGGCGCTGCGGGAGGTGATGCTGGCCGTGCGGGAACTGGACCCGGATCAGCTGGCCGAGCAGGCCCAGACCTGGGTGAACCGTCACCTGGTTTTCACCCACGGCTACGGGGTCTGCCTCAGCCCGGTCAACGAAGTGACCGAGGAGGGACTGCCACACCTGCTGGTGCGGGATATTCCCCCGCAGAGCGCCGATCCAGTGCTGGAGATCACCCGACCGGAGATCTACTTCGGCGAGCTGACCGATGATTACGTCATTGTCGGCTCTACCGAGAGCGAATTCGACCGCCCCAGCGGGGATGAGAACGTCTACACCCGCTATGAGGGGCCGGACGGGGTGGAGCTGGGCGGGCTGGGGCGACGGCTTGCCCTTGCCCTCCGTTTTGGCAGCCAGCAGATCCTCTTTTCCAGCGCCCTCCGCCCCGAGAGCCGCATTCTCTTCCATCGACAACTTGCCGACCGGGTGCAGGCCCTGGCGCCGATCTTCTGGTATGACCCCGATCCTTACCCTGTCATCGCCGACGGCCGTCTGGTATGGCTCTACGACGCCTACACCTGGACCGACCGTTTCCCCTACTCGGAGCGTTTCTGGGGCGTGAACTACATCCGTAACAGCGTCAAGGTTACGGTGGATGCCTACACCGGAGAGACCCACTTCTACGTTGTGGACCCCGACGACCCGATCCTCGGCGTTTACCGGGCCATCTTCCCCGCTCTGTTCACCCCCGTCGAGCAGATGCCACAGGTCCTGCGGGATCACTGGCGTTACCCCGAGCGGCTCTTCCAGATCCAGGCGGAGGCCTACGCCGCATATCATATGGAGGATCCCCACATCTTCTACAACAAGGAGGACCTCTGGACCACGCCGACGGAGCTGCTGGAGGGGGGAGAGCAGGCCATGAACCCCTACTATGTGGTGATGCAACTGCCCGGCGAGGAGCGGGTGGAGTTCCTGATGATCCGCCCCTATGTGCCCAGTGGCCGCCAGAATATGATCGCCTGGCTGTACGCCGACTCGGACGGGGAGGACTATGGCCAGCTGGGAGTTTTCAAGTTCCCCAAAGAAGAAATGATCTACGGCCCGATGCAAATCGAGGCCCGTTTCGATCAGGACCCCTATATCTCTCAACAACTGACCCTCTGGAACCAGCGGGGGTCCCAGGTGATCCGGGGGAACATGATGGTCATCCCGGTTGACGACACGGTATTGTATGTGGAGCCGCTCTACCTCCAATCCGAGTCGGGACGGCTGCCGGAGCTGAAGCGGGTGCTGGTGGCCTACGGCAACCGGGTGGCGATGGCTGAGAACCTGGAGCTGGCGCTGGCGCAGGTGCTCACCGGCGCACCGGCGGCAGAGGTTGCGCCCCAGCAGCCCGCCTCCACCGATGTAGCCGAACTGGCCCGCTCCGCTCAGGCCCACTTCCAGGCAGCCCAGGCCTGCCTCCGGCAGGGGGATTGGGCCTGTTACGGCCGGGAGCTGGAGGCCCTGGGGGCAGACCTGGAGGCGCTGGTGCAGGCGACGGGGGAGTGAGATGCTATGCGCACTCCCTCCGGCGTTGAATGTCGCTATTACTACGAGGACTTCTACCGGGGCCGCTCCGTCCAGGAGTGTCGGCTTTTGGCCCACAGCCCGCATTCCCTCCCCTGGGAGCCCCGCGTCTGTTCCACCTGTCCAGTGCCAGAAATCCTGCGGGCGAACAACTGCCCCCATATGGAGCTGCACGGCCGGCTGGTGCGGCGCTGGCTGCGGAAACGGGTGGAGGTGTCGGCCTATTGCATAGAACACCGGGTGGCAGTGGACGATCCCCACGTGGGGTGCGGTCGCTGCCACCCGGAAGCGGCTGCGGTCCTTGTGGCAGGAGAGGAGAAAAAAGAAGATGAGCATCCGGGCACTTCTTCTCGACCTGGATAACACGCTCTTGCGAAACGACATGGACATCTTTGTGCCAGCCTATCTGGCCACCCTGAGCGAATACATCGCCGACCATTTTCCCAAAGAGGGCTTTATCCAGCTCCTGATGCGGGCAACTAA
The DNA here is from genome assembly GCA_041082215.1 of Anaerolineae bacterium. Classification (GTDB taxonomy): domain Bacteria; phylum Chloroflexota; class Anaerolineae; order B4-G1; family DUEL01; genus JBDOIF01. The sequence continues at coordinate 35,381 of JBDOIF010000102.1, forward strand.
CGAGATGCTCGCCAATACCGACCCGAACCGAACCAACATGGAGGTATTCGACGCCGCCTTCTTCCCCGCTATCGGCAGGAGCCGTCAGGAGCTGGAGCCGCTGTTCGACGAGTTCTATGCCACCCGTTTCCCCCTCCTCCGCAGCCTCACCCAGCCCGACCCCTCGGCCCGCCCGCTGGTGGAATGGGCCTTCGTCCAGGGGTTCCAGGTGGCTATTGCCACCAACCCCCTCTTCCCCCGCACCGCCGTCGAGCAGCGGCTGGAGTGGGCCGGTGTGCCGGTGGAGGAGTTCCCCTACGACCTGGTGACCACCTACGAGGTGATGCATGCCGCCAAGCCCCATGCCGCCTACTACCTGGAGATCGCCAACCGGCTGGGCCGCCAGGTGGAGGAGTGCTTGATGGTAGGGGACGACTGGCGGATGGACATCCAGCCCGCCCTGTCCGTCGGCATGAAGGCCTACTGGATCGCCGGGCCACAGCAGAGCCCCCCGACGGAAACAGCCGCTCTCCTGGGCATCGGCAGCCTGGCGGAATTCTCCCGCTGGGTTCAGGATGAGTTCGGCCGGCACAGCCGGTGATCGCCCACCCTGTCCAGCCGTAAGGTCCGTAACGCAAAAATTTACTTTGCATCACATTTCTTTGCAAGGATGGGCAGCTACCTGCGGGAACTCTTTCTCCGCCTCCGGCGTCTAGAAGGCAGAGAGGTCGGATGAAAGGAGGAGAAAGATGAAAGGACGCAGGATTCTGACGGCTGCCGCTGCGATGGTGATGCTTCTGGCGACCGCAGCCCCTGCCCTGGCAGATGGGGTGATCATCCCCGACCCCCCGCCGATACCGATGCCGGAACCGGTCTGGCTGACCATCCGCTACCACCACGTCACCGTCACCATTGAGGACCAGGTGGCGATCACCCGGGTGGACCAGGTCTTCGTCAACGACCACGACTGGGAGGTGGAGGGGACCTACGTCTTTCCGCTGCCGCCCGGGGCGACGGTCTCCAGCTTTACGATGTGGGTGGACGGAGAGCCCATCGAGGCGGAGGTGCTCCCCGCTGACCAGGCCCGCGCTATCTATGAGGACATCGTCCGGCAGCGGCGCGACCCGGCGCTCCTGGAGTACGTGGGGCGGGATGTCGTCCGGGCCCGCATTTTCCCCATCCCTCCTGGCCAGGAGCGGCGCGTCGAGCTGGAATACACCCAGGTCCTGCCGGCGGAGGATGGGTTGATCCGTTATGTCTATCCACTGGATACCGAGCGGTTCTCTGCCCGCCCCCTGGAGGAGGTCTCCATCCACGTCGAAATCCGCTCCCCTGACCCCATCCGCGCCGTCTACTCCCCTACCCACCAGGACCGGGTGTTCATCGAGCGGGAGGGGGAATACCAGGCGACGATAGGGTACGAGGAAAAGGATGTCCGGCCTGACCAGGACTTCGAGCTGATCTACACGGTCAATCCGGAGGACGTGGGGCTGAACCTGCTTTCGTACCGCGAACCGGACGACGATGGCTTCTTCCTGCTCCTTGTCGCCCCCACTGTGGAGACGAAGGGCCGTGTCCAGCCCAGGGATATCCTGCTGGTGCTGGACATCTCCGGCTCGATGGAGGGGGAAAAGCTCCAGCAGGCCAAGGACGCGCTGGCCTATATCCTGGAACACCTGAACCCTGAGGACCGGTTCAATGTGATCGCCTTTTCCACTGGCCTTCAGACCTATGCCCGTAACCTCCGCCCGGCCTCCGGGGCGGAAGAGGCGACCCGGTGGGTGGAGCGGCTGGCAGCGGTGGGCGGCACCGATATCAACCGGGCGCTGCTGGAGGCGCTGGCCCAGGCCGACCCGGAGCGGCCGACGGTGCTTATCTTCCTCACCGATGGTCAGCCCACCGAGGGGGTGACGGAGATCGAGCAGATCCTGGCCAACGTCCGTGCGGCGGCCGGCGCCAACGTCCGCCTCTTTGCCTTCGGGGTGGGAGACGACGTCAACACGGCGCTGCTCGATGGGCTTGCGGCAAACCACCGGGGGACGACCGGTTATGTCCGGCCCTACGAGCAGGTGGATGAAGAGGTGTCCGCCTTCTACGCCAGGATCAGCACCCCCGTTCTCACCGACATCGCGCTCGACTTCGACGGCGTCACCGTGTACGACACCTACCCCGACCCCCTGCCCGACCTCTTCGCCGGCACCCAGCTGGTCCTGGCAGGCCGTTACCGGGAGGGAGGCGCGGCCCGCATCACCCTCACCGGAGAAGTGGAGGGGGAGCAGCGGACGTTCCACTACGAGGGGAGCTTCCGCTCCGGGGGCGGCGACGACTTCATCCCCCGCCTCTGGGCCGCGCGGAAGATCGGCTACCTGCTCACCCAGATCCGGCTCCACGGAGAGCAGAAGGAATGGGTGGACGCGGTGGTCGAGCTGAGCACCCGCTACGGTATCATCACCCCTTACACCTCCTTCCTGATCCAGGAGGACCTGTGGACGGAGGCAGGGCGGGAGGAGGCTGTGGAAGCCCTGAGGGCGCTGCCGACGGCGCCGCTCTTCGGCGCACCGGCGGTGGAGGAGGCGGAGGCCCAGGCTGCCCTGCGCGGGGCGGACGGCTTTGGCGTGGGGATGTTGCCGGAAGAGGCCGCCCAGGCGGTGCGCTACGTGGGGAGCAAGACCTTCGTACTGCGGGATGGGGTGTGGACCGACACCACCTACGATCCCGAACGGATGGTCCCCGTACAGGTGGGCTTTGGCAGCGAGGCCTACTTCGACCTGCTGACGAACCATCCGGAATGGGGGGAATACCTGGCGCTGGGCGAGCGGGTCCTCTTTGTGGCCGAAGGGATGGCCTGTGAGGTGGTGGGGGGAGGGGTCGAACCCTCTACGGGGTCGGCTCCAACGGAGACTTTGCCACCCTCTCCGACGGCCCCGCCCGCGGATGAGCCGGTTCCACAGGAGCCGGGCGGCGGCCTGTGCCTCGGCGCTGTGTTGATGGTGCTGATCGCAGCCGCGGCGGCCCTCCTCTGGCAGCGGGTGTGGAAGTAGAAGCGCAGCGTGCTGTGCACCCCGCAGGACAACTCCACAGGAGTTGTCCTGCTTTTTTATCTCGGCATATGACCCATCTTGTGACCTCCGGCACTACCGGATATGACCCTCCCCGGTGTATCCTGTAGTTGCATAGACCAACCAGGGAGGTTCTGATGTCCGATCCTATTCTGATCGTTCAGGCCCTGCGGAAGTCCTACGGAGAGATCGAGGCCGTGCGGGGCGTCTCCTTTCAGATCGCCCGGGGGGAGATATTCGGGCTTCTCGGCCCTAATGGGGCGGGTAAGACCACCCTCATCTCCATGCTCTCCGGCCTGCTGGAGCCGGATGAGGGCCGGGTCCTTATCGGCGGACTGGAGTTGAGCCGCCATCCCCGTGCTGTCAAGGGCCGGATCGGGCTGGTCCCTCAAGAGCTGGCCCTCTATCCCACGCTGTCGGCCCGGGACAACCTCCTTTTCTTCGGACGGATCTATGGCCTGCGGGGGAGGCGTCTCCGGGAGCGGGTGGAGGGGGCGCTGGAGATTGTCCAGTTGACCGACCGGGCGAAGGACCGGGTGGATACCTTTTCCGGCGGGATGAAGCGCCGCCTCAACATCGCCGCCGGGCTGCTCCACGAGCCGGAGGTCCTGTTCCTGGACGAGCCGACGGTGGGGGTGGATCCCCAGAGCCGCAACGCCATCTTCGAAAGCGTCCAGGCGCTCAACCGCGCCGGGATGACCATCCTTTACACGACCCATTATATGGAGGAGGCCCAGCGGCTGTGCCATCGCGTCGCCATTATGGACCACGGCCAGATCATCGCGCTGGATACCCCCTCGGCGCTGGTCCGCAGCCTGGGGGCAGGCCTCATCCGCGTGCGGCTGCCCGATCCGGCAGCCGATGCGGTGATCGCACGGATGGGTCACCTCCCGGCGGTCAAGGCGGTCCGTCGGCAGGACGGCTACCTCCATATCGAGACCCACCATATCCAGGAGGCCCTCGCCGGCCTGATCACCGCCGTAGCGGAGACGGACAGCACAATCGGTTCGCTGGAGATCCTGGAGCCCAACTTGGAGACTGCTTTCCTCCACCTCACCGGAAAGCGGTTGCGCGATTAGGAGGTAGAGAATGCTGAGGCAAATCCTGGCCCTTGTCTGGAAGGACCTTAAAGTCTTCTTCAGGGATCGCGGGGGAGTGATTGTAATCTTCCTCCAGCCCTTTATGTTCATCGTTGTAATGAGCTACGCCCTTTCCGGTATGTACACTCCCGGCGAAGATCAGATCCATATCCTGGCGGTGAACGAAGATCGGGGGAGCCGGGCGGCGGCCGTGCTGGAGCAGTTGGATGATATGGAAGCCCTGCAGGTGGAGATGAGCTGGGAAGGCCAGCCGCTGACCCGTCAGATGGCGGAATCGCTCATCGTCCAGGGGGAGCGAAGCATGGCCCTGGTCTTCCCGGCCGACTTCTCTGCCGCCCTGGAGCAGGACCCTGTGGCGGGGGAGCGGCAAACGACAGAGGTCCTGTTCATCGCCGACCCGGCCACGCCGGATTCGGTCGTCGAGCCGGTCCTGGGGACGCTGCGCGGGCTGCTGGAGCGGAGCGTCTATGCGGCGATGACACCCAGAGGGCTGGACCTCCTCTTCGAGCGGCTGGCACCCCAGGTCCCTGCAGACCAGCGGGAGGCGTTCAAGTCCCAGGCTCAGGCGGCGATGTCTGGCGGCCTGCTGGGGGAGGAAGAGCCGGTGGTCACGGTAACGCGGGCCGTGCCAGGCCAGATGCGGGTCGAGCAGTTTCCGGATACCTTCCAGCAGAACGTCCCCGGCTACACGATCTACGGCATCTTCTGGATCGTGAGCCTGCTGGCCGGGTCGGTCCTGCAGGAGAAGCGGGAGGGCACCTTTCGGCGGCTGCTGGCGGCCCCGATGGGCCGGGCGACGATGCTGGTCGGCAAGCTGCTGCCCTACTACATCATCAACCTGATCCAACTGGCGGTGATGCTGGGGGCGTCCAGCCTGCTGTTTGGGATGGACCTGGGTCGTTCGCCGGCCGGGCTGGTGATGGTCAGCCTGGCAGCGGCCGCGACGGCCACCGGCCTGGGAGTGCTGGTGGCAGCCCTGGCCCGCACCGAGTCGCAGGCCGGTGGCCTCACGGTCCTGCTGCTGCTCTCCCTGTCGGCCCTGGGTGGCTGTTTTGTGCCCCGCTTCGTGATGCCGGAATGGCTGCAGCAGGCGGGGCTGATGACTCCCCACGCCTGGGCGCTGGATGCCTACCAGGACCTGTTCGTGCGCGGCTATGGGCTGGTGGAAGTGCTGCCCAAGGTAGGGGTCCTGCTGGCCTTCGCCGCCCTCTTCTTCGGCGTGGGCGTGTGGCGGTTCCGGTTCGAGAGGTAAGAGCCAAATCTCCGTGGTGGACAAAATTATTTATGAAGGAGGAATAAGATGGAGAGAGAAGTTACACGCAATCGTCTGATCGCCGGGGTCGGCCTGATCATCGTGGGCCTGATGATCCTGGCAGCCCAGTTCGTCCGGTCCGACTGGCTGGGGTTCCTGTTCCTGCCCACATTGGGCCTGGTCTTCCTCGTCTGGGGAAGCGCTGCGCGGAACGTGGGGCTGCTGATCCCCGGAGGCATCCTGAGCGGGATCGGTCTGGGCGTGTTCCTCATCGAGAAGGGCATCCCCGGTCTGGAAGAGATGGGGAAGGGGGGCGTCTTCTTCCTGTCCTTTGGCCTGGGTTGGGGCCTCATCACCCTCCTCTCGGCGGTCTTCACGGACCGGGTTCACTGGTGGCCGCTGATCCCTGGCGGCATCATGGTCCTTTTCGGCGGGGCGCTGTGGATGGGGGGAGCGGCGCTGGAGGTTCTGAACTTCGTCGGCAGGTGGTGGCCTCTGGTCCTGATCGGCCTGGGACTCTGGCTGCTCCTCCGCCGGGGCATGCGCCCGCAGTAGGGGCGACCAGCCAGTCGCCCGCAGTAGGGGCGACCAGCCGGTCGCCCGCGGTAGGGGCGACCAGCCGGTCGCCCGCAGTAGGGGCGACCAGCCGGTTGCCCGCAGTAGGGGCGACCAGCCGGTTGCCCGCGGTAGGGGCGACCAGCCGGTTGCCCGCGGTAGGGGCGACCAGCCGGTCGCCCGCAGTAGGGGCGACCAGCCGGTCGCCCGCAGTAGGGGCGACCAGCCG
>JBDOIF010000127.1:0-21459 GCA_041082215.1 Anaerolineae bacterium
GCCCATCGGTCATCACGATCATCACGTGGGCGGCACCAGGGCGGCCATAATGGCCGGACTGGGTGCTGAGCACCTGGATCCCCCGCAGCATACCATCAGCAATGTTGGTAGCACCGCCAGCGTAGGTGGCGTCCAGCGCGGCGATGACGGTGTTGGTGATCACCTGGGATGTGCACTCCCCAGCCGGGCAGGACCCCGGATTCTGTGAGCAGCGACGGAGGCACTGAAGCTCGCTGGCGATCTGGGCACTGTCACTGTAGCGGACATAGCCGATCTGGTCGTAGCGGGGGTCCAGCATCCCCACGAACCGCTTGGCCGCCTCGATCGCGGTCCGGATCGGCTGTTCGTCATCGTAGACATCGTCGTAGCGGCGGTCCGGATTGGGACCGTAATTGCAGTTGGGTTCATAACTCCGGTAGCCGGTCTGCCCCGGATGGCCGGCGAAGCGGGCGTCGCAGGGATCGCATGCCCAGCGGGTCCGCCCGTTGGCCCAGCTATACACCCCCCGGCCGCTGTTCTGCGTGAGGGGGGAGGGAGTAGAACTGGAGGAGTTGTTGGTGATCACGATCCGGTCCACCGCAAACTCCGCCCCCCCTGCCCAGAGGTTCAGGGTATAGACCTGATTGTGATTCATAGGGATGCCGCTGCTGTTCAGCCGCCGCCAGCTCCAGCTACCGGAACTGGCCCCGTCGTACCCTGTCCCCCGGGTGAAGCCGGAGGCATACCCCTGCAGCGCACCGTTGATCCCCCAGTAGATGCGGGTGTCCAACCCATCGGACCGTGACCATGTTGAGGGGGCCTGCCCGCGCACCCAGATATAGTAGTAACCGTCGGCGAGGGGGGTGAAATCGTAATCAACGCGGGGGGCTTCAAAGGGGCCGCCCGGCACGTTTGAATTGCACCAGCCGCCGCTGGCGATGTCACTGTACATACAGGTGACGCCATAACCGGTGGAGTTGGGCACCTCAAAATCCGGGTAGGGCATGTGCATGATGTAGGCCCCCCGGGTATCCCTGGCCGTGGCCCCGTCGCCCGGCTCCCGCTGCAGGACCCAGTAGGTCTTATAGGGGGAGTACGCATAGCGGGCGTAGGAGGGGCTCATGGCGGAATACTCCTCCGCCTCGATGAAGTAGTAATCATACCCACCGTACTGGTATCGTTGAGTGGCGCCGCAGTGGGCGGGCGGACCGTCGGCCGGCCCATCCCAGCGAAGCGGGTAGAGAACACCCCCTGGATAAGGGACGCCCGTCGCTGGCTCCCAGCATCCGTAGCAGAGGGTATCGAACTCCATCGAGCCGGAGCGGTCGAAGACGATGGCGATATCCAGGTTGTTGATGTTCTCAGCCGTGGCCGAGGCATAGGCGGGCAGGCTTCTGAAGCCGATGAACTGGAGGAAGATCACCGGCACCCTTCGGGTGACCTCGATGCGGATCCGGTAGGCAGAGTTAACCTGCTGGTTCGGCGGCAGACTGGTATCACGGAACCGGGCCGTATTCACCTCAATGATGGTCAGGGCGTCGGCCTCGGTCGGCCCCGATACGTAGTTATCATTGATGACCAGGCGAGTGGTGTCGGTGTAGGCATCGTACCCGTTCTCCAGCAGGAACTCCAGCGCCCGCAATTGAGCGGCTTCCTCCAGAGGCAGCTCGGCTGCCGCAGCCAGCGCCGCCGCGTCCACCGCCCGGGTGATCCGCACCCGCTCGATGTAGTAAAGGCCCAGGTCAACCCCCAGACCGATCGCCGCCAGGAGGCCGAAGATGGCCAGAACGACGATGATCAGCGCCTGCCCTCGCTGCCGACCGGAGACCGGGCCGGCACCAGAGCGTCCCTCTACGCCGGGGGGCTGTTCCACCTTTCTCATATTCCACCTCCTGCACCCATTCCGCTCTCGGCGTCTGCCCTTACTCCCGTTGCCGGGCATCGGAGACCACCCGCATCGTGGACTGCGTATACATCACCCAGCGTGGCCCTATAGGGATAAAGTCGTACCGCCAGAGGGGGGTATGGGCGTAGAACACCTCCAGGATGATGATCTCGTTATCCAGTCGCTCGTACTCGTTCGCCTCTCGCAGATCGTTGATGTTGACCGTCACCGATGCGTTTCGATCCACCACCGCCTGCAGGTTCACCCGACTGTCGGTAGGAGCAATACGGCGCGTGTCCGTATAAGAGACGGTCCCTGTGACATAGAAAGTGGCCCCGAGGACCGTCCCGTCGTGGCGCATCGGGATATGGGTGATGATAATTCCCACATTGGGATCGTTGCCGGTAGCCCGCAGGAAGGGAACTGTCCCATCCTCTGTCTCAATCACTCCGCCGGCCACGAGAACGCGCCCGGCGATATCGGCGTCAGAGTAGCGGCCGCGTGCGGCGAAGCGGATTCCTTCCCGGTTGGCGGCCATCACCACCAGATAATTTCGCATCGCAAAACCGACCTCCACGGTGGCGATGACCAGCAGCAACAGGATCGGGAGGATCAAAGCCAACTCCAACATACTCTGGCCCTTCTCTTTCCGCCCCATCCTACCTCCTTGCGCAGCTACTCCTGCACCTGTTCGCCTGTCATGCCGTCCAACTGCACACTCCACACCTGATCCCCGATGATGCCGGTGATGGTCCAGACCGGCCGGTTCCCATCCGACGCCCGCAACTGGGCCAGCAGGTCCATCTCCCGGCCGCGGGCAGCGAAGGCGGAGCCGCCCGCCCCCCACCAGCTTTCCAGAGCAGCCGGGCTATCCACCCGCCATCTGCCCTCGTCGAAGGTAAGGAGCGGGTAGGGCACCCGGTCTTCCCGGAAAAGGCGGGCCTGCCCCCCCTCCACGAGCACCACCGCCATCTTCTGAGTGGCGGGCGAGTAGAACTGGAAGGTCCAGGCCACCGCCGTGGGCCACCGGCCGCGCTCCCGTCGCCAGTGGGCCGACACAATGGCAGGCCGGGCATCCTCCTGCCAGCCCTGAGCGGCCGCCTGGGCAGCCGAGAAGGCCTGCCGGGCGCTCACCCCTCCGGGCAATTCGCCCGGACGGGCCTCGACCTGCCCCGTCTCCCACCCCGCTCCTGAGCTGCGGAGGATCAACGCCACCAGCATCAGCGCCACAGCCAGAGCCAGGGCCACAATGACCACCCAGCGGCCCGTGCGCCTGTCCATCCAGCTAGCCTTCCCCACCCCCGCCGCCACTTCCTCCCACATAATTCCTGAACACCACCGGCAGAAAAACGCGCGGGTAGTCCCCATACGCATTGCCGTCGTAATAGGTCTCCCAGTCCGCCCCTGCGGCCTGGGGGGAGTCCGTGCTGGACCAGACATAGGCCAGATACGGGTAGGTGTCACTCACCGACGAACGGACCACCACAGGGCTGGCGGACTGGCCGTTGCGGTTCTGGGTGAGGGAGATAGGCTCCGACCAGCTAATGCACTGAGATGTGTCGGCCGGCACACTCTCCGCCTCCCTGTAAAGGATGTCATAGTTCGGGTTGCTCTGGCTCCCATAGTTCACATGCCAGGCCACCGTCGGCTTCCCCTGCCCGTCCAGCGCGACCGAGGGGCGGAGGAACTGGCCGTATTCCCATATACTCTGGCTGTTCGTAGAGGTGTATACATACACCTGCCCCCGCTCTGTTCCCCCCACCTCACACCATATCGCACCGCCGACATCTATTGGCCAGCTGGAACCGTAGTCGCCGGAGCGGATGTAGGCCAGGGTGAACTGAAGGCACTGGATCTGGGAGGAGACCTCCTGGCACTCGTAGCCTATATCCCAGACGACATAGACCTGATCCCCACACGCGGCAACGTCCGGATCGAAGGGGGGGTAAGTGGTTCCCTGGTCGAAGAATTTCCGCAGCTCCCCCCACGTCCCCCCTTCTCCCAGAGTGCGGCGGCGGTAATAGATTCGATAGGACTTGCCTCCCTGCACGGCCACCTCGGCCATCCATGTCACGTGGATGGCATCGCCGGACCAGGCGATCGCTGGCCGCCTGGCGTTCTGGTCGGGATCGGAGACCCTCTCCTGGGGTTTTTTCTGTCCATCCTTGAACCAGGTGTAATAGAGAGAGCCGACATCGCCCCCGGCCGTTCGATCGAAGTAAGCGTAGACGAAGTGGGGGTTCCCCTCTCCATCGAGGGCGATGTCCACATCGGTAAGCCCCGGATCGGTCCCCAAACCCACAGCACGGGTGACCTCCTGGGGAGTCCCCAGCGCCTGGCCGAGCTGATAGGTCTGGTAATAGATGGTCTGGTAAGACGGGTTATCGCACGGCGACCACGTGACATAGGCCACGTAGGCGGTGGTACCGGTCATTGCCACGGCCGCACGGACCGCGCACTGCTCGGCGGAGCCAGCGAAGACCTGCACCCCAGAGCTCCAGCCGTTTCCCGTGCTCTCCGATGCCCACCGGAGGAAGACGGAGCCCCGCGCGCTCCCGCCGTCCTGGTACGCTTCCGGCCAGACCACCGCCACCCGGTCCCCATCCGGGCTGATCGCCACATCGGCGAAAGCGGAAGCTCGGCTTGACGAGGGGAAAGTGCGGCCTGGCCATGTAGAGAGATTGGTCGCTACATGCAGGAAGGAACGATGGGGCGCGGCCAGCGCCAGCAGGGCCGTCAGAGCGGAGAGGGCACCGGCGAAGACCGCCGCCATCAGCAACCGCCCCCTCTTCCCCTGGAATGGTCTGGTTATCCGTCTAACCCCCGCCTCTTCCATACCCCAAATCCTTAAAACCCTAGAAGCAGGAGGTCAACCTTGTAGTTCCGCTCGTCCGCCACAACCGTCACGGTCGAGGTGTCGGTGCGGAGCTCGCCTCCCACCCAGGCCTGTGCGTAGATGTAATATGTCCCTGGCGGCACGTTATAGAAGTGGTAGGTCCCGTCCTGAATAGAGCGGGTATACAGCACCTCGCCACCCCGGGTGTAGGCCCACACTTCCACCCCTACCAGTGGCTGCGGCACCCCACCCATAAGCGTCCGCACCAGGCCGCCAATGGAGGCCGTTCCCGGCTCATCATCGGGGATCGGGCAGAACTTGCACACATTACATTCGAGCGCATCCAGATAGAAGAAAGTGCCGTAGAAATCCTGGTCGTGGGTGGCGTAGAAGTAGAGCTGGACGTTCTGCCCCGCAAGGGACGACATATCCAGGTTGCCGGTGAAGTCCACGTTGAAATACTGCCACTGCTCCATCGGCGCTCCCCCGTTCACGATAGGGACGCCGGTCACAAGGGGCTGTCCACTGCTGTCACGGACCTGGACGTAGAGGATGTCGTCGGCGTCCGGGCTGTTCGGGTAGCTACACGGAGCCAGGCTTCCTCCCACCGCGCGGAAGCCCTCGGCGATGAGGTGGGTGGTGCTGATCACATCGGTGGGGATCTGAACGGTCTGGTAGAGGTAGGGGGCGTAAGAGTTTTGCTGGCAGGGGTAGTCCCCCAGGGAGGCGTGGAGCCTCATCGAGAACGCCCCCTCGTATTGCAGGTAGCCCTGCCGCTGGTAGGCCCCGGGCCCTCCGGCTCGCCAGTAGGTGAAGACGGCCTGGGGGTTGCCCTCGAAGCTCCCGCTCTGGAGCAGTTGGGTACAGTCAATCAGTCCGGGGTAACAGCCCGACGGAGCCGGGGTCCCCCCCTGGGGCTGGCAGATCACGAACTCGTCCGCCTCGCTGATGTCGCTGCGGGTAGAGTCGTAGGTGGCGTGGGCGATCCCTACCAGGACCGCATCGCCCATCGCCACCGACATGCTGCCCTGGAAGATCCAGTCGTTCAGTCCGGGGTTCTGGGCGGTGGAATAGAAGTAGCCGAAGTTGCTACCGGAGCGGACGATACGCACCCAGACTGGCAGGGGGGCGGGGATATCGTTTTCGGTCCCCGGCAGCCGGTAAGTATCCCCCCCATCGGTCGCCCGATACGCGAACTGGAGGCGGCTGTGGTAGTTGGTATATACGATCATCACGTGGCGGCTATTGGCAGCGGTGCTGTTGCGCACCATCAGCCCCATTTTCGACCACTGATTGACATCGGGGGCCTCATAGATTCGCAGTCGGGCGTCGAAATCTCCAGAAATGGATTGATAGACGAAGTAGAAGTTCTCATCGCTGCCGTTGCCCCAGAGCCGCTGCCCCCGCGCGTTGATCCGGAGGCGGCCGTTGCTCTCCGACACGCTGCCATAGACGTTGGGCGTGCCGATCTGGGCGGCCGTCCATTTGCTGGCCACCACGCCGTCGTTGAAGTCATCGCCGTACGGAGTGCTGCGGGCGGTGCATTCCACCTCCACAAGGAAGGGGCCGCTGATATTGTTGCCCTCGTCGGCCTCCTCGATATACCCCGTCGTATCCACCTGGCCCCAGAGCGCATGTGTGCCGGGATCGAGCGTCAGGTAAGTAGTGATAATCCCGGTCCCATAAGAGGGGATGTCCATCAGCCACTGCTTTTCATCCCCCATCTGTCCGGCAACCGGCGGTGGATTTTGCGGGTCCACATAGAGGTCCACATCGAAGTACTCTCCCTGCAGCGCCGTTGGCGAGAGGTTGGCCACCTCGATGGTGAACGTGATCTCGGTGTTGGAAGGGAGCCGATCCCCGAACTCTTCCGGATAGGAGATATTCAAAACGTGCAGGTCGGGCGGTACGGTTTCGACGAGGATATCCGCCGAATAAGCGACGAGGGTAGTCCCGTTCCCGCAGCTTCCCATGTCGGTATGGCTTTCCAGCCGATAGTAGCCATCGCTTCCCTGGGGGATCTCCACTTCCAGATCGGTCGCATCCCAGGTGTCGGTATTCACATAGATTCCTGAGCGCAGGACAGCCGAGGCGATCCCGCCAGAGCCGGAGGTGCGGCACCAGAGGAGCATATACGGATTCCGCGCCGGGGGATGGTCGTAGAGGCTTACCGCGATCGTATCCAGCGGGAGGACCGTGTGATCGGAGGCGACGATATAGGGGCCGGAGGCCAGCCATTCCTTATCTGCCGTATCATACGGCTCTCCCGAGTCCCGATAATCATCCCTGTCCAGGTCTATCCACGCTGTCAGGTGGGCAGTGCCCGGTCGGTTGGCATAGATTGCAGGAATGGCCCGGCCGTTCTGATCGGTGGCGGCTTTTATGTACTGGGGAGAGACGCCGGAGTAATCATAGGCCCCGAAGTCGGTAGAGAAGCTCACCAGCACATTGGGCACCGGCTGGCCATTCTGGTTAGTGACCGTCACAGTGACGTTATGCCCTCGCTGGAGCGGCAACTGATTGGTGGCGTGGTCGAAGGCGATCCGCACCTGGTAGTTCACAGGGGTGGGAGAGGGGCTCGGGGAGCCCGGCTCCTGGCTCTCCGTGGGCACCGTTCCGCCAGGGGAGATGATGAAAGTGGGAGGAGGATTGAAGGTGGGGGGAGGGACGTTGCCGTAGCCGACCTGAACCCCTTCGTTGATCATCTCCGCGTGGGCCTCGACGCGGATATATGGGGCGATGGCGCGGAAGAGTGGGTCTAGGATGATCACGTTGTGGACGACCTGGACCCGCACGGGCAGGCCGGGCAGGCCGGGGTGGTCCATCTGTTCCTGCTCGTCGAAGGCGGGGAACCCCCACACCCGCACGCCGAAGAAGCCAGGCTCGTTGAAATGGGCCTGAAAATCGGCCTCTGTCAGCCCGAGCGCATTCCTGTTGATACGCAGTCCAGCCGCTCGTTGCAGGGCGATCTCTTTGATGATCGCCACCCGTCGGGCGTTGTACTCGTCTGTGCCTTCCGTCGGATCGCAGTTATCCCCCGGCCCCAGGGGGTCATAGGGGTAGTAGATGAAGGGAGGGTTCGCATTAAGGTTTGTGCAGGTCCCTCCGCTCATCCTCTGGCCCTGGATCGGCTGGTAGGTGATAGCCCAGCGGACGGCTTCCCGGGCAGCGTGCTCCACGGCCAGGTACCCCTGGATGACCATAGCCGCTTCGATGATGAGGAAAATGATCACGAGGAGGGCAGACAGGACCAGGGCGAACTCGACCATCGCCTGCCCCCACTGCCAGCGGCGCAGAGACACCCTCGGGCCTTCTTGCGAACCAGGGAACAGCCTCATCACTTCCCTCCTCAGCAAAACACGTGCCCGGGTCTATGGCATCCCCTGGTCACCGGGCCTGAACCAATTTTTTACAAGTACATTATACCAGTTGAATGGGGCACGTGCAAGAGTACCACAGTACCGCCCGTTGGGCCAGGATGTCCCTTTTCTAACCGAATTCTAACTTTTAGGGGTGGATGTCTCCACTGGCCGGGCGTATTTCAATTTCGGGGCGAGGGGTCCTCTCGCCCGCCGGTGGATCGCGAATCCCACGAATGGCCCGAATACCCCGAACACAAGGGATCCCTGCCCCATTCGCGCCATTCGTGTTTCCCCAGGTCCGGCCCGGGCCAGGGACATCTCGCCCCCAGACTGAAATACACCTCACTGGCCCTGGCTCTTGACAAACAGCCCCTTCCCGGTATAATACCGGTAGCTGGCCCGCTAGCTCAACAGGTAGAGCAGGGGACTCTTAATCCCTTGGCTGCAGGTTCGAGTCCTGCGCGGGTCACCTGATCTGCCCTCCAGTTGTAACGAGTTGACCGGGCGCTAAGGCGAAAACAAGGTGAGGGCCTTCTGGCCTATCCCGATGATCCCCACAACAACCCGCCCGATCGCCGCAATCCCCACACATTTGTAGCCCAGCGCGAGAACCCCAACAGTCAGGTATCCCACGGCAAAAACCGAGACAGATATCCCCCCCACCCCCACTACGCTCACAGAGAGCAAAGCCAAACCGGCTATGCTCACCGCTACCAGGCCTGTGGCTACCAGAGCAACGGTAAACACCCCACACGCCACAAGGATCCCGAAAGCGAGGATTCCCGTGGCCCGGTTGCCGATCGCAACTATACCGCGGGCATGGCGCATCCTTCCGTTCGGGTTGTCAAATCCCAGGTTGATGGAAAGCAAAGGTAACCCAAGAAGCCTGCTCGGCGATTCATACTCATACGGCATGGACTCCAGCGCCTTGCAGAGATGACGATAGAACTCCACAAACGGAGCCAGAGCCGAGCCGATCCTACCCAAAACAGCCCGGTCGGGTTGCCAGACCTGAAGTCGCCTTTTCGACGGGAGCGCCTGAAGTTTCCATTTCTCTCCTTAAAATACTGTGCGGAGCCTTTACAACCCGTACCGGACTTCACCCCTGCTGGCGACGCGCCGTGCTGAGGACTGCCAGCGGGGTGAGCACCCCGCCGACCACCAGCGCCGCCCACACGTTCAGGTTGAAGACCAGCAGCGGGACGGGCATCCGGTTAAGACGGCCGATGAAATCCACGTACATTGTCGCCAGCGGCTCCAACTGGTCCCGCGCCACCCTCTCCAGAGTGTCATCGTCGTCAAACAGCCAGACCGGGCCGCTGATGAGGCTGATGACCCGATAGCCCGCCCGGGCAAACGGGCCGGCATCGGTCGGGACGCCCAGAGGTGTGCCGGTGGGAAAGAGCAGGGTCCGCACCATCCGGTAGTTGGCCACTGCGCCAGCATACAGCGAGACGACAACCGGGTTCTCGGCGACAAAAACCCCCCGCGGCTCCACCCTGCCCGTGGGCGGAAGGGGCGGGAGGTAGTCGTCGGCGATGTGCTCGATGCAGATGTCGAAAAGCATCCGCGCCATCAGGTCCTCGCGGTGGGCCTCCATAAACGCCTGGTTGCTGGGCGCACCGACCATATGGGAACCGGTAAAGGCAAAAACCATCGTGCGTGGCCGCTGGTCCTGCGGCACCTGGGCAAAATAGCGGGCCAGCGCCAGTACCATTCCCACTCCGCTGGAGTCCTCCACACCGCTGGCCCAGGGGGCGTCGTGGTGGGAGTGGACCATCAGGACCGTTTCGCTCCGCCCCGGAAGCACCCCATAAACGGTCGCCGTCTCCCCACCCTGGGGAAAGACCTGCGCCTGCAGCACGATCCGCGCCTCCACCGGACCGGCGGCCACCCTCTCCCGGATCCGCACACCGTCGTCTTCCATCACATACAGGCTGGGGATGGGACGCAGCACCCCATCGTAGGGAGCGTAGTAGGTGAAATCCCCCATGTCCGGGTAGTCGTGCAGGATGCCGATGATCCCCACCGCGCCGTGCGCCCGTGCCCGTTCGTAAACCTCGTGGTAGCGAAACATCCACCCGATCGGGTAGGGATGGGACCATCCGGAGGCGGTCTTCTCCGGATCGTAGGCTATGAACGAGAAGAGCTTCATCTGATCCCAGCCGATGTCCACCGGCAACAGGTCGGCCAGGACGATCTTCCCGGAAACGTCCGCAGCAGCGAAGTCGGCTTCGGTGCCCTCCCCCACGTCGGCAATCTCGGCGGTGACTCCCTCACCGCCGGTAGGGCCGGAGTAGGGGACGTAGAACGACTCCACCTCCCACGGCGCGTCGCCATCCGGCTCGACCGTCAGGCCCCACTCCTCCGGTACCCAGTAGTCGAATCGGAACGGTTCGGAGCGCACATCGGCGAAGCCGAACTCCTTGAGCTTCCCCTCCAGGTAGCGGATCGCCGCCTGGTCGGCCTCGGAGCCGGTGCGACGGGCGCCCATATTGTAGAGATCGGCGATGTAGCCGAAGACCTCCTCTTCGGTGGGCAGCGGGGGGCCTGCTTGAGGGAGGGCGGGCAAGGGGCGGGAGGTCAGAAACGCCAGAAGGGGCAGAACGACCAGGGGGATCACCAGCAGGCCAGCAGTGGTCAGTGCCGGAACCCACCGCGGGAGACTGGCCATCCGACCCACGTTCAACCGATGGCCGACAACCCATAACAGTGCGCCGCCGACCAGAAAGACCAGCGCTGCCGCGGCAAAGCCCTTCCCCCCTGCGGCGATGGCCGGGAAGGCCAGCAATTGCACCAGCACGTGGACTCCCGACAGGGCCTGGAACAGCGTCTGCAGGCCGAACCATATCCCTGCGCTGACCCACAGGCGGCCGGCAAACGACAACCAGCTCGACTCGCGCCGGTACAGCCACCAGGCCAGCAGGAGAAGAAGCATCGGAGGCAAAGCAGCATACCAGGCGGTGAAAACTGCCAGCCACAGATTGGATTTATCCAGAAGCAATGAGGAGACAAAGGGGAGCGCGGAGAACAGAAGACTGAGAAAGAGAAACAACAGTATCTGCCCGATCGGTGAGCGGTTGCGTGAACGATCCATCGGCACCCTCCTTATGTTGAGCTTGCGCGGCTGACCCAGCTTAGCATATTTTACATAAGATGACAAGCCTGCTCCCGGAGTTCGGACGTGGGCTCGGACATAAACGTTCATCTCGCCCCCAGACCGAAATACACCCATCGGAGAGAGCCCCCTTGCCCCCCGCCGACTCCTCAGTTATAATTCTCACTGCCCGACACTGCAGTCTTCCACTCAGCCCATACTCCGAACAGGTCTGGAGGGGAAAAATGAAAGCTCTGGTCCGGTTCATCGGGATGGTGGTCATCCTCCTGGCCATACTGCTGCCGGCCGCGCCTGCTGCCTTCGCCGCTCCAGGCCCCTGGTGGGCCGACTACTTCCCCAACCCCAACCTGGAAGGCTCGCCCGCCCTTTCGCGGATGGACTCCGTCATCGGCTTCGATTGGGGCCTGGATAGCCCCGGCCCCGGCCTCCCCGCCGACAACTTCTCCGTCCGCTGGACCCGCGAGGAATGGTTCGCCGGCGGGACCTACCGTTTCCTCTACCGCTCCGACGACGGCATCCGCATTCGAGTCGGAAGCGACCTGGTCGTAGACGAATGGCACGAGCGTCAGGCCACCTGGGCCTGGGTAGATCGGTACATCCCCGAAGGGACCCATACCGTCATCGTCGAGTACTACGAACATACAGGGGCGGCGGCTGTTCAGGTCGGCTGGGAGAAGGTCGCCGGCGGCGCGACATGGCGGGGAGAATACTACGCCAATCGGGACCTCCAGGGCAGCCCCTCGCTGACCCGCGACGATGGGGCGATTGACTTCGACTGGGGGACCGGCAGCCCCGATCCCGCCCTCCCGACCGACAACTTCTCCGTCCGCTGGACCCGGACCCTGGGCTTCACTGCCGGCACTTACCGCTTCCTGGCCAGTTGTGACGACGGCGTGCGCATTTATGTGGACGGGAACCTGGTCGTCAATGCGTGGCAGAAACAGAAACTCCCCAACACCCGTACCGGCGAGATCGCCCTGAGCGAAGGCCAGCACACGGTCACCGTGGAGTACTTCGAAGAGGGAGGTGAAGCCGCCGCCCACGTCTGGTGGGAGCGACGGGGCGCCGCTGCTGGATGGCAGGGGCTTTACTATGACAACCCCAACATGGTCGGTGGGCCGGCTCTGATCCGGGACGACCCGGAGATCAACTTCGACTGGGGTACCCGACCGCCGGTGGACTGGATGCCCGATGACAACTTCTCCATTCGCTGGACCCGTACCGTCACCTTCGAGCCAGGGTATTACATCTTCAAGGTCGAATCCGACGACGGGATGCGCTTCTGGCTCGACGGCGCGCTGGTGATCAACAAATGGCACCCGATGCAGGGCGAACTCCACTATCTGGACGGAGTCTATCTAGAAGGGCCGCACACGCTGATGGTGGAGTACTTCGAGCAGAACGGGAACGCCCGCATCCATTTCTGGTGGGAACCCAGCACCTCCGAGGGGGTCATGCCCCGCGCTGCAGACCCCACCCTCGACCCATGGGAGGCGGAGTTCTTTGCCAACCCCAACCTGGAAGGGACCCCGGCGCTGGTCAGAGTGGATACGGCACTGGACCACGACTGGGGCCTGGCCGCGCCCGCGCCCGGACTCCCCGCCGACGGCTTCAGCGCGCGCTGGACCCAGGCCCTCTCTTTCGACGCCGGAACCTATCGTTTCGTCACGACCACCGATGACGGGGTGCGCCTGTGGGTGGACGGCCGCCTGCTCATTGACGCCTGGCAGCCGATGCGTTCCACCCGCTCCGCCACCGTCCGGCTCGAGGCGGGGGTCCACCAGATACGGATGGAATACTTCGAGCGCAGCGGCGCGGCTATGGCCCGACTGATCTGGTATCGGGTCGCCCAGACCGCTCCCCAGCCCACCCCTCCCCGGCCAGCCCATCCATCGCCGCGCCACCCGGACCCCTCGCCCCGGGGGCCATCGCCTTACTGACAGGAGTTACGCACTTATGGTGCTACCTCCTGCCACGTAGACGCTACGTCCCAGCCGACTGCCCGGATCACCCGGCCGTCCAGCCGGCGCACGTAGAAGGGGATGCCGATAGACTCGTAGGACTGCATCTGCCAGAGCGTGTTGAACCCCTGCTCAGGGGCGGTGGCCCAGCCCAGCCGGTCGCGCACACTGGCGTTGGTGCGCCAGAGCTTGCCAAAGCCCCGGATCGGTTGATACAGCCCCGCCGGAGGTACGATGGACGGGTCGCTTTCCGGCTCCGCCTCCGTCCAGGTATCGGGGTACTTCTCATAGCGGCCGTCGTTGTAGAGCACCAGGATGACCTTCGAGTAGACAGAGGTCCCGGCGTGTACCTCCTCAAGCCAGATCATCCGCCCGTTCTGGAAGGGTTCCTCAGCGGCCCAGGTAGCGCTGGCCTCGTATGCCGGGCAGGTCCGTTCGCTGGTGGGGAAGAAGTAGGCATAGCGACAACTCCACGGCACCACTACTGTGGCCTGGACCTCATTGCCGATTGCGTCCCGGGCCACCAGCGTCATCGTGGGGTCGCGGTAGTAAGTGCCCGCGACGTCCACGGTCCGGGTGCCCTCACCGGGCGGCGTCGCCTCCC
This sequence comes from Anaerolineae bacterium, assembly GCA_041082215.1. Taxonomy (GTDB): domain Bacteria; phylum Chloroflexota; class Anaerolineae; order B4-G1; family DUEL01; genus JBDOIF01. The sequence goes on from JBDOIF010000127.1 coordinate 13,746, forward strand.
AGTAAATGGGGAAGCGCACCTGGGTCCCGCTCCAGATGCCCGCGTGAGTCGCGCCCGTCGTCCGCCAGTAGAACCGGATCCGCTTGCCCCCCGATGGCAGGTCCTGCACCACCTCCGCAGTGAAGGAGAGAATCGCCAGCCCCGAGGGCGGCGGGGGGGTGGGCGTCACACAGACCACGCCACAGCCGCCCGGACAGACTCCGGGGCAATAGAGCACCTGACCGGGCAGGCAGGCGGGCGGTGTGCAGAGCGGGTAGACGGTGATGGTGGGGGTGGGAGTGGGCGTGCCCGGGACCACGATCTGGACCCAGATGATGGAGCCAAAGCGGGTGCCGTCGGGGGCCTGGAACTGGTAGTTGGCCCGATACGTCCCCGGCGCGGCCGGCGCGGTGAGGCTCACGCTCACATCGGTCTGGGCGCCGGAGACCAGTGCGGGCACGTCCACCGCCCCCGGGCCGCCCATCGCCGCGCCCGACACGAAGACCAGCCGCGTTCCCACCGGCCAGTCGCATGTGCCGGAGTTGCGCACCCGCCAGGTCTTGACAAAGGGGGTGCCGGGGGCAAAGGGGGTGTCGTCGGGGACGGTCACGTCGGCCACCCAGCGGGCGCCCAGGGTGCAACCCGCCGCCGTCGTCGGCTCGAGGGGGGTGGCCTCTTCGGTGGACGGAGTTACCTCCGGCGGGGTCGGAGAGATCGGCGTGACGCCGGCCACCTCCACGGTAGCGGTCGTCTCCGGCGTCGGCGTGACGATGAGCCTCGCCGTTGGCTCGCAGGCCAGCGCAGCCAGAAGAAACAGGCCCCCTGCAACGGCAGGGATAAGGAAACGCTTATTCCCCAACATAGCCACTGCCTCCTTAATGTGATACGCAGAGGAATGGCGGCTTTGTCGGGCGCTGGTGCTCTGCAGTTTGTAAGAAGCGCTCAGATGAGCTACCCTGAAAGCATCAGGGACCCGGAACAAATGTAGCCACGATTTGCAGCAATACAGGCCGCGTCGTTGACAGGTAGTCAGCGTAGCTCACACCCTCGACAGGGGCTGCCCCGTACTCTATCCGGGTGCCGTCGGGCAGTTGGAGCACCAGGGTCTCATTGTGACAGGGCAACTGGTCGCAGGGCACTTCCACCCCCATGAATTCGTACCCCGTGGCGGTGTACACGCCTCCTGCGATCACGAAGGTGTCCTGCTTCTCCACCATTGAGCCAGCGCCGACGCCGGTGCGCCCGCAGAGCGAATAGCGGAACCCCTGGTTGGCCGGGGCGGAGACGACGACATAGCCCGCTTCGTAATTGACGCCGACGCACAGCGCGTTGTCGTACATCGCCTGCAGTTCGGCCATGTACTGCTCAGGCGTCTTGCCGGGGGGCAACTCATCGGTGGGGAAGCCGTCCACGCCGGCCTCGGTGAGGGTCGCCTCCGGGGGATAGTAGAACCGGTAGCCGAACAGCGGGTTGGTGTAGAGCAGCCAGCCGCCGGGAACGGTCGGCTCGGCCGACGGGCCGGGCGTAGGGGCGATGGGCGATGCGGTCGGCGTTTCTCCGGCCAGCCCGCCGGGCGTTGGGGACAGGGTGGGGACGACGGGCGGCGGCGAGGTCGGCGTTTCTCCGGCCGGCCCGCTGGGGGGCGGCTCCGGCGTCAGGGTGGCGACAACCGTCGTCACCGGTCCACAGGCCAGACCTGCCAGCAGCAGGGCAGCAGATAGAAGGATCAGATGGTTTCGTTTCATTTGACAACTCGCAAGATCAAGAGCAGGTGGCAGTCACCTTTGAGGTGACTGCCACCTTCAGGTTATGGATACGTCAGGTTGATCGCCCCCTCGGCGCCCGGCGCGCTGAGGGCGGTCAGGGAGACGCGCCAGGTATCCCCAGCGGCAAAATCAGAGGCTGTTACATTGTAGGAGACGGAAAGGGGGCTGGGTCCATCTTTTCGGGCGTAGTAGCCCACCTGGCCAGGGCCGTTGATGATGAGCGCCATATTGGCCGGAGTGCCGCTCCAGTTCGCCTGAGCCTGGATGTTCCCTGCGCCCCGCAGGACCAGAAGGTTGACCGCTCTCCCATAGCCGGGCTTCACCATGGTCTGCTCCGTGAAAGGCGAGACACTGGAACCGCTGGGATACGTGATGCGGACGGTCACATTGGCTTCCCCGGCCCCGAAACTGGCTACCGAGACCCACCAGGTATCCCCGGCAGCGAAATCCGCAGCGGTCACAGTGTAGGAGACCTCCAGCGGGCTGGGGCCATCGTGTCGCGCATAGTAGCCGGTTTGCCCGGGACCGTTGATGATGAGGGCCAGATTGCTCTGGCTGCCCGTCCATTCGGCCCGCACCCGAATCTCGCCTGGCCCGGTGAGGCGCAGGTAATAGATCGCGCGGTTATCCGCAACGGAGATGGGATGGCTCCAGTTCTGCGGCAACGGAGGCAGGATAATCGTAGGCACAATAATGGGAGTGAAGGCAAGGACAGGCGTGGGGGATGGGGCCGTTGTCGGCGCCTGCGTCGGCGCTTCGGTCGGAGGGGCTGTCGTGGCCGGGGCGGGCACCACAATCTGGACCCAGATGAGGGCGCCAAAGCGGGTGCCGTCGGGGGCCTGGAACTGGTAGTTGCCCCGGTACGTCCCTGGCGCGGCCGGCGCGGTGAGGCTCACGCTCACATCGGTCTGGGCGCCAGCGACCAGTGGCGGCACGTCCATAGCCGGAGGGCCGCCCATCGGGTCGCCGGAGATGAAGACCAGCTTCGTCCCTGGCTGCCAGTCGCAGGTGCCGGAGTTGCGCACCCGCCAGGTCTTGGCAAAGGGGGTGCCGGGGGCAAAGGGGGTGTCGTCGGGGACGGTCACGTCGGCCACCCAGCGGGCGCCCAGGGTGCAACCCGCCGCCGTCGTCGGCTCGGGGGGCGGCGTCTCCGTCGGCGGGGCGGGGGCAGTGGGGGACTGGATGGCCTCCGAGATGCCGGCGGCTGTCGCCTCCGGCGTCGGCGTGACGATGACGGTTGTCTGCAACGTACAGGTCAGCGTGGTCAGGAGCAGCAGAGCAATCGCCGCTGTGAGAATGGTACGGGTTTTGGGGGGGGTCATATCTCCTCCTTTCCACTGGATATATTTGACAGTGTACCATCAGCTCTGAGTTTGTCAATAGGGGGGCAGTCCTCAGGGTGCATTTCAGTTTTTTGGAAGATGTGGTAACTGCAAATTGAAATGCCCCCAGACCAGGCCGGTTGCCCGCGGCACCGTTTTGGGCTATCATAATATGGGACTTCACTCCGTAGAAGGAGGCCAATGGACCAGCGAGAGCTGAACCAGGAGCTACTGCGTCGGCGGGAGGCGGTCCGCGCCGGGGGCGGCCCTGACGCCATCCAGCAACAACACGCCAGGGGGAAACTGACCGCCCGCGAGCGGATCGGCCGGCTGCTCGACCCCGGCAGTTTTGAGGAAGTGGACCCTTACGTCACCCATCGTCACACCGCCTTCGGGCTGGACGAAAAGCGATTTCCCGGCGACAGCGTGGTGGCAGGGTTGGGCCGCATTGACGGCCGGAGGGTCGCCGTCGCCGCTCAGGACTTCACCGTCATCGGCGGCTCCTTCTCCGAGGTCCACGCCCAGAAGGTGTGCAGGGTGCTCGACCTGGCTATCGGTTCCGGCACCCCCTTCATCGCCCTGAACGACTCGGTGGGGGCCCGCATCCAGGAGGGGGTATGGAGCCTTTCTGGCTACAGCGAACTTTTCTGGCGGAACACCCAGGCCAGCGGCGTCATCCCCCAGATCAGCGTCATGCTCGGCCCGTGCGCCGGCGGTTCGGTCTACTCCCCCGGACTGACTGACTTCATCATCATGGCCGAGGGGATCAGCCATATGTTCATTACCGGGCCGGAGGTGATCAGGACGGTGACCGGGGAAGAGGTGGACTTCGAGACGCTGGGAGGGGCACAGACCCATGCCACAGTCAGCGGGGTGGCCCATTTCGTCGCCGCCAGTGAGGACGAGGCGTTCGCCATCACGCGGACGCTGCTCAGCTACCTTCCCTCCAACAACGCCGAGCCTCCGCCGCGCCTGGAGCCCACCGACGATCCGGCCCGGGCCGACCCGGCGCTGGATACGCTGGTGCCTCCTGAGGGGCATCTTTCCTACGACATCCGCGAGGCGATCACCCGCATCTTCGACCTGGGTAGCTTCTTCGAGGTCCATGCCCGCTTTGCGCCCAACGCGGTGGTGGGCTTCGCCCGGCTCAACGGAGAGGTGGTGGGGGTGGTCGCCAACCAGCCCGCCTGCCTGGCCGGCGTGCTGGACATCAACGCTTCGGATAAGATCGCCCGCTTCGTCCGCTTCTGCGACGCCTTCAGCATTCCCCTGGTCACCTTTGTGGACTGCCCTGGCTTTATGCCCGGCACGGTGCAGGAACACGGCGGCATCATCCGCCATGGAGCCAAGATCGTCTACGCCTATTCGGAAGCGACCGTGCCCAAGGTCTGCATCGTCGTGCGGAAGGCATACGGCGGCGCCTACATTGTGATGAGCAGCAAGCACATCCGCACCGACCTGGTCTATGCCTGGCCGACGGCGGAGATCGCTGTGCTGGGCGCCGAAGGGGCGGTCAACATCCTCTATCGGAAGCAACTGGCAGAGGCAGAGGACCCCGAGGGGCTGAGGGCGCGGCTTATCGCCGAGTACCGCGAGCAGTTTGGCAACCCTTACGTGGCGGCGGCCAGCGGGCACGTGGACGACGTGATCCTGCCCAGCGAGACGCGGGCGAAACTGGTGGCTGCGCTGGATTTCCTCCGGGATAAGCAGGCCACGACGCTCCCCAAAAAGCACGGGAATATGCCGGTGTAGCCGACGGCAGGAGATTAAGGATGGATAACCCTCTGCTCCTCTCGTGGATCGTGGCCGGGGCCGGTCTGTTGCTCCTCTTCCTGGCCCTGGCCTTCCTTTATGGCCTGATGACCCTGATGACGGCGCTGGTCAGGGACCGGCCGGGCGAAGAGAAAGGGGAGCAGGAGGCAAGAAGGCAGGAGGCGATGCTCCGCCGGGCGGCGGCGATCGGGGTGGCGCTGGCCCGCGCCGAACAGGAGACGGGCCTCATCCCCGCACCGGAAAAGGAGATCACCAGCCCCTGGTGGACTTTTCACCACCACCGCCAGCTCACTTCCAACCGACATACAGGGAGAATTCGATGAAGCGGTACCGGATTCGCTTTGAGGGCCAGACATTCGACGTCGCCGTGCTGGACAACCCCCGGCTGCAGCGGGTGCGCGTGGAGGTGAACGGGGAGATCTTCACAGTGGAGGTGGAGAACCTGCTTGCCGGGACGGAAGAGGTTGGGGTGGAGACGACCCCCCATACGTCCTCCCCGTCCGTCATCTCATCTCCCGTGCCCTCGGCCAGCCTGGTCACCGCGCCCCTGCCCGGCGTGGTCAAGGCCATCGCAGTACGGCCCGGCCAGCGGGTCCGGCCGGACGACGAGCTTCTCGTCATCGAGGCGATGAAGATGGACAACGTCATCCGCGCTCAACGGGAGGGCGTCATCGGGGCCATTCACGTGACCGAGGGCCGCCAGGTGGCCTACGGCGACCCCCTGCTGGAGTTCGCGGGCTGAGGAGGCCGCCGTGGGCAGGATGGAGCTGAACGGGCTTCTGGGGGGGCTGCTGACTCTTACCTGGCAGCAGGGAGTGATGGTAGCCGTCGGTGGTCTGTTAATGTACCTGGCCATCGCCAGGAAGTACGAGCCGACCCTTCTTCTCCCCATCGGGTTTGGCTGCATCCTGGGCAACCTGCCGGTCTCGGCCTACATGATGGGGCCGGAGGGGCTGTTCGGGGTGCTGAAGCGGGCCGGGATCGAGACGGAGCTGTTCCCTCTTCTGATCTTTCTGGGCGTGGGGGCGATGATGGACATGCGCCCCCTCCTCAGCCAGCCCATCTTTGTTCTGATGGGGGCGCTGGGCCATCTGGGGATCTTTGCCACGCTGGTTGTGGCGGTGTTGCTGGGCTTCAACCTGGCCGAGGCGACCGCCATCGGGGTTATCGGCGCCATTGACGGGCCGACGGTCATCTACGTAGGGGCGAAGCTGGAGCATCTCTTCGAGACGCCCGGACTGGCCGCGGCGGTCGCGGTGACCGCCTACTCCTATATGAGCCTGGTCCCCATCATCCAGCCGCCGTTGATGCGGCTCTTCACCACCCGTCAGGAGCGGGCTATCCGCATGGAATACACCCCCCGCCCGGTCTCCCGGACAGCCGTCCTGCTCTTTCCCCTTGTGGTGACGGCGCTGGCGGGCATCTTTCTGCCCCAGGCCGCTCCGCTCATCGCCACACTGATGCTGGGCAATCTGATGAAGGAGTCTGGCGTCGTAGAGGGGCTGAGTCGCACGGCGCAGGAGGCGATCACCAACACCGCCACCCTCTTTCTGGGATTGACCATCGGCTCGACCATGCAGGGGGCGGCGTTCCTGAACCTGGGCACGCTGAAGGTATTGCTCCTGGGCCTGGTGGCCTTTGTCCTCGACACCGTTGGCGGCCTCCTGTTCGGGAAGCTGGTCTGCCTGCTTTCGGGGCGGCGGGTCAACCCGCTGGTTGGGGCTGCGGCCATCAGCGCCTTTCCGATGAGCGGGCGGCTGGCTCAGCAGGTCGCGCTGGAGGAAGACAACCAGAACTTCATCCTGATGCATGCGCTGGGGGCCAACACCGCCGGGCAGGTCGCGTCGGTCATTGCCGCTGGCGTACTGATGGCGCTGGTCTTCCCCCTTCTGGGACGCTGAGGCGGGGAGAGTCGGGGGCATGGCAGTCGTATCCGCATAGAGCGGGCGCGAACGGAGAGCAGAGAACTCCCGCAGGCAGCAAGGCCTGCGGGAGTTTTTTTGGGATACGGACAGAAGATTGACATCCTGTTCGTCGGAATGCCGGTTTACGTGCAGTACGCGCTTAACTCACTGAACGACGACACCGTTTTGTCACAGGGCTCTTCCGCCATCGCCAGCCTGAGCTGACGTACATCGCCAGAGAGTCGCACTGGCTTTCTCCAGCCCGCAGACAGCCCCGTGCTCCCCAGGCCATCACAGTCGGTCCTGGAGGCACACCTTTACGCCCTGGCCTGTCTTAATGCCCTTCCGGGCATTGGGGCGATTCAGACTGGCCTCAAGCCACTCCGCGGGCGATCTGTGGGCGGTCTTAATGCCCTTCCGGGCATTGGGGCGATTCAGACTGACGTTGAACGCGAGCGCACTGGCCGGGCAGGGCGATGAGCTGGTCTTAATGCCCTTCCGGGCATTGGGGCGATTCAGACCCGGGACATCGGCGGGGTGTTATCGGGCTGTTTGGGATAGTCTTAATGCCCTTCCGGGCATTGGGGCGATTCAGACGTGAAAACACCAGCCCGTATTGCCGAATTGGACCGCCGTGTCTTAATGCCCTTCCGGGCATTGGGGCGATTCAGACCCTTCCTGCATGCTTTACTCCCTGCGCCGACTATCAGGGTCTTAATGCCCTTCCGGGCATTGGGGCGATTCAGACCTACCTGTGGCTATCAGGGCAAACAGTTCCACAGGAATTGTAGTCTTAATGCCCTTCCGGGCATTGGGGCGATTCAGACGTTTGCCGCCGGGCGCTGGCGTGCGGTCAGGGGGGACGTCTTAATGCCCTTCCGGGCATTGGGGCGATTCAGACCTGGTGGAGTTGGGGGACGTGCGATTATGCCCACGATGGCGGGTCTTAATGCACTTCCGGGCATTGGGG
>JBDOIF010000160.1:0-2730 GCA_041082215.1 Anaerolineae bacterium
TCCCACCCTGTGGGAGAGGGGAGGGGGTGCCGCCGAAGGCGGCGGGGGAGGGGTGAGGGCATACCACCTCCCCCAGCCGCCGCAGTTCCTCCTCCCGGCCGGTGAAGAGCGCGTTGCGGGGGAAGGGGAGGGACGAGCCGGGCGGCAGGTCGCCGGGGAGGGTCACCTGGGGGCGCAGGCGGGCCACCTGGGCAGGCCCCAGCACAACCTGGTTCCCGTAACCGATAATGATAACCGAGCCGGAAACGTCGCCCTGGGCGGTGAACTGGCCCTGGATCAGGGCCTGGCCCAGCGCGCGGGCCTCCTCTGGCTTCAGGGTCTCCCCCCACCCCAGCCGCGCCAGTATCTCCCGCAGCATGGCGGTCTGCTCCCGGTGCTCCTCCCGCAAACTCAGGACGTTCTGGGCGATAACGGGCAGGGCGAAGTCCTTCAGGGAGGAGACGGCCCGCAGCAGCGCGTCGGTGTAGAGGCGGGCGGCGGCCTCTATCTGGGCGGGGGTGAGGGTCCGGCCCAGGTCGCGGGCCAGCGCCTCCCGCAGGGCCTGAGCCACGCCGGATTCGTCCAGCGCGGCGGGGAGGTCTGCCAGCGCGGCCTGGACGGCGGGGAGGTCGGCAAAGCGCAGGGTCAGCGCGCCGGAGAGCGCCGGGTCGGCACAGCGGGCCTGGACGTACTCCTCGGCGCGCCGGGCGGCTTCCAGCAACTGGCGCGCCGTCTGGGGGTCGCGCAGCCAGCGGTCCAGGCCGGCCTGCAGTTCCTGGCCGCCGATTTCAGCCAGCGCGTCCCCGGCGGCCTCCATGAACTCCTCCCCCAGCCAGGTCCGGGCCTGGTGCTTGAGGAGGGCGACGAGCAGACGGGCCAGATGTTCGGGCAGTCGGGCCGTCATGTGTGTTTCGTACTCCGTACTCCCTGCGCTCCGCGACGCGCGGCCTGCTACGGCGTCGGGGTGGCCTCCGCCTCCTGGCAGAGCCGGATCCCCTCCAGCGCGTTGGTTTCCTCCGGATTGATCTGCAGGGCGGCCTGGAAGAGAGGGTAGGCGCGCTCGCACTGGGCCATGTAGAAATAGCAGAGCCCCAGGGTGTAGTAGTGCTCGATACGCGGTCCGCGGACCGGCTCGGCCTTCAGCTCGATCTGGAGCCGCCCGTCGGCTCCGACCCGAAGGAGGCCGGTGCTGAAGGGAAGGCCGTCCAGCGCATCCAGGCCGTCAAACCAGCCCACATAGACCTGACCGGCGGGAAGGGCAGGCATCCCCTCCAGCGTCAGCGTGCAGTCGCCGGTCATTGTGTTCAGCACCACGCGCCCCGCAGCCGATGCCCACCGCTCCCCGTAGCCCGTCGGCGCCAGCACGGCAGCCAGGCGAACCTCGTCCCGGTCGGCCCATTCCAGCTCCCCCCGCAGCACCACATCGGACGAGGGGTAGGGGTCCGGATCGTCAGCCAGCTCGACCGTCACGTAGAAGCCACGGGCAGCACGGCGGGACGTCCGATACGCAAGCCGGATGGCCTTCTCGAAGTTCGGTATCGCGTCCTCATAGTTCCGCCGCACATAGAAGGTGGTGGCCAGATGGCCGTAGGCGGGGGCATACTCCGGATCCGCCTCAATCGCCTGCTCCAGATAGGTCTGGGCCTGTTCGTAATCCTGAATGGCGTAATAGGTCCACCCCAACTGATCCAGCGCCTCGGCGCTGCCCGGATCCAGCTCCGACGCGCGGCGGAAGGCCTCGATGGCGCTGGCCGTGTCGGCCAGATACTGGTAGTTGCGGCCGAGGTCCATATAGAGATAGGCCAGGTATGGATGGATCTCCAGCGCTTTGCGGTAGGACTCCACCGCGCCGCTCCAGTTGCCCATCGTCTCCAGCACGTATCCGTAGTCCCGGTGGGCGTCCACGCTGTCGGGGGCCAGCTCCAGGGCGGTCTGGGCCTCGACGACTGCTTCGTTCCACCGCCTGGCGTCGGCGTAGGCCTCGGCCAGGTAGGCGTGGGCCTCGGCGTAGGCCGGGTCGAGTTCTATTGCCCGCCGGCAGGCGTCAATCGCTTTATGGACCTGCCCGTCCCAGTCGTAGGCCATCCCCAGGGCAGCCCAGGCACGGGCGGAGTCGGGGGCCATCTGGACGGCCCTTTCTCCCAGCTCGATCGCCTCTTCCAGGCGCTTCTGGATCGTCAGGAGGCGGATGAGGGGGGCATAGAGGCCTACATCCTCCGGGGCCAGGCGGACGGCCTGCTCGTAGGCGAGGATGGCGCCCGCCAGGTCCCCTTCCAGGTAGAGGGTCTCGGCCTCGGCGCGGTAGGAATAGGCGGAGCGGGTGGGAGTCAGCGTGGGGACGAAGGGGCTTTCGATCTCCTGGCGCTGGATAAGGGAGTAGACATAAAGGCTGGCGGCGATGACGAGGAGGAGGAAAAGGACCAGCCAGGGATTGGACCGTCTGCGCCTGCGAGGACGAAGGTACATCGCTGATTGCCTCCTCTAGATACAGGGCAATGATAGCATGGGTGAGAGGCAAGTCAAGCGCGCCCACCATAATAAAGCCGATGGGGTACGCAGCAAGGGGTTATTTGCTGTCCTCCCCCGCGCAGCGGGAGTCGCCCCCACCCCACCCCCGCCCGCCTCCGGCGGGCACCCCCTCCCCTCCCCCGCGCGGCGGGAGAAGCCCTCACCCCACCCCCGCCCGCCTGCGGCGGGCACCCCCTCCCCTCTCCCGCACGGCGGGAGTGGCCCTCACCCCACCCCCGCCCG
>JBDOIF010000034.1:0-8276 GCA_041082215.1 Anaerolineae bacterium
GTGGAGCAGGTCCCGCCGGACCGCCTCTTTCTGCCGGACCTCTTCCCAGAGCCGGGCGTTCTCTATGCCGATGCCCACCTGCCGCCCCACCGCCTCCAGCAACCCCAGGTCTTCCGGGCCGATCTCCCCCCGGCCCACCACGCTGAGCACCCCGACGGGCTCCTCCTTGATCCGCAGCGGGACGATGGCGTGGCGGACCGGCGTCGCGCCGTTCCCCACGCAGAGCGGACAGGCCGGGCAGTCGGCCGAGGGCGCCGTATGGACGGTCGGTTGTCCCCTGGCGCGGGCGACCAGGCAGGCCACGCACTTCGGACACTCATACAGCGAGAGCGCGCGGGGCGAGCCCGCCCAGAAGGAAGCCCGAACCCGGCATTCGTTCCCCGGTCCCGTCAGGCAGACCCACCCCCCCTCCGCACCGAGGACGGAGGCCGTCTCCTTCAGCACATCCTCCAGGGCCCGCTCCATCTCGGTCGGACCGGCGAGGATGCGGGAGACCCGGTACAGGGTGGAGAGTTCCCGGTTCCGCCGAAGCAGGTCCTGGTTAAAGGCCTCCATCCCCCGCCGGGACTGCTCCAGCCGTTCCACCATCGCGTTGAACGCGTCCTGCAGGTGGCCGATTTCGTCATCGGCCCAGGGGGTCACCCGCTGAGAAAGGTCGCCCTCCGCCACCCGCCGGGTCGCCTCCTCCAGCACCCGGACGGGCCGGGTGAGGAGCCACGTCAGCAGACTGCTGATCCCGACTCCCAGCAGGGAGACCCCCAGCGTCGTCAGCAGGAGCCGCCGGGTGGCAGCGCCGACGGTCGCCTGCAGCCGTCGGTAGGACATTCCCACCCGTACCGTTCCGGCCTGACCCCCGAACACTGGCACCGCCACGTCCTGGATCAATCCCTCTTCCGTCTGGAAAATCTCCCGGCGGTACGGCTCCCCCGCGGCCACGCGATTGGCCGTCAGCAGGTCCGGCGGGAACCCCGTCTCAAAAGAGTGGGCCAGGAGGTTCCCTGCGGGTCCACAACGAAGGCGTAGCGCACATCCTCGTTGTTCCGGACCGTCTCACGGGTCAGGATGTAGAGGCTGTAGAGGTTGTTGGTCAGAATGAGGTCAGTGCTGCGGAAAGCCAGGTCGCGGGCGACTGAGAGGGCCCGCTCTTCCAGTTCCCGCTCCAGGCTGTGGGCCAGCATTATCCGGGTCTGAGCCGTCAATCCCAGTCCGAGGACAGCAATCATCAGCAGAGGGATGCCCATGATTTTCACCCGCAGGCTGACTCCGCTGATGAGCGGCCACAGACGTGCCCAGATTCGCCGGAGCCCCTCCGTCACTTCAGCCCTCCCACCGCCTCCAGGACCTTCCGGGCCGAGTCGTAGAGGCGGTCGTCACCCGGCACGAACCGGTCCAATCCCAGCAGGGCAGGACTTCCCGGCCTTCACGGTTACGGTCCATCTCCAGAAGGACGGCACGCAGCCGGGCCCGCAGGTCTGGGTCCAGCCCTGGCGGCGCGACGACGGGCGGCGCGCCGAAGGGCTCCGACTCCCACAGGACGCGCGTCCGAGCCCGGTAGAAAGGGTCCTGCTCCAGCAGCGCCTGGTAGACCAGACTGTCCACCGCCGCACCGTCTACCCACCCCTCTGCCACCGCGCGGACGGAGTTGTCGTGGCTGTAGGTGAAAAGGGTGCGGGAGAAGAATCCTTCCGGTGTCTCGCCGCCCGACTGGAGGAGTGCCAGCGCAGCCATATAACCGGAGAGGGAGAGCGGGTCAGTGAAGGCAAAGACCCCCCCGCGCAGGTCTTCCCAGTGTTGGGCCGCGCTGCCAGACGGGACGATGAGGTAGGACTGGTAGGTGGTCTTCCCACCCACCTGGGGGATAGCCAGCAGGTCCATCCCGAACTCCTGCTGGCCCCGGACGTAGGCGCCGGTGCAGATGAAGGCCAGGTCCACCTGGTGGGTGCGGATCAGTTCGTTGGTCTCGGCGTAGGTGGCTCGCTGAACCAGTTCCACGGGCCGGCCCAGGTGGTCGGCGAGATAGGCCGCCAGGCGGTCGTAAGTGTGGAGCGTGCTCTGAGGGGAGAGGATGGCCGCGACGGCGACCCGCAGGGGAGGCGGACCGGTATGGGCCAGAAACGGTGTCGGAGACGGCCCCACGGCCTGCAGGCTGACCTGGCGGTAGGCCGGCCGGGCGCAGGCCGTCAGGAGCAGGACACCAATAACAGAGGCTACGAGGAGCCCAGAGACGGCTGAGCACAACCGCATCTTTGTCGCCCGTGGCGCTGGGGACGGGATAAGGCGTGTGGGTTTCAATTATGATACCTCACTTTGCCCAGGCCAGCAACTCCTGAGGTTCAGACACAATTTGGGACAAAGGTGTTTGTGCGAGCGTAACTCAGCCCAGCGGATGTGCCACGAACAAGTATCACTGACCAGGCGGGTTCCACAGGTCGGTCATCACCTTCCAGTGTTCTTCGCTCAAGTACAAACTCGGCGTGATCCATAGATTGGGGACATCGCTGATCAGGGCGGCCTCCATGGCCTGCTGCAGCGCATCCGGCGAAATCACTTTCCCGCCCCGAGCCCATAGCCCGATGGAAATGATGATCCGCTCACGGCCGTACCTGCTCAGGTAGCGAGCGATCTCGGCTGTGTAAGTAGGCCGGTAGCCAGATAGCCCGAAGTAGTCCCAGACGATCAGCCGGTCCGCGTGCTCAAGCAACAGCCCGTAATTCTGTCCCTTGTTGGTGGCTTCCAGTTGGAGATGTCCCCAACTGACCTCCACATCCACCGACAATTTTTTGCCATGCCGGTGGACTGCCGCAGCGGCGCGTTCCAGAAAACGGCTGATTTCGTAGGAGCGCCACTTGCCAATGGACGGGTCGTCAATGTTGATCAGGCCGTTAGGGTGGTGGGGCCAATCGGACCGACCGGTATAGGCTTTGTAGGCTCTCAGGTCGTCCTCACCATAGCCTATCGTGTAATAGGACAACTCGGTAATAGAGATGGAGTTCACGGGGTAATTCGCGGCGATGTATTCCAGCATCGCTATCAGTTGACGTCCGAACTCGCCGTCCACCAGTTCCGTAGTGCTGACCAGGTCGGGGCTGGGCTGGCCCAGCCAGGAGATGGCCGCGGCTGAGGGATGCGCCGCGATGTAGCGCGGCGCGAACACGTCCACCACAGCATCTACCTGGGCCCATCGGCTGAACCGCGCCGCGTCCTCGGCCAGGAAATCTATGCCTGTGTCCCGAACGTCGCTGGACCAATTCTCCTCGTGCCCATCCCATTTGAAGTACGTCCAGTCCACCCGGCCGGCGCCCAGAGCCACCAGATTCACATTGGCCGCTTTCAGCCTCCGTTCCAGTTTTGCAATCTCCGCCCGGCTGCTGGCATAGTCGTTGAAGTCCACCCGCACTGCGCGCACCGGTTGGGGGATAGGAGTCGGTGTGGGTGTCATAGTGGGTGTCGGTGTGGGCGTGGGCGTCGTGGTCGGTGTCGGTGTAGAAGTAGGCAAGGGGGTTGGCGTCGGCGTGGGGGAAGGCATCGCTGTCCCTGCGGCGGATGGGCTGAGGGGAACAACTCCCGGCGAACCCGGTTGTATCCGGCAAGCAGAGAGCAGGAGCAGGAAGAGCACCAGAGTTCCTTGAAAGAGCAGAGACCCAGTCCGATACTTCATCTCCATTAACCCACCGGTCGGCTGGCCACGCCGGTTCGCTCCGCTTTGTGCCATCGGGCCCGGACACCCGTCAGTTCCAGAATAATGGCCCACAGCATCACGACATCTATGAAGAGGGAATAGGGCACCCATAGCGGCACGACGTAGAGGTATTTCAGGTCGCTCCATGCCCGGTCCAGCGCGATGGAGAACACCGATGCGAAGAGCGCCATTCCCAGGCCCGTCCAGGCAATGAGGCCGAGCAGGTCCAGCCGCACAGGGCTCTGGCCTATCAGGGCCAGAATGGGCAGCAGGATGGCTGATAGGAGTTGCAGCAGGGGGATAATGACCATGGTGAGGAAGTTGAGCGGGAGATAGAAGCCGAAGAGACCATAGCGGGGGTTGAAGAACATGTCCCGATGCAGGCGCGCCGTCTGCAGGAGGCCGCGTGCCCAGCGCACGCGCTGCCTCCACAGGGCGCGGAGGGTGGATGGCACCTCCGCGTAGACCATCGCTCGGGGCTGAAATGCCACACGGTATCCGGCTTTGTGAACGCGCCAGGTCAGTTCCAGGTCTTCCCCAATGCAATCCTCCCGGAAGGGGCCAATCGAGGCCAGAACGCTGCGGCGAAACGCGCCGATGTTCCCGGATACAATCGGCAGGCAATCAATGGTCGCCAGCGCGCGGCGTACAAATCCGGAACCCACATGCGCCTGGATGTTAAGTAGGCGTGTCTGCAGGCGATTCAGGTTCACCGGCGCGTCGTTTCCGCATACAGCCCCTACCCGGGGGCTATCAAATCCCCGGAGCATTTCCGGGATGGTGCGCGGGGTGAAGATACCGTCGGCGTCCACAAAAAAGATAATCTCGCCCCTCGCCCGCACCAGACCGGCGTTCAACGCCGAGGCCTTCCCGCCGTTGGGTTTGCTGACCACTATCACTCCGGGGATCTTCTTGTAGCGCCGCATGATGTTGAGAGTGCGGTCCGTGGAACCATCATCCACCAGAATGAGTTCCAGTCGCGGGTAGCGGGAGGCGAGGATAGATTCCACGCAGCGCCCGATGACCCTCTCCTCGTTGTATGCCGGTACAATAACGGACACCAGCGGGGGGGAGTGCCGGAAGACCGGTGGTCGGCGACGGCGAAACGCGTAGGCCAGGGCCAGTGGATAATATGCAAGGGTCAACAATCCTACGGCGAAGCAGGTAAAGCCGAGGACAAAGAAGAGGGTCAGCAGGGTGTTCATTGGGCCATCCCCCAATCGGCAAGGGCGGCGTCCAGGATTTCCGACGCGACAGCGATGTTTGCACCGAAGCGGGCATTAATTTCCAGCACCACCGGCTCCCCATCGGCGCGGCGACGAATGTCAATATCCAGGGGGCCGATCAGGCCCATCGCCCGGGCCGCGCGGACAGCCAGGTCGGCCACGTCGGGGACATCCACGCGTTGAACCTCCAGGGCATTGCCCACAATGCCGTCCTTGAGTTTCGTCTTTTCCAAAACGATGACAACCGCTCCGCCCTCGCGCCCGATAAAGACGTTCGGAGCATAGTCGGTGCCGGGGATGAATTCCTGCAGGATATAGCGGTCATCCAGCGCGGCGACCGAGGGCCACTCCGCCCTTTGCCAGACCCGCACCTCTCGCCCCCCACGGCCGACGCGCGGCTTGCTCAGGCAGGGCCAGCCCAGGAGTTGTTCCACATCTTCGGGTGTCCGGACCTGCGAGGGGAGGCAGTAGCGCGGGACACCCACGTGGCGCGCGGCCAGCCACTCAGCTGTCAGGTACTTGTCGTTTGCCCGTGACACAGCATCCGGGTGGCTAATCATCGCAGGAATTGGGCTGAACCGGCTCCAGCCAGCAGCAATCACGGGCAGTTCCTCCGACACGGTCGGGATCAGCAGGTCCACGTTTTCCTCCCCGGCCAGCCGGCTCAGTTCTTCCAGAAAGTGAGGGGCATTCGCCGCTGGGACCAGGTGGAATCGGATTCCGGCCAGGGAGACCGGGCGCATATCTATGCCAACGACGGTGTACCCGCGCCGCAGCAGGAGTTGGGCCACGTTCCGGCCCGCCGGACCTCCCACTCCTGTAACCATAATGGTCTGCATCATATGAACTCCAGTTGGAAGTTCGCCCGTACCACCTCAAACCCCTCCGCGTAGCGACAGCGAGCCTGGCCGCCGCGAAAGACGGCCTTTGCACGTATCTGTTCTTCCTGCAGATAGGGCTTATCCCGCTGATCCCAGTGCTCCCTGATACTTTCCACTTTGACGTCAATATAATCGCCGATGTCCACAAAGAGGGTCGGGTGGAACTCGGGGGTTATGGAAGGGCTCTCGTAGCACAGAATGGACCGGGCGTTGCGAGCGGCCTGCAACGTGGCCTCATGCACGGCCCGGTGGTCCTGATGAAGATCATGGGAAGAATGGGTTATAACGATGTCCGGCTTGAATTCCCGGACCATCTGCTCAATGGCATATCTTATCTCAGCGCGGTATTCGTTGAGGCGTGTATCCGGGAAATCCAGCACCCGTACCTGCTCCATACCCAGGAACTCGGCGCTACTCCAAGCCTCCCTGAGCCGTACCTCTGCCCGGCCCCCTTTCTCACCGCGCGTCAGAATCAGCCCCCAGACCACGTGGCCGGAATCCAGGGCCCGGGCGAGAGTTGCACTGCACCCAATTTCAATATCATCCGGATGCGCACCGATGGCCAGAATACGCCGGGGGTCGGCCTCATGCTGCTCTGCGACGATGCGCGCGCTGACCAGCGCGAGGATGATGACCGCCTGGCCGATAATACTTCCATACTCGGAGATAAGGTCCAGCCAGGGTAGTGGCCCCAGCAGGCCCCGAGCCAGCAGATAGACCACCGCCCCGAGGTTAATTCCCGCAAAGATGAGTCCGATGGTGACCGTCAGCCAGTACAGGATGGTGGCCCGCCGGACAACACGTCGGAGTCGGCGGCGGCGAAAGACCACATATAGGATCAGGGTGATGAAGGCCGCCGTGGCCGTCAGGTGTCCGATCAATTCTACGATAAGGATGGATCTCTCCATTTCTTCACGTGCGAATATTGGGGTTGAATGGTCATCGCACCAGGTTATAATACTTACTCTGGGCGAACTATCAAGCAGGTGGCCATTGGCCAGCGGTTTCTGGAAGATGGCGCGCGAATACCTACCCCGCTCACCAGAAAACGATAGGAGGGGTTACTCTCCCTGGGTGCCGAATAACGGCCGGTGAATGTTTTGCAATTAGCGCGGCAGCACCACCGGGCAGATAGAAAGCCGCTCCCGCAACTTCTTCGGCAACCTCGGGTCCTCCAGAGAGACCCCCAGCCGGTCCGCCAGGAAACAGCAGAACCGCTGCTCCTCCAGGTCACCATTGGCGTCCTGGAAGCAGGTTTCCAGCGCCTCCACCGGTTTCCCCTGATTGGCCGCTGTGAAGATGGCGTCCGCTTTCATCCTACACCTCCTCCCTGACCATTGGGTTCCTGCAGAAGAGAGGACAGAGGCTCCCCCTCTTCGGCACACACCCCTTCGCCCAGCAACCGTCGTTCCAGCCGTGCGACTCGCTCCTCCAGTTCCAGGTAGCGGTGGCTGACCTCTTCCAGCGCCCCCGCCACCGGGTCGGTGATGCGGTTGTGTTCCAGCGCCGTCTCCGGGCGGGCGCCGTTGCCCAGCCGGGCCACGTGCGCCGGCACCCCCACCACCGTTGCATACGCCGGCACCGACCGCACCACCACTGACCCCGCGCCGATGCGCGCGTGCTCCCCCACGGTGATGGGCCCCAGCAGAATGGCCCCCGCGCCGATGACCACCCCGTTGCAGACCGTGGGGTGTCGCTTCGTCTTCTGGCGGCTGGTCCCGCCCAGCACCACTCCCTGATAGAGAATCACGTCGTCTCCGACCTCCGCCGTCTCGCCGATGACGACGCCCATCCCGTGGTCAATGAAGACCCGCCGACCGATGCGGGCGCCGGGGTGAATCTCCACCCCGGTCAGCGCCCGGTTCAGGTGGGAGACCAGGCGGGCCAGCAGGTGGCGGCGCTTCCGCCACAGGAAATGGGCCACCCGGTGGAGCCACAGTGCTTGCACCCCCGGATAGCAAAGGATAACCTCCCAGGCCGACCGGGCGGCCGGGTCGTTCTCCAGCGCGGCTTTGATGTCTTCCCGAAAGCGTTCTACCGCACGACGAATTCCCTCAGGCACCCACATACCTGGCATAGACTCCTTTCGCTTCTGCCTCGTTCGCTGCGCCTCTCACCAGGGTTCGGCCATCGGCGAAGACAGTGATCTCGTAGGGCTCGGTCCGGAACCGGAGCAGGTACTCGTTCCGGAACACCTCCCCGACCCGCCGAAGGCGCTCCGCCAGGCGCTCCAGCGGGATGGGGCCATCCCCGCGCGGGGTAATCTGAAAGGCGTTCTCCCCGCAGAGTTCGGCCACGCGGTCGGCCTCCCGCGCGGTCAGGAAGTCAAACCGGCCTTCGTCACAGGCCGGGCAGCGGCGCTCCCCCTTGTGGAGCGAGAAGACCTCCCAGAGCCCTTCCCAGACGTCCACGAAAATCAGCGGCGGGTCGGGCTCTGCCTGCCCGGTGAGGACCTTCAGCGCCTGGACGACCTCCAGCGAGGCGACGACG
>JBDOIF010000049.1:0-76185 GCA_041082215.1 Anaerolineae bacterium
ATATGTGACCACTATGAGCCATTTCAAGCTCCGCCTGATGGCTCCAACGGACGCTGACGAGGTCCGTTTCCTGGACCAGGCGGCCTTCGGCGACTGGATGTATCGCCGTAGGTACAACGAACCCATGCCCCAGCGCACCCGCGCCAATATCCTCAGCCTCTGGAGCCGGGATCCCCAGGGCTGCTTTGTGGCCGAGGCGGACGGCCGTCCCGTTGGCTATGTCTTTTCCCGCACGTGGGGCCGCGTGGGATGGTTCGGCACCATCGGGGTCCATCCTCAATTCCAGCGGAAAGGGATCGGCCGCGCCCTGGTGCAGGCCTCGGTGGAGTATCTGGACAGGCGGGGATGTACGACGATCGGGCTGGGGACGATGCCAGAGGAGCCGGACAACGTGGCCCTGTACGCCCGTTGCGGCTTCCGCCCCGACCACCTGACCGTTGTGCTGGCCCTCTCTGCCGCCCCCGCCTCTCACCCACCCGACCACGCCCTCTTCGGCTCCCTCCCCCCCTCCACTCAGGCCCGGCTCCTCCAGGAAGCGGTCCCCCGTATCTGCGCCGAGGTCCGGCCCGGGCTGGACTACGCCCCCGAGGTCCGCGCCGCCGCCCAGGACGGCTACGGGGAGACCCTCCTGCTGGGGGGAGCGGATGAGCCGTGGGGTTTCGTTGTCGTGCGCACGCAGAGCAAATGGGAGGGCCAGCCCCTCAACACCCTCAACGTAGAGGCAGGGGCACTGGCAGCAGGGGAGGAGGACCGTCTGGGAGAGTTGCTGGCATTGCTGGCCGATTTTGCCGCTCGAAGAGGGCTTGCACGCGTGTTGCTGCCTGTCAACAGCTACCACTGGCCTGTCCTGAAACGGCTGCTGGAACTGGGCTGCCGTGCAGTCCACACCCGCCTGCGGATGATCCTCCGCCAGGAGCTGCCCCGCCTGAACGCGGTGGACCTGGCGACCTGGGCAGCGTAAGATGGCCCGTCATCGTCCGTTCCGCTGGCCCCTGATCGCGGCCTTCCTGGCCTGCCTGGCCGCTGGCGCTGCACTCCGACTGGCCCGGCTGCCGGAGTTGCCGCTGGGCCTCCACTACGACGAGGCGGCCAACGGCATCCTGGCCGCGGAGATCGCCCGCGGGATCAAACACCCGGTCTTCATCCCCTCCTACACTGGCAAAGAGGTCCTCTTCTTTTACTGGGCCGCCGCCTGGATGCGGGTGCTGGGGGAAGGTGTGCTGGCCCTGCGGCTCACCGCCGCCGTTGCCGGTATCTGCACGGTCGCCGCCGCCGCCTGGGCCACCTGCGAGCTGCTGCACGATCGGGAAGACGCACCCTGGATCGGAGCCTTCACCGCTGCCTTCCTGGCGACCTCGCTCTGGCACCTGATCTTCAGTCGAATCGGCTTTCGGGCCATCACCCAGCCGCTCCTCCAGGCGCTGACGGTGGGTGCGCTGTGGCGCGGGCTGCGGCTGGAACGCAGGGGGTGGCTTGTGCTGGCGGGGCTTCTGGCCGGAGCGACCCTCTACACGTACCTGGCCTCCCGCGCCTTTCCCCTCCCGCTGGCCGTGCCCCTTCTCGCCCTTCTCCTTACCGACCGGGAGCGCCGCTGCATCCGGCTGGGCCATATCCTCCTCTTCGGAGTTGCCGCCATTGCCGCCCTGATCCCGCTGGCCGCCTATTTCATCGCCCACCCCGCCGCCCTCACCACCCGGATCGGGCAGGTGGCCGCTCGCTCCTGGGCCGAGGCCTGGGAGGGCCTCCGGGCCTGCCTGGGGATGTTCTTCCTGAAGGGGGACCCCTACATCCGCTTCAACCTCCCCGGCCGCCCCCTTTTCGACCCGGCCACCGCCGCTCTCTTCCTTCTCGGCCTCCTGATCACCTTCCGCCGCCTCTTCGACCGCCCCGGCCGCCCCCTACCCATCGCTTCCGGTCTCTTCCTCCTCACCCTCCTCCCCATCATGCTTCTCCCCAGCGCCCTGGCCACCGGCGAGATCACCCCCAGCAACCTGCGCGCCATAGGGCTGCTCCCGTTCATTTACAGCTTTCCAGCCCTGGCGGCGGTCAGCCTGCTGCGGTCCGTCGTCCCGGCGGCCCGCCTCGACCGCTGGGCCCTGGGCCTGATCCTCTTTTTCCTCGCCCTCCAGGCCCCTGTTACCTCCACGCTCTACACCCGCTGGGCGACCAGCCCCGCCCTCTACGAAGCCGCCGATGGGGACCTGGTGGATGTGGCGGCTTACCTCAACGGAACCGACCTGGAGGGAGTCACCCCTTACATCGCCAGCATCCATTACCGCCATCCCACCCTCGCCTTTCTGGCAAAGGACTATCCCCGGCTGAAGTGGCTCACGGGCGGCGAGACGCTGGTCTTCCCCGCCGGGGGGGACGGGCTGCTGATCCTCCCCCGTTCCGCCGACCAGGGGCGCAGATGGATAGAGGAGCGGCTGGCCGAAGCCGTCCGTCTCCCCACCCCCGCTGGCCCCGACGGACAGCCCGCCTTCATCGCTTACCGCTTCCCTGCTGGCTCCTCCTCCACCCCATCCCACCCCCTCTCCGCCGATTTCGGCCATGCGGTGGCGCTTCTGGGATACGACCTGCTCTCCACCCCCCGCTCCGGGGAACAGGCAGACGTGGTGGTCTACTGGCGGGTGGAGAACCGGCCCGACCCGGGCGACCTGCTGCCGGCGGTCCGGTTGACCGACCCGTGGGGCGGCCTGTGGGGCGAGTCCCGCCCCTTCCACTACCCTGCCGAGCAATGGACGCCGGGCGAGGTGGTGATGGATCATCTCTCGGTGAAGGTGGCGCCGGGTGCTCCGCCGGGAGCATATCAACTGAAGCTGAGCTTCTATGCCGCCTCCACCGGCCAGCCCCTCCCCCTCCTGGACGCGACGGGAGGATACGCTGGCACCGCCGTCGGGCTGCCGGTGGAGCTGGAACGGGCCACCACCCCCCCCGCCCCGTCCGACCTGCCGATCCGCCAGCGGCTGAATCTGGAAAGCGGGGCCGGCCCCACCCTGCTGGGCGTCAGCCTGGATACACGCACCATCCGGCCCGGCGAGCCGGTCCACCTCACCCTTTTCTGGCAGGCCGCCCGCCCCGTCCAGGCCGACCTGACCGTTCACCTCCAGCTGGGAGAAGAACGACTATACGAAGGAATGCCGGTCCACAACACCTATCCCACGAGCCAATGGGCCGCCGGGGAGGTGGTGGCCGACCGATACGACCCCCGGCTGAGCCGGGAAGCAGCGCCGGGCGCCTGCCCCCTCACCCTCACGCTGCTTGACGGAGAGGGCCGGGAGGTGCTGGGGCCTGTGACGCTGGGAGAGATCACCGTCGAGAGGGTGGATCGGACCTTTGAACCGCCTTCGATGGCCCACGAGGTAGGTATTCCGCTGGGGGATCAGGCAGAGCTTCTGGGATACGATCTGGATCCATCGGACGGCCAGCTCAGGGTGACCCTCTACTGGCGGGCAACGGCGGAGATGGAGAGCTCCTATACCGTCTTTGTGCACCTGCTGGGGCCGGAGGGCGGAGTCGTTGCCCAGCACGATGGGATACCAGCAGGGGGAGGATACCCCACCCCCCTGTGGATGGAAGGGGAGGTGGTGGCCGATCCCCACATCCTCGACCTGCCGGCCGGACTTCCGCCGGGGAGCTACACGCTGGAGGTGGGGATGTACATACAGGAAACGGGGGAGCGGTTGCCCGTGCCCGACTCCCCCGATGGAGCGGTCCGTATTCCTGTTCAATGGCCAGAAACTAGGTGAGAAGGGCCGTAACGGGAAGGCCCAGCGCGGCGGGGAGGTCGGCCGGAGAGGGGAGGATGAGATGGGCGCCTGCCCGCTCCAGCTCCTCCCGTTCTCCAAAGCCGCAGAGGACAGCCACAGCCCAGGCCCCGGCGCGACGGGCAGCCAGCACGTCCATAGTCGTATCCCCTACCATCGCGCACCGATCGGGCGAAAGCCCCAGCGCCCTGGCCGCATGGAGGATCGGAGAAGGATGCGGTTTGAGCCGCCAGGTGGACTCGCGGGTGATGACCTGCTCGAAGAGATGGGTGAGCCTGAACTGGGCCAGGAACTCCTCCGCGTCCCGCCGTCCCCTGGTGGTGACGACCGCCAGCCGGTAGCAGGAGGCAAGGGCATGCAGGGCCTGGTCAGCCCCCTCAATCAGGCGGAAGTTGGCCGGAGTGCGGAGTCCGCCCCACCGCCGGAAGCGGTCCGCAACGCGGGCAAAGAAAGCGTCCAACCCTACAATGTCCAGCCCGGTCAGGATGAGGTTACCGGGCGTCTCCAGCGCCATCACCAGCCGCCGGGCCGCCTGATAGGGGGTGCGAAAGCCAAGCCGTGCCATCCGGCGGGCCAGCGCCTCCACAGCCTGATCGTCGGAGTCCAGCAGCGTGCCGTCCAGATCGAAGAGGAAAGCCTCAACAGCCGCAAGCCCCCCCGCCACAGCCACAGAGGTCCTCCGTCCTATGGGGGTCCTCCCATCCCTCACGGGCAGTTCGTCTGCACGAAGAGGACCTTATACCAGACGACCTCGTATCCTTCCGGAGCCCGCCACCAGCCGTAGTCGCCGGGGCAGCAGCTATCCGGCACCGGCCAGGCGATCTCCCCCGAAGTGGTGAAGTAGGTCATTGCATGGGGGAATCCGGAGAAGTCGTTGTACGGCCCCGATAACTCCTGCTGGGGGGTCACAGCGCCGTAGAAATAGCGATACTTCGTGCTCGGTCCTCCTCCGGCAGACCAGCCGATCCGTCCCCCCCGGTATCCCGTCGTACCGGGGAAGCATGTCACAAGGGCCGGTTGGGACATCCAGAGGCGGGGAGAGGGGGTGGGGGTAACGGCGGGCTGCGGCATCGGCGTGGCGGAGGGTTGGACTGTCGCCGGAGGGGGCGCGACGCGGATCGAGACCTCCAGCTCCTCCCCCAGCGGGTTCCCCCTCTCGTCCCGGAGCTGCCAGACGCCGGAGTAGGTTCCGTATGCTGCTGGAGCTTCCAGCTCCAGCACGATCGGCTGTTCCTCGCCGGGAGCCACAGGGCCGATCCACACCCGCTCCGCACCCCCCATCCGCTCGCCGGAGACGAAGGCCAGCACGACCCCACCCTCCCAGGGACAGGTGCCACTGTTACGCACGACCCACCGTTTGGTAAAGACCTGGCCGGGCCGTATGGGGCTACGGAGAGGGATGTCCTCCACCAGTTCGGCATCGAAGACGCAGGTCGCCATCGCCGTCGCCGTCCGGTCCGGCGTGGGGGTGAGCGTGGGGGTGGGGGTGGGCGAGGGAGTGGGAGTGGACGTAGGCGCTCCTATTGTAGCCTGGAACGCCGCCAGTGTGGCCGCCAACTGCGTGACGGCCAGGTCGGGTGTCGGGGTACTCGCCGGAGGAGTTGGGCTTACCAGACTGCCCAGCAGGGCATCGAGCCGGCCCGTGTAGGCGAGAAGCCAGCCGCCTCCCAGCAGCGACAGGAACAGCAAAGCGATCAGGAGAGGCCGCAACCATGCCTTCCGACGGCGAGGGGGAGGAGGAGGCGTCCCCCACGAAGGGATGGTTTCCAGGCCCGACGGCGTAGGATAGGCCGGCACGGTCTGATCCGATGGCGCCGCAGTCGCCGGTTGAAACGGGAAGGGGGTGATCACCTCCCCGGCCAGCACCCGCCGCAGGTCGGCGACGAAATGGGCCGCCGTCTGATACCGCCGGTCCGGGTCTTTCGCCAGCGCCCGCAACAACACCTGCTCCAGCCCGGGCGGCAGATCGGGCCGCAAGGACCGGGGGGATGGCAGCGGTTCGTTGATATGTTTGAGCACGATCCCCATCGGCGTGTCGGCGTCGAAGGGGAGCTTCCCCGTCAGCAACTGGTAGAACACCACCCCCAGGGAGTAAATATCCGACCGCTCGTCCCCGGCTTCCCCCATCCCCTGCTCAGGGGAGATGTAGGCTGGCGTCCCCACCATCGCCCCGCTGGCCGTCAGCCCCGTCACGTTGACGATCTTGGCAATGCCAAAGTCGGTGAGGATCACCTGATTATCGCTGGTGAACATAATGTTGGCCGGTTTAACGTCCCGGTGGACCATCCCGCGGCGATGGGCGTAGTCCAGCGCCTCCCCGACCGCCACAACGATCCGGACCGCCTCCTCCAGCGGCATTCTCTCCCCTCGCGCTTCCAGCTCCTGGAGGCGGACCTTCAGCGAAGGGCCGTCAATGAATTCCATCACCATATAATAGCAGCGCCGCTCTGCGTCGTACTCGAAGTCGTAGACCTGGATGATGTTGGGGTGGCGCAGGGCAGCGACGGCCTTCGCTTCCCGCTCGAAGCGGGTCAGGAAGTTCTCCTCGGTGGCGAGAAAGGGGTGGAGCACTTTAACCGCCACGTACCGATCCAGGTTGGGCTGGTAGGCCTTGTAGACCTCCGCCATACCGCCGTGGCCGAGGTGTTCGATGATCTGGTACCTGCCTAGCGTCTCGCCTATCAAGCCGGTTCTCCTTGACAACGTGGGAAGATTTACTCCTGGAGTGTGGAGTTGTCGAACCTTTCCTGTTCCTGGCAGCGGGCGATGAACATGCTGAGAGCATCCCACGCCCGTTCGAAGTCCATCCCGGCTACAAGGAGGTGGTCTCGCTGGTAGGCGGAGAAGGCCAGGAGGCTCACCCCCTCCTCCGCCAGCACATCGGTCAGCACCGCCAGATACCCGACCAATCCCAGCTCCAGGGGCAGATCGAAGGTGATCAGACGGTAGCCGGGGCTCTCCTCAAAGCGGGGGAGGGTTTCCCGGAGACCGGCCCACACATCTGTCGGAAGGATCAGGGTCAGTTCATCTTTATCCACCACAGCGGCAGAGAAGGGTTCAGCGGCCTTTGTCAGAAGGGCCAACCCCTCGTAGAGGTCCT
This sequence comes from Anaerolineae bacterium, assembly GCA_041082215.1. GTDB lineage: Bacteria > Chloroflexota > Anaerolineae > B4-G1 > DUEL01 > JBDOIF01. The sequence goes on from JBDOIF010000049.1 coordinate 6,868, forward strand.
CCAGGGGAACAGTCGCTATCGTATACTCCCGCCCATCGGTGTAGAGGCGGGTCTGTGCGAGGACGTGAAGAAGGCCAGGGGGCAGTTCCATAAGCTCATCTCCTCGCTTATAAACAGACCCCGGAGCAACGGCTACTCCGCGGTCGCTTTTATACTAACACAGGCAGGGATTTTCCGCAAGATGGGGAGGCGGGTTGTCCACATACCTTCACCAATCTGGAACGGAAAAGTCACACTCCAGGCCCGGGCCAGTGTGGGCTGGCCCCACTTGTCGAAACGGTGATTCTGATTTATCCTTCCTCCCACGCAAGGAGGGCAGGCGAATGGGCATACCGGTCCTCTCCATCGTCGGCCGCTCGGGGAGTGGCAAGACGACCCTGCTGGAGAAGCTGATCCCGGAACTGAAGGGGCGGGGGTATCGGGTAGCTGTGGTCAAACATCACCCCCACCCCGGCGCCAGTGTGGACGTAGAGGGGAAGGACACCTGGCGGTTTTCCCGGGCCGGCGCCGATCACGTGGCCCTCGTAACCCCCGACCTGGTGATGCACTACCGCAAGAAGGAACAGGAGCCCTCTTTGACGGAAGTGGTGTCCGGGATCCGGGAGGTGGACCTGATCCTGACGGAGGGGTTCAAACAGGAGCGTTTCCCCAAAGTGCAGGTCAGTCGAGGGGAGGCTGCACCGGAGCCTGTGTGCGACCCCTGCGAACTGCTTGCCCTCGTCTCCGACCAGCCCCCCCATGGAGAAACGCCCTGGTTCGACCTGGAGGACATAGCCGGGCTGGCAGACCTGATCGAGGGGAAACTCCTGGCCCACCGACAGCCCTCGCAGGCCCTCCGTTCCCTACCGGTCCTCACAGCCGCCGTGCCCATCGAGGCCAGCGCCGACCAGGTGGAACGATGGTTCCGCGCCCTGGAGGACCACCCGGAACGGTATCGGTTCGACACCCACGGCGGGTTCACCTTCACCCGGGGCCGGTTCGGCGAGGTCGGCGCGCAATTCCAGACGCGGGAACGGTTCTACGGTCGGTACTTCACCCTGAACTTCGAGGTCACGGCCACAGGCCCTCTATGGTTCCGCTTCCGGCTCCTCTGTCCGCCCTTCCCGATCTGGGGCGCGTTCCGCATCCGGCCCGTATCGGCCGGTCGGGTCTGGTTGCGCCTGGAGATCGGCGGCGAGACACGGCTGGGGAGGTGGCTCCTGCGGCTTCCCCTGATCAGGGGAGCGGTTCAAAATCAGATTCAGGCCGAGGTCGAGCACATCAGGAGATCGGTATCCAGCCTGTAGGACAAGCTGATGAGTTTTAACAAATTAATCCGGCCATAATCCTGCGCGGCCCTTGTGGAAACAACGGGGCGCAGGCCGCCAGGCCTGCAGGGACAGGCTAACAGCCTGCGCTACGCCCGGCCATTTTTGTGGGCATAGTGCTCCCCGACCACGCAAATTCCCGGAGAACCTCCTGCACCTTAGCTTTTCCTACAGGCTTGTCCTACAATAAAGAGCATGCTAAAATATCGAAAATCGGGGACAGTAAAACGAGAGGGGAGGTAGCCAATGGAACTGTTTGTCGTCCGCATAGAGAAGCCGGATGAGGTCAATTTCATCCTCGGGATGAGCCACTTCATCAAAACAGTGGAGGACATTCATGAGGCGCTGGTCACCGCTGTGCCGGGCATCCGCTTTGGCCTGGCCTTCTGCGAGTCCTCCGGCCCGGCGCTGATCCGCCTCACTGGCACTGATGAAGCGATGATCGAGCTGGCGAAAAAGAACAGCCTCGCCATCGGAGCGGGCCATTCCTTCATCATCTTCCTGGCCCCCGGCTTCTACCCCGTCAACGTCCTCAACACAGTCAAGCAGGTCCCCGAGGTCTGCCGCATCTTCTGCGCCACCGCCAACCCCGCCGAGGTCATCCTGGCTCAGACAGAGCAGGGGCGGGCCATCCTGGGCGTGGTGGACGGCGTCAGCCCAAAAGGGGTGGAGTCAGAAGAAGACATCGCCCACCGCAAGCAGTTCCTGCGCGCCATCGGATATAAGCTGTAAGGTCTGGAGCGCCTCTTTTCCCTGTCGTAAAGGAAGACCGGTGGCGTCCTTGTTCACGGTGGTCAACGAGAGCCGGGGAGAACCCCTGCCGGTAAGGGCGCGGCGCTGCGCTTCCTTTCTATGCCGGCTGCGGGGGCTGATGTTCCGGCGGCGGCTGCCGGAGGGGGAAGCACTCCTTCTCGTGGGCGGGCGGGCCAGCCGGCTGGAGACCACCATTCATATGTTCTTCGTCTTTTTCCCCATCGCGGCTATCTGGCTGGACGAAGGGGGCCGGGTTGTGGACGTCCGCCTGGCCCGTCCCTTCCGCCCCCTCTACATCCCCCGCGGCCCGGCGCGGGACGTGCTGGAAGGACCCCCGGAGCTGCTGAAAAAGGTCGCCGTGGGTGAAAGGCTGCGCTTTGACGTTTGACGCTTGACGCCTGACGTTTGACGTCTGACGTTTGACGCTTTACGTTTGACCGCAGGGAGCAGATATGAACACTCTGTACAGGCTCCTCTTCCTTCTGGTGGTGTTGATGCTGGTTTGGCCTGTCCCAACAGAGGCCCAGTCCGGCGGGCCGGGGCAGCCACTGATCCACATCGTGCAGCGGGGGGAGACGCTCTTCTCCATCGCCAGGCGGTACGGCACCACGGTGGACGCCATCACCCACGCCAACTCCATCGCAGACCCCCGCCACATTTACGTCGGGCAGCGGCTGATGATCCCCAACGCCCCCGTCGTAAGCCCGGTGTGGACCACCCACGTTGTCCGGGCGGGGGAGAGCCTGGAAGCCGTCGCTACCCAGTACGGGCTGGCCTGGCGGACGGTGGCGCTGGCCAACCGGCTGCTGAACCCCCACCTGCTTTCGGCAGGTCAGCTTCTCCGGATACCGGCGGATGGCACAGGGATATATAGCGGAGCCCTCCACATTGTTCAGCCGGGCGAGACCCCCCTATCCATCGCCTTCCGCCACGGCCTTCCCCTCTGGAAGCTGCTGGAGGCCAACGGCTTCACCGACCCCGCCTCGCTCTTCCCCGGACAGCATCTGTTGATCCCCGGCGAACGGCCGGACTGGATGCCCTACCCCTTCGAGGCGGTCGAACTGACACCGATCCCGGTGCGGCAGGGAGAGACGCTCCTGGTGACCGTCCGGACCGAGGAGCCGGTCACCCTGACCGGCTCACTGTTCGACCGGCCCGTTTATTTCGTGGAGGCGGGCAGGGCTTATTATGCGCTGGTCGGGGTGCATGCCCTGGCCGACCCCGGCCTCTATGAACTCACGCTGACCGCCACCACGGGGGAGGGGGGGCAGGCAGGGTTAAGTGTAGGGGTGGTTGTCCAGGAGGGCGGGTACAGCCACGAGCGGATAGACATCCCGCCCGGCCGCGTCGGGCTTCTGGACCCCGCCCTGATCGCGTCGGAGGAGGAGCGGCTGGACCGGGTGCGGTATCTGTTCACCCCCACCCGCCGCTGGCACGGCCCTTTCCTTCCGCCGGTGGAAGCGGCGATCAGTTCCTATTTCGGCACCCGTCGCTCCTATAACGGCGGGCCGTACAACAGTTACCACGCCGGAGTGGACTTCGACGCGGGGATGGGGGCGCCGGTCCGCGCCCCCGCCGACGGCGCGGTGGTGCTGGCCGAGCCGCTCACGGTGCGGGGCAACGCGATCGTGCTGGACCACGGATGGGGGCTGCTGACCGGATACTGGCATCTTTCCAGCATCGAGGTATCGGAAGGGCAGGAGGTGCGGGCAGGGGACATCATCGGCCGGGTGGGAAGCACCGGCCTCTCCACCGGCGCCCATCTCCACTGGGAGATGTGGGTGGGTGGCATCAGCGTGAACGGCCTGCAGTGGCTGGGGCCAGGCTACCCCTGGAGCGAGCTGGAAGAGGCCGCAACGCCCTGACAGCCCTCCACCATCGGCGACGGGAGAGCAGGGCCGGACGAGGGGGCAGGAGCAGGCGACGGGCGCGCTGCTCCATCCGCGCCGGGACCAGGAGAAAGACCTCCCCCAACCCGTCCAGCGTGATGCCGATGGCCGGCCCGGCGCTCTCGTACCGCAGAAGGACCGGCACACCCTGGCTTTCCAAGAATGACTTGAACGCCTGCGCCCGCAACATGCCCTGCACCCGCCGGACGGATACCCATTTTGCCACGGGAGACCTCCTTTCGGCCATTATAGCCCGAATGAGCCAGGGGTCAAGGCTGGACAAATCCGCCGAAATCGTGTATCATTTCGCTGCTGCCCGGGAGCTACCTGACCATCAAAAGATAAAGGGATAGGAGACCGATGGATAAGATTGGACAACTTTTAAAGGAGCTCACAGAAGCCCACGGAGTCCCAGGCCATGAGCTCGAAGTCCGTTCCCTGGTGCGGAGCTATCTGGAGCCGCTGGGGACCATCGAGCAGGACCGCATCGGCAGCCTGATCTGCCGGCTCGGGGAACGGGGGCCCCGGGTCATGCTGGCCGGCCATATGGACGAGATCGGCTTTATGGTCAACCACATCACTGACGAAGGATTCCTCAAGTTTCTCCCCCTGGGCGGCTGGTGGGATCAGGTGCTCCTCGGTCAACAGGTCATTGTCAAAACCCATAAAGGAGACCTGCCGGGGGTGATCGGCGCCAAACCCCCCCATCTCCTTCCACCGGATGAACAGAAGAAGGTGGTGGAGAAGAAGGAGATGTACATAGACATCGGCGCCACATCCAAACAGGAAGTGGAAGAGGCGGGCGTCCGCGTGGGCGATCCGGTCGTCCCCGCTGCCGAATTTCGCATTCTGGCCAACGGGAAGAGCTACCTGGGCAAAGCCTTCGACGACCGGGTCGGTGTGGCGCTGATGGTCGAGGCGATGCGCCACTTCTCCCACACCCCCCACCCCAACGTCCTCTACGGCGTCGCCACGGTGATGGAGGAGGTCGGCCTCCGCGGCGCCAAGACAAGCGCCGAGCTGGTAGACCCCGATGTGGCTATTATCCTGGAGTCGGACATTGCCGGCGATGTCCCCGGCATCAAGCCAGAGGAGACCTCCGTAAAGCTGGGGAGCGGCCCCAGCCTCCTGCTGCTGGATGCCCGGATGATCCCTAACCTCAAACTGCGGGACCTGGTGATCGAGACGGCCAGGAAGCTGGATATCCCCCTCCAGTTCTCCACAATGACCGGCGGGGCCACCGACGGGGGGCAGATCCACCTCCATCGCGCTGGCGTCCCCACCGTCGTCCTGGGGGTCCCTGCCCGCCACATCCACAGCCACGCCAGCATCATCCACCGGGACGACTTCGACCGGGCGCTGCGGTTGTTGATCGGTGTGGTGGAGCGGCTGGATGCGGAGACGGTGGCGGGGTTGACGCCTTAACATCGGATGCTGTGTGTAAAGCGTCAAACGTCAGACGTCAGCTATACCCCATTTGACGTACGACGTTTGACGCATCATGTTTCACGCATTTTCCGGAGGAGCTATGGCTAACCCACCCAACGAGCAAATGGAGCAGATCGCCGCTCTGTTGCGGGAGCGCATCGAGCAGTTCGAGCCCTCTGTCGCCACCAGGGACGTCGGCACAGTCATCGAGGTCGGGGACGGCATCGCCCGCGTCTCCGGCCTTTCCAGCGTCCAGATGAGCGAGTTGGTCGTTTTCCCCTCCGGCGTGCTGGGAATGGCCTTCAACCTGGAAGTGGACAACGTCGGCATCATCATCATGGGGGATTATACAGATATTGAAGAAGGGGACCTGGTACGACGGACCGGCCGCATCGTCTCCGTCCCTGTGGGGGACGGGCTCCTCGGTCGGGTGGTCAACGCCCTGGGGCAGCCTGTTGACGGCAAAGGTCCCCTCCTCACCGACAAATACCGCCCCATCGAGCGCATCGCCCCCGGCGTGGTCCAGCGGCAGAACGTGGACACGCCGGTGCAGACCGGCATCAAGGCGGTGGATGCAATGATCCCCATCGGCCGGGGCCAGCGGGAGCTGATCATCGGCGACCGGCAGACGGGCAAGACCGCCATCGCCCTTGATACGATCATCAACCAGAAGGGAAAGGACCTCATCTGCATCTACGTCGCCATCGGCCAGAAGCGGGCCCAGGTGCGGCAGGTGGTGGCGACGCTGGAGCGATACGGGGCGATGGAACACACCGTGGTGGTCGCCGCCACCGCCTCGGAACCGGCCGCCCTCCAGTACATCGCCCCCTACGCCGGCTGCGCCATCGGCGAGGAGTTTATGGAAATGGGGCGGGACGCGCTGGTCATCTACGATGACCTCTCCAAGCACGCGTGGGCCTACCGGCAGGTGAGCCTCCTCCTCCGCCGCCCGCCCGGTCGGGAGGCCTACCCCGGCGACATTTTCTACCTCCACTCCCGCCTCCTGGAGCGGGCCGCCCGACTGGCCAACCACTACATCATCGTCCCCCGGGACGCGCCCCCAGGCGCCACCGAGGGGGTGGACGGACGGGTCTATGTGGGGCCGCTGGGCCACGAACAGGCCGAGGAACGGCTGAAGGAGATGGGCGAAGGGTACGAGATCCGCAAAAAGCCGGGCACCGGCGGCAGCCTCACCGCCCTCCCCATCGTCGAGACGCTCCTGGGCGACGTGACCGCCTACATTCCCACCAACGTCATCTCCATCACCGACGGCCAGATCTATCTGGAAACCGACCTCTTCAACGCCGGCATCCGCCCCGCCATCAACGTCGGCATCTCCGTCTCCCGCGTCGGCGGCGACGCCCAGACCAGAGCGATGAAGCAGGTGGCAGGCGGGCTCCGGCTGGATATGGCCCGCTACCAGGACCTGGCCGCCTTCGCCCAGTTCGGCTCCGAGCTGGACGAGGCCACCCAGCGACAACTGGATCGGGGCCGACGGCTGACCGAGATCCTCAAACAGCCCCAGTACGAACCGGTGCCGCTGGAGGAACAGGTCATCGCCATCTACGCCGGTACCCACGGCTACTGCGACCAGGTGCCCGTGGCCCGGATGTGGGAGTACGAGCGGGCGCTCCTGAACTACATGCGTATCGAGCACCCGCAGATCGGCGCCGACATCGCCGCCCGAAAAGCCCTGACGGAGGAAACGGAAGCGGCCCTGAAGGCGGCGCTGGAAAGCTTCAACCGACAGTGGAGCGCGAGGTAGGCCGTGGAAACGCTGCGGGAGATCCGACGACGCATCCGAAGCGTGCGCAACCTATCCCAGGTCACCCGGGCCCTGGAAGCCGTCTCCGCTTCCAAAGTGCAGAAAGCTCAGGCCGCCGTGACCGCCACCCGTCCCTATGCCCATCGGGCCTGGGAGGTCATCGTCAACCTCGCCGGAAGCCACGCCGGAGCCCTCCACCCCCTCCTCACCTATCGCGAACCTATCCGCTCCGTCCTCATCATCCTCTTCACCAGCGATCGAGGGCTCTGCGGCGCCTATAACCACAACGTCATCCGCGCCGCACTGGATTACGCCCAGAAGCTCTCCGTCCCCGTCCGCTACCTTGCTGTGGGCCGCCGCGGACGGGATACCCTCTGGCGGATGCGCGCCGACCTGGTGGCCGAGTTCCACGGCCTGCCGGCGATCCCGGGCTTTATGGACGTCACTCCCATCGCCCGCACCGCTATCGAGGAGTTCCTGAAAGGGGAAGCGGACGAGATCTTCCTTGCTTACACCGACTTTATCAACCTGATGAGACAGCAACCGGTTATCCAGCGGCTCCTCCCCCTCCGCCCATCCGAGCTCGACCGCCAGGCGGTGAGCGAGTACGTGGTGGATATGAGGCCGGTCGGCGTGGCGGACTACATCTACGAACCTGGCCCGGAGGCCATCCTGAACGCCATCCTCCCCCGCTTCACCGAGCTTCAGGTCTACCAGGCGGCGCTGGAAGCGGCCGCCAGCGAGCACGCCGCCCGCCGGATGGCGATGCGCAACGCCACCGACAACGCGGAGGAGCTGCTGCAGGACCTGACCCTGATGCGCAACAAGGCCCGTCAACAGACGATCACCCGGGAGCTTCTGGACATCGCCGGCGGGGCAGAAGCGTTGCAGCAGGCGATGCAGGGGACGACCTGACAGTGAAAAAACCACCCAGGAGGTAGCTATGGCCCGTCAGGCAGTCGGACAGGTCGTGCAGGTCAAGGGCGCAGTGGTGGACGTGGAGTTTGCACCGGAGGACCTGCCGGAGATTTACAGCGCCATCGAGATCCCCAGGGACGGGACCGCGCTGATACTGGAGGTGGAGCAGCAGTTGCCCGGCAACTGGGTCCGCTGCGTGGCAATGGATACGACCGACGGGCTTCGCCGTGGGATGCCCGCCTACACCACCGGCGAGCCGATCCGCGTCCCCGTCGGCGAAGCCACCCTGGGCCGCATCTTCAACGTGCTTGGGCAGCCCATAGACAACAAGGGCCCCGTCGAGGCCACCGAGTACCGCCCCATCCACCGACCCGCCCCACCGTATGAAGAGCAGACAGCCTACAGCGAGTTCTTCGAGACAGGCATGAAGGTCATTGACCTGATCGCCCCCTTCACCCGCGGCGGCAAGACCGGCATCTTCGGCGGAGCCGGGGTGGGCAAGACGGTCATCATCGCTGAGCTGATGTACACCATCGCCAAGTACCACGGCGGGGTCTCCGTCTTCGGCGGCGTGGGAGAGCGGAGCCGCGAGGGGACGGAGTTTTACCAGAGCCTCACCGAGATGGGAGTGATTGACCGCGCGGTGATGGTCTTCGGACAGATGAACGAGCCGCCCGGGGTCCGCTTCCGCGTTGGGCTGACCGCCCTGACGATGGCCGAATACTTCCGGGATCAGGGAATTGACGTCCTCCTCTTCATTGACAACATCTACCGCTTCGTGATGGCCGGAATGGAGGTCTCCGCCCTCCTGGGCCGTATGCCCAGCGCGGTGGGTTACCAGCCCACGCTGGGGACCGATATGGGGGAGCTACAGGAGCGGATCACCAGCACCCGCCGGGGTTCCATCACCTCGATGCAGGCCGTCTACGTGCCAGCCGACGACTACTCCGACCCCGGCCCGGTGACCACCTTCGCCCACCTGGACGCCACCATCACCCTGGAGCGGCGGCTGGCCGCCCAGGGCCTCTACCCGGCAGTGGACCCCCTCACCTCCACCTCCCGCATCCTCGATCCGCGCATCGTGGGCGAGGACCATTACACCACCGCCCGCGAGGTCCAGCGGGTGCTCCAGCGGTATCAGGACCTGCAGGACATCATCGCCATCCTGGGCGTGGAGGAGCTCTCCGAGGAGGACAAACTGACAGTCGCCCGTGCCCGCAAGATCCAGCGGTTCCTCACCCAACCGATGCACGTCGCCGAACGATTCACCGGCCGGGCCGGCCGCTATGTCCCCATTGAGGAGACGATCCGGGGCTTCCGCGAGATCCTGGAAGGGAAACACGACAGCCTGCCGGAGGATGCCTTCTACATGATAGGCTCCATTGATGAAGCGGTAGAGAGAGCGCGTCAGCTTCGGATCGCGTAAAGGCCAGAAAGATGGGATTGCGGCTGGATGTTGTGACCCCCGAGCGGGAACTCTTCAGTGGCGAGGTGGATTCCATACTGGCCCCCGGCGTGGAGGGGCAGATGGGCATCCTCCCCCATCACGCGCCACTGATCACCATACTGGCAGAGGGAGAACTGCTCGCCCGGCAGGGAGAGGAAGAGCTGGTCTTCGCCATCCACGGCGGCTATATGCAGGTCCTGCCCGAACGGGTGATCGTGCTGGCCGACGTGGCGGAACGGGCGGAGGAGATTGACATCCAGCGGGCAGAGGAGGCCCGACGTCGGGCAGAGGAGCTTCTTTCCAGAGAAGCGCCGCCGGAGGAGCGGGCCGCCGCTACAGAGGCCCTGCGCCGCTCCCTGACCCGGCTGCAGGCAGCCCGACGGGGCAGGCGGCGACGCCCCCAGGAACAACCGCCCGAGCTTTCATAATCACGGATACACAGAATCTCCATGTCCCCGTGTTCGAAAAACTTGATCGGAGGCCGCTTTGCTGGGTAAAGAGATCGGAATTGACCTGGGCACGGTGAACGTGCTCGTCTACGTCCGGGGCCAGGGGGTGGTCCTGCAGGAGCCCTCTGTCGTCGCGATCTCGATAGAAGAGGATAAGATCGTCGCCGTGGGGGAGGAGGCCCAGGCGATGCTGGGCCGCACCCCCGGGGCGTTTGAGGTCATCCGCCCGCTGCGCGACGGCGTCATCGCCGACTATCTGGTCACGGAGCGCATGCTCAACTACTTCCTGCGCAAGGCGGGGGGGCTTTCGCGTTTCTTCAAGCCGCGCGTGATGGTCAGCGTCCCCTACGGCGTGACCAGCGTCGAGCGGAGGGCCGTCCGCGAGGCCGCGCTGGATGCCGGAGCGGGTCGGGCCCACCTGATCCCCGAGCCCCTCGCCGCCGCACTGGGAGCCGGCCTCCCCATCAGCACCCCGTCGGGCAATATGGTGGTGGACCTGGGAGGAGGGGCCAGTGAGGCAGCCGTCATCGCCATGAACGGAATCGTCGCCGCCAACTCCGCCCGCGTGGGCGGCATCCGGCTGGACGAGGCGATTATGGCCTACATCCGCCGTAAATACAACCTCGTCATCGGCCAGCCCACCGCCGAGCAGATCAAAATCACGATCGGCAGCGCCCTCCCACTGGAGGAACCGCTGAAAATGGAGGTGCAGGGGCGAGACCAGGTAGCCGGGCTGCCCCGAACGATCGAGGTAAACTCCGACGAGATCACCGAGGCGATCGCCGAGCCTCTTGCCGCGATGGTCAACGTGATCAAGTCGGTGCTGGAACGGACCCCCCCCGAACTCTCCTCCGACATCATCGAACGGGGCATCGCCCTGGTGGGGGGAACCGCCCTCCTGCGCCGCATTGACGACCTGATCACCCAGGAGACAGGGGTGCCCGCCTGGGTGGCAGAAGCCCCTATGGCCTGCGTGGCCATCGGCGCCGGGCGGGCCCTGGAACAATACGAAATCCTCCGCCGCAGCGTGCCGGATATGGATGGATGAGACTGGAGAATGGGGGAGACTATCCGCCCACTCACCCTCGAGGACTATGACGCCCTGCTGGAGCTATGGCAACGGGCAGGGCTCCACTCCCTCAGGCCCCAGGGGCGGGATAGCCGGGAGGCCATCGCCCGCCAGCTCGCCAGCGGCGTGCAGACGATCCTGGGCCTGGAAATAGACGGCCGCCTGGTGGGAGCCGTCGTCGCTACCCACGACAGCCGCAAGGGATGGATCAACCGGCTGGCGGTGGACCCCCAATTCCGCCGGCGGGGATATGGTCTGCGGCTCGTTCAGGCAGCGGAAGAGGCCCTGCACAAGCAGGGCCTGCAGGTCATCGCTGCGCTGGTGGAAAGCGATAACCCCGCCTCCCTCGCCCTCTTCCAGAAGGCCGGTTACGTGGAGATTGACCCGGGGATCCACTACCTGACCAGGCGGGAAAGCGAAGAGGCTTAAGGGGGGCAGCCCTCACCCCTCCCCCTACCCTCATCGGCCGTCTGAAGGAGAGGGAACTGCTGGAACAGGGATTAGGGGAGGCAGCCCTCACCCCTCCCTCTACCCTCATCGGCCGTCTGAAGGAGAGGGAACTGCTGGAACAGGGATTAGGGGAGGGAGCGCCCGCAGCAGGCGGGCAGGGGCAGGGTGAGGGTATTTCCTCACCCTGTGCGGTTCGCAAAGTGGGCCGCGATGGCAACAACCATCAGTACAATGATCGCAACCAGGCCGATCCCCAGGGCCCACCACCCCAGCAAGCCGGCGACAATCCCGATCATCACGAGGCCCGCCAGGGCGACCATCCCGTAAACTACGCCCCGCCTCTCCCTGCTCAGCGGGCGGCTGGCCCGCACCCAAAGACCTATCCCCGCCACCATAGCTGCCAGGCTGGCGAGCAGAGCGGAGACGAGGATCGGAGTCCCGGTGAGACGGCCCGCCCGGATGACCCAGATGCCACACGAACTGTCCCGGGAGGGGAGAGGGTATCTGGGGAACTGATACACCCGGACCAGGATCAGGTGTCCTCCATAAGCCGCGTCTTTGGGGGCCACACCCCATTCCAGAGTGGTCTCTTCCCCCGGTCCCAGGGAAAGCTGCGAAGTCTGTTCGCGCTTCAGCAGGACAAACCCGTCCGTGATGCTAGCACGGACGATGAAAACGGTCGGTCGTTCGAGGGGGTTCTTCAGGGGAAGGGAGACAGTACCGCTTTCCGTCGCCGTGATGAAAACGGGGCATCTCAGGCCCCGCAGGGGCGCCTCACCCCTGATCGCGGCGTCGAACAGGGAAGCCTCCAGATCCCCCCACGCTGCGCTGCCGAAGAGGAGGATGCCGAGGAGTGCGCCCACCGAAAAAAGGAGCATCCCCAAAACGCGCGCACCTTTCACCGATAGCCACCTTCTCATCTCTACCCCAGCACGCGACAGCTCCCGGCGGTCAACCTCTCCGGCCTGCACGGCTGTAGAGCACGGCTCCAATACTGCCGACGATCAGGCCGCTCACCGACGCGGTGTAGGAGAGAAAACACAGGAAAAAGGTCGGTTGAATGACCCGGATGACCATCAGGAAAGGGAGGAAAACCCCTGTAAGGAGCAGGACAAATCCGACGAAAATCAGGCGCAACGGATGCGAGAGGCTCATCGGTATAGCCAGCAGGCGACCAGGTGCTCCGGCTCCGGCTCGAATTCGGGCGGCTCCTGCACATTGCACAGATCCAGGATGGCCTCTGAGCACCGGGGGTGAAAGCGACAGCCCGAAGGTGGGTTGATCAGGCTGGGCGGCTCCCCTGGCGGCACCTCCCGGAAACGGCGGGCGTTCTCCGCTGCCGGCTCAGGGATAGCGGCCAGCAGGGCCCAGGTATAGGGGTGCTTGGGATTTTCCACCACGCTGTCTATCGGCCCCTTCTCGATGATTTTCCCCGCGTACATCACGAAAACCCGTTCGGAAAAATAGCGCACGGTGGAGAGATCGTGCGTGATATACATCACCGAGAGCCCGTGGCTCTCCTGCAGGTCGCGCAGGAGGGTGAGGATTTCCACACGGACGGAGGCATCCAGCATAGAGACCGGCTCATCGGCAACCAGAAGGCGGGGCTTCATCAAGATGGCCCGGGCGATGACCACGCGCTGTTGCTGCCCCCCACTCAACTGATGGGGGAACTTGGTCAGAAAATCCTCCACCGGGGTCATCTTGACCTCTTCCAGCGCCCGCCAGACCCTTTCCCGGCGCTGGTTGCGATCCCCCACACCGGCCACGATGAGGGGCTCTTCCAGAATGTTCTGGACGTTCATAAAGGGAGGCAGCGCCCCGTAAGGGTCCTGCTGGACATATCCGACACGGGTGCGATACCAGCGCAACTCCTGCCGCCCGAATCCGGATAGATCACGCCCATCAAACAAAATACGGCCGCTCCGGGGCCGATGAAGGCCCAGGATCGTGCGCATCAGGCTGGACTTGCCACAGCCGCTTTCCCCTACAATCGCCACAGCCTCGCTGCCGCCGAGGTCGAAATTCACCCCGTCCACGGCATGCACATAGCCAGCGACACCTAACCCGAAGCGACGCAGCTCAAACCACACCCGCAGATCCCGAACCGACAACAGGCTCTCCTGAGGTGAAGACACCGAGGGAATCGGACTTTCAGACATGACGATGCCACTCCTTGCACCAGAAAGGATTGGGGGCCTTATGTTTCGTAAAGCCAGCACTTGACCAGATGGCCATCCACCTGCAAGGTCGGTGGTTCCTGATCACACCGCTCGAAGCGTCGGTGACACCGTTCGGCAAACCGGCAGCCGGTGGGGGGGTTGATCAGGCTGGGCGGCCGGCCGGGGATGAACTCCAGCGTCTGCCTCCCATGGAGGCGGGGGACGGCCGCCAGCAGCTTCTGGGAATAGGGATGAAGCGGCTCCCCGAAAAAGCGGGTAGCGTCGCTCACCTCCACGATCTGACCGGCATACATCACCGCTACATGGTCAACCAGATCGGACGAGGTAGCAATGTCGTGGGTGATGAGAATGTAGCTGATCTCCAACTCCTGCTTGATCCGCTTCAGCGTGTTCATAATACTGGCCTGGGTCAGGACGTCCAGGGCAGATGTAGGCTCATCCAGGATGACCACCTGGGGCGAGGTCATCAACGCCATGGCAATAGCGACCCGCTGTCGCATACCGCCGCTCAGCTCAAAGGGATAACGCTGCAGGAACGCCGTCGGAACGCCTACATACTCGAACATCCGTGTAGCCAGGTTCAGCGCCTCCTGCCTCTCCATCCCCACATGCAGGATCGCGGGTTCAGCCACCTGGTCCCCCACCCGCAGCACCGGGTTCAGGGCATTCATCGCTGCCTGAGGGATCATGGAGATTCCGCTCCATCGGACCTCCCGGCGGAAGGACTCCTCGTCCATCTCCATGATTTCTTTGTTGTCCAGATAAACCTTCCCCGTGTACCGGGCCACATTGCGCGGCAGCAGACGCAGGATCGCCCGCGCCAGGGAACTCTTGCCACACCCCGATTCCCCCAGAATGACAATGGCCTGGTTGCGCGGGAGGGAAAAGTCAACTTTATCTACAGCCTGCACAACCCCTTTACGGGTCTGGAAGTAGAGGACAAGCTCTTCTGTCTGCAATACCAGATCTGCCATTAGACTACATCTCCCGCAGCTTTGGATTGAATATGCGGTCCAGAGAAAACCCCAGCATGGCGAAACCCAGGCCTGTGAACATCAACAGGAAGGCGGGCTCCAGCACCCAATAGTAGAGCCCTTTATACGGAGCACCGTTGGCGACAGCATCCTGGATCACCTTGCCCCAGGTAGGGAGGATGGGGTCGCCCAGCCCCAGGACAGCCAGGGAGGCCTCCAGGAAGACGTAGGAGGGGATCATCGTGACCAGGTTAGGGATCAGCACCGGCAGGATACGGGGCACCAGGTAGTGGAGAATGATGCGCCAATCGCTGGCACCGTAGGCCCGGGCGGCTTCGATGTAGGGGGATTCCCGAATCTGCAAGAAGATCGCGCGGTAGGTCTTGATCCCGCTTCCGAAAATGCTGAGCAGGATCGTCGCCCCCAGGATGACCCAGATGCTGCGGGAATAGAAGGTACCGACCATGATGAGGATAGGGAGAAAGGGGAGCATCATATTGATCTCGGTGACCCGCTGGATCAGCCCATCCACCCATCCGCTGAACCAGGTGCCCGTAGCGGCGATGATCATGGTCGTCACCGTCGTGCCCAGGGCTGCGAGCAGGCCGAAGGCCAGCGCCACCGGCGCCCCCCACAGGAGGGCGATCTTCAGGTCCCGCCGCAGATGGTCGGTACCCGCGATCCCGTACACCTTGCCGTAGATAACCAGCTCCGTCTCCACCTCCGCATCCGGCTCGAAGGTAGTCACACGGACTTCCACCTGATAGGTGCCTTTCAGCGGCTTCGGCGCTCCTTCCGGGTGGGGCGATGTGAAGAGGCCCACCTCCACCGGCACATCCCCGATCAGACGCCGGATCCGGCGGAGCAGCGCCTCATCCTGGGCAAAGCGGAAACTGCCGCTGGGCCGGAGCACCACGTCGGCAATGGCGATCTCCCGCCCATCGGGAGTTCGCCACTTTACGGAGAGAAAAGGAGCTTTGGCAGTAAAGGAGGCGGTGTAAAAAATGTTGATCTCACGGGGAAAATCATCGGCCTGATAGTCAAACGTATAGACCTGGGTGATCATTTTCCCCTGACCCAACGGCTCCTCTGTACGCTCTCCCCCTCCCTGCCGGGAATCCAGGATGATCGTCTCCGGCAACTTCTCCCGTCGGAAGAGATTGGTCCAAACCGGCGGGACAGTCCTGGGGACGTTGTGCCAGATATCTTCCCCGCCGCGCCAGAGGACGATCGCCTCCTGATAAGGCACGGTGATAACGGTATAGATGGAGACAACGATCAGGAGGAAAGAGATAAAAACCCCGAATATCGCCGAGGGGTACTGTCGGATTTCGCGCAAGGCGTCTTTCAAAACTCCCATTGTTCGCCCCTTATACCCCGCCGCCACCGATACGGACCCGCGGGTCCAGGACGGCATAGATGAGGTCCAGCAGAAAGACTGTGATGGCCAGCAGGTAAGCGAAGATCACCGTGGAGCCGACGATGACCGGCACGTCGAACAGGCCGACGGCCTGATAGAGCGTCCGGCCCAGCCCTGGCCAGTTGAACACCGTCTCAAAAATGGGGGCTCCCATCCACATGCCGATCACCGTCAGCATAAAGTTGGTCACAATCGTGGGCAGGGTGGGCCGCAGGATATACCGCCGTTCGATCGCCCGTCCGCTGAGCCCCTTGGCCTTCGCCAGCTCTACGTAGTCCTCGCTGGAATAAATCAGGAAGAAGGTGCGCCAACTGTAGACGCTGATGAAGATGGAACTGACGAACAGCGCCATAATGGGCAGGATCAGGTGCTTTCCCACGCTGAGCGCGTAAAGCATAGGGGTCTGAGGCGGCGGAGCATCCACAAGATCGCCGAAGGGGAGGAGCCGCAGCCATCCGGCGAAGATAACGATGAGGAAAAGCCCGTAGAACCAGCCCGGAGCTGATGAACTCGGCGAGAGCACGACAAAGACCTTATCCCAGAAGCTGCCGTACTGACGCGAAAGGATCAGGGCAACAAAGAGACTGAAGAAAAAGATGAAAAGGTCCGCCGTGGCAAAGAGCAAAAGCGTGACGGGGAGACGTTCCAGCAGGATCAGCTTCACCTGCCGGGACCCGGAGTTGCTGGTCATCATTTGAGCAAATCCAAGTCGCAAAGTAAGCGCATTTTGCAGAAAACGGAAACTCCGGATCAGGAAGGGCTGGTCCAGGCCCAGCCGATGTTCCTGCAGCCGGATCCTCGCCTCTATCATTGCCCGTCGGGCCTCTGGCCCGATATTGCGGAGGGCTGGATCGTTCATGACCTGCATGCTGATCGTCTCCCGCAGCTCACCCCGGCGGATCTCGTCCACGTACCCTCCCATATTGGCGATCAGGACGGTCAGGTAGATCCCGACCATCACCATAATGAAAAGGGTCACTCCGCGGACGGCCGTATAACGGGCCAGGCGGGTCAGTGTCGTCTGGGTCCAGCTCCGTGCTTTTACTCGCGAAACAGCCCAAGCGCTTTCTGCCATTTTCTCACCTTCTCAGGAACTCAAACGATAGAGCGTTATTGTAGAAAGGCCCGGTAGGGGCTACTGGCTGCTTCCGACTGCCCCAGCCCCCACCGGGCCTGGATCTGTGGCGAGCAGCCGCCTACGGGGTAGCGATCACGAACTCCATCACGCCATAGGACGGTGTGCTGACCATGGAGGAGGTCACCGCCACCTCCAGCTTCGCCGCACCCGCCGGGAAGCCGGACGTGACATCGCCGCTCAGGACGATCTGGTAGTGGCCTTCCTCGACCATCTGGGCATCGCCGCTGGTCAGCAGGTTGCCCTGGCTGTCGAAGATCAGGTACTTGACGGCCGTCAGCTCGTCCGCCGGATACGGTTCCTCCTCAAAGGTCACGTAGACGTCGTAGGTAGCCTCCTGGCCCGCCACTACCTGTCCGGCGCCGTCCACCTCAACCGTGGCGATCTTGGGCACGCCGAAGCCCGCCCACTTCTCCGCCAGGTCCGGATAGGCATCGTTGTGCTTGAGCACCAGGACCCTGGCTGTGGTGTCCACCTGGGCCAGGTAGAACGGGCCAGTGCCGACCCAGAAGTGGCCGTACTGGTCGTACCACTGGGACAGGTTGGCGTAGCGGGCTGCAGCCTCCTCCGCCGTCACGAACTGCCCCAACGTCGGCTCGTAGGGGATGAACTGCTCCGCCGCCGCCTGATCCAGGTACTTCTTCAGCACCTCCAGGCTTGGCCCGGCGACGAAGGACATCCACTCCACCTGCAGCGCATCAGCCTTGTCGGCGGTGAAGGCCAGCTCCTGGTTGGACTCGGCCAGATAGCCCAGCGCCAGAGTGTGCCACGGCGCCTGACCCTGGGAGTAGTACGGCCACCAGGTGGTCACGGTGTTCTCCGCGTCCAGAGCGAACAGGTCGTCGTAGGTCTCGATGACCAGCGGGTCGGTGGAGACGATGCGGACCCCCTTGAAGTGGCTCAGGTAGTTCTCCACGTTGGGAACCTGGGCCTCGTCGTAGATAGCGCTGCCCTCCTTGCCGGGGTCGAAGGTCAGGATCATCCCCATCACGAAGTCGGCCACGCTCAGGGGGCTGCCATCGTGCCACTTGACCTTCTCGAAGAGGTCGGCCGGGTAGTAGACCGTCGCCTTGACGTTGGCGGTCAACCCGTCGGGGAACGCCTCGCCCGCGGTGATGAAGCGCTGCTCCACCGGATCCCAGTCCACCCAGGCGTCGGCCGGCACCTCGATCTGGTCGGCGAACTGGAGGTCCACCCAGTCCAGGGTCTTGGCCACGGGCAGGCCGGTCCTGACCACCACTTCGGCCCGCTCGATGCGGTTGGGCCGGGCCAGGCCGGTGTACGGGTCGGAGACGACGCCGTATTCACCCAGGCCGCGCTGGACATCGGTGTCGTAGACCCAGTTGGAGCCGCCGATGGGGTTCCACGGCTCGATCAGCACGTCCGGCTGCCCCCACCGCACCCGACCGCCCACCTGGTCCTTCCAGCGCATGGTGAAGGGCCACAACTGGGAACCCTCCACGCCGCCAGCCAGGTCGGCCGCCACTTCCAGCTTCGCCAGGCGCGGGGTGAAGGCGTTCTGGTCGTTCAGCCAGATACGCACCGAGTCCTGGAGGCACAGCTCCATTGCCCGGCGGAACAGCTCGCCGCGCTCCTCCATCGTGGAGAAGTCGTTGTTTGCCAGCCGCTGGGCGACATCGAAGAACTCCTCGGTGGGGGTGTATGCCTGCCAGAGTGGGTCCGGCCGGCCCAGGTTGGTGTAGAAGTAAGCGAAGTTAGAGCCGGCATCCCGCTCCACCGCCGTGGTGATCCACCCACCCGTGTAGAGGTTCCAGAGCCCCTCGGCCGGGTCCGAACCGATCCAGATCGGGCTGGCTTCGGTGCGGGTCTTGTACTGGCGGTCCACGGTGAAGCCCAGCGCCTCCAACTGGTTGGCCACATAGTCGCCGATGTCCTTTCGTTCGTCCTCCGTCCGGATAACGAAGGCAAGGACGATAGGCTCACCGTTGTAGGTCCACTTCCCATCGGCTCCCAGCTCGGCGCCCAGTTCGGTCATCCGCGCAGTGATGACCTCCCGCGCCCGGTCCAGGTTGTAGGCGTACCTGGCCTCCAGGGCCCGCACGGTGTCAATGTACCGGGCGTAGTCCGGGAAGGCGGAGACCAGGGGCAGGAGCTTGGTGGTCGCCAGGCCGCCGAAGATCTCCTGGACGACATAGTTGCGGTCCACCGCCCAGTTCATGGCCTCGCGGATCTGGGGATCGCCGAAGGGGTTCAGCCGCCCGTCGTTGAAGGTGAGGATGGGGTTGAAGGTGATCTCGTTGTAGGAGCCGAAGGACATCGAGTAGGCGAGATCGGGGTTGGCCTGCAGCCGGGCGAAATCCTCCGCCGAGCTGATCCCGTGGCCATAGAGGTCAATATCTCCACCTTCCAGGCGGGGGAGGGCGTTTTCATCGGACTCTATCGCGGTGAAGACGACCTCATCCACCCAGGCGCCGTAGCGAGGCGGTGGGGTGGGGGTAGGTGGCAACTCGGTCGGCGCCTCTGTGGGGGCCTCTGTGGGGGCCTCTGTGGGAGGCGCAGTGGGGGTGGGGCTCGGCTTACAGGCGGACAGCACCAGGACAACCGCCGTCAGAAGCCCCATGGCCAGCATCCATTTCTTAGCCATTGCTTCTCCTCCTTAAGATTTCTGGTGTTTCTATTTCGCGCTTGTCAGGGATTCTCCTACGGCTTTTTCAACGCGCCCCTCTTCCCAATGCATCACCTCCTCTCCAGAATCTCCAGCCTGATATTATATCTGGATCAACGTTTCGGTCAAATCTGCCGGTCCTGAAGTTCGGACGTAAGTTCGGACACAAACGCTCATCGGCCGTTTCTGACCTCACCCCCACCCCCTAACCTCCCGGCAAGGGGGAGAGGGTGAGGTCGGCCCTTCCACCCCTGAGCAAACCTCCCAATATTATATACTACCAACCTGCCCTTCCGGTTCAAAACTTTTCCGGCCCCATCGCCCCCAGGACCACAGACGGCGGATCCGGACCCTGCGGGAGAGGGAACGCACAACCCGACCGGCCTGAAGGGCAGCCCACGGGCTGCCGGGACGGGGGCTGTAGAGGGCGACCTGATACTCGGCCAGAAGCCTCTGCAGGTCGGCCGCGGCGGAGGGGAGAAGCTGCTGCAGCCGCGCGACCCGCTCCGCCGGGGTATCGGCAGGGGAGGGCGGCGCGCCCAGGCGGGCCAGCGCCCGGTTGACCTCCTCGTAGGCCCTCAGCAACGGCGGAAGGCCCGCCCGCCAGGCCCAGCGGCGCAGCGGAGCCGGGACGGGCAGCCCCACCCGACGCAGCCCGGCCTCCACCAGTACTGGAAGAGGGTGCCAGACCACCCGCCGCCGGAGAACCCTTCCCGTGGCCAGGAGAGGGAGCAGGACCAGCAGGATCAACAACAACGCACCGTACAACGCCGGCCTTCGGGCAGCAGGAGGGGTCCCTGCAAACTCCTCCTCCGGAAGCTCCATCTCCTCCATCTCCGGGAACCGCCCCAATGGCCGCCGCCGCCCTTCCTCACCCTGCGGGGCCGGGGGTCCCTCCCCCACCCTGCCCTCGACGCTCCCCAATGGACGCTGGATCTCCGGCTGGGAGACGGTCGGCTCGAACTCCACCCAGCCGATGCCGGGGAAATAAACCTCCGGCCAGGCGTGGCTGTCCTTTTGCCGAACCCGGTAGATGTCGCCCTGCCTCTCCCCTGTGGCGTAGCCTGCGGCCAGCCGGGCCGGGATACCCACGGCCCGCAGCAGAACGACCTCAGCGGTGGCATAGTAGGTGCAGAAACCCTCCCGCAGGTCGAAGAGGAACCAGTCCACCGGCTCCCGCCCGGACGGCAACGGAGGAACCGTCTCACGATACCGGATGGAAAGCCGGAGGTAACGGGTGACGGCGACAGCCACATCGTAGGGAGTCTCCTGGCCGGCAGCGATCTGTCGAGCCAGTTCCAGCGTGCGTGGGGTGATCTCCGGCGGCAGTTGCAGGTAACGCCGGATGACCCAACCGGGGTACTCCGCGCCCGCCCCCCGAAGCTGGGCGACGGTGGGGGCGCTGAGGGAGGCGCGGACCCGATAGGACGTCCCCGCCTGCAGGTAGGGGTCGGCCTGGACGGCGATCAGGTCCACTGTGCCGTCGGGATTGGGGGCCAGAACGGCCCGGGCAGGCTGGCTCACCCAGACGGGCTGCGAAGGGGCATAGAGGGTCAGAATAGGCATCGCTGTAGTGACGGTGAAAGTAGCCGTCCATCGGCCCTCCGCCCCATGGAGGCCCTGGGCAGTGAGGGAAGGGACGACAGGCGAGGTGAGGGCCGTCTCATTGCTCCATACCCCGCTGGCATAGCTGTCGTATGTGCGGGCACGCCAGTAGTATCGGACCCCCGGGGCAGGTGATGGTGGAGCCTGGACTGTCAGCAGGAGGGTCTCCCCCAGCTTCCGCCCCCGCCCCAGCGCCAGTTGGGGGCCGTAAGCCTCGACCGCCACGCCGCCGGTGCCGCGCACGGCAGCGAAGGCCCTGTTCAGCGGCTCCCGTAGAGGCTCCCAGAAGTGGTTCAGCTCATCCCGGATCCGTTCCGCCGGGGGCAGAGCGCGGGCCAACCCGGGCAGCCCCCAGGCCACCAGAAGCAGTGCCGCCACCACCACCAGCGAGATCCGGCCCAGGTCCAGGCCGGCATACGGGGGCACCAGGGTGCGTGTCTCCTGCCAGCGGGCACGACGGCTCAGATAGGTTGTATGGGCCACCAGCAAGAGGGAAAAGAAGAGATAAGCCGCCAGGTAGCCTGCACGGGAGGAAATGGGGTCATAGACCTGGATGACCAGCACGGCCAGGCCAGGGGGGAGGATCGCCCGCCAGGGGTCCGCCCGACGGGCCAGAGCATATCCAGCGTGAACCCCCAGGAGCCAGGAAAGCCCCCCAACCAGTGCCAGGAAGAACAGCGGGTCGAGCACCGACTCCTGTCCCACCAGTTGGGCGAAGGAGGAGGCCAGCCGACGGGCCACCTCGATCCAGCGTTCCCGCCAGGCGATGTCCTGCTCCAGTGTCAGTCCGAGCTGCCAGGGGAGGATCAGCGCCCCGTAAGCCAGGGCGAGAACAGCGGCCCAGCCGGAGGGGAAACGGCTCGAACCGAGCGCCAGGCCGAGGGCGGCCCCCAGAAGGGCAAGCGACGACGCGAGGGTCAGGTGGTCGGTCCAATCGGTGATGAGGAGACGGGTGGAGGCGGTGAGAAGCGCCGCCATCAGGAGAAAGGCGGCCCCCGCATCCCAGGTCTTGCCTTCTCCGGCCGGGCGCCACCTCATCGAACCTGCCCTCCTAGACCTGCGACACAGCCCACCGTCGGGTCGGCAGGGGAAGCTCTGCGTCGGGCACGGCAGAGGCAAACCGGCCCGGTATCTCTCTCAGATCATCCCCGCAGGCGATCCGACAGGCTGGCACGCCCATCCCCACCAGGACCCTTATCAGCTCTGCTGTGCCCTCCGCTCCCCCAAAGGAAGCGGCGTCCAGCAGGAGGACCACCGGCCGCAGCGCCCTGCGCAGAAGCAGGTCCACCGCCACAACGACCTCCTCCCCCACAGTCGGGGTGATCAGGACCACGGTGTTCCCACGGGGGAGATGTCGGGCCTGGACGGTAACCAGGGCCAGGAGGGAGAGGTCCCCTTCGGCGCGGAAGATTGCCAGGGCCTCCAGCAGCTTGAGCAATTGCCGCCCGCCCCGGTCGGGGGGGATTACCTGAAGAGAAGAGCCGCCGCCGACCATTCCCACGGCCCGCCCTCTACGTAGAAAGTGATGCCCCAGCGATGCGGCCATGCTCACCGCGTATTCTTCCGTGGAGGGAGGGAGCTCCACCTGTACCAGGGGGTGCCACAGCGCATCGGCATACCGGTTAAGGGGAGGATGAGGAAGGACGGCCTGCACGTTCCGCGCTCCATCTACGAAAAGCCAGACCTCAGAACGGGGGTCCAGCTCGAATTCCTTGACCATCAGCCGCTCCCGCCGCGCGGTGCTGGGCCAGTGGATGCGGCCCGGAGGGTCGCCGGGGGCGTACTCCCGCACAGTGGCCGCGTTGGGGGTGACCTGCTGGGTGCGGCGACGGAGCGCCTCCCCACCGGGCAGCAATCCGGACGGATAGGGGAATCCCTCCATCTCCACCGTCATCGGATACACCACCAGGGAGCCTTCCGGGGGGACCACGCGCCGGACCGGGAAGAGGCCGAAGAGGTCACCGGAGACGATCTCCGTCGGCCCCAGGGAGAAGACGCCCCGCTGGACCAGACGGGTGCGGGTCAGGTAGGACCGGCGCTCCCCGCCCCTCAGGACGACCAGCACACGGGAGCCCCGGGAGCCGGGGAGGGAGGAGCCGTCGCGGACCTCCAGCCACGCGCAGGGGAGGCGGCCCGCATTGTGGACCTCAAACCGCTCGTCGAAGACCTGCCCCACCTGGGCGCGGCGGACACGCGCCTGGCGGTGCACCCGAATCCCGCGCAGCGCCAGCCGGGACCAGAGCCAGCCGACCACCAGAAGCCCTCCCCACAGGTAGCTCAGGCGGGCGTAAAGAGGACCGCCGGTGACGGCGAGGGCCAGCAGGCTCAGCGCCAGAAGCCCCACCACGACCCGGAGGGACGGACTCATCCCCCTTCCTCTCGCAGATCCCCTCCTGGCACCGGCACCTTTTTCACCATCTCCTCCACGACCTGCTCTGCATCCAGGTCCCGCAGACGAGCAGTTGGCGCCAGGATGATGCGGTGGGCCAGGGCAGGCAGGGCCAGGCTCTTCACGTCGTCGGGCAGCACGAAATCCCGCCCCCGGATCGCCGCCAGGGCCTGCCCCGCCCGGTAGAGGGTCAGGCTTCCACGCGGGCTGGCCCCCAGTTGGACCTCGGGGTGCACCCGTGTCTGGCGCACCAGCTCGACGATATACCGTTTCACAGACGGCGCGACATACACCGCCCGGATCGCCTCCTGGGCCTCGATGATCTCCTCGGCCGAGACCACCGGCTCCAGCTCCTCGATCGGATGGCGGAACTGCTGCCGCTCCAGAATCCGCACCTCGTCCGCCGTCGCTGGATACCCCAGGCGGACCCGCAGCAGGAACCGGTCCAGTTGGGCTTCAGGCAGGGGGAAGGTTCCCTCGTACTCGATGGGGTTCTGGGTCGCCAGCACCATAAAGGGCCGGGGGAGGGGATGGGTCACGCTATCCACCGTGACCTGCCGCTCCTCCATCGCCTCCAGGAGGGCGGCCTGGGTTTTGGGGGTGGCGCGGTTGATCTCATCGGCCAGGACGATCTGGGCCATCACT
Organism: Anaerolineae bacterium; assembly: GCA_041082215.1. GTDB lineage: Bacteria > Chloroflexota > Anaerolineae > B4-G1 > DUEL01 > JBDOIF01. Next base: position 31,320 of record JBDOIF010000049.1, read on the forward strand.
GGCCCGGGGCGGAACTCGAACTGGCGGGTCACCTGGTTGAAGATCGAAACGCCGGTGACATCGCTGGGGAGCATATCGGGGGTGAACTGAATGCGGCCGAAGGAGCATCCCAGCGAGCGGGCCAGGCTCCGCGCCAGCATCGTCTTCCCCACTCCAGGGACATCCTCGATCAACAGATGCCCCTGGCAAAGCAGGCCGATCACCGTCAGCTCCACCACCTCCCGCTTGCCGACGATGACCCGTTCGATATTGGCGATGACCCGATCTGCGAAGGCCTGGACTCCGGACACAGACGGTCCCTCCTGGCAACAGGCCCCCGATCCCATCCCTCAGGGGAAGCCAGCCTGGCTTGAAGAAGCCCCTGTCTATCTGGAGATACGCCAGATCTCTTCCTGAGGTTCGCTCAGGTACTCCGCCCCGTCGGGGGTGACCAGCACATCCTCCTCGCAGCCGATGTAGCCATAGCCCGGCACGTAGACCCCCAGCTCGATGGCGAAGACGTTGCCGGCCTCGACGATCCCCTCTATGCTTTTGCCGTACCGTTCCCATTTCGGCCCCAGGACGGTGGAGCCGTCGTGGGCGTTGCGGCCAATGTGGTGGCCGAAGGCATGCCTGTACTCCGGATAACCTGCCTCCACCAGGGTCTGGCGGGCGACGGCATCCACCTCCCATCCCCTGACCCCCGGCCTGAGCATCGCGCGGCCCGCCTCCAGCGCCGTCCGTGCGGCCTGCCAGGCCCGCTCCACCTCCTCGGGCAGCTCCCCCTCGTCCGCCCGGCAGAAGTACATCGTTCGCTGCAGGTCGGCCACGAACCCTTCCCGCCGGACCCCGAAGTCAATCTGCAACAGGCACCCCTCCCGGATTCTGTAGTCGCCCGGCATCCGGTGGCCAAAGGATGCATCGGGGCCGGCGCAGACCACCGGGCAGTACTCCCACTCCCAGGCCGTACCCAGCCCTCGCTCTTCTACCGTCTCGTGGATGAAGGCCGCGATCTCCCGTTCCGTCATCCCCGGACGCACCAGGGCCCTCACCTCCCGCAACACTCCCTCTGTGGCCCCGATAGCTGCCCGGATCCGATCCACCTCGGCGGGGGTTTTGCGCCCCCGCAGGGCCGCGATCACCTCCTCTGCCGACACCAGTCGGGCGGCGTACTCCGTGCCGGCGAGGATGTTGGCGATCGTCCGGAACATCCCATGCGTCAGCCCATCGGCTGCGGGGTCGCTCTCGGAGAAGTTGAGGCCGATCTGGCGGGGGTTGAGCCGGCGGACCTCCGCAAGCAGAGGGGCGCGGAGCGACTCGTCGTAGCCGATCACCCGGGTATAACCGCCGATACTCTGGATGTTGTCCACATCGTAGCGGCCCACAATAGCGATCCGCTCTCCCGTTCGGCTCACCATCAACGCTGAATGCCACGTCAGATCGAAGCCGACGAGCAGATCGAGGCAGGGGTCCTTGACCTGGGTCGTCTCCCGCACGAAGGTGATCCACAGGTCCAGCCCCTTCTCCCGCAGGATTTCCACCGCCTGATCCAGTTTTTCCCTTACCACAGCAAATGCGTCAATCTCAGGGTACACGATCCTCTCCTCACCCAGAATTCCAGGCCCAATGCCCGGTTATTCGTTTCCCACAATGCGCTCGTAGATGCTTTCCAGCTCCTCTTCGGAGTAGTAGTAGATGATCAACCGTCCGCCCTTTTTTCCGGGGGCCAGGCGGACCCGGGTGCCGAGCGCCTCGCGCAGACGGTCTTCCACCGCCCGAACCTCCGGGGCCGGTTCTGGAGCTGCTGGGCGGGCCTGCCTGCCGCTGAGCAGCCGCTGCACCAGCTCCTCCGTCTGTCGCACGCTGAGCTGTCTTCGCAGGACCGTGCGCAGGGCAGCAGCCTGGAGTTCAGGGGATTCCAGGGAAAGGAGTGCCCGCGCGTGCCCCTGGGAGATCTTCCCGTTCAGGAGCGCTTCCTTCACCGGCTCCGCAGCCTTCAGCAGGCGGAGGGTGTTGGTGATCGCCACCCGGCTTTTCCCCACCCTCCGGGCCACCTCCTCGTGGGTCAGCCCGAACCCCTCGATCAACTGCTGGTAGGCCGCCGCCTCCTCCAGCGGGTTCAGGTCCTCCCGCTGGAGGTTCTCCACCAGCGCCAGCTCCAGCATCTCGTGGGGCGCCACGTCCTTGACGATCACCGGCACGGTCGGGAGGCCGGCCAGCCGGGCGGCCCGCCAGCGTCGCTCTCCGGCGATCAGCCGATATCCATCCCCCTCCCGCGCCACGATCAACGGCTGAATCACACCGTGGGCCTGGATGGAAGCCGCCAGTTCCACCAGGTCCTGATCCCGGATCGCCGAGCGGGGCTGGTGGGGGTTGGGGCGGATCGCCGTCAGCTCCACCTCCAGCACGCCAGCAGCCTCCCTCTCCCCCTCTACGGGGATCAGTGCCTCCAGCCCCTTCCCCAGACCGATCTTACGGGGTGGCATATTTCCCCTCCACCTGCGACGGACCCGCCGATTCCGGCGGCTGCCCGGCACTCTCGACGAACAGCCGCTCGACCGGCCGCCCATCCCCTGCCAGAAGCTCACGGGCCAGCGCCTGGTAGGCCAGCGCTCCCGGCGATCCGGGGGCATAGCTCAGGATCGGCTCCCCATAGCTGGGCGCCTCGCTCAGCCGCACACTGCGCGGAACAATCGTGTGGAAGACCCGGTCGCCGAAATGGCGCTGCACCTCCTGGACGACCTGCCGGGCCAGGTTGGTGCGGGGATCGAACATCGTCAGTACCAGCCCCCGCACCCGCAGTCCCGGGTTCAGCGCCCGACGGACCAGCTCGATGGTTCGGATCAGTTGGGAAAGCCCCTCCAGCGCCAGATACTCGCACTGGACAGGGATGATGACTCCATCCTGGGCAGCAGTAAGGGCGTTGATGGTGAGGATGCCCAGGCTGGGGGGACAATCAATCAACACGTAGTCGTACTGGGAGACCACCGGCTCCAGCGCCTGCTGAAGCCGTCGCTCCCGCGCCAGCATTCCCACCAGCTCCACCGTCGCACCGGCCAGTTGCGCCGAACTGGGCACCAGGTCCAGCCGGACCCGGTTGGTGAGCCGGATAATCTGCTGCAGGGGGACCTCCCGGACCAGTGCGTCGTAGATCGAAGCGGCCAGCTCCTTCCGCTCCACCCCCAGGCTGGCGGTGGCATTGGCCTGGGGGTCAATATCCACCAGCAGCACCCGCTGGCCCCAGTGGGCCAGATAGGCGGCCAGGTTGACGGCGGTCGTGGTCTTTCCGACGCCCCCTTTCTGGTTGGCGAACGCATAGATGGTCGGCATCGTCACACCTGCGCACACACTGCCTGGCAGTGGGCGATCTCCTCCGCCGTCGGCGTGCCGGAAAGCCCCACCCGCGTGACAGAGACAGCCGCCACGCAGTTGGCCACCCGGGCCGCCATCTGGGGGGAAGCGCCACGCCGAAGCTCGACGAAGAAGACGGCCGCGAAGACATCCCCCGCCCCGGTCGCGTCCACCTCCACCGCCGGAAAGGCGGGGAGGTCCTCCCGCGCCCCCTTCACGTAGAGCGTACAGCCAGCCGCCCCTCGGGTGAGGACAAGCAGAGGGACCTGCCGGGCCCATCGAGCGACTCGCTCCTCATCCCCGGCCACGTCTTCCTCGCTGAGGACAATGGCGCTGGCGCGGGGGAGGAGGATGTCGGCCCCTTCCCACGGCCCGGGCCGCACCTGACCGCTTCCATCCCACCACCGCATCCACCCCTGGGGTGTCAATCCCAGGAATGAACCCGGAAATGCCCTGGCCAGCGCCGGATCGCATTCCCGCGCCACCGGTCCCAGGTGGATCACGTCGGCCGTCCGCCAGGCGGGAGGGACCATATCGGGGGTCAGCCGGGCGGCGACTCCCTCCACCGTCTGCAACCGCCCTGTGGCCGTGTACCGGTTTTGGAAGGTCGTCGTTGTCGGTGCCGGCACCCGCAGGACCTCGATGCCGGGCAGGGCCTCGCTCAGGTCCACCGATGGATCGGCGCTGGTGACCACCCGCACCTGGCACCCCAGCGCCCGGGCGGTGCGGGCAGCGTAGGCGACGGTCCCCCCCACCCTGAACCGGCCGTCCGGGGTGCGGTCCCGCGTGACGTGGCCAACCACCAGATAGTTCAGGAGAGGTGTGCTCACCCCCGTTCCCGCTGCGACTGAGGAATGATGGTCACTCGACGACGGCGTCCCTCCCCCACGCTCTCGGTGCGAACGTCGGCGCGCTCCCGCAGCGCCAGATGGACGATCCGCCGCTCGTAGGGCGGCATCGGCTCAAGGGCAACTGCCCGCCCGTCCCTGACCGCCTTCTCGGCCATCCGTTCGGCCAGACGGCGCAGAGTCCGCTCCTGCCGCTGCTTGAATCCGTCCACATCCACAATCAGATTGGCCTCATGCGCCAGATAGCGCCCGACAATGAGGCGCACGATCCGCTGCAGGGCTGCCAGCGTCTCCCCTTTGGGGCCGATCAGGACCTCCACCCCCGGTCCGCGCACGTCGAGAATGAGGGGCTGTTCTTCGCCAGCAGCCGGCTCTGCCCATCTCAGATGAACCTCGGCGGCGGGAAACTCCATCCGCTCCAGAAGTTCCTTCAGGACCCTGCGGGCCGATTCCGCCAGCTCCTCGGCCCCTGCAGCCTCCGCCGTTTCCACCCCGGCCGCAGCCGCAGCCTCCGTCGCGGTAGGGGTTGGGGGAGCGACCGGGATGAGGCGGACGGAGGCCGGACGGGCACCGATCCCCAGGATCCCCCGGCTTCCCTCGTCGAGCACCTCCACTCTGACCTGATCGCGGGCCAGCCCCAGCGCCGCCAGTCCGACAGCGACAGCCTCCTCCACATCCTCGCCGGAGAAGACCAGGCTCTCTTCGCTCATGGCCCACACCCCCTATTTTTTGGCTTCCCGCCCCGCACTCCCTCGTCGGGTCAGGAAATACTGGAGGATCGTGACCAGGTTGGAGATGATGAAATAGATAGAGAGTCCGGAGGCATAGGAGATGGAGATAAAGCCGAACATCAACGGCATCATAATCTGCATCTGCTGGTTCATCGCCGCGGACCGCTCGTCGGTGGAGGGGGGGGTCAGGATTTTCTGGGAGAGCCAGGAGGTGACCACGACCAGGATCGGCAGGACGAAATACGGGTCTGGCTGCCCCAGGTCCAGCCACAGAAAGCGGCTCTGCAGAGGGATGAGGCCGACGATGCCGGGAATGAAGGTATAGATGTTCTGGGAGAGCTTCAGGAGTTCCAGCGGGTTCACCGCCAGCACCCGGATGATCGCCTGCCAGAGACCGTAGAGGAGGGGGAGCTGGATCAGCAGGGGCAGACATCCCCCCAGTGGATTGATGCCCGCCTTCTGGTAGAGCTTCATCTGTTCCTGGGCGAGCTTTTCCCGGTCGTTGGCGTATTTCTTCTGGAGCTTCTGTAGCTCCGGCTGCAACTCCTGCATCCGCTGGGCCGCCTGTTGCTGCTTGAGGGTGAGCGGGAGAACAGCCAGCCGCACCACGAGGGTGAGGCCGGCGATCGCTATAATTGTCTGCTGCCCCAGGAAACGGTAGAAGAGCAGCATCAAATTGACCATCGGACTAAGGACGATCAGGTCCCACACAGAACCACCCCCTACTGCCCCGCCTGTGCTGGGGGATAGACCCACAGCGAGCGGCCGTTGTCCATATAGAAAGCCTGAACCCGCGCGTCGGTGTAGATGCGGGAGACATAAGCGACCTCCCCATCGGCGACCAGCGAAGCCGACCGGCCGCTCCCCGGCTGGGACCAGATGATGAAGCCGTCGGCGGGGTCGAGGCCGTAGAGTCCTCCCCTGTCCCCGGCGACCACCAGTGTCTCCCCATCCCCGCTTATCACCGGTGCCAGATGGATGGTCTCATCCACCCTGCTCCGCCACAACTCCCGCCCCGTCGCCAGGTCCAGCGCATAGACGTTCCCGTCCACATCGGCTGCATAGATGGCGACTCCGTCGGTTGCCGGGGAGCCCCAGAACCAGTTTTCCCCCTCAAACTGCCACACCCGGGTCCCGTCCTCCTGCCGCAGCGCATACAGCGTATGGTCGAACGCACCCACGTAGAGCATCTCCCCTGCCGCAAGCGGCGGGCCGGCCAGCGCCCCCCCTGCTTCGAACCGCCACCGCTCCCGCCCCGTCGCCAGGTCCAGCGCATACAGCCTGTGATCCAGCGAAGCGACATAGACGGTATCGGAGAGGACGAGGGGAGTGGCCCAGACGCGGCCCCCGGTGGCGAAGGGCCGAGGCCAGGCTGGCGAACCGTCTTCCACACGGAAGGCGTACACATTGCCGTCACTGTTGCCGATGACCAGGACCCCCTCGCCCACCGCCCCCGGCGCGACGAACTCCCCGCCCGCTTCCCCAAACGACCACAGCTCCTGCCCATCCTCGATGCTCAGAGCACGGAGCATCCCGCGGGAGCGGGCAAACAGCCCCCCACCCCTCCGTTCATAGGAGGTAGCGAACAGCACCTCGTGGTCCAGCAGGGAGACGGTGTAAAAGGGGCCGTACTGGCGCAGGTTGGGCTCCGCCGGGAAGGCCCAAAGCTCCTTTCCCGTCTCAGCGTCCAGCGCACGGACCTGCTCCAGGTCTGCCACGTAGACGACCCCCTCACTGACGACGAGTGTGGTCCAGCTCGTGGGGTTGGTTCCGCCGCCACAACCGGCGGCGGATGTCGCAAATAGCAGGGCCAGCAGGAGCAGCAGGCGATACAGGCCCTTATCCTGTGGCTCGAGATCGGGCACGGGGTCGTACCCGCCGGGGTGGAAGGGGTGGCATCGGCCAAGCCGTTTGACGGCCAACCAGCCCCCTCGCAGCAATCCATAACGGGCGATCGCCTGATAGCCGTACTCGGAACAGGAGGGGTAGAAACGGCAGGTAGGAGGCAGCACCCGAGAAAAGGTCCGCTGCCAGAGGCGGATCAGAAACAGCGCGAGATACTTCATTCCTGTTCGCCTTTCTGTGTTGTCAGGCCAGCCCGTTGGACCAGCGAGGCCATCGCTTCCCGCACCTGAGGCTCTTTGACCTGGAGGATCTCCGGCCTGGCGACCAGCAGGAGGTCCCATCCAGGCTGAAGCCCGGGATGGAGGTGACGGGCCGCCTCACGCAGAAGCCGTTTAGCCCGGTTGCGGGTTACGGCTCTGCCCAGCCGGCGGCTGGCGGTGATTCCCACCCGGGTGGTATTCAGCCCGTTGGGGCGGGCGACGAGGACGAAGAGGGGATGGGACCAGGATCGGCCCTCCTGCCGCAGCCGGGCGAAATCGGCCGATCTTCTGAGCCGAAGGCGTCGCTCCATCCCCTCCATCCGCTAAGCCCCCCGCCGGGGCCGTTGTGCGCTCTCCTTCCAGTTCCACTTTTTGGCCCATTCCCGGTGCACGGTCAGATGGTGGCGGCCCTTTAGCCTTCGTGCCTTCAACACCCGGCGGCCGGTTGAGGTCGCCATCCGTGCCCGGAAACCGTGGGTCCGCATTCGTTTCCGTTTCCTGGGCTGGTAGGTCTGTTTGGGCATCGCTCACTTCCCATACAAAATTGGCTCTCCGCGGAGACGCTCCTCTGCGGAGAAGCCAGCGTATTATACCGCAGGGGGAGGAAGCGGTCAAGTTAGGAAGGTGTAGGACAAGCTAAAGCTTGTCCTACATTCATCTTATGCAACCTGATCTCCCCGTCCTCGACGTCCACCCACACCGTGTCGCCCGGTGCGAAGCGGCCTGCCAGCACGGCGTCGGAGAGGAGGTCCTCCACACGGTTCTGGATCACCCGGCGCAGGGGGCGGGCCCCGTATTCCGGCGAATACCCTTCCCGGGCCAGCAATTCCCGCGCTGCCGGAGAGACCTCCAGCCTGAGGTCCTGCTCGGCGAGCCGCCCGGCCACCTTCGCCAGCTCCAGCTCCACAATCCGGGCGATCTGATCCGGCCCCAGCGGGCGGAAGACGACCACCGCATCCAGCCGGTTGAGAAACTCCGGGCGGAAGGTCCGCTTCAGCTCCTCCCGGAGTCGCTGGCTCATCTCTTTATACTCCTGTTCCGCCTCCTGCGCCTGATCGGAGGGGAGGGCAAACCCCAGACCACCCCGCCGGATCGTCTCGGCGCCGATGTTGGAGGTCATGATCACAATTGTATTGCGGAAGTCCACCCGTCGCCCGCGTGCGTCGGAGAGGTTGCCTTCCTCCATGATCTGGAGCAGGATATTGAAGACCTCGGGGTGGGCCTTCTCCACCTCGTCGAAGACGACGATGGAAAAGGGGCGGCGGCGAACCGCTTCGGTAAGCTGCCCCGCGTCCTCATACCCCACATAGCCCGGCGGCGCACCGACCAGGCGGGCGGTGGTGTGTCGTTCCATGAACTCCGACATATCGAGCTGGATCAGGGCATCCTCGCTGCCGAAAAGGAAGGCAGCCAGCGCTTTGGTCAGCTCTGTCTTTCCCACGCCCGTGGGGCCGAGGAAAATGAAGGAGCCGATTGGGCGGCGGGGGTCCTTTAACCCTGCCCGGGCCCGTCGGATCGCCCGCGCGATGATCTCGATCGCCTCATCCTGCCCCACGATCCGTTTCCGGAGCTCATCTTCTATGTGCAAAAGCCGCTCGGTCTCCTCCGTTGCCAGCTGGGCCAGAGGGATCCCCGTCCACATCGAGACCACCTCGGCCACATCCTGGGGTCCCACAGTGGCGCTCTCCCCCTGGTCCCACGCCGCTCGCAGCGCCTCGATCTCTCTTTCCAGCTCCTGCAGCCGCTCCCGCAGCTTCCGGGCTTCCCCGAACCGCTCCTCCCGCACCATCTCGTTGACCTGTCGCTCCAGTTCACGCCGCTCGGCGTGCTTTTCCCGCAGTCGGAGCGCCTCAGGCGCTTTGTACATCCGCACGCGGGAGGCGGCTTCGTCAATCAGGTCAATCGCCTTATCCGGCAGGTACCGGTCGGAGATATAGCGGGCGGAGAGGCGGGCGGCTGCCACCAGCGCCTCGTCGGCGATACGCAGCCGGTGGTGCTCCTCGTAGAGGGGGGCCAATCCGCGCAGGATCTCGACCGTCTGTTCGACCGTAGGCTCTTCGATGACGATGGGCTGGAACCTCCGCTCCAGCGCGGCGTCGGACTCGATGTGGCGGCGGTATTCGTCGAGGGTGGTGGCGCCGATGCACTGGAGTTCCCCTCGCGCGAGGGCTGGCTTGAGGATGTTGGCCGCATCCACTGAGGAGCCGGCCGCGCCAGCCCCTACCAGCATATGCATCTCGTCTATGAAGAGGATGGACTCGCTCTGTTTCAGCTCATCCAGGACCTTTTTCAGCCGCTCCTCAAACTGCCCCCGGTACATTGTGCCGGCCACAAGCGACCCCACGTCGAGCTGGAGGACACGCTTCCCCAGGAGGACCGAGGGGGCATCGCCCGCCACGATCCGCTGGGCCAGCCCTTCCACAATGGCGGTCTTTCCCACCCCTGGCTCGCCGATCAGCGCCGGGTTGTTTTTGGTCCGGCGGGCCAGTATCTGGATGACCCGCTCGATCTCCGTCTCCCGGCCGATGACGGGGTCCAGCTTTCCCTCTCCGGCCAGCGCGGTCAGGTCCACGGCCAGCCGATCCACCAGCGGAGTACGGTGGGAGCGGCGGAGGGGCTGAGGCCGGTCCACAGTAACAGGCCGCCCTTCCAGCGAGCGGGCGGCTTCGCTGCGGAGCAGTTCGATGTTGATCCCCAGATACCGCAGGATGTCGGCGGCCATGCCCCTCTGCTCACGGGCCAGGGCGATCAGGATATGCTCGGTATCCACCTTGGGGTCGCCCCGCTGGCGGGCCTCGTCCACCGCCAGTTGGATAACCCGTTTGGTGCTCTCGGTGAGCACCGGGCGGGCCGCGCCGGGCAGCCGCTCCTCGGCGTTGATGCGGAGGATGAACTGCCGCACCTGCTCCTCATCCAGCCCCAGGCGACGAAGGACCCTGGCGGCCCCGCCCTCTCCCGTCTGGATCAGCGCCAGCAGCAGATGTTCGGTCCCGATGTGCAGATGGCGCATCTGGCGGGCCGCCTCCTCCGCCATCCGCAGGGCCTTTCCGGCCTCCGGGGTAAATCGCTCCCAGTTACTTTCCATATCCTACCATTCCCAGCGCCCCATAGAGTTGCTACTCCTGGAGCAGCCCGCTCAGCGCCGAAGCCGCCGGCCCATCGGACACCAGTCGTTGTGTCACGGTCCGTTCGGCATGCCAATCCTCGACGGCCTCCTCCCCACCGGCCTGCTTCAAACTGAGCGCCAGCCGATGCCGTTCCGGCTCCACCCGTACCACGCGCAACGTGACCACCTGCCCCGGCTGCACGACCTCCTTCGGGTGTGCCACATGGCCATCGTTCAGCTCAGAGACGTGGATCAGCCCCTCAATGGCCTCATCTCCCACAATACAGGCGAAAGCCCCCCACTTGGCAAGCCGGGTGATCCGTCCTTCTACCAGTTGCCCCACCTGGTATCGCTCCCCCACCGTCGTCCAGGGGTCCGGCTCCAGGCGCTTCATGCTCAGCGCGACCCGGCGCCGTTCCCGGTCCAGGCTGAGGACGACGACCTCCACCTCCTGCCCGACCTGCAGCACCTCGCTGGGGTGATCCACCCGCCTCCAGGAGATCTCGGAGAGATGGACCAGCCCGTCCACGCCGTCCAGGTCAATAAAGGCGCCGAAGTCAACCAGATTGCTGACCCGCCCCCGGACCACCTCCCCCTCTCGCAGGGAATCCAGCCGTTCTGCCTGTTGCGATTCCTTATCCCGAGTCTCGGCTGCCCGTTCGGAGAGGATCAACCGATTGCGCTCCGGGTCCGCCTCGATGATCCGCAGTTGCAGCCGATCGCCCACCATCTGGGTCAGCACCCTGGCACAGGCAGGGTCGGACATGCGGGGGATGGAGCGGGAGCGGGAGAGCTGAGAGGCGGGCACAAAGCCCCGCAACCGCCCCAGATGGACGATCAACCCGCCCCGGTTGGCTGAAACCACCTCCAGTTCGACGATCTCCTTTTTCTCCAGCAGGGAGTGGGCCAGTTCCCAATCCGCCGCCGACTGCGCCCGGGCCAGGGAAAGGACGATCTCACCGCATGGCCCCTCGGGGTTGACCACATAGACCATCACCCGGCTCCCCGGCTTCAGCCTGGCAAGCGTTTCTTCATCCAGCCGCTCCAACTCCCGGCCACTGACCGTTCCCTCGCACTTGGCCCCCACGTCTATGATGATCGCTTCTGGGGATATACGGATCACCGTTCCCTGGACAATCTGCCCCCGTTCGAGACGGGTGTCGGGTAAATACTCTTCCAGGAGCTGCGCCAGCGAATCGGCCTCCGTTGCATGGTGTGGGGCGGACACCTGGTACGGGTCGTCGTTCATTCATTTCCTCCGGGAGAGAGGTATCCGGACATTTGTTATTATATCGGTTTCCGGTCAAACGGCAACTCCCCACCTCCGGTGAAGTGTATTTCAGTTCGGGGGCAAGATGTCCCCCGCCCGGACCGGACCTGGGGAAACACGAATGGCGCGAATGGAAACGAATAGCGCGAATGAGGCAGGGACCCCTCCCGTTCGCGGTATTCGGGCCATTCGTGGGATTCGCGATCCACCGGCGAGCGGGAGGACCACCCGCCCCGAAATTGAAATACGCCCCCCCGAAGACCCCCGCTTGCATTTCACCAACTTCCATGTTACATTTACCCCAAGGGTGGGAAAATGGCCAAGCTCCTGATCGTGGACGATGATCTGGAAAGCCTGAAGCTGATCGGGCTGATGCTTCAGGGCCGGGGCTATCAGATCTCCGCCGCTCAGAGCGGGCTCCAGGCCCTCAGCAAGGCGGTGGACGAGCGTCCTGACCTGGTGATCCTGGACGTGATGATGCCCGGAATGGACGGGCTGGAGGTCTGCCGCCGGCTGCGGGCAGACCCCCGCACCGCCGACATCCCCGTCATCATGTTCTCCGCCAAGTCCGATGTGGAGGCAAAGGTCGCCGGGTTTGAGGCCGGGGCCGACGAGTACCTGACCAAGCCTATCCACCCGGCAGAGCTTGTGACCCGCGTGGAGGCGCTCCTTGCCCGAGCCGCCCGCATGGGGAAAAAGACCGGTCCCCTGCTCCGGGCCAAGACGATCGGCTTCATCGGCTGCAAAGGGGGAGTGGGCACCACGACGGTGGCCGCCAACATCGCGGTCGCACTGGCCCAGGGGCGGGCGGCCGGGCAGAAGGTGATGCTGATCGAGTTCGCAACCGGCTCGTCGACGCTGGCCCTTCAACTCGGACTGGCCGCGCAGAAAGGGCTTCAGGCGCTGCTCGAACGATCTGCAGACTCCCTGACCGCAGAGGCGGTCCTGGCCCATATGAACCGCCACAGCTCCGGTGTGATGGTCCTGGGTGGCCCGCCGGAGCCGGCCGGCGCTCTCCCCCCCATAGAAGCGGAAGTCGCCGAAACCATCATGCAGAACCTCGGCAATGTGGCCGACTACCTGTTGATTGATATGGGCACCGGCCTGGGCGAGGTCAACCGGGCACTGCTACAGATGATCCAGCACGTGCTGGTCGTGCTGGAGCCGCAGCGTCTGGCCATGCACCTGGCTCAGGCCCTCCTGGCCCGGCTGGACGAGCTGGAGATCGGGCGCCACCGGGTGGGCATCGTGCTCGTCCACAAAGCCCCCTCGGCTACAACTCTGACCAAAGAAGTGGTGCAGGGGCTCCTGCAACGGGAGGTGATCGGAGTGGTCCCACCGGCCCCCGAGCTGGCCTTCCAGGCCGCCGAACAGGGGACCCCGATGGTGATGCTTCCGGTCCAGAGCCTGGTCGCAACCCAGCTCCGCCAACTGGCCGAGGCGGTGGCATCCCTCTGAAGCATGGGCATCCGACCGGTTCTCACCCATCCCTGGGACATCTCGCCAGCCGAGGCCCAGGCTCTCCAACAGCGACTGCGCAGGCAGGTGCGGGTGGAGCCACTTCAGGCTCCCCTGAGAACGGTGGGCGGGGTGGACGTAAGCGTGCAAAAGGAGGTAGCACAGGCAGCCGTCGTCCTCCTTTCATACCCCGGAATGGAACCTCTGGAGGCCGCCACGGCGGAACTCCCCGTCAACTTCCCCTATATCCCCGGCCTCCTGGCCTTCCGCGAGGGGCCAGTGGTGCTGGAGGCGCTGGAACGGCTGAAGGGGGAGCCGGACGTGCTGCTCTTCGACGCCCAGGGGCTGGCCCACCCCCGCCGGATGGGGCTGGCAACCCATATCGGCATCCTGCTGGACCGGCCCACCATCGGCTGCGCCAAATCCCGCCTCTGCGGGGAGCACGAGGAGCCCCCGCCCGAACCGGGTGGATGGGTCCCGCTGATAGACGAAGGGGAGATCATCGGCGCCGTCGTCCGCACCCGGCCCAACGTGCAGCCCCTTTACGTCTCGGTGGGCCATCGGGTGGACCTGGAGACGGCGGTGGAGGTGGTGCTCGCCTGCTGCATCGGATACCGACTCCCGGAGCCGACCCGCTGGGCCCACCGGGTAGCAGGCGGAGAGCCTTTCCCGACCTCCCATCAACTCACCCTGTTCTGAAACAGATGGAAAACCACAGGGGGCGAGCCGGGGATATGGAGCGGTCGGAGAAGCTGAGGCGTGTGGCGACGCTGGTGCGTCGGGCCCGCCATGCCGTGGCCCTGACCGGGGCGGGGATCAGCACCCCCTCCGGCATACCCGACTTCCGCACGCCCGGTGAGGGGCTGTGGGAGAAAGCCGACCCGATGGAGGTGGCCTCCATCTACGCCTTCCGGCGGAATCCGCAGGCCTTCTACCTCTGGGTGCGCCCCGTCGTGGACCTGATCGAGAATGCCCAGCCCAACCCGGCCCACCTGGCCCTGGCCCGCCTGGAGGCGGATGGGCGGCTGAAAGCCGTCATCACGCAGAACATTGACGGACTCCACCAGCGGGCTGGCTCCCGCACCGTCCTGGAGCTCCACGGCCACCTGCGGACGGTGACGTGCCTGAACTGCTTTCAAAGCCAGCCCGCCGAAGCGGCGCTGGAAACGGTCAGACGGGGGGAGGTGCCCCTCTGCTCCTGGTGCGGTGGGGTGGTCAAACCCGACGTCATCCTCTTCGGCGAGCAACTTCCCCTCGCCGTCCTGGCCGAGGCGATGGAACATGTGCGAAAAGCCGACCTGATCCTCGTCGTCGGCTCCTCGCTGATGGTCATGCCGGCAGCCAAGCTGCCCGCCCTGGTCCATTCCGGCGGAGGGGAGGTGGTGATCTTCAACAAGCAGGCCACCTACGCCGATCGCTTCGCCGCCGCCGTCTTCCACGAAGACGTGGCAGAGGTCCTCCCCCTGCTGGTGCAGGCCTGCCTGGAGGAACACCTATGAACTCTTCAGCTCTGGAAACCCGCATCGCCCGCCTCGAGCGGATCATCGAGATCAGCCGCTCCCTTAACTCCACCCTCAGCCTGCGCCCCCTGCTGCAGCAGATCGTCCACGCCGCCCAGGAGCTGACGAACACAGAGGCCAGCTCGATTATGCTGGTGGACCGCAAGACGGGCGAGCTCCACTTCGAGGCAGCGACCGGCATCCGCAGCCACGAGATCCGCTCCACGGTGGTGCCCATGGAGGGGAGCATCGCCGGCTGGGTGGTTCAGCACGACCAGCCCGTCGTCATCGCCGACGCCCAGAGCGACCCCCGCTTCTACCGCCAGATTGACAAGCAGATTGCCTTTAAAACCCGCTCCCTCATCGCCGTCCCGATGGCGGTCAGAGGGAGGGTGATCGGCGTCCTGGAGGCGGTCAACAAGTGGGACGGGGAGCCGTTCACCGAAGAGGATGTGGAAACCCTGAGCATCCTGGCCGATCAGGCCGCGGTCGCCATCGAGAACGCCGTCCTCTTCCAGCAATCGGACCTGGTGGCCGAGATGGTCCACGAAATGCGCACTCCCCTCACCTCCATCGCTGGCTACGCGGAGATGATCCAGCGGCCCGACGTCTCCGTTGAACAGCAGAGAGAGTTCGCTCGCACCATCCGACAGGAAGCCCTCCGTCTCAGCCAGATGACCAACAACTTCCTGGAACTGGCCCGGCTGGAATCCGGCAGGGCCTTCCTGGCCCAGGAAGAGGTGAAACTGGAGCGAATGATAGAAGAGGCCATCGGCGTGCTGAGGCCTCAGGCGGAAAAGAAGAGGATCTCCCTCCAGGTCGCCTCATGCGGCTATATCCCTCCGATCGTGGGGGATGAGTCCCGCCTGAAGCAGACTCTCATTAACCTGCTGGATAACGCCATCAAGTACTGTCGGGCGGGGGATCGGGTTACGGTGACCACACGGGTCACACCCCAGGAGGTCATCCTGGGCGTCGTGGATACCGGTCCGGGCATCCCCAAAGAGGCGCAGGAACACCTGTTTGAGAAATTCTACCGTCTCCCCACCGCCGAAGAGACGGCCCAGGGGACCGGCCTGGGGCTGGCGATCAGCCGGCAGATCGTCGAGGCCCATGGCGGCAGGATTTGGGTGGAGAGCGACGTGGGGAAGGGAGCTGCCTTCTACTTCTCCCTCCCCATCCCCCACAGGTGATCCCCTTCCACTTCACAACACGTCTCGGGGTCCAGCCACAGGCTCCCCAGCCGGAGCGCGTCCACTCCCTCCAGCGACCGGACCGGTGTGCGGAGCCTCACCGTCCGCCGGGCCGGATCCGCCTCGACGACGATCCCCAGCGCCAGCGCGAACCCCTGCACATCCTCTAGGGCGATCAGCCGCCCCCGACTGAAAGCGGGAACGGGGATCACCGCCAGGCGGGGCCAGGCCACCTCCAGGACCTCCGCACCGGCGAAGTACTGGCGGAATGCTGCCGCCCGATGGGCGCGTCGGGCGGCGATATCCCGCAGCCGCACCGCCGGAGCGACGGGCAGGTCTATCACCAGCGTGCGGGCCGACCGGCGTAGCGGCACCAGCAGGTGCTCCAGCTCCACCCCTCGCTGAATGGCGAAGACCGCCGTCGGCTCCAGCAGGTCCACCTTGGCCTGCTTCAGTACCCCACCTGCCTGCTCCCGGGAGACCAGCCCTGTGGTATCGAGCACCGTCGCCGTAGCGCCCATCTCCCGGGCGCGTCGGGCCAGCTTGTGTACCCCGATGAGGGTGGAGAGCATATGGCCCCGAGGGGTGTTGGAGCCGACGAAGAAGCGGACCCGTGGGCCGTCTGGGGGGAAGCCGTTGTCGTCCGACTGACGGACCACCAGCGTCATCGTCGTCGGCGGCCCCAGCGAAGCCTGGCCGACGTCTCCGTCTATAAAAGCCACTCGCTCGTGATAGGCGCAGAGCCTGCGGTACAGATACCGGGCAAAGATGGACTTCCCCGTATCCGGAGCGCCGACAACCATCAGCGTCCCCGACAGGTCATCCAGCCTCAGTTGCTCCCAGTTGGGAGGAACCTCGATCTTCTCCAGCTCTCCCATGCGGGGTTAAAGATAGCACATCTGCGGGAGAGGGCAAGTAGGAGTATTTCAGTCTGGGGGCGGGATGTCCCTGGACCAGGCCGGACCTGGGGAAACACGAATGGCGCGATTGAAATACACCCGGGCAAGTCTGCGGTTTGCGCCGGTCAGTGAGGCAGTGTAAAATATTTCCGCTATGTCCTCCCCCTTTATCCGCGCAGCATTGCTACAGGAACGGGATGCCGGCAAGGTCCGTTGCCTGACCTGCGAGCGGCGCTGTCTGCTCGGCGAGGGGCAGAGGGGATGGTGCCGCACCCGCGAGAACCGGGATGGCCAGTTGGTGACGCTCATCTACGGGGCCGTCTCCTCCCTCTCGCTCAACCCTATCGAGAAGAAGCCCCTTTACCACTTCTACCCCGGCTCCAGGGCCCTCACCGCTGGCTCCTGGTCGTGCAATTTTGCCTGCCCGTGGTGCCAGAACTGGGAGATCTCCAAAGAGCCGCCGGGGGGAGGGACCTATTACTCCCCGGCTCACTTTGTGGCGGAGGCGATCAACCGCAGGGCGCAGGGGACCTCCATCAGCTTCAACGAGCCCACGCTGAGCCTGGAGTGGTCGCTGGAGGTTTTCCGCCTGGCCCGCCAGGCCGGGCTGTACAACACTTTTGTAACCAATGGCTATATGACGGAGGCCGCCCTCGAGCTTCTGGCCCGCGCCGGGCTGGACGGGATGAACGTGGATGTCAAAGGGGATGCCGAAGCGGTCCGCTCCTATTGCGGCGCGGACGTCGAGGTGGTCTGGCGCAACCTGCGAAGGGCGCAGGAGCTGGGCATCTGGGTGGAGGTGACCACGCTGGTCATTCCCGGCGTCAACGACGAGATGGAAGTGTTGACCTCCATCGCTGCCCGCATCCTCGAAGAACTGGGCCCCTACACCCCCTGGCACCTCACCCGCTACCATCCCGCCTACCGGTTCGACGCCCCCCCCACCCCTGTACGCACCCTCGAACAGGCCCGTATCCTGGGGCGAGAACTGGGTTTACTGTACGTCTATATCGGTAACGTGCCGGGCCACTTCGCCGAGAACACCTATTGCCCCTCCTGCGGCCACCTGCTGATCCAGCGCTGGGGCATCCAATCCGTGGCGAAGCGGGTCCAGCAGGGGAGCTGCCCCTCCTGTGGGACCCAGGTCCCCGGCACAGGATGGAACTGGGAGGAAGAAGCGCAGTGGAGCCGGGAAAAGACCTCCTGAGCCGTCTGGTTGCAGCCATAGACCGTCGTATGCGCCGCAGGCTGGAGATATGGGAGTACAGCGACGACCCGGACTGCGTCTTCCGGGTGGGGCTGGCTCCCTCCCGCTGGCGGGTGGAGCTTTCCGACGGTTCGGTCATCGAGCGGGGGGAGACGATCGGCGTGATCCATATATGGAACGAGCGGGTACCGTCGCTTCCGCCCGACGGCCCCGACCTCGCCTGGGCGCGCGAAGTGCAACGACGGATCCCTCACTCCTTTCGCCTGCTGGCCCGGGTGATGCAGGAGGACCCCCGCCTGACCAACGTCCGGGGCTTTGGCTGGCAGGGGGCGCTGGAGTTCAGCCCCGGCATTATGCGGCTGCTGGAAAGGATAGGGATCGAGACCTACGAGCTGCCGGTGCGGACGGTCCGGGACTGGGTGGAGGAAAAGGTGAATCTGGTCTGGACCTATCTGCTGCGCCGCACGTTCAACCCGCCCAGCACACAGGGACGGGGGGTGGAGGTGTTGAAGCGCCGCTTCTACTGGATCAGCAGGGAGCGGTTCCTGGCACTTTATGGAACGAACAACGAGCAGCCGGCAACCGGTGACGAGAAACAGAAAACGGGAGGGCGAGATGCAAGGTAGTCAGAAAGAGATCACGTTGCCCCCTCCCCGATTGAAGGGGGAGGTATCGCTGGAGGAAGCGATCGCGGCCCGCCGCTCCGTCCGTTCCTACACAGATAAAGAGTTGAGCCTTGAAGAGATCAGCCAGCTCCTGTGGGCGGCCCAGGGGATCACCGGCAGGCAGGATTTCAAACGGGCGGCCCCATCGGCCGGGGGCCGCTGCCCGCTGGAGTTTTACGTCTGCTGGTCGGAGGGGGTCTGGCACTACCACCCCCAGGGCCATCGGCTGCTCTGCCATCTGACGGAAGACGTGCGCAGGCCGCTGGCGCAGGCAGCGTGGGATCAGCGGTTTGTCGCTGAGGCCCCCGTTGTCTTCGCCGTGGCGGGCGTCTTCGAGCGCACCACCAGCCGGTACGGGGAGCGGGGCCGGTTCCGCTACGTGCCGATGGACGTAGGGCATGCTGCCCAGAACCTGCTCCTGGAGGCAGTCGCCCTGGGGTTGGGGAGCGTCCCCGTCGGCGCCTTCGACGACGCGGCGGTGGCGCGGGTGCTGCAACTGCCCCCCGGGCAGGAACCCCTCTACCTGCTGCCCGTCGGCCATCCGAAGTAGCGCGCAAGTATGGGACGGATAGACCAGGGGACCCTCCAACTGACCGGGCGCTATCTGGTCGTCCCCCGCACCCTCTGTTTCATCACCTGCGGCGACGAGGTGCTGCTTCTGCGCGGCGCACCGGATAAACGGCTCTGGCCCGGCCGTTACAACGGAATCGGCGGCCACGTGGAACGGGGGGAGGACGTCCGTTCCGCCGCTCTGCGGGAGATCCGCGAGGAGGTAGGAATAGAGGTGACCGACCTGCGGCTGCGAGGCGTTATCAACGTCGCACCGGATGCCGAAGGGCCGGGGGTGATGCTCTTCGTCTTCACGGCCCGCGCCCTGAGCCGCCAGGCGCAGCCCTCTGCTGAAGGGACCCCCGTCTGGATTCGGCAGGGCGAATGGGACGGCCTGGAGCTGGTGGAAGACCTGCCCATACTCCTGCCGCGGGTCCTGGCGATGGGACCCGACGATCCTCCCTTCTTCGGCCACTACACATATGACGAAGAGGACCGGCTGGAAGTGCGGTTTGAGGAGGATGCCCGATGGAAAAGCTGACCCCCATGCTCCGGCAATATCGCCAGCTCAAGGCCCGCTTCCCCGATGCGATCCTCCTCTTCCGCCTGGGCGACTTCTACGAGATGTTCGAGGAAGACGCCCACATCGCCTCCCGGCAGCTCGGCCTGGTCCTCACCTCCCGCCGCTTCTCCCAGCGGGTGAAACTCCCGATGTGCGGGGTTCCCTACCGCCAGCTGACCACCTACGTCTCCCGGCTCCTCGCCCTCGGCCACAAGGTCGCCATCGCTGAACAACTGGAGGAGCCTGGCAAAACCCGAAAGCTGGTCCAGCGGGAGGTGGTGCGGGTGATCACCCCCGGCACGGTGGTAGAGGAGGACATGCTGGCGGCGAAGGCGCAGAACTTCCTCGCCGCCCTGGCCCCTGGCGAAGAGGGCTGGGGGCTGGCAGCCGTTGACCTCTCCACCGGCGAGTTCGTGACCACCCAGTTTACAGGTCCGGAGGCGCAGGACCGGCTTCTGGAAGAGCTGGAGATCCTGGCCCCCAGCGAAGTGGTCCTCCCCGAAGAGCTGGCGCAGGATGAAGGATGGAACGCCCGTATCCGGCAGGTACGGCCCGCCCGTCTCTCCTCCCTCCCCTCCGCCGCCTTCGACCCGGAAGAGGCGTGCCGTCGGCTGATGGACCATCTGGGCACGCCGACGCTGGCCCCCTTCGGCTGCGAGGGCCTCCCCCTGGCCACCGCCGCCGCCGGCGCCGCCCTCCGCTACCTCCAGGAAAGCCAGCTCTCCGACCTGGCCCACCTGCGGGAGCTGCGAACCCTCCACCCGGAGGCCACCGTCGCCCTCGACGGCGTGACACGGCGCAACCTGGAGCTGACCCAGACGCTCCACGAAGGAAAAGTGGAGGGCAGCCTGCTGGGCGTGCTGGATCGGACCCTCACGCCGATGGGAGGGCGGCTGCTGCGCCGCTGGGTCCAGCAGCCGCTGACCGACCTGGAAAGCATCCGGGAGCGGCTGGACGCGGTGGAGGAGCTGGTGGGGGGAGGGGCAGAGGGGGCGTTCCTGCGGGCCGACCTCCGCTCCCTTCTGGACGGCCTCCACGATGTGGAACGGCTGGCAGGTCGGGTGGGGTTCGGCTCTGCCAATGGCCGGGACCTGGCCGCGCTGCGCCGGGCGCTGGAGCGCATCCCTCGCATCAAGCGGGTGCTGCGGAAGGCCCGCTCCTCCCGCCTCCAGGCGCTGAATGCGGAGCTGGACGATCTGCAGGACGTGGCCGCCCTCATCGGCCGGGCGCTGGTCGATCGCCCCCCCACCCTCCTGAAAGAAGGGGGGCTCATCCGCCCCGGCTATAACGCCGAACTGGACCGGCTGCGGCGGACAGCCGCCGAGAGGCGGGATCGGCTGGCCGCCTACGAGGCCCGGGAACGGGAACGGACCGGCATCCCCACCCTTCGGGTCCGCTACAACCAGGTCTTCGGCTTCTTCGTCGAAGTGCCCCGCAGCAAGGCGGACCGGGTCCCGCCGGAGTATGAGCGGCGGGCCACCATCACCCACGCCGAACGGTTCGCCACACCGGAGCTGAAGGCATGGGAGGCGGAGATCCTGGTCGCCGAGGAGCGGGCCAACGAGCTGGAATACGAGCTGTTCGTCCGGTTGCGGCAGACAGTAGCGGGCCACGTCGAACGGCTCCAGCGGGCGGCACGGGTGCTGGCCGAACTGGACACCCTGACCGCGCTGGCGGAGGCGGCCGCCCGGTACGGATACATCCGCCCCGAGATGGACGAAAGCGCCGTCATCGAGATCGAGGAGGGCCGCCACCCGGTGGTCGAGCGGATGCTGCCGGAGGGAATCCGCTTCGTCCCCAACGACACCCGGCTGGATGAAGAGCAGCGGCTGATGGTCATCACCGGGCCGAACATGAGCGGCAAGTCGGTCTATATCCGACAGGTGGCCCTCATCGTGCTGATGGCGCAGATGGGGAGCTTCGTCCCTGCCAGGCGGGCGCGGATCGGGCTGGTGGACCGGGTCTTTGTCCGTGCTGGCGCCACCGACAACATCGCCCAGGGCCGCTCCACCTTCCTGATCGAGATGAGCGAGACCGCCTACATCCTCCGCCACGCCACCCCCCGCAGCCTGGTGGTGCTGGATGAGGTGGGGCGGGGCACGTCAACTTACGACGGGATGGGGCTGGCCTGGGCGGTAGGGGAGGACCTGCACGACCGGGTAGGCGCCCGCACCCTCTTCGCCACCCACTTCCATGAGCTGACCCGCCTGGCCGACCGACTTCCCGCCGCCCGCAATTACAGCCTGGCGGTAAAAGAGCAGGGTCAGGAAGTGGTGTTCCTCTACCGGCTGGTGGAAGGAGGCGCAGACCGCAGCTACGGGGTTCAGGTGGCCCGGCTGGCCGGCATCCCCGACCCCGTGGTGAAGCGGGCCTGGGAGGTGATGAGGGAACTGGGAGGAGACAGGAGACAGGAAGCCAGGAGGGATCTCCGGGAAATCGGGCCATCCTATGCGGTACAGGAAGCCGGGGAGCGACTGCTGGTCCCCACCGATGACGAGGCGATCCGGGAGGTGGTGCAGGAGCTCTTCGGGCTGGACATCGCTAACCTGACGCCAGTACAGGCGCTGATGATCCTGAATCAGTTGCAACAGAGACTGCGAGAGTGGCGATTGCAGGCTTAAAGGTGTATTTCGGTTCGGGAGCGAGAGGTCTCTGGCCCGGGCCGGACCTGGGGAAACACGAATGGCGCGAATGGAAACGAATACCGCGAATGGAGCAGTATCCCTTCTATTCGCTGCATTCGGGCCATTCGTGGGATTCGCGATCCACCGGCGGGCGAGAGGACCACTCGCTCCGAAATTGAAATACGCCCGGATTTTGGGATATGGCCCTTGCTCCTGAATGGCTAGAGGCCGTCCTTCTGAGCCCTCTGATATACGTGATATACGTAGAGGATCCGCTGCAGGGCGGTGAGGTTGGCGCCAATGGCAAGTACCCAGAGAGTGGCGGTGGGAAGGCCCAGGATAAGCCCTGCGGTGAGGACCGCCACCCGTTCCATTCGGGTGAAGATCCCCCCCTTGCAGGAGACGCCCAGCCCTTCCGCTCGCGCCCGGGTGTAGCTGACCAGCATCGAACCCGCCAGGGCGACAAAGGCAAGGACCACCTCCAGGCCAAACCCCTGCCGCAGGAAATGGGCCGCCAGGCCGGAAAGGAGCGCAGCCTCGGAAACCCGATCCAGCGTGGAGTCCAGGAAGGCCCCGAGCCGGCTCTGCTGACCCATCACCCGCGCCAGAGCGCCGTCAAGGGCATCCAGAGGGGCGGTGAGGGCCAGCAGCCAGCCGCCAAGAGTCAGGCGGCCCGTAGAGAGGACAACGGCGATACCTACGTTCAGGAGGCAGCCGATCAGGGTCAGCGTGTTGGGATGGACGTGATATCTTGCCAGGAACCTGGCGATGGGAAAGGTGACAACCTGCGCCGCCTCCCGCGCCCAGTCGGTCAGGCTCTCATAACCCTGCCTCTTCCCCGTCTTCTGGAGGGGAGCCTTGTCTGCCTGGGCCTTTTCCATCTTTCCCTCCCTATGGTGCGGTCTTTGCGCCCTCTCCGGCGATGAAGGCCTCCACTGCCTGGCGGGCCTCGTCGTCGGTCATCTGGACCGGTGGGGATTTCATAAAGTAGGCCGAAGGGGCCAGGATCGCGCCGCTCAGCCCCCGGTCCAGGGCCAGCTTGCAGCAACGGACAGCGTCAATCACCACGCCGGCCGAGTTGGGGCTGTCCCACACCTCCAGCTTCAGCTCGATGTTCAACGGGGCACCGCCGAAGGTGGTCCCTTCTACACGGATGTAACACCACTTCCGGTCCGTCAGCCAGGGGACATAGTCGGAAGGCCCCACATGGATGTTTTCCGGGGGCAGCTCGTAGTCTAACTGACTGGTCACCGCCGTCGTCTTGGAGATTTTCTTGGACTCCAGCCGCTCCCGCTCCAGCATGTTGTAGAAGTCCATGTTGCCGCCGAAGTTGAGCTGATAGGTCCGATCTATCCGGACGCCCCGGTCTCTCAGAAGACGGGTGAGCACCCGGTGGACGATGGTGGCCCCCACCTGGCTCTTGACGTCGTCGCCGATGACGGGGAGGCCCCGTTCGGCAAACCGCTGCTGCCAGTAAGGCTCGCGGGCGATGAAGACGGGGATACCGTTGACGAAGCCGCATCTGGCTTCCAGGACCTGCTCGATGTACCACTTGGTGGCCATCTCGCTCCCCACCGGCAGGAAGTTGACCACCACATCGGTGCCAGTGTCCCTCAGGATGCGGACGATATCATCGGTGGGGCCGGGGGCTTTGTGGATGACCTGCTTGAGGTATCGGCCCAGTCCGTCGTGGGTCATCCCCCGGTGGACAGGCACGCCCAGATGGGGGACGTCGCAAAAGCGGAGGGTATTGTTCGGCCCGGCAAAGATCGCTTCCGAGAGGTCCTTCCCGACCTTTTCGCTATCTATGTCGAAGGCGGCAGTGAACTGGATGTCCCGCACGTGGTATCCCCCGAGGACAGGGTGCATCAGGCCAGGGATCACGTCGTCTTCGGCGGCGTCGCGGTAGAAAAAGACGCCCTGAACAAGGGCGGAGGCGCAGTTGCCAACGCCGATGATCGCGACGCGGACCTTTCCGTCGGTGCTGCTCATTCCGCTTTTCCTCCTCGTTCAAGGTTTTTCTTCCGTCCGGCTCCGATTTCGGCCAGCAGGGCAGGCAGCGCCCGATACTGCCGCTCCAGAGCTTCCAGGTCTGCCGAATAGCGGGCGATCCGGCCGTCCCGCTTCACCTTTACCAGGCCGAGGGCGCGGAGCCGGGCCAGGTGCCAGGAGACGAGGGGCTGGCTCACCCGCACGGCACGGACGATCTCCGTCACCGTCATCTCCCCGGCCTGGACCAGGGCGACAAGGATACGCAGCCGCAGAGGGTCTTTCAGGGCGTAAAAGAAGCGGGCGATTTCCCGCAGCCGGGCGTCCAGGCTCTTTTCCAACGGTGGCAAAAGCATAAATGGAAACTTGATAAACGATTGCTTATATATTACCGCAGGTGGGGGAACCTGTCAAGGGAAATGATTTGCACAGGTGTATTTCAGTTTGGGGGCAAGATGTCCCTGGCCCGGGCCGGACCTGGGGAAACACGAATGGCGCGAATGGAAACGAATACCGCGAATGGGACAGGACCCCTCCTGTTCGCGGTATTCGGGCCATTCGTGGGATTCGCGATCCACCGGCGGGTGAGAGGACCACCTGCCCCGAAATTGAAATACGCCCGATTTGCGCCGAAAGGGAGTTGGGATAGAATATGTCCCAATACCTGCGCGGAGGGAAGGCTTATGGAGGATTTAAAGGCACGCATCCTGCAGGAGGGCCGCGATCTGGGAAGGGGCATCCTCAAGGTAGATAGCTTTATCAACCACCAGATTGACCCGCTCCTGATGCGGCGCGCCGGAGAAGAGCTGGCGCGCCGCTTCGCTTCTGCCAGGGCAACGAAGATCCTCACCGCCGAAATCTCCGGCATCGCCCCGGCGCTGGCCGCCGGGTTCGCCCTGGGCGTACCGGTGGTCTTTGCCCGCAAGACCAAGCCGATCACGATGATGGAGCCGGTCTACGTCGAAAGCGCCCCCTCCCACACCAAGGGGCTGGAGGTATTGCTGATGGCCTCCCCGGAATACCTCCACGCCGACGATCGGGTGCTCATCGTGGACGACTTCCTCGCCACCGGCCACACCATCGCCGCCCTGGTCCGCCTGGTCCAGAAGGCCGGCGCAGAGCTGGTGGGCATCGGCGTCCTCATCGAAAAACAGTTCGAAGGGGGGCGACAGGTGCTGGCGAACCTGAACGTCCCCATCGAGTCGCTGGTCACCATCGCCGAGATGAGGGATGGCCAGATCATCCTGGCCGAATAAAGCCGCCAGCAACCAGCATGCACGACGCCATAGCCATCCTCGACTACGGATCACAGACCACTCAGCTCATCGCCCGACGGCTGCGGGAAGCCCACGTCTACTGCGAGCTTTTCCCGTGGGACGCTCCACCCGAACAGGTGCTGGCCCTCCGGCCCAGGGGGTTCATCCTCTCCGGCGGTCCGGCCAGCGTCTATGAGCCGGACGCCCCCACCCTCCCCCCCTACATCCTGGAAAGCGGCCTTCCGGTCCTGGGCATCTGCTACGGGATGCAGCTCCTGGCCCAGGCGCTGGGCGGACGGGTGACGCGCACCCCCCGGCAGGAGTACGGCCCGGCAGAGCTGGAACGGCTGACCGAAGAGGAGCTGCTGGCTCCCTTCCAGGCCGAACCCCGGGTCTGGATGAGCCACGGCGACCGGGTGGAGCGGTTGCCGTCCGGCTTCCGCCTCCTGGCCCGCACCGCCAACACCCCCATTGCGGCGATGGGCGATCCCCGCCGACACCTCTACGGCGTCCAGTTCCACCCCGAAGTGGCCCACACCCCCGCCGGCCGGGAGTTCCTCCACCGCTTCGCCCTCCAGCTCTGCGGCTGCCGGCCCACCTGGACCCCCGCCGCATTCATCGGGGAGGCGGTGGACCGGATCCGGGAGCTGGTGGGAGAGGAAAGGGTGATCTGCGGCCTCAGCGGCGGGGTGGACTCCGCTGTCACCGCCACGCTGGTCCATCGGGCAGTGGGGGACCGGCTGACCTGCGTGTTCGTCAATACCGGCCTGATGCGGCGGGGAGAGCCGGAACAGGTGGTCCATACCTTCCGCGACCGTTTGGGGATGCGGCTGGTGACGGTGGACGCCACCGAGGCGTTCCTTTCCGCCCTGGAAGGAGTGACCGACCCGGAGGAGAAACGGAGGATCATCGGCGAGCTGTTCGTGCGGCTCTTCGAACGGGAGGCGGAGCGGCTGGGAAAGGCGGAGTTCCTGGCCCAGGGCACTCTGTATCCGGATGTGATCGAGTCGGCTGCGCCAGACCGGCCGGGCGCCCGCCGGATCAAGACCCACCATAACGTCGGTGGGCTGCCGGAGCGGATGCGGCTGCGGCTGGTGGAGCCGCTGCGGTATCTTTTTAAAGATGAGGTGCGGGCAGTGGGAGAGGCGCTGGGGCTTCCCGCGGAGATCGTCTGGCGGCAGCCCTTTCCCGGGCCGGGCCTGGCCGTGCGGGTGGTCGGCGAGGTGACCTGGGAGCGGCTGGAGCGGCTACGGGCCGCCGACGCGATCCTGCTGGAGGAGCTGGACCGGGCAGGCCTGCTGCGGGGAGCGACCCAGCAGGCCTTCGCCGTGCTCCTGCCGGTGCGGAGCGTCGGAGTGATGGGGGACGGGCGGACGTATCAGGAGGTGGTGGCGCTGCGGGTGGTGACCACCGAGGACTTCATGACCGCCGACTGGGCGCGGCTGGACCCGGAACTGCTGGCCCGCATCGGGAACCGCATTGTCAACGAGGTGAAGGGGATCAACCGGGTGGTCTACGACATCACCCCCAAACCCCCGGCGACGATCGAGTGGGAATAGCCTTGACCTCCATTCAAAACAGCGGTAGAATGGGGGCCGAGGTGGTACGATGCCGCTCTACGAATACATCTGCCAGGAATGCAAGACCCGCTTTGACGCGCTACGGCCGATGGCCCAGGCCGATGCCCCCATCGCCTGCCCTGAATGCGGAAGCAACAACACAAGCCGGGCCATCTCCCTCTTTGCAGCTATCGGTAGCGAGGGGGTGATCGCCGGAGGAGGCTCTTCCTGCGGTTCCTGTACCCCCTCCGGCGCCTGCGCCACCTGCGCCGCCAAACGGTAGCAAACCACAGAGAACACGGAATTCCCCACAAGATTGGGGGGTTTCCCGTAATTGCTTACCCCCACAGCGCAGGCCACACCCGTTTTTCGCAGGCTAACAGCCTGCGCCACGTAGCGCAGGCCGCCAGGCCTGTTTCGCACAGGCTAACAGCCTGCACTACGTAACACAGGATGCCAGCTCTTAGCGATGGTGGCGAAGCTTAAGGCCCAGCCACCCAACCCCGATCAGGATCAGGACGCCGCCAATCCAGATCGCCGGCGTTCCCCTCCCGCCGGACTCAGGGAGCAGGCCGGGCACGGTGACGGTCTCCTGCACCGGTATCTCGCCGGTCTGATCGGACCCTACTACAGCGACGTTTTCGATCCGCGTGCCCGGAGGGACATCGGGCCGTACACGGACAGTGATGGTGAGCGTGGCCGAGTAGCCGGCCCCCAAAGTGCCTATCGTCGCAACCACCCGGTTCCCCTCGACCGTTACCTCTCCCTGAGTGACGACAGCATCCAGCACCTCCAGCTCCGCCGGCACGCCGTCCACGATCGTCACGCCCGTCGCTGCCTGTGGCCCCCTGTTCTCCACCACGATGGAGAAGACCACCGTCCCTCCCGGACTGACCAGCGTCCTGTCCGCCTCCTTGCTCACCCGCAGCTCAACCCCTCCAGGGGGAGGAGAGGGCGTCAGGCCAGGCGGCGTCGAGGTAGGGGTCGGGGTAAAGGTGGAAGTTGCGGTAGGGGTGTCGGTCGGCGTCATGCCAGCCAGCACCCGGGCCCCGGAAGGCTGCCCTCCCCCCCAGGCCAGCACAAGCAACAACCCCAGGACCAGGGAAACCACGCCCCAAACGATCTCTTTTCTCATCGGCCCTCCTTTTACCGGCCTCTCTCTTTTCCGAAGCCAGGTAACTGCCTACCCCGGGGGTTAACCGCTCCGCCTGCCCTCACCCCACCCTCGCCCGCCTGCGGCGGGCGCCCCCTCCCGGTAGTTACGAGGCAAGTTCCTTTCACCATCATCGAATTCAAAGGATACTCAAGGCAAATCCTATTGTAGAACATTCCGCCTATTTTCACAACCGACCGACAGGCGTGCCCCCCATCACGGCTCCCGCCGGACCAGGGGGAGATAGACCTGCGCCGCCCACGGCTCAAGGGTCCGGTTCAGCCGGAGGGCAGGGTCCCCCAACAGGCTGAAGGTGTCCAGAAGATCGAGGTTCTGACCGCTCGAGGCCAGGTTCAGCTTTCCCGCCAGGGTCGCCTCGCCGACCGTGGTGACCGTATCGGAGAAGACGGCCCGGAAGAAGCCATCGGAGAGGCGGCTGTGGCCGGTGCTCGACCCCAACCCCGTCGGCCCCCAGGCGGCCACTGCACCCGCATCCGGACGGGTGACCAGCGCCTCGTCCAGCGTCGGCTCCGGGCGGTGGAACGCGCCGGTAAAGCAGGTCATCTCCGCCAGAACCGGGTAGCGCTGGCTGTTGCGGAGTAAGGGGAGGTCGTCCAGGTGAAAGAGCCGCTCCCTCGCCCACTGCTGCCAGGAGGAGTGGCCGGTGAACTGGGTCAGCAGCGCCCCGCTGTTCCAGTCGGAAAGGAGCGCGGTATGGAGGGCAGCAGCCTCCTCCGGCGAGCAGTCATCCTTATACCGCTCGACGCCCGCACAGTAGCGCCGGGCGACGGTGAACGGATCGGCCACGTAAACGGCAGCGTGGTCATCGGACTCTTTGGGAAAGTCGCCGGCATAGTCCGCATCGTCGGCTGCCAGGAGCACCCTGGCGTTCCAGCCGCCGGGAAGCGGATCGGTTTCGTAGGCGACGGTCTTGGCGACCATCGCTGCCGCCTGCTCCGGCGAGTCCACCGGCAGCCGCCCCAGGAGCAGGTCGGGCAGGTTGTCGTCGCCGTCCACACAGACGTACCGGTTATCGGCGGCGGCCTCCCCACCCGCGGGGTCCACTTCTGCCAGGTAGGGCGGGATGAAGGTGGGGGGCGAGATCGGGAGATAGCGCCGGGGGTCGTAGGAGCCGTCGCCGACCAGAAGGACGAAGGTCGGACGGGGGTCCCAGGTGGCGTAGGCGTCGGCGATGAAGGCGCGGATGGCCTCCGGATCGGGCCGGCCATCGCCGTAGGCGTCGTAGACGCCCAGGACGTTGACCATAGCGACCGACAGGCCCTGGGACCGGCGCAGCTCTATCAGCGGGCCGAGGGCGTCGGCAAAGGCGGGGTGGGCGATGATGAGGTAATCGGCGCCGGTCGCGCCGCCGGCGGTGTGGAAGCCCCACAGGTCCTCTGCAGCCCGCACCCGGCGGGGGGAACGGATACCGCTCCCGGCCGCCACGACATAACGGCGCGGGCCGCCCCCGGGCGGGTCGCCCAGCGTGATCGAGTGTCCGTTCTCCTGGAATCCGCTCAGCCGTACGGGATGGAGTGGGTCGGTGACGTCGTAGGCCCGGTAGGGGCCGGAGGGGGCCAGGGCGACAGTGTAAGCCCTTCGCTCAGCCGCCCCGGCAAAGCTTACAGACCCCCCCACCAGTGCGGTGGAGCGGGCATAGCGGACGGCGAACGCATCCAGCCACACCCCTTCCACATTCACGCCGGGAATGCCGGGGAGGGTGAGGGTGAGGAGGTTGGACGCCGTCAGGAGGCCCGGCGGTAAGGAGAACGTAGCAGT
Organism: Anaerolineae bacterium; assembly: GCA_041082215.1. Lineage (GTDB taxonomy): Bacteria > Chloroflexota > Anaerolineae > B4-G1 > DUEL01 > JBDOIF01. Next base: position 61,102 of record JBDOIF010000049.1, read on the forward strand.
AAACGCCGTTTTGCCGTCCCACTCCACCAGGCCCAGGGAAGTCGTATTGACCACCACCTCCACCCGATGGTCCGGATTGGCCGTCATAACGGACGTGTAGCCGATGAACCGGAGTGTAAGCTGGGTGGCAGCAGCAGCCTCCACGGCGGGGAGCTGAAAGGGGAAGGAGCGGACGGGACTGCCGGGGCGCTTCAGCTCTTCCCAGACCCACCGGTCGCCATTCCACCCCGACGGGAGCGGGCCACAGAAACAGTTGGGAGTGTAGATGTGGTTTTCCTCGAAGGTCTGCTCGACCCAGGGAGCACTGGAGGGAAGGCCAGCGGGGTCGGCAGAGCGCGAGGCCATCCGCTGCCCTGCCGCCTCGCCGACCACCAGCCGGTAGGCGTCCACACCGGTCCATCGGCTGAAGCGGGGTTCGGCGTAGAAGAGGAGCGACTCGCCCGGCTCGAAGAGGGCGTCGCCATCCCCTTCCCACTCACAGGCCACCTCATCGTCGCCGCGGAAGAGGCGGAGGTAGCGGGGATCGGCGGCCCCGAAGCCCATCGCCGCCAGATCATCGTAACCCACACGGTAGAGTCCAGGCTGGTCCACCTCCAGGAAGGCGGCGATGCCTCCACCGGAAGAGGACGCGGGATGGAGCGACGGGGGGGCCGGGAGGGCGTCCCGGGGGTTGAGGACGGCGCGGCGGACGATTTCCTCGACCCACCCCCTGTCCCCTCCCGGGGTAGCGGTGAAGCCGCTGGAGGTGGGGCGAGGAACAAACTCCACCTCTGCCCGGACGCGGCGGTAGACGCGCAGGCGGTCCCCGTCGGGGAGGGCCGGATAGAAGACGACGCGGGCCAGACGGACGCCACGGAGAACCCCCAGGTCCTCCAGGACGACGGGCGCGGAGGGGGCCGGAAGGGGGTCGGCAGGAGCAAAGGCCGGGCCGATGGGGTGGCCTGTCTCATCCCACAAGGCCCCTTCAGGCTGCGGGGCGAGGGGGAGAGAGCCGGGGAGCGGGACAGTCGTTGCCTCGGCCCAGAGGAGGCGGAGGGAGGGGGTCGTTCCAGGGGGCACGGCGATAAGAGTGGAAGCGAAGGGGAGGCGCGGCAGGCCGGGACGGTCGGTCGGGGGCCAGTCCCCTGCAGTCACAGCGACGGTTCCGTTCCCCAGAGCTGTTACCTGCACAGGCGGCGCTGCCCATTCCAGCACCAGCCGGCCAGCATCGGCGCGAAGCAGCCGCAGCCCCGGCTCCGGAGGGGACGGGGCGGCGGTGGAGAAGCCGGTTTCGCTGGCGACGACGAGCAAGAGGGCGAGAACTGTGGCGTGTAGAAGCCGCCGCCCCTTTTTTTGAACCAGCCCGGCCATTACGAAGATAAAGCCAATCCCCGGCATTTGTAGTAGCACGCAGGCTGACAGCCTGCATCACGTGGCGCAGGCCGCCAGGCCTGCTTCCAACGCGTCGCTTTGGGCCTATCGCAGCACCAGGGGCAGGTAGAGCTGATACGGGAGTACTGCCACTCCGACGCCCGCGCTCACCGGCCCGTGGAAAACCTCATTCCCGATCGTATCCACATCCGCCAGCCAGTACCACCAGATGCCCGGCGAGGGAACCGTATCGGTGTAGCTGTAGGCCGCTCCGCCGCCGTGGGCTGCAGAGGGAACGAAGGCCACCGGCACAGCCCGCGACCGGTCCGCCGATGAAGCCCGATACAGCCTGAAGCCGAAGGTATCTATCTCCACCGCCGTCGCCCACTCCAGCCGCACCTGTGTCCCTGCGACACCACCCACCCGGAAGTAGAGGAGCTCCACCGCCGTAGGTATCGTGGGAATATCGTTGATTTCCACCCCGTCGTCGTCCTCGTTGGCGTCATTGTCGTAGATGTCAACCACGTCGCTGATGGAGGCCGTGTTGACGGTGGAGGTGATGTCGTGGACCACACGGAAAGTGGTGGTGATGATGAAAGAAGCGCCGGGCGGGAGATTCCGGTCAAAGCCATGGGGAGCGGGTCCGGTGAGATCGTTCCAGGAAATGATCCCATCGTCGGCATCTTCCTCCGGATAGGGAACAGCACCCATGAAGCTCAGGTAGAAGGGGTCATACGTGTCGTTTAGGGGGAGGACGTCAATGACACTGGAGCCGATATTGGTAATGGCGATGGTAAAGGTGACGACTGAACCGTTCACCACATCCACGTGGGATGCCGCGAGCTCCTTATCCACAACCACCCGGGGCTGGAGGGGCTTTACCGTATAGCCCAGGTCCAGGAACGGGGTGAGAGAATTGGCCGTACTCGGATCTTCACCCCACGCCGTGGCGATCCTGCCTCCCTCCAGCGTGTACAGCCGCATCCCTGTCTGGTCGTTGTCGGAGTTGTCGTAAACCTTCAGGGACTCGAGAGGCAAAAGGAGGTAGTCCACATCATAATGGTTGCCGTTCGGGTCCACCAGCGGGCCGGTCGTCGGGTTGCCGTCGTAGTCCACATAGAGGGTGAGCGTGGTCGCAGAAGTCACCCAGACCGGACTGCCGTTCGCCGCTCCGGTCGGATCATCCAGTCCGTTGCCCGGCCCCCATCCCACAACTGCTGCCGTGGTCAGCTCCCCCTCCGGGACCAGGCTGAAGCCCCACTCGTAGGAGGAGTTAGCGGAAGGATTAGCGCCCACAGTGGCGACGGCGAAGAAAGTGCTGCCATCGGCAGTGTACAGATGGGCAGCCGAGTTCTCCGGCATTTCATACCAGTAGACGCCGTTTGCAGCCACGTTGAACGACCCGGAGCCAACCCGGGTATCATAGTTGACGGTGATCGGCGTCTCGCCCGGGTTGTAGATAAGGATATACGTCTGCTGCACCTGCCCATCGAGGCGGCGAGAGGTACCAACCGGGCTGAAGTAACCGCTCCCCCACTCTTCGACAGGATACATGGCATACCAGCGGCTCTCATAATAGTATCTCGGCTCATAAGGGTCGCCGGTGATCACGTGGACCTGCACCGGCCGCGACGCCCGGACCGAAGCGCCCGACTGGACGCCGCCATCGGCATGGTAGCTCTCTCCCTGGTTCAGGACCACCGTATCATCCACCACCCCGTCCCCATCCAGGTCAACCTGCAGGGTCGTGCCGTCCTGGGAGGCCATCACCAGCAGCGAGACGTAGTTGAACATGCCGTTGTCGTCCGGCACATCCTCGCCGATGGGGATTTCAAAGTAAGTCCCATACTCGCTGGTATCGTAGACCTCCACAGCGCCGGCCAGTACCGAGCCGGGGTCGGTCGCCCACTCTGCGCGGGCGACCACAATGACCCGGTTTGCCCCGAACTTATCCCCTCCGTCATGGTGAAGCTCGGCCGCCGAACGGGGAACATCGATATCCTCCTCCAGCGCGATGACATCATCCGTACCGATCAGGTCAGTGGAGTAGCCGGGGGGTATCCCGTTGGCGGGGTTGCCATCCCCCCAGATTTCCGTGGTGCTCTGGACAGGGTGAAGGAGATCTACCTCGTACCCGTCCTCCCAGTGGTCGTAGTAAATGACCGTGCCGTCGAGCGTGGCGACGATGGAGACAATGCTGTGCATCGTATTGCCAAGCGGCCTGCCCTGGTTGAGCATCATGGCGTTCAACGCCGTATGCACCTGGTCATCGGGAAGGGGGACAAAGAAGAGCTGGATCGGCGGGGAGTTGACCAAAGCCAGGGCCGCCGGTAGCTTTGTCCCCAAGGCCACGATCGAAAGGACCAGCAGCGTCAGGGCGATCAGGCCCACTTTGAACGCCTTGCCCATCCGCGACAAGATGCACCGTGCAGGGCCACTCTTCTCGCCCAGCCCAGACACAAATAGCTGAGACATGGTTACCCTCCTTTGGGGTAGCTGGCCCTTAAACGGAGAAATGGCGCAATGTCGTCCTGGGCCGGCATATAAACAGGTTGTATAAGATACGCTGAAGTGCCCGAACTTGCCTTTTCTCGTTCCGATCGCCTCCCTGTAACAGCCAGACTGCCAGGCTGATTACCGACGACCGGCCCGATCCACCCTCAGTATATCACGCCTCCATGCCAAGAAGGTCATTATCTTCCTAAAAGATATATAAGTCCACCTTCAACTTTCCTCCATTTTATATCATTTCTAAAATAAAGTCAAGCCTCTTTTGCGAAATTGGTATGGCCCACGAATCCAGCCTTGCCAAACTCCACCACTCATGCTACACTGGGCTTCTGGTTCCGGAGCCTGTGGCGATCCATATTTCACCCTTAAGGAGCGTTGTCCGATGGGAGACCCCCGTGTGAAGAGATTAGCATCGTTGCTGGTCCGCTATTCCACCCACATCGAGCCAGGCGATCTGGTGATGATCCGCGGGATGCCGGCGGCGGCCCCCCTGCTTCTGGCGGTGTATGAAGAGGTGCTCAGGGCCGGTGGCCATCCCCACCTGATGGTCGGGCTGCCGGGGGCGGAGGAGGCTTTCTACCGCCTGGCCTCCGATGAACAGTTGACGTTCATCTCGCCCCTGCAGAAGATGGTGGTGGAGCAGTTCGATGCCACCATCGGCATCCGCTCAGACGAGAACACGCGGGAACTGAGCGGCGTTGACCCTGCCCGTCAGCGCCTCCACAGCAGGGCAATGGCGCCTATTATGAAGACCTATATGGAGCGCGGTGCCTCCGGGGCCCTGAAATGGGTGGGCACCCAGTATCCCACACCCGCCTACGCCCAGGAGGCCGATATGAGCCTCCGGGAATATGAGGACTTCGTCTACGCCGCCTGCTTCTGCGATCAGGAAGACCCCATCGCCCGCTGGCAGGAGGTCCATCAGACACAGCAGCGGCTGGTGGACTGGCTGAAGGGAAAGAAAGAGGTCCGGATCAAGGGCCCCAACGCTGACCTGACCCTCTCCATCGAGGGTCGGGTGTTCATCAACTCGGACGGCCACCACAACATGCCCTGCGGCGAGATCTTTACCGGGCCGGTGGAAGACAGCGCCGAGGGATGGGTCCGCTTCACCTACCCGGCCATCACCGACGGCCGGGAGGTGGAGGGGATCGAGCTCTGGTTCGAGCAGGGGCGGGTAGTCAAGGCCACTGCCAGGAAGAACGAGGAATTCCTGCTTCAGATGCTGGATACCGACCCGGGAGCCCGGTACCTGGGGGAGTTCGCCATCGGCACCAACAACGGGATCCAGCGCTTCACCAAGAACATCCTTTTTGACGAGAAGATCGGTGGCTCGTTCCATATGGCCGTCGGGGCAGGCTACCCGGAGACGGGGAGCCAGAATCAGTCCGCCATCCACTGGGACATGATCTGCGACATGCGGGATGGGGGCGAGATCTACGTGGATGGGGAGCTGTTCTACCGGAGCGGGGAGTTTCTGATCTAGCAGCGCTCAGCAGAACCTGCCCGGTTCCGGCTATTTCTGCCTGTGGAGGGCATGGAGACCGATGGGGGGAGAGGCCCCGTCCGAAAGGCGAACCATCTACCCTCTACCTCCCGAGGTCGCCGAGCGGATCGCCGCCGGTGAGGTGGTCGAGCGGCCCGCTTCGGTGGTGAAGGAGCTGATCGAGAACAGCCTGGACGCCGGGGCCACCGTCATCAGTGTGGAGATCCGGGACGGCGGCCTCTCCCTTATCCGCGTTTCCGACGACGGCTGCGGCATCTCCCGCGCCGACCTGCCCCACGCGCTGGAGCGGTTCGCCACCAGCAAGGTCCACTCCCTGGCCGATCTGGAGGCCATCACGACCCTCGGCTTCCGCGGCGAGGCCCTTTCCTCGATCGCTGCCGTCGCCCGGCTGGAGGTGCTGACCCGCACACGGGAGGAGCTGGAGGGGAGCCGCCTCCGCGCCGACGGTGTGGTGGAGCCGGCGGCCAGCCCCGCGGGAACCAGCGTCACCGTGCGCGACCTCTTCTATAACACCCCCGCCCGCCGCAAATTCCTCAAGTCGCCCATGCGAGAGGGGGAGCTGGTCCGTCAGACGGTCGTCCGCTACGCCCTGGCCTGCCCCGCTGTCGCCTTCCGGCTTGTAGTCAACGGGCGGGAGAGCTTCGTGGCCCCTCCCGCCTCGCCGCTGGAGCGGATCGGCGCGGCACTGGGACGGGATGTGGCCGCCGAGATGGTCCCCATCTCCTGGGAAGCGGCAGACCTGCGGATCGAGGGGTACGTCAGCCGCCCCACCCTGGGCCGGCGGGACCGGCAGGGGCAGTTTTTCTTCATCAACGGGCGGCCGGTCCGCTCGGGGCTGCTGGCGGTGATGGTGGAGCGGCCCTATGCGGGGCGGCTCCCCCCGGAACGGCGGCCGCTGGCCGTGGTCCACATCCGGCTCGACCCCCGGCTGGTTGATGTCAACGTCCATCCCCGCAAAGCGGAAGTGCGGCTGAGCCAGGAGCGGTCGGTTTACGGGGCGCTGACGCGGGCCGTGGAGGAGGCGCTGGCCCCCTACCCCCGTCAGGAGGAGGGCTTCCCCACGCTGGCGTGGCCCTTTGCGGAGGTGGCGCCGGAGCCGGAAGAGGTGCGGGAGGCCCGGGCGGAGTACATGACGGGCAGGCTGGAGCCGCTGGGACAACTGAACAACGCCTACATCGTCGCCCGCGGTCCGGAAGGGCTGCTCATCGTGGACCAGCACGCGGCCCACGAGCAGGTGCTCTTCGAGCGGCTGCTGGGGGGAGAGAGGCCGCATCCTCTGGTCCCGCCGATGCAGGTGACGCTGACGGCGCAGGAAGGGGAGTGGCTGGAGCCGTTCCTCCCGGCGCTGGCCGGGCTGGGGATGGAGCTGGAGCCATTCGGGCGGTATACCTACCTGATCCGCACCCTTCCCGCTCCGCTGGAACGAACCGATCCGAGGGAGCTGCTGGAAGGGGTGCTGGAGGAGCTACCCGCCTTCCGGCGGCTGGGGCCGGAAGAGGCGCGGGAACGGCTGGCCATGAAGCTGGCCTGCACAGCGGCGGTCAGGGCGGGAGATGTGCTGAGCCTGGAGGAGATGGAACGGCTGCTGGACGAATGGGCCTCCCTCTGGTCGCCCGCCACCTGCCCGCACGGCCGCCCTGCCTTTGTGCTGTTGACGGTAGAGGAGCTGGAGCGGCGGCTGATGAGGCGTCCCTAATACTTCCTCACCACCGCCCGATAGGCCGTCGGCTGACGGCACTGGAGGATCTGCGACTCCTCCCGCACCTGCCGCACCTCGTCCAGGTCAATCTTCGCCACCGCATACCCCTCGACGGCCTCGTCCACCGTGGCGTGGATCCGCCCCCGGGGGCCGATGATGGCGCTCTGGCCGAAGAAAGTGTAGGAAGGCTCCTCCCCCACCCGATTGGCCGCTGCTATAAAGACCGCGTTTTCCAGGGCGCGGGCCAGAAGGTAGCTCTTCCACTCCGCCACGTGGGGTTGTTCCCAACTGGCCAGCACCGCCAGCAGCTCCGCCCCGTCCAGCACCAGACTCCGCGCCACCTCCGGAAAGGCCAGGTCCCACCCGACCATCAGCCCCACCACCCCGAAGTCGGTCTCAAAGGGGAGGATGCGGTAGCCGGCCCGGAAGGCCATCCGCTCCTCGCCGCGCAGATGGAGCTTGTGGTACTGACCGACCACCTCGCCGTCCGGCCCGACCAGCACAGCGGCGTCGTAGATGATGCTCTCCACTCTCTCCTTCACCACCATCCCGAACGCGACGTGCACGCCGTACTCCGCCGCCCGCTGCCCCACAATATTGGCCGCCGGACCGGGGACCCGCTGGGCGATCTGGGGAAACCGGGGCCCCATCTCGTAACCGGTGACCGCCAGCTCGGGAAAGATGATCAGGTCCACCGGCTGCTCGGTGGCGATCCGGCGGATAAACTCCCCCATCTTGATCAGGTTGTCCTCCACCTTCCCCAGCCGGGGCTCCATCTGCACGACGGCTACTGTGATCTCACGCATATCTCGCCTCCCGTTGACTTCTCAGGCCTCTTTCCGCAGCCGATCCAGCACCGCCTCCAGTTCCGGCGGCAGCGGAGCGGTCAGGATCAGCTCCTCCCCGCCGACCGGATGGGCGAAACGCAGCTCGCGGGCGTGGAGGAAGTGGCGGTCCGACAGCAGAGATTGCCGCCGGAGGCCGTACACCCGATCGCCCGCCAGCGGGTAGCCCAGCCAGGCCAGATGGACCCGCACCTGATGGGTCCGGCCTGTATGGGGGCGCACCTCCAGCAGGGTATGGCGGCGGAAATATTCCACCACCCGATACTGGGTGACCGCTGGCCGGCCGGTCCGCACCACTGCCATCCGCTTCCGCGCCCGTCGGTCTCGCCCTACCGGCGCTTCGATGATCCCCTCCCGGGGCTGGACCCGCCCCTCGACCAGCGCCAGATAGGTCTTACGGACCAGACGTCGCTTGAACTGACGCTGGAGCGCCCGGTGGGTCTCCGGATCCTTCGCCACCAGGATCAGGCCAGAGGTGTCCTTATCCAGGCGGTGGACGATCCCCGCCCGCTCCAGCCCTCCCACATCGGCCACCTGGGGGCAATAGGCCAGGAGGGCATTGACCAGGGTGCCGCTGGAATGGCCGGCCGCCGGGTGGACCACCATCCCGGCCGGCTTGTTCACCGCCAGAAGGTACTCGTCCTCGTAGACTATGTCCAGCGGGATCGGCTCCGGAAGGACAGGCATCTCCCTCTCCTCGGGCAGCTCGACCTCGATCCGATCCCCTGGCTCGACCCGATAGGCGGGTTTGGAGGGGCGGCCATTCACCGTCGCCGCACCCGACTTGATGAGCTGCTGGACCTGGGCGCGGCTCAACCCTGTCAGCCGGTCCGCCAGAAACCGGTCCAGCCGCTCCCCCCCTGCCTCGACGACAAAGACCGCCCTACCCTCCCCCTCCGGGCCGTTCACCTGCATCACTCCCGCTTCCCCTGATCCCAGAGCATCATCAGGGCCAGCAGCCCCACCCCGGCGACGATGGAGGCATCGGCCAGGTTGAAGATCGGCCACTCGTGCATCGGCCAGAAGTTGAGGTCAATGAAATCCACCACCGCCCCCCGCACGATCCGGTCAACGAGGTTCCCCATCGCCCCGCCCAACTGGAGGCCCAGCGCAAGACGGAGGAGGATATGCCCATCGGGGAGGTGGCGATAATAGACCAGCAGCAATGCGACGACGACAACGGCGACGATCAGGAAGAAATCCCCCCATCCCTGAAACAGGCCGAACACGACCCCCGTATTGGCGACATAGGTCAGACGCAAGACCGGGGCCAGCCAGGACATCAGGTCCAGGGACTGGCCCCGTTCCATATTCATTACCACCCAGCTCTTGGTAAGCTGATCCGCCGTCACCACCACGAGGGCGACGATCAGGAGGATCAGGCCTTCCAGGCGATCACGACGCAACGGCGCCCCCTACCTTCTTCGCTCGATCTGTGTCTGACATTCAAAGCAGTAGAGGGCATAAGGAATGGCCTTCAACCGGGCCCGGTCTATGGGCCCGCCACACGCTTCGCAGATTCCATACGTACCCTGCTCGAACTTGTGCAGGGCATGATCCACCTGCTCCAGAAGCGCCGCCTCGTTTCGCTGCAACGAGACCCCCTTGGATTGTTCAAAGGTCTCCGTTGCGTCGTCGGCGATGTGGTTCCCGTAGCCAGTTCCTCGATACTCATTCCCCTGCAGCAGGAGCACCTGCTCCATTAACTTTGCCCGCTCTTCCAACAGCCGCTGTTTCAGCTCCTCATTCGAGACAGGCATCCCCTTTCCCTCCCACTCCACAGATCAACCGACATATTATTCTACCACAGCCAATACAAACCGCAACCCCCGGCTACGGTCAGGCGTATTTCAATTTCGGGGAGAGTGGTCCTCTTGCTCGCCAGCGGATCGCGAATCCCACGAATGGCCCGAATACGGCGAACAAGAGGGATACCTGCTCCATTCGCGGTATTCGTCTCCATTCGCGCCATTCGTGTTTCCCCAGGTCCGGCCCGGGCCAGGGACATCTCGCCCCCAAATTGAAATACACCTCTACGGCCACAGGCTCAGCTCGGCGGCTCGAAGGGGCGGAACCCTTTCCCCCGCACCTCTTCCGCCGGGCTGATGATGACGAAGGCTTCGGGATCAACCTGGCCTACAATTCTCTCCAGATGGGATACCTGCACATCCGTCACCGCGCAGAGGAGCACATCCCTGGCCTGGCCGGTGTACATGCCGGTGCCCGTCAGTGCTGTCACCCCGCGCCCCAGCTCCCCCAGCAGCCGGATGGCCACCTGCCGTCCCTGTCCTGTGATGATGGTCGCCAGCCGCTCCCGGGGAGGAGGCTCGACGACGAGCGGTCCGGCGGCCCTCCGCATCCGGCGCACCGCTTCCGGGAGCGCCCTCTGCAGCTCCTCCCTCCACCGTCGGGGCAGCGACACCAGAAGCATCATCCCGACCAGCAGGCCGTATACCGCCCCAACGAACCCGACCACCCAGGCGCCAGGGAGAGGGCCGATGGCCGCCCGCGCGACGATCGCGGCCCCCTCCGAGGCCAGGGACGGATGAAGGGCCAGCTTGGCCCCCCAACTGGCCAGAAGCAAAGAGATCAACCAGACGTAGTTGCGCCGGAACCGCCGTCCTATCGCCTCCCAGCGGGCGACGGGAAAAACGGGGTGCAGGAGGCTGTCCGCCAGAGAGTCAGCCCAATCAACGGAGGGAGGCGGGGAAGCCCCCAGCATAGGGGCGAAGAAGCCGATTTCCATCAGGTGGATCCGCTGGGACCAGAGGGCATAGTAGCGATAACGGCGGGCTTCCATATAGAGAAAGGTCAGGACCAGCAGGAAGACCAGCAGAAGGACGAAATGGGGGTTCTGGGGGGAACTGAAGGCAAAGCTGAGGGCCGCGGCAACCGTGACCACCGCCCAGTTGGTGGTGGCGTCCAGCCGGGTGCGCCAGGTGGTGGCCCGAGTCACCTCCCCCCGGTAGAGATGGGCCATCGCCGTGGAAAACTGGGCCGGACCCATCTCGTATCCCCTAAAGGTCCACGTCCGGAAGGACCCCGCCCTTTCCTCCTCAGCCTGTTCGGACATCGGACCTCCCAATCTGACTGTTGTCAACTTACAGAGACACGGCTATCAGCCTACAGCGCAGGCTATTAGCCTGCGCGAAACAGGCCTGGCGGCCTGCGCTACCTCCCTGCTCCTTCGACGAAGCGGGCGATAGCCCGGCGGAGGTAGGCCTCCTCCACCACCCCCAGCGGGGAGGGGGTCTCCAGGATGCGCCGGGGGATACGCAGCCGGTCCGGCTCGAACCCCTCCCGCAGCTTGAAGGCGTACTTCTGCCGGAGGACTGCGGCTCCCAGGCGGGTCAGCTCGTCGGCAGAGCGCTCGAAGCCCGCAACAGAAAGGGCCTGCTGCACCACCTCCGGGGTATAGACCCCCCGGGCAAAGAAGCAGACGACCAGGCTGGACAGCACCTGCCGCCACCGTTCCTCCTCCAGCAACGCCTCCGCCGCCTCCTCCGGCGCAGGCGGGACCCCCTGCTTCGCCCCCGCCTTCTGATCCAGACTGTATCCGGCGCTGTCCAGGTGGCTGTGCCGGGCGCCGGTCAGGAAAGTGACGTGGCAGGCAGGGCCGGTGTGGTAGCCGGGCATCTCGTTGCCGCCGAAGGCCAGGGCGAAGTCAGCTCCCCCGTAGAGGGAGGCGGCGTGATCCACCCCCCGCGCCAGCGCCCGGTAGAAGTCGTTGGGCTGGGCGACGATCCGCCGGACGGCCTGGATATAGGTGGGGTAGTCCCCCCACTTCAGCGAAAGCCCGTCTGTCTCTTCGGTGGAGATCAGCCCCCGCTCCAGCGCCTCCGTGGCCCAGGCCAGCACCACGCCCGTGCTCATTGCATCCAATCCCTGGATCTCCACCTCATCCATCAACTGGAGCATCCCCGGCACATCGGAACCGCCCAGGAGGCTGCCGAGAGCGTAAATGGGTTCGTAATCGTAGCCCAGCATTGAAATCTTGTAGAAGTACGGCTCGGAAGGGTGAGGGACGCGGAGAGCGGCCAGATGGATGCAGGCCACCGGGCAGTGGGCGCAGGCCAGCCGTCGGCCCAGATACCCCTCCGCTATCCGCTCGCCGGAAATGGCCTCCGCTCCCTCAAATCGGCCCGCCTGAAGGTTGCGGGTGGGCAGAGCGCCGATCTCGTTCAGGGGCAGGACGTTCATCGGCGTGCCCAGCTCATGGTACTTCTGCATCAGCGGCGACTCGGTGGCGGCCTTGAAGATGGCATCGTACACCTGCCGGTACCCCCGCCGGTCCGCCACCGGCAGGGAGCGGCGACCGGAGACGGAGAGCGCCTTCAGCCGCTTGCTGCCAAAGACCGCCCCCAGCCCCAACCGACCGAAATGGCGGTAGGTCTCGGTGATCAGGCAGGCGTAGGTGACCCCCCGCTCCCCGGCCCGACCGATGCGCATAATGGACCGCATCCCGGAGCCGGCCTCCCGCTCCCGCAGAATGTCGCCCACGGTGTAGCTGGAACGCATCCCCCACAGGGCGGCTCCATCGCGGAAATGGACCTGATCCCCCTCGACGACCAGATAAACCGGCGTGGGGCTGGCCCCCCGGAGCACGATGGCCCCGTACCCGGCCATCCGGATGGCGACGGCGCTGCGGCCTCCAGCGTGGCTCTCCCCCAGGTTGCCGGTGTGAGGGGACTTGAACATCGCCACCGTCTTGGAAGCCATCGGGAAGAAGCCCACCAGCGGCCCCACGGCGAAGATGATGGGGTTCTCCGGGCCCAGCGGATCGGCCCCCGGGGGGCACTCCTCCTCCAGAAGGCGGACGGCCACCCCAGTCCCCCCCACCCCCTCTTCGAACAGATCGGGCCGATCCTCCACCCAGAAGCGGCGGCGGGAGAGGTCAACGTAAAGCACCCGGCGGAGTGGGTCATCCTTCAACATGGCTTGCCTCCTCGATCTCCTCCAGCAGCAGGACGTCGTAGGGACAATAGGGAGCGCAATAGCCGCAATAGACACAGATCTGCGGCTTATCCTGCTGGGGGTCCCAGAAGACCGCCCCCAACGGGCAGGCCCGGACACAGTTGCCGCAGCCGATGCAGAGCTCGTCCTTCAGCCGGACCCCGCCCCCCTGGCGGGGGGTGAGGGCGTCGGTGGGGCAGACACGGACGCAGGGCGGATCGGCGCAGGCCCGGCAGACGACGACGACGAACCCACGCCGCATCCCGCCCGCCGACCGGACGCCGATGCAGGACCCCGCCAGTCCTCCCTGCCCCAGCCGTCGGGCGCAGGCGAACATGCAGGACTGGCAGCCGACGCACCGGTCCACATCAACAACGGAGAGCCGCCTGGTCATTCCAGTACCTCCAATTCTCACCACAGAGTCACAGAGGACACAGAGCTGTTAAGGAGAGCAGGAGTCTCCGCGCCCCCGCGTCTCCGCGTCTCCGCTCAGGTGGGCCTACTGTTCGGAGTAGATCCCCCACCAGTACATATCCGCCAGCCGCTGGTGCTCCTGGCGCAGGCGGACGTAACTCTCGTAGCGGTGGCGGTGGACCCTCCCGGCCTCCACCGCCGCCATAACCGCGCACCCCGGCTCCACGGTGTGGGTGCAGTCGGAGAAACGGCAGTCGGCCACATAGGGCGCGATGTCCGGGAAGTAGGCGTCCAGTTCCTCCGGGTCCACATCAAAGAGGGCCAGGGCGCGGATGCCCGGCGTGTCGGCGACCCAGCCGCCCCGCTCCAGCGGGAAGAGCTGGGTGACGACGGTGGTGTGGCGGCCCTCGCCGGTGGCAGGGCTCACCTCCCGGACCGCCAGCCCCAGCCCCGGCTGGACCGCGTTGAGGAGACTGCTCTTGCCCGCGCCCGAGGGGCCCACCAGCGCCGAGACGCGCCCCTCCAGTTGCCGGGCCAGGTCCTCCACCCCCTCCCCCGTCTCCGCGCTGGTGTAGAGGACGGGGTAACCGATTTCCTCGTAGATGCCGAAGAGGGCCCGGGCCTCTTCCCGGCCCACCAGGTCTATCTTATTGGCGCAGACGACGGCGGGGATGTGCTGGAGTTCGGCCCCCACCAGCAGCCGGTCCAGCAGCCGCAGGTTCGGCTCCGGCTCCGCGCAGGCGAAGACGAAGACGGCCTGGTCGGGGTTGGCCAGGATGACCTGCTCCCGTTCGGAAAGGTACCCCTCCCGGTCCCAGCGGCGGGTGCCCCGGCCGCCGGGGGGCGGCTCCAGGCGCGCGAGCACCCGCTCCCGGGGGAGCACCTCCTCAATGACGCCGACGCCGCCGGGGGCCAGATGGAAGCGGACCCGGTCCCCCACGGCGACGGGGTCGGTATCCCACCGCCGCTTCTTCAGCCGCCCCCGCAGGTGGCAGACGTAGTCTCCCTCGTCGGTGTGGACGGTGTAGAAGCCGCTCTGGGCACGGATGATGAAGCCGTATTGCGTATTGCGTGTTCCGTACTCCGTCATTCGTGGATAATCCTCTGCAGGTTCTCCTCCACAGTGCGGATATACGGGTGGTCGGGCGGGAGTTTGGCCCGGAAGATGCGCAGCGCGCGCTGGAAGCATTCCCGCGCCCCGGCCAGGTCGCCCAGGGCCTGGAGCACCAACCCCAGGTTGTTGACCAGCGTGGCAACGTTTGGGTGATCCTCGCCCAGGTGGCGCTCAAATATGCGCAGCGCGCGCTCAAAACACCCCCGCGCCCCGGCCAGGTCGCCCAGGTCCTGGAGCACCGCCCCCAAGTTGTTGACGTCGGTGGCGACCTCAGGGTGGTCGGGGCCGAAGGCGGCCTCGTCTATGCGCAGCGCGCGCTCAAAAGCCGCCCGCGCCCCGGCCAGGTCGCCCAGGGCCTGGAGCACATCTCCCAGGTTGTTAAGGTCGGTAGCAACTTTGGGATTTTTAGGGCCGAAAATTGCCTCATCTATGTGCAGGGCTTGTTCCAGGCATTTTTTCTCTTCGGCGTAGTCGGCTATGGCTCTCAGGTTGTAGGCAATTTCGGTCCACAAAGCCGCCAGGGCGTCAGCCAGTTTCGTGTCTTGTTGCCAGGGCAGGATTTGTGCACGTTCGGCGGCGGTGCGGAGGTGGGGAAGGAGAGGGGCGAAGAGGGTGTAGTCGCCGGTGCGGTCAATGCGGTCGTTGGTTTCGGAGGCGAGGGAGGAGAGGAAGGAGAGGAAGGAGGAGAGGG
>JBDOIF010000050.1:0-52257 GCA_041082215.1 Anaerolineae bacterium
GCTACTCCAGCCCCCAGCGCAAAGCCATAGCGCCAGACGGGGTGGGGGAGATCGCCGTCGGGGTTCTGATAGCGGGGACGGACATCGGTCAGGTTGCCCCAGGGGCCGGGGCCGACGGCGCGGACCAGGCTTCCCTCCGCCACCAGCCAGAGGCGCTGGCGCCGCTGGGCCGCCCCCTCCCACGTCCGCAGCCACCCCGCCACGGCGATCAGCGCGTAGCCTGGGGAGCCGGTCAGCGCGGCGGGGAGTTCCGCCTCGCGCGGGTGGTAGCGGGAGAGAAGCCACACCAGGCCGCCATCGGTCGGGTCGGGCAGGGTCAGGTGCTCCTCCTCCGGCGGCCACCTGAATCCACCATAGCCGACAGTCCTCTCCCCGCCCAGGCCGTCGTCCGCCAGGACCGCCAGCGCCTGCAGGAAGAGGCCCTGCAGAGAGGCGCCGTTGCTTCGCCACTGGACGCCGAACCAGAGGCCGCAGCCGGGGGCGAAGGAGACCCGCCCGGCATGGTAGATGTTGGAGGCGGAGGTGATGCGGTCCAGCGTCACGCGCGGGAGCTGGTGGGCCTGGAAAACATGGTGGTAGCGCAGGGCGTGCAGGCGCTTCGGGCGAACCCGCATTTCCACCGGAAGTCCCCCCGTTTCCTCCACTGTAAGCCAGAAGGCCCCGCCCTGGAGCGCCACGCCCCGTGTCGGTTCATTCTTTTCCTTCTCCGCAAAGAGCCAGTCGTCCATCCGCTCCCCGTCCACCATTCGCCGGAAGAGCGCCTCGGAGACGAACTTCACCCTTTTCAGGTCCTTGGAGCGCTCGCGGAGCGTCTCCGGGCCGAACCAGCGGTCCAGCGGGACCGGCATCGGGAAGAAGCGGACGCTTCCGGCGAAGGGGAAGGCGGAAGTCAGGAGGAAAGGCGGGTTGCCATCGGCAAAGGGTTCCGCGAGGACTTCCCCACTGCCCGAAAGGCGAAGGGCGGCGTCCACCAGAGCGGCAAAGAGCGTGTCGGAGGGGATGTGCTCTGCGCTCTCCTCCAGGTCCACGCCGCGCGCGCCCAGGTGGAAGCCGCCGCGAAAGGTGAGGCGGTAGACGGTCAGTTCGGCCATCGTCCGCCTCCTTTCACGCCAGTTCCAGGACGCCCTTCACCTTCCGGAGCAGGTTGTCCAGGTCGTTCACCAGAGCGGGGAGATCCGCGTACGCGCCGATTTCTTGGGGCGTTTCCAGATACTTTCCACCGGGGCGCACGGAGACTTTAATCTCCTGGAGTTTGACCTTGCCGGAGCCGCGGGAGCCCAGGCCGCCCAGGTAGTCGTCCTCCAGGAGCTGGAGGCCCTCCACCAGGGTGCGGAGCCGCTCCACGTCCTTCTTCGGGTCGGCGATGGGGGCATTGCCGTCCTTCCCCTCGTAGACGGAGTAGACCAGTTCGGCGGGGCCGAAGACGGCGCCAGCGGGCACCCGCTCCATCCGGCGGGGGTTGGCGGCGGAGGTGACCCGGTCAATGGAGACCTCGGTCTTGACCTCTGTGTAGGGGAGGTCGGTGTGGGCCTGCTGGGTCAGGATTTGGTGGCTCTTCTCGGTGAGGTGGACATCCCGCACCACCAGCCGGGTGGGGGTGGCGAAATCCACCTCGCCGGGGACGCCGAAGACCTGGCAGACATCGCAGGTGGGGTACACCTCCGGCCTGTCGCAGGAATGGATGGCAGTGCCGCCGATGTTGCGGTTCAGGGGCAAGCCCCGGTACTTCTCAAGCAGGGAGCGGACCTTGCCCTTGAGGGAGGAGCCGGGGATGTAGGGGCGGTTGGTGATGGGGTCGCGGATAACGACCTTGTCCACCCCGCCGATCTCGATGCCGGTCTCCGAACCACCGATGTGCAGGCCAGTGACGGCCTCAATGTCAAAGGTCAGGAAAACGCGGCCTTTGAGTTGGATTTTCTTGGACATAGGATACCTCCTGTTCCAGGGAGCAAGTTACAAGTTGCAGGCGTGCGCTACTGCCCGCCGTAGGCCTTGTGGTAGGCCAGGATGGCCTCGAAGAACTCAGCGAAGCGCTGGAAGTTGTCGTCCTGGTTGTTCCCACTCCCAGGCGACTGGTCCTTCGGGCGGGGCTGGGCTTTGATGACGTAATCCAGCGCGGGGTCCAGGACAGCGACCAGTTCTTCCACAGCCTTGCCGCGCTCCTTGCGGGCGCGGTAGGCCATCTTGGGCCGAAGGAGGACCAGGCGGCGGAAGGCGCGCTGGCGGTTGATGCTCCAGTCGGCCTGAATCTGGCGCACTTCGCCGAAGAGGGCGCGGATCTGGTTGGTGGTGAGGCCCATATCCTTCAGGGACTTTCCCAGCCGGTCGGCCCAATGAACCAGTTTCTCCGCACCGCCCGGGTCGGTGATGATAACTTTCAGATCATCACCGCTCGGGCGCTGGAAAGTCTGTTGCTGTTGAGCCATGACATACCTCCGTAACAGTTGATATTTTATATAAAAAAAGGTTTGTAGCAGCCCTCGGTTGCCGCAAAACCTGATATCTCCACACTACAACGATTGACGTCGGGGCGATCAATCCCGCCCCAGCAGTTCCGCCCACCGGGCCGCCAGACCGATCCACTCAATGGCCCGGAAGTCCTCCCCGTGCAGACTCTCCGCCAAGTCCCTCACGGCTTCCGCGGCCCCCGGGTCGCTCTTCTCGTATCGCCGGGCCATCCGCTTCAGGAAATAGTACCCCCGCCATATCCAGGGGCCATAATAGACCTGTTCTTCTCCTGTCTTGCTCCGATCCTCCCCCCGCAGACGGCGCTTCTCGGCGGCCTCCTGATGCTGCTCCTGGAGCCGGATCAACATCTGGAGCAGGGCCTTTGGCGCCCCTGCGCCGCCTTCGCTCTCGGAACGGGCCAGACGTTCCAGAAGGTGGGCCAGGGTGTGGGCGGTGTCCATCCCTTCCCGGCAATCCTCTATCCCGAAGCGGTCCCAAGGGAGAGCCTGTCCCAGGAAAGAGATGGCATTCTTCCTGAACTCCCGCCCGTTCATCTCTCGCCGGAACCCCTTGGCCTGATTCTCGGCCCTCCCGGCATCCTCCGCTGCCTGATAGAGGGGGTACTTGCCGCCCACCAGCGCGATCCCGGCGCTGGCGTGAATTCCGGGATGGGTCGTGAAACGGGAGAAGTCGGCCCGGATCGCCCGCGCCAGTTCCACCACCGCATCCCACGAGCCCACAAAGAAAAGGTCATCCCCGCCGGAGTAGATAGAATACAGCCGCTCCCGGCCCTTCTCGTCCGCCCCGATCCGCTCCGCCAGCACCTCCACCCACCCCTCAAAGAAGAGGCTGACGGCAAAGCTGAGCGCCGCAACGCGGGAGAGGGTAGCCTTCTCCCCCAGCCCTTCGGAGAACAACTTCCCCAGGTTGTCCACGTCCATCCGCAGGACGCCCAGCCGTTTGATGCCGGTGGACTGATATTCCATCACCTCAAATGGCTTGACGCTTCCCGAGACGGGCAGGCCCGTTACCTTCCCCCGAAGTTCCCGGTGCTCCTCTTCCGTCAGAACAGGCGTCACATTGACCAGGAACCGACGGCCGACGACGGTGTGAGCATCCGGCTTCAGGCTCTCCATCGCGTCGTCCTTCAGCGCCAGTATCCAGCGAGGGCCATTGGCCTTCGGCACTTTGCCCAGGTCCTCCGCAGCGCCAGCCCGCATCCCGAAGGCGGACAGAACCTCCTCCCAGCCGCCCGGCGTGACTTCCAGGGGCTTATCTGGCACTGTGGACTCCACCTCCAACAGCCAGAGGTACCAGGCCCGGCGGAGGTCGTCCCCCAGGTCTTCGTACGAGCGGCAGGGGGGGCACTTACGGGTCTCATCATCCTTACGGATCCCCGGATGCTCCCGCCCGCAGACCTGGCATTCCCCCTCTTCGTTGCCGCCATGCCCTTCGGGCTTAAAGAGCTTCTCCAACTCTGCGCCCAGTTCGGAGAAGCGGTGCTGCTTGGCTTTCTGCAGCCTCTCCCCCAGTTCCACCCACTTGCCGGAGACGCGGCCGTCGTAGAAGTCGGCAGCGACCAGGGGGACAGCCCCCAGCGCCAGGTACAGGTCGCCCCGGTGGTGGGCCAGCAGGATGCGGCTCACCTCTTTCTGCACCTTCTCCAGGCAGCCCCGGTCCGAGGGGCGGGCCAGCAGGTAGAAGCCGCCCCCGCCCTGGTAGAGGAGGTTGGTGATAGGCAAATCCAGGCGTCGGAGGACGTAGCGGGCAACGGCCTCGGTGAGCAGTTGCAGGTAGAAGGAGCGGCCCCGGAGTGCGCTCGCCGCGCCGCGTGCGGTGATGGTGTAGATAAAATCCTGGACCCCGCTGATGTCCCCACCCACCAGGAGGGCCACCTCCATCCTCTCCAGTTCGGCAGGTACGGGGGCGGACCTGTCCTTCTCCCGCTCCTTGTACCATTTTTCCAGGGCGTTCAGGGCCTGTTCCACGGTCGCCTCTTCGGCCTGCCCCCACAGGCAGACCGCCAGCGCAGCGGTGGCCCGGCTGTGGTCGTAGAGGCTGACATCCGGCAAAGAGCGGTAGTAGGCAGAAGGAACACACCAGGTATACCGCTGAAGCAGAAGGAGCAGGCTTTCCAGGTAGACAGGGAGGTTTCCGTCCGGCCCGTGGACATCTCCCAGGGCACGGGCCTCACCCTCAAACCCATCCCACAGAGCCTGGTATTCTTCGATAACCTCCCCCTCCCCGGATAAAGGCTCGACCGGGAAGAGAGCCGATTCGTCCACCTGCAGGGGCTTCAGAGGCCAGTACCGTGCGTCGGGAGCCTCCTGGTCGTCAGCCTTCAGGGAACAAAAAATGGAAAGGGTCTGGCGGGGCTGTTCCTCCTCTTCGGGAACACGCTCCCCGGCAGAGAGCCGGTCGGCCAGGGCGACGACTTTGGTCTCGTAGCCCCGGAGGGGCTTGTCGTGGTGGCCCATCACGGGGTAGAGGTGTTGCCGCCAGGCCGGGGGGACGAAGCGGCGGACGAATTCTCCGCCGACCTCCGGGTGGGCCCCGCTCATCCAGCCCGCCCTCCGCGCAAACTTCCCGATGTCGTGCAGCAACCCCGCCAGCGCGGCCAGATACACTTCCCTATCACCGTTTTCCATACTATCCCTCCGTCGAACTGCGTAAGTCCTGAGGACAAAAAAGGGCGGAGCCGAAAAAAAGCCTCCGGCCTGCCGCCCCGCCCGTTCATCTGTTCCCCTCTACAGTTTCCTGCTCGCCCTCTATTCTACCCTCTCCCCTCCCCTCCCGTCAATAGAAAATTTCCCTATTTTCTTTCAGAGATTTCTCCGATGCCTCCCCTCTCCCAATAGGATATCATGTACCCGGTGCAATTTCCAGCGGCTCGCGGAAGGCCAGCCAGGGGCCGAAATGCTCCCGCAGCCAGTGATAGGTGATACGAGCATCTTCCGCCAGACCCCACACCACACGACACTCGGCCAGAATCTGGGTCTTGTGGGCATCCAGGGTCTTGAGGGTGATCCCCAACCGCTCGGCCGCCTCCTGGGGCATCAGCCCCACCGCCAGCACCTCCAGCACCTCCCGCTGGCGGTCGGTGAGCCGCCCCCAGACCATCGCACAGCGGATTCTTTCATCAGGGTGGAGGAGAAACGGCAGGCGGCCGTCCGGACGGGCCAGCGCCCGCAACGCCGGGAAGTAGGCCCCCCAGGGGACCAGCGGGACGGGGATCAGAAGCACGCCCGCCTCCGGCGGCGCATGGAGGATGGCTCCGTCCCGCGCCTGCTCCAGGAACTCAGGAGGCGTGTAGAGGTGCCACAGCCGATCCCGATGGT
Organism: Anaerolineae bacterium; assembly: GCA_041082215.1. Taxonomy (GTDB): domain Bacteria; phylum Chloroflexota; class Anaerolineae; order B4-G1; family DUEL01; genus JBDOIF01. The sequence goes on from JBDOIF010000050.1 coordinate 5,787, forward strand.
CGCACTGCAACATCGCCGCCGTGGTCAGGGTGAGCGCCAGAATGCGCGGCCCGCCAGCTATACAGAGATGAAGCCGACCACGCTCCCGCTTCAACGTCGCCAGCAGGTCCCGCGCCATCTCCCATACCCCCTCCGCCTCCTCCGCAGTGCGGATGGCGGAAAGCGGACGGCCCTGCACCTGCACGACCAGGCGGTGAAATGCCACGGGCCGACCGCGATACCGCCCACCCGCAAACTCACGGCTCAACTGGGAGAGGGCACGCTGTACACGCGCATCGTCCGGGGACAGGTGGAGGACGACAACCGTCTCTACGGCCTCGCCACGCGCCAGCAAACCGTCCAGCGCAAAGGTGACCACCTGGGCCTGACCGCCCATCGTGATCAGAGCGGTGACGCCCTCACGTTCCAGCACTCCGTTCTCCATCATCGCGCAAGGTAAATAAGTATATGAAAAACGGCTCAGAAAGTCAAACGCTCTTCAACCCTCTTCCCGCCGTCGCCATCGGCGGGCCGCCCCACAGCGGTAAGTCGGTGCTGGCCTACAGCCTGACCCAGACGCTGCGCGAAATGGAGGTCCCCCATTACCTGCTCCGCGCCTACCCACCCGACTACGAAGGGGACTGGTTCCACGAAGGGGACCAGGAGCTGGTGCGCCACCTGCGGATCAAAGGGAGCGCCACCGACGACTGGGTCGCCTCCCTGCGGCGGGATGTGGCCCGACGCCACCTCCCCCTCCTGGTGGATATGGGCGGCCTGCCCACGCCGGAGCAGGAATCCATCCTGGACTGTTGCACCCACGGGGTGCTCCTCACCCCCACCGAGACAGCCCGGGAAGAATGGGCGGAGCGGTTCGCCCGCCACGGCCTGGTGCTCCTGGCCGATCTTCGCTCCGATCTTCACGGAGAAAACCGGCTCGAACGGACAGAGCCGGTCCTCGAAGGGACGCTGAAAGGGCTGGAACGGGGTTCCCGGGCAGATGGCCCTGCCTTCGAGGCCCTCGTCGCCCGGCTGGCCGATCTTTTCCGCGCCGCCTCCCACGGCCTCCGCCGCCGCCACCTGGAGAGCGCCCCCATCGAGCTGGTGGTGGACCTGGACCGGCTGGCCCGGTCATTGGGCAGGGACCCTATCCGCTGGCAGCCTGAGGAGCTGCCGACGGTGCTCGATCATCTGCCCCCGGGAGAACCGCTGGCCCTCTACGGACGGGGACCGAACTGGCTCTACGCTGCCACCGCCGCCCACACGCTGCCAGCCCCCTTCTGGCTCTTCGACGCCCGGCTGGGCTGGGTGGAAGCGCCCGCTATCCGCTGCGGCCCCTCCCCCGCCCTGAACTCACTCGTCCTGCTTGAAGTCAGCGCACTGGATGCCTGGATGCTGAGCTTCTTCCTCCCCAGCGCCTATCTGGACATCACGGACGCGGACAGGCTGGCCGTCCCCCCTCCGCTGAAACGGGGCACCATCCTGAGCGGCAAGCTCCCCCTCTGGCTCTGGGCCGCCCTGGCCCGCTCGCTGGAGGCCCCCTGGGTGGCCGTCACGCAGCCCCAGCTCCCGGGTGCAGTGGTGGTGCGGAGCCCAGGCGGACAGCCAGCCGTGGGCACCGTCATCCCTCTACCGGGCTTTGCCCACCCTCTTCCCCACACCGCCTCGCCTGCCCCATCCCCACCGTCGTCTGATATCCCACGCCAGCGTAGAAGGCGTAGTCGGCCAGCAGGTGGATCAGGCTCAGCCAGTACCGGTCCCGGTTGAGGACCGCGTACCGGCACCGGCCCACAAAGCCGATCTGAACCGACTCCCCTTTCCCCGCAACAGCCTGCGTCGAAAGCCGGTACCGGCTGATGGCCAGGCACTCTGCGGCAAACCGCCGCACCTCCTCGGAGACGGTAACCGGCGCGAAGCTGTTCCACTTCTCCACCAGGCTGCTGAAGACCAGATCGGGCAGCGGCACGGGAAGGGTCCGTCCGCCGGACCGGAAGGCGGTGGGGGAGGCAAACTCCAGCTCCACCCGTGAGGCCAGTGGCCCACCGGGCAGTAAACGCCTGGAGGCCAGCTCCTCGTAAGAGGTCCGCCCCGCCCAGGGATGGTCGGCGGGGTCCAGCGTGGCCTGCCGAACCGCCAGCGGATTTCCCTCTATCTCGATGTGGTGGGGGGGCCTCTCTGCCATCCGCTCCAGTTGACGGGACATCTCCTCGCTCAGCCCCGTATACCGGAGAAAGGCGGATTCGCCCGGCTCCAGCACCAGGCTCTGCCCCCGACGGCGGCCACCCCAGAGGGTTGAACAGGTGAAGGGACGGCGCTCATCGGGGGCGTGAAGCCGCTCGGCCAGGCCCCGATCCTCCTCGGCGACGAACCGCAGCAGCGCCCCGTGGCTGGCCCGGCCCAGGAAAGGGGGCAGAGATAGAGGTTGCTTCGCCTCCAGTGTCAGTACCAAGCTAGTGAGTGCAGTCATATCCAGCGTTCCTCTGCGTCCTCCGCGCCTTCGTGGTTTTTTTCACCACCAGTGCGTAACCCCTGTCAGAAAACCAGCACAAAGGCCAGGTCGTTGACGTTGGTGCCGGTGGGACCGGTCAGGATGAGGTCGCCCAGGGCGGCGAAGAGGGGATAGGCATCGTTGCGGGCCAGGTGGGCGAGGGGGTCCAGCCCCAGGGCGCGGGCGCGGGACGCCGTCTCCCCGGTGGCGATGGCCCCGGCGGCGTCGGTGGGGCCGTCGGTGCCGTCGGTGGCCAGGGCCACCACCATCACATCCTCCCACCCCTCCAGCGCCAGCGCCGCCCCCAGCGCCACCTCCTGGTTACGGCCGCCCTTCCCCTCGCCGACCACCGTCACCGTCGTCTCCCCCCCCACCACCAGGCATGCAGGACGGGGGAGCGGGGAGCCGTACCGGGCCTCCTCCTTCGCCAGCCCCGCCAGCACCCGCCCCACCTCCCGCGCTTCCCCCTCGACGTAGGTGCTCAGCACCATCCCGTTGAGCCCCAGAGCCCCGGCCCGCCGAACCGCCGCCTCCGCTGCCGTCCGGTTATCGCCCACGATCACATGGTGCACTCGCTCGAACAGAGAGTCGCCCGGCTTGGGGGTCTCCTCCAACTCCCCCCGCAGCCCCCGCCTCAGATGCTCCACCACCGGGACGGGGGCGGACGCCGTCAACCCGTACCGCTCCAGCACCCCCCACGCATCGGCATAGGTGGAGGGGTCCGGCGCGCAGGGACCGGAGCCGATGACATCCAGGGGATTGCCGACCACGTCGGAGAGGACCAGGACGGCGGCCTGCGCCCCCCGCCGGACGATCCGCCGGGCCAGCCGCCCTCCCTTGATCCGGGAAAGGTGCTTGCGGACGGTGTTCAACTCCCGGATGGTTGCCCCGCTGCGGAGCAGCCCGTCGGTCAGCCGCTTCAGGTCTTCCAGCGACACCCCCTCTACCGGCAGCTCCAGCAGCGCCGACGCCCCACCGGAGATGAGCACCAGCGCCAGGTCCCCCTCCCCCAGCCCATCCACCAGCTCCAGGATGCGGCAGGCCCCCTCCACCCCGGCCGCATCCGGGATGGGGTGGCCGGCGGGGTGGATGTGGACCCGCAGGAACGCACCGGGCCGACCCCCTGCGGGCTCGTATCCGTACCGCACGTTCACCCAGCCAGCGGCGATCCGGTCCCCCAGGATGGCCTCCGCCGCGGCCGCCATCCCTGCTCCGGCCTTCCCCGCCCCTACCACCACCACCCGACGGCCAGCAGGGAGGTCATAGGACCGGTCGCCCACGCGGAGCCGGTCCCCCTCCCACCGGAGATAACGGGCTACAGCCCGGGCTGGGTTCACCGCCCCCAGCGCCGCCCAGACCAGCTCCATCGCCAGCTCCCGGCCGTCCATCCTCTACCCCCAGCGGCTCCCTGCGTCCCTACTTCGCCTCCAGGGAGAGGAGCTTCTTCGCCCACGCCTTCAGGTCGTCGTAGGCTGCCGCCACCGGATCAACGCCGGTGCTCACGCCGATCCCCCAACCAAAAGCCCCCAGGTACTCCTCAAAAGAGCCAAAGGTGAGGCCGAAGACCTGCCTGGCGACCATCCCGCCGATGAGCGCCACCAGCCCGGCCGCCAGCCGACGGTTGAAGTTGTGGCGCCGCTTGTCCCGATAGACCGCCTGCAGGCCGGATGGGCCGATGAGGAACTCCCGGGAAACCTCCACCGGCTCCCCCTGTGGGGGCTTCACCACCGCCCTCACCTCCCACCTGCCCTCCTTCTGGAACTCGGCCGTCGCAGTGAGGGGGTCTTCCCCCACCCTGAGGATCGGCCCCTCCCAGGCGACATCCGTACCCTGCGGGGGAGGCCCTCCTCGCCGCACGATCCTGAGCGGGATGCTCTCCCGAACACGGTAGCGGACCGATCCGAAAGGCACTTCGATCTCATATTCCGGCCGGGCCGGCAACTCCACCTCACGCTCGACAAAGAGGCTAACCAGCCTCCCTTTCACCTGCGGGAACTCCTGCTGCAACCGTCCCCTCACCCCGTCCGCCTTGATCCACGCCTCCTCAAACTTCCCATTGTCCAGCAGTTGCTCCGCCTCCTGAAGGAGCGCCTTCAGGGCTTCCAGCAACTGCTTCTTCTGGTCATCGGCCGGCTGTGAGAGCGCCACCTTTACCTCGTCCTGAAGGGATGCGATGAGGCGACGGAGTGCGCTCTGCACCTGCCCGACGGCACCCTCCAGGTCTCCCTGGCTAAGGGCACGATGGGCTCCCTCAAACGCTTTATCCCCCTTCTCTTCACGGATGCGGACGAGGGCCCTGCCCAATTGCTCATACGTCGTCAACCGGGTCCCTACCTCTTTCACCGCATCGGTCACTTCCTCGATCCCCCACTCGATCTCCTCTTCGAGCAGGCGAAGGACGTAATCCAGATCGAATCGGACCCGGCTGTAGATCGGGTTGACAGAGCCCTGTTGAGAATAGCCGTAAGGGTCGCGGGGCAGGTAGTCGTCCCATTGTTGCCAGGCCTTTTCGATCTCCCGGCGCTTCTCCGGTCGTTTTCCTGCCAGCTCCTGCTGATACTTCACCCATCCGCCCAGAACGACCCCCAGCAGGATGACGAGGACCGGCCAGAGGATGAAATCGTGTACGGTGGCCTGGACGGGGACCGTCACCACGCCTGCGGCGATGTCGGGCGACTGGATCAGGAGGTAACCGCGATAGGCGCCCGGCCGGGTAAGGCCCACAGCTCCGACCGATACCTCCACCGCCTCCCCCCGGCCGATCTCGAACCGGACCGGCTGGTCGCTGCCGTTGAGCCGGAGCTCTCCCCCGGCGCCCATCGGGCCAGCCATCTGCCCCGGCAATACGGCCACATCCCGCACCGGCCCGCGTCCCTGGACCTCCCAGATTTGCAGCGTCCGTTCGCCGACGCGGCCCAGTCCGGCGCCGGACCCGCCGGCCAGGAGCACCACCAGCGCACCGGCCACCCCGCCCGCCGCGACAGCCGCGATCCACGGCCAGTTTCGGCCCAGCCAGCGGCCATCTCCCCGCGCCCCCGGCACGGCCAGCGCCCACACCGTATAGCCCACCAGGACAACCACCGCGACAAAGGCCAGCAGCGCGCCGGCCACTACCGGCCACACCTTTCCAGCGGCGGCGGAGCCAGGTAGCCAGCGGACCCCGCTGAGCTGGAGCGCCGTCGTCAGCGGCAGTGAGGGGGTGAGCGCAGGGGAACCCCCCAGCTCGCCATACGCGATCTGGTAGACCCCCCGGGGCTGATCCGGCACGATCAGAGTGAACGGAGTCGAGATGGCCCCGGCGTTGGCTGCGCTCAACCGCAGGGCCCCCTCATAGGTCCCCGGCGCAAGCAGACGGTCGGCGTCGAACTCCAGCAGCAATTCGGCGACGACGCCCTCTGTCAGTGTGGGAGGAGGGGTGATGGTAAGGAAGGTGGAGGTATCCAGCGAACCGGTCACCTCCCCCTTCGGGCGCAACGCGGCCAGCTCTGCCCGGACCCCCTCAGCATCCCCGTAACGGGCCACAACTCGAACGGCGGCCCATCCGTGACCCGGGCCGATCTCATAGGTGAAGTCTTCCTGTGCCCATTCCAGCTCCACAGGCCAGCGGGAGGCCACAAGGACAAGGGGCAGGGTCAGCGGCTCAACCCCATCCGCTGAGAAGTGGAGGGTGACCGTCATCGTCCCTTCCGGCATCTCCCCCCCGGCCAGGGAGAGGGAGAAGGCTCCCACCCCACCGCCGTCCACGACACGCCCGGCCGGTGACAGGCCCAACACCGCCGGGACGACGGGCTGGCCAGCCCCGGTGGGCCCCTCCAGCCGGGCTACTACGGTAACAGGGGAAGTCGTCGGGTTGTGGACGCGAAGGGTGCAGCTCCACTGCCGATCAGACAGGACAAAGCGGCAGGCCGGCGGCGTGGAGAGAAGCTCACCGGCGGAGCCGACGAGGGTCAGGGTAGGGCTTAACGGCACAGCGGGGAGGTCGAGGGGGCTTTCCAGAGCAGGGGAAGCCGGGGAAAGGGCGGTAACCTCCGTGGCGGCGCCCATCATCCACCAGAACCCTGCCACAGCCAGGATGCCCATAGAACAGGCCAGCACAGCTTTCTTCATCGCTCCTCCTTATGCAGGCCCACCGCAGCTCCTGTAGTCGGAAACAAGAGGTGGCCTGGCGGCATAGCGCACCCTCCGCACAGCTTCGGGATACCCCCACGCTCACCAGGTCCGGAAAGCGAGGAAAGACTGTGAGGACAGTGGCCAGGAAAACTCAAGGTAGGACAGGCTTTCCAGCCTGTCCCGCAGGCTTTCCAGCCTGCTACTCGTACACCCTCCAATACGGCTTTTCTTCTTCCCAGCGGGCGCGGAACGATTCCGGCACGGCCCCCAGGAGGGACTCGCACTCGGCAGTGACAGTGCCATCCGGCAGGTGGATCCGGCCGGCCACCCGCGCCCCCACCCCACTGGCCTGCTCCACCCATCCCACGGCGATCAGCGGTGTTCCGGTGGGGGTCGGACGACGGTAGCGGATGGTGAGGCGAAGGGTGGCCATCAGATTCTCGTCGGAGCCGTGCAGCAGCAGCGCCCGCCCCGACACCTCGTCCAGAATGGCGGCGACGATCCCTCCGTGGACGACGCCGGGGTAGCCCTGATACGCATCGGGCACGGTGAACTCGGCCCGCACCTGCCCTGCTTCGTGGTCCTCGTAGAAAACAAGATGCAGGCCAAAAGGGTTCTGAACGCCACAGACAAAGCAGTTTCTGGAGTTCGGTTGTTTGCGCATGCTCGTTGCTGGTTGCTGGTTGCTTGTTGCTGGTTGCTGGTCAGGTAATGGATAGGGCGCGGACGGGGCAGCGGGTGACGCAGAGGCCACAGCCATAGCACTTTTCCGGGGCAAGGACCGCTTTCCCATCTACCACGTGGATGGCGTCGTAGACGCAGCTTGCCTCACAGAGGCCGCAGCCGGTACAGGCGTCCACATCCAGCTCGGGGGGAACGTGGACTGTGCGGTAGGCACGTTTTTCCCAGTTGCGGATCGCCAGACCTCGGACCTCCTCGACGGAGCTATACCCGTGCCCATCCAGCCACTCCCCGATCTCGCGGGCGATCTTGCCGAAGACCGACGGCCCCTTCAGGATGGCGGCGGTGCAGACCCCCACGGCGGAGGCCCCCACCATGAAGAACTCAATGGCGTCGGTCCCTCTGCTCACTCCCCCCACGCCGATGATGGGCAGGTCCACCGACCGGGCTACATCGAACACGCAGCGCAGGGCCAGCGGCTTGAGGGCCGGGCCGGAGAGCCAGCCGTACCCCTCCCGGCTGCCCATCAGGAGCCGCCCTGTCTCGATGTCAACGCCCAGGCATGGGCCGAAGGAGTTGATGGCGACGATGCCGTCCGCCCCGGCCTCGGCGGCAGCCCGGGCAGCGGTCTTCATATCCCGGAAGGGGCTGAGCTTCACAAACACCGGCACGTCCACCGCCTCCCTGGCGGCACGGATCGCCTCCATCATTGGGGTGGGATCGTCGCCAATGTAGTGGGTGGATAGCTCCAGCCCGTCGGCAAAAGGGCGGACGCGGGGGGCCAGCTCGGCGATCTCCTCGGCGGTGTACCCCAGACTGATGATGAGAGGGAGGCCCGTCTCCCTGGCCAGGGGGTACTCCCGCTCGATGAACTGTTCCACCGGCAGCTCGCTCCAGAGCTCGGTGTTCAGAAAGCCGCCGGGGATCTGCGCCATATTGGGCGTGGGGACTACCGCCGGCCGCACCGAGACCGTCTTGGAGACAATCGCCCCCGCCCCCCCCTCGGCGCAGGCCTTCATCGCCTCCCCGTTCCACACCGGCGGCCCGGCGGCGGGAAGGACAGGGTTGGAAAAGCGAAGCCCGGCGATCACAACGGACAGGTCTGCCATAGAGACTACTCCTGTACAAATGGCCGTCCCAGCCCGCCCGGCGGCCGGCCGCGGATGGCCCGATCTATGCGGCGGGCCAGACGGGGAGGCAGCAGCTCAAGGAGCCGGTCCACCCCCTCGCTGCTGATCAACAGCAGGGCAAAGATCATCAGCGCGAAGGGGGCGGAGGAGAAGATCTGGGTGGGGACGCTGGCGAAAGCGGGGTTTCGCTGGAGAATGCTCCCCAACGCCTTGAGCAGGCCGAAGAGGTACGACCCCGCCGCCACCCGCCAGGGGTCCCACCCGCCAAAGATGACAATAGCCAGGGCGATCCAGCCGATGCCGAAGGTATGGCGGTGGCTCCAGCCCAGCTTGATGCTCAGGGAATAGGAGGCGCCAGCCAGCCCTACCAGCGCCCCTCCAACGACGGTATAGATGTACCGGAGCCGGTTGACGTTCACCCCCCGGGCGAAAGCCGATTCTGGCCGCTCCCCCACCCCCTGCAGCTTCAACCCCGGCTGGGTTCTGTAGATCCACCACCAGGCAAACACGATGGAAAAGAGGCTCAGGTAGACGACCAGGTTGTGGTCAAAAAGGACCGGCCCCAGGAGGGGGATCTGGGAAAGGTAGGGAATGGGGGCATGAGGGACCGAGGGGCCGGGTTTGCGGACGAAGGGGTTGCCCAGGAAGTCGGCCAGCTCCAGGCAGAGCATCGTCAGCACGAAGCCGACGGCCACCTGCTCCTGCCGGAGGGTGATGCTGGCGAAGGCGATGATCAGGGCGACCAGCGCCCCCACGGCCATCGCCGCCAGGATGCCCAGCGTGATGCTGCCAGTGGTGAAAGCGACGGCGAAAGCCGTCATCGCCGAGAGGGCAATGGAGCCGTCCAGCGAGAGATTGATGACGCCGCTCTTTTCGGAGATGGTCTCACCGATGGAAGCCAGCACCACCGGCGCGGAGGCAGCGACGATGGAGGAGAGGGTCTGGATAAGGAAATCGGTCTTCATCAGGCGGCCTCCTTCCCGGCCTGCTGCCTGCGGGCCAGGAGGGCCCGCCAGCCGGATACCAGCAACACCGCCAGCACCACCGACGCCTCCAGCACGCCGCCGATGGAGGAATCCAGATGCATGTTGAATTCCAGCCGGGGGCTGCCCACTCCTAAGGCGGCGAAGAAGAGGGCGATAAAGGGCACCCATTGGGGCCGGCAGCCGGCCAGCAGCGCCACCAGGAGGGAGAGGTAGCCCTGTCCACCGGAGATCTCCGGGATCATCCGTCCGTAGCGGGCGGAACAGCGGATGGCCCCGGCCAGCCCGGCCAGCCCGCCGCAGGCAGCGAAGGCAGTGAGCAGACGGGCAGTGGAAGGGACCCCCAGCACGAAGGCGGAGCGGAAATTCTTGCCCATCGCCTTCAGCTCCAATCCCCAGCGGGTCCCTCGCAGAAGGAAGAAGACCACCACGACCGAAAGCAGCGCCAGCACCACTTCCAGCGGCGCGACCCGCAGGTGGCCCAACCGGGGCATCCAGGCAGGGGCGGGGAAGGGATCGGTGCCGCTCATCGTCGCACCATCGGCTGGCTTCCAGGGGTTGAAGATGAGCCAGATGGCCAGCCCCTGGGCCACGTAGTTCAGTCCCAGCCCGCCGAAAATTTCATGCACCTTGCCGTACACCTTGAGGAGGCCCGCCAGCATACCCCACAGCGCCCCGCCCAGGAAGCCCAGCAAGAGCATCGTCGTCAGGATGGGGACACGGGGCCAGAGGAGGTTGCGGGCCGCCCAGGTGGCAAAGATCGCCCCCAGGACGATCTGCCCCTCCACGCCGACGTTCCACTGCCCGGCGGTGAAGGTGATGCTCATCCCCACGCCGCAGAGGATGAGCGGCACACAGGCCTCCAACACGTCGGCGAGCTTCTCCGGGCTTTCGAAAGCCCCCTGCAGGATGTTCCGGTACGCCTCCCACGGCGACGCGCCCACGGCGAGGAGGATCACCGTTGTGAAGAGAAGGGCCAGTACCACCGGCAACAGGCCCAAAAGGAGGTTCCTAACTCTCATGGTCATCGCTGGCTACCTACCGTCAGGATACTGCATACCCATATCAGCCCGCTTTCCTCCGATCAGATACCCCAACTGCTCCACCGTGGTCCGGGCGGTCGGGATCGGCTCCATCATCCGGCCGGCGAAAAAGACAACGATCCGATCTGACCGCTCCAGCAACTCTTCCAGATCGGCTGAGGTGAAGATGATGGCTGTACCTTCCTCCCGCCGGGCGAGCAGTTGCTGCCAGACCCAGTTGGCCGATTCGACGTCCAGTCCGCGGGTGGGGTGCTCCAGCAGGAGCAGCCGCAGCCGGGGAGGGAGCAGCGCCAGAAGGGCCCGCTGCTGGTTGCCGCCGGAGAGGGCCTCCACCACCGTCTCCGGCCGGCCCACGACGTTGAAATGGCGGATGCGTTCCTCAGCCCGCTGCCGGGCCGCAGGCCAGCTTATGAAAAAGGGGCCTCCCCGCTCCGTCAGAGCGAAGTGCTCGGTGAGGGTAAGGCCGCCCACCAGCCCCTCCTCCAGTCGTCCGGCGGGCATGTAGGCGACCCCCGCCTCCAGGAACCGCCGGTAGGATGCTCCTGTCAGGTCGCGCCCGTCCACCACAATACGGCCCGAGGCCACCCGCTCCAGCCCCGCGCAGGCCCGCAGGAAGAGCCGCTGGCCGCTCCCCTCCAGCCCGGCCAGCCCGATCACCTCCCCGGCCCGTACTTCCAGACGGGCTCCCTCGACGACAAGGCGATAGGAGGGGACCGTCACATCCTCCACCCGCAGGACCGTCGGCCCCAGCTCCACCGTGCCCCGCCGGACAGGTGGCAGGCTGCGGCCGAACATCATCTCCACCATCCGCTCCACCGGGCAGGGCATCTCCGCCTCCCCGCTCACCTTCCCCTGTCGGAGCACCGTCACCCGGTCGCAGAGCTCCTCCACCTCCTCCAGCTTATGGGAGACAAACACCACCGACCGGCCCTCCTCCTTCGCCAGACGACGGAGGGTCTCGAAGAGCTGCGCCCGCTGAGGGGCAGAGATGCCGGTCGTCGGTTCGTCCAGGATGATGACCTGCGCCCCCAGCGCCAGGAGGCGGAGAATCTCCAGTTGCTGCCGCTCGCCGATGGTCAGGCTGGTCACCTCAGCGTCGGGGTCCAGATCGAAGCGGAAGCGCGCCCCCAGCTCCCGCAGCATCTCCCGTCCCCGCCGCCGGTCGGGTACGACCCGCCGATCGAAGGCCAGGAGGAAGTTGTCCAGCACCCGCATCTGGGGGAAGTCCAGCGGGTCCTGGTGGAGCATGCCGATCCCGTAGCGGATGGCGTCGGCGGGGGAGCCAAAGGTAACCAGCCGGCCGTCCACCCGGACCTCCCCTCCGTCGGGGGACAGGTAGCCGGAGAGGCACTTCATCAGGGTGGTCTTCCCGGCCCCGTTCTCCCCCAGAAGGCCGTGGATGACGCCCGGCTCAATGGTCATCGAGATGCCGTCGTTGGCCCGAACAGGGCCAAAGTGCTTCCGGATATGGATGAGTTCGACCTTCATACAACAGTCTACCCGTCCTCCAGCGCGGACCCTGCCCTTTCATAGAGAAGAATACCTTCGCGGAGCGCCTGCTTCAGGAAGGAGTTTCCTTCCCTCATCATCTCCTCGAACTCCTCCCTTGTATAAGCGAATATGTCCACCCCTATTCCTACTCCGGAGAGGCGGTACAGAACAGCGCGGTCGAGAAAAGGCACAGATGATTCTTGCAGCAACACCAGCAGGTCTACATCGCTACCCGGCCCCGCATCACCTCGGGCCAGCGAACCGAATAGCAGGACCTGCTCGATCTCAGAACGGCGGCTGGCAAGCTGCTGCACCGCCTCTCGCACGCGCTCCAGCACCGCGGCCCTATTCAGCCAGAATACGCGCACAGAAGTTGACGACCCGCTCGGCGTTGGCGATGGCTCTTTCGGCCTCGTTTCTCGTATAATACTCATAGGGCGCTCCCTGCGGATGCGCGTTGGGGTAGCATGGGGGGATATAGTGCTTATCCAGTTCCCTGGCCGCATCCAACAACTCCACACCGGCCTGCCACGGCTCAGGAAGCTCTTCCAGAAGCGCGGCAACGGAGCGGCCCCAAGCCATTCCTCCCAGCTTCAAATACAAGGCTTTGACGGCCTTCTCCGCGCCCTGCTGCGCAGCGAAGCAGGCCCACTCGTAGTCCCCGGCCCCCATCGCCCGACGGGCATGGGCCAGATCCCGTTGCCCCTGCTTCAGCCAATCCCCGTAACGGCCAGCCATCAACCGGACTCCTTGCAGGTGCCGGGCACCTCTGGACGAGATGCCCGGCACCATCTCCGAAGATGCTTACTCGCTGGGCCCTTCCATACCTTCCAGCAGTTGCTCCATGTACCAGATCTGCTCGTCGGTGGCCACCTCGCCCTCAGCCAGGAAGGGGGTGCCGTCCTGGTAGTTGAGCGGTCCGACGAAGAGGTTGATGGAGCCATCGGCCAGGCCAGCGATGAACTGGTCCAACTGCGCCGACCACTCTTCGGTGAGGGCAGGCCCCTTCATGAAGCCAACGGCGGTGGTGTCCCGGTTGTTGATGTCGCTCCAGTCTGGACCGGCCCAGATCCACTCCTGCTTCCAGGTGCCGTCCATCACCGCCTGCAACTGCTGCAGGTAGCCCGGACCCCAGTTGAAGTAGGGGACGCCCAGGCAGACATCGGGGGCCTCGTCGCAGGCATGCTCGTAGTCGTAGGGGATGGCGAAGACCCGCTCTCCCTGAGCCGCCCGCTGCCCGACGACCACCAGCGCCTCGGTGGTGTCAATGCCGGACATCAGCACATCCGCCCCCTCGTTGATCAGGTCGTTGGAGACCTCTGTGGGGTCGAGGGTGACGCCGGGGATGTTAAACCAGAAGCCGATCCAGGTAACGATGAAGCGGAGGTCGTCGGGGTTCATCCCCCGGAAGTGCTCATAGCAGTACCGGGCGCCCAGGTAGGCGGAGGCAGCCAGCCGGCGGGTCTCGAAGTTGATCAGCGGCCCCACGTAGCCGATGGTGCCGGTCTCGGTCGCCAGCGCGGCGGCGCAGCCGGCGATCATCTTCCCGTACTCCATCCGGCCCATGTAGTTGCCCACGTTGGGCGGCGCCTGGCCGGTGAGGACATGATCCCCGGAGATGTGGATGAAGATGATGTCGGGATACTTCTCCGCAGCCCGGTCGGTGTCCTCCATAAAGTCGTCGGAAGTCGTGAAGATGACCTTGGCCCCCTGCGAGACCATATCGTCCACTGCCTGCTCCAGCGTGGTCTCCGGCCGATCGGCGGGATTGAGCTTATCCAGATAGACGAAGGTGGCGTTGGGCAGCTTCTCGGTGACGTACTCGGCGGCGGTGTAGTGAGCCTCGCTCCAGCCGTGATCGTTATAGGGGCCGACGAGGATGACGCCAAAGACGAACTCCTCGGGCGTCGCCTCTTCCGTGGGGGCCTCCGTCGCTTCCTCCGTCGGAGCCTCCGTCGCCTCCTCTGTGGGCGGCAGCGTCGGAGTCGGCGTCGGGCTCGGCTTGCAGGCGGCCAGCAGCATAGCCGCAACGACGAGAAGCCCCAGCAGACTCCACAGACGTCTGGACATTCTTCGCCTCCTTAAAAAATAGGTTGCTTGTTACTCATTGCTGGTTGCTGGTCGCTGGCTGCTCGCGATATGCACCACCTCCTTCGGGGGAAAGTACGGACACTCCGAATGTAGCACAATTCACCCGGGTTGACAAACCTCGCAGATTCGGCGCAGGGCTATCGCCGGAGCTGGAACAACCACATTACATTCCTGTCGGAATGTCCAGGAAGATTGTCTCCAGGCCGAATTTCTCCTCCAAATGCCGCCCCAGCGCCTTCACGCCCAGCGTCTCGGTGGCGTAATGGCCAGCGAAAAGGAGGTTAAGCCCTCGCTCGGCCGCCTGATGGAAATAACCGTGGCTGGTCTCGCCGGTGATGAACGTATCCAGCCCCGCCTCCTCCACCTGGTCCACCATCGAAACGGCGAAGCCGGAGATGCACCCAACCCGATGCGCCCTCTCCGGCCCGTGGGCCAGCACCCGGATCGGCGGCCGGTTCAACGCCTGGATCAACCGTCCGATCAGCGCTGGCATCTCCAGAGGCGGGTCCAGCACCCCGGCTATGCCGATCTCCACCCCGTGGTACTTCCCGAAAGGCCGGACGTCTCCCAGCCCCAGGAGCCGGGCCAGCTCCGCGTTGTTCCCCACCTCGGGGTGGGCATCCAGCGGCAGGTGGGCGGCATAGAGGCCGCAGCCCCCCTCAATGAGGGTCCGCACCCGCCGGAAGTGGGGCCCCACCAACCGGAGCGGTTCGTCCCAGAAGAGGCCGTGGTGGACGATGAGGAGCTGTGCTTCGGCCTCCACCGCCTGCTCGAAAGCCGCCAGGCAACCGTCCACGGCGAGGGCCACTTTCGATACCTCCTCCGGCCCCTCAACCTGCAGTCCGTTCTTGGAGCTATCTTCGATCTCGGCAATGCGAAGGTACGCATCCAGGTAATCGGTCAGCTCAGAGAGTTTCATATTTGCTCACTTATCACCCTACAAACAGCGGCACAAAATCGAACTTCTCCACATCCACCAGCCCCTGGTCGGTGAGCTTCAGCGCCGGGATGACCTCCAGGGCCAGGAAGCCCAGGCTCATGAAGGGGTCGTGCAGGGGGGAGCCGAGGGATCGAGCTGCGCCGATCAGCCGGTCCATCTGGTGGCGGACGACCTCGACGGGCTGGTCGGACATCAGGCCGGCGATGGGGAGCGGAACGGAACCGACGACCTGCTCGCCGGCGGCGGCGACCAGCCCTCCGCCCATCTCCCCCACAGCGCGGGCGGCGGTCATCATCGAAGCATCGTCGCAGCCAGCGACGATCAGGTTGTGGGCGTCATGCCCCACGCTCCCGGCCAGCGCCCCCCGCTTGAGGCCCAGCCCGCGCACGAACCCCAGCCCCACATTGCCGGTCCCCCGATGCCGCTCGATCACCGCCAGCTTCAACAGGTCCCGCTCCGGATCGGCCGCCACCTCCCCGTCCCGCACCGCCATTTCCTCCACCAGATGCTCCGTGATCACCTGGTCCGGCACGACGCCGATGACCCGCACAGAGGCCACGACAGCAGCCGGGTCGGGGGCGGGGACGGCGAAGCGGAGATGCTCCCAATCCACACGGACCGTCCCCCGCACGCCGGATTCGTCCGCTTGTGGCTGGGGCCAGGTCCCCACAGGCTCTCCCGCCTGGGCCACCAGCAGCCCGCCGGAGAAGACCATCTCCGGACGGAAGTGCTTCAGGTCGGAGAAGACCACCAGGTCGGCCCGCTTCCCCGGCGCGATCGCCCCCCGGTCGTAGAGGCGGAACCACTCGGCGGCGTTGAGCGTGGCCATCTGGAGGGCAGTGATGGGGTCCAATCCTTCTGCGACGGCCAGCCGGACCAGATGGTCCAGGTGGCCCTCGTCCAGAAGGTCGGCCGGGTGGCGGTCGTCGGAGCAGAAGGCACAGCGACGGCTGTTCTGGGGGGTGACGGCGGGCAGGAGCGCCCGCAGGTTCTTAGCAGCAGTGGACTCGCGGATGAAGACGACCATCCCCAGCCGCAGCTTCTCCAGCATCTCGGCGGCGGTGGTGCACTCGTGGTCGGAGCCGGGGCCTGCGCCCACATAGGCCTGAAGCCACTTGCCGCCAAAGCCCGGCGCATGGCCGTCTATGACCCGGCCCTGAAAGGCCTCCACCTTGGCGACAACCTCCGGGACCCCCAGCACCAGCCCTGGCACATTCATAAATTCGGCCAGGCCGAGCACGCGGGGGAGGTCGGCCAGGGCGCGGAGGTCCTCCGCCGCCAGCTCTGCCCCGGCGGTGCCCATGGAGGTGGCAGGAACGCAGGAGGGGAGGTTGATGTAGACGGTGAGGGGCAGTCCTTCGGAGGCGGCCAGCATGTAGCGGATGCCGTCGGCGCCGAGGACGTTGGCGATCTCATGGGGGTCGCATACCACTGTGGTGGTGCCCCGGGGGACGACCGCCCGGGCAAATTGGGGAGGAGCGACCATCGAGGATTCGATGTGGACGTGGGCATCAATGAGGCCAGGGCAGATGTACCGACCACCCAGGTCCAACTGCTGGCGGCCCACGTAGCCCCCTCCCACCCCGACAATCCGGTCGCCGGTCAGGGCCACCTCTGCCTCGATGATCTCACCGGTGAAAACGTTGATCACCCGCCCGTTTCTGAGCACCAGATCGGCAGGCTCGTCGCCACGGGCAATGGAGAGAAAGCGGGGAAGGTCCATCGAGATACCTCCTCGTTGCTGGTTACTCGCTGATTGTATCACACCCGGCAACACGGGTCAAAGCCTGGTCGAGAGGCCTGACCGGGCTACGAACTGTCCAAGCCCCTTCCTTCCGTTGAACTGGCCCTCGTGGTAGATGAGCTGGCCGCGGGAGATGGTGGTTCGCACCCGTCCACGCACCCGCATACCCTCGTAGGGGGAGTAGCCAGCCAGGTGATGGAGGTCGGCGGCACGGATCACCCCCTCCGGCTCCGGGTCGTAGATCACGACATCGGCGTCCGCCCCGGGCAGGAGCGACCCTTTGCGGGGCCACAGCCCCCAGAGCCGCGCGGGGTTGGCAGAAAGAAGGGCGACCATCTGGGGCAACGTCAGCCGCCCCTCGGCCACGCCGCAGGTGTAGGTCAGGGGCAGCAGAGTCTCCAGCCCCGGTAGCCCTCCGGGTGTGCGGGTGAAGTCGTCGGCGGCGACCTTCTGATCCCGCGTATAGTCGCAGTGATCGGTCACCAGCAGGTCCACCGCCCCGTCCTCCACCAGCGCCCACAGCCGATCCGGCTCCTGGGGGTCCCGCAGAGGGGGCTGGAGGATGTACCGCCACGGCTCCTCCCCCTCATAGGCCGTGTTATCCAGCAGCAGATACTGGGGACAGGTCTCACAGGTAGCCCGCTGCCCCTCCTCTCGCGTCCCGGCCACCAGCGCCACGGAGCGGGCGGTGGAGCAGTGGCAGATATGGACCGGGCAGCCGGCCGCTTCGGCCAGGAAGAGGACCCGCTGGACGGCCTCCTGCTCGGCCAGGGCGGGGCGGGAGCGGCCGTGGAAGCGCCAGCCGGTCTCCCCTGCCGCCATCAGCGCCCCCGTTTGGGCTGTGACCATATCGTCGTTCTCGCAGTGGATGAGGGGAAGGATCCCCAGGCTGGCACAGGCCTCCATCAGCCGGAAGATGGTGGCGTCGTCGGCGTAGTAGTTGGGCCGGTAGGTGGTGTAGAGCTTGATGCTGGGCGTGCCCAGCTCCACCAGGTCGGCCAGCTCCCCCTCACGGCCCGGCGGCAGCTCGGTGACCATCACGTGGAACCCGTAGTCAATCACCGCATCCCGGGCTTCCCTCTTACGGGCCTCGACCGCCTCCCGGAGGCCCTGACCGGGGAACTGGGTGGCGAAGTCCACCACGGTGGTCACGCCGCCGCAGGCAGCCGCACGGGTCCCGATGAACCAGTCGTCGGGGGTCCTGTAGATGCCAGTGTCGAGGGCGATGTGGGTGTGAGCGTCAACGGCGCCGGGGAGGACGTAGCAGCCCTCCGCCTCGATCACGCGGGTATCGTGGGCCACCGGCAACCCCCGGCCCACTGCCCTGATGCGTTCTCCCTGGATCAGCAGGTCCGCTTCCAGGAGCCCCTCGGGCATAACCAGAGTCCCACCCCGAACAAGGAGCGTAAGCGTCGTGGGCTGCTTCACCGTGGCACCTCCTGTAGAGAGCGGATGCGCTGAACAGGATAATTATACCCCAATTCGCGCCGTTTGGGGCGATTCGGTGCCCCTAAGGGGGGTATTTCAATTTCGGGGCGAGTGGTCCTCCCGCCCGCCGGTGGTAACTGCCTGCGCTGGAGGCTAACTGCTCTGCCTGGCCCTCACCCCACCCCCTGGCCCCCTCCCGGAGGGGTGAGGGATCAAACCACCATCAGGCGGGCAAAATTAAGGTGTAACTCGCCACCAAACTGAAATGCACCCAAAAGGGGTTCAACTTTGCCTTTATGGCAAACCGGTAGTATAATTTTCATTCAGGGGCGCGACGCCGACATGAGAACTTCAACCCGTTACCTGCTTGAAGGAGCGATCCTGATCCTCCTCCTGGCCCTGACCACCATCGCCACCCGCTGGCTGCTGGTCGCAACTGGCGGGGACGCAGTGGCCGTCCTCACCCCCACGCCCCGGCCGTCCCCTACGGCCCTTCCTACCCCTCTCCCTCCCACTGCAAGCTCTACCCCCACCCCTACCCCGTCGCCAACCGCCACACCCACGCCGACCCTTATACCGCCCACCCCCGTTCCCCCTTCCCTTATCCACATCACTCCGGCGTTCACCCTGCCCATCACCGGTACCCCCTTCCCCCTCCCTGTGCCAACCCCGATGCCTACAGTCGAGCTGCCGGAGGGGGTCATCAACCTCCTGCTTCTGGGGGCGGACAGGGAAGGGCTGGGAGGTAACGGCGGCCTGCGTACCGACGTCATTGTGATAGCGAGTATCAACCCCGACACCCCCTCCGTCAGTCTCCTCTCCATCCCACGGGACTACTATGCCTGGATCCCCGGCTACGGTTTCGGGAAGATCAACACCGCCTATGCCCGTGGGAACGGTTACCCGGGCGGGAGAGCAGCCCTGATCAAGGCGACCATTGAGTACAACTTCGGCATCCCCATCCACTACTACGCCCTGGTGGATTTCTCCGGCTTCATACGGATTGTGGACACGCTCGGCGGGATAGACGTGCCTGTGGAGTGCGAGCTGCACGACACCTTCCCCGATCCCGCCAATCCAGAGCAAGGGATAGACGTGGACTTCTACCCCGGCATCCAGCGCCTGGACGGCTACCACGCCCTCGCCTACGTCCGCTCCCGCTGGTCCACCCACGATTTCGACCGCAACCGACGGCAGCAGCAGGTCCTCCGGGCCCTCTACCGCCAGCTCCTGGCACTGAACTACATTCCCCGCATTCCTGAACTGTGGGGAGCCGTTGGGGAAACGGTGGAGACCGATCTGGGGCTGGACGAGGTCCTGTATCTGGGATGGGTCGGGAGCAGGCTGGAGTGGGTCAACATCAAGAGCCGGTTCATCGCTCCCCCTTATGTGGCGTCCTGGACCACGCCTGATGGGGCCTATGTACTTCTGCCGGTGGAGGGGGCGCTGGAGCCGCTGGTGGCCGAAGCGCTACAACCGCCCGCCGTGGGCCGGGCCAACCAGCCCCCCTTCCGCGTCGAGGTCTGGGACGGCACGGGCCGCCCCGGGATCGCGGAGGTGGCCGCCGAGCGGCTCCGATGGGAGGGGTTCAACGTTGTCGGCGTCTATCCCGCCGATCAGCTCTACTCCCACACCCAGATCGTGGACCTCACGACCACAAGCAAAGGCTCCCCTCTATGGCTGCTGGAACGGCTCTACCACCGCTCCAATGCCTCTGTGGTCCGCCAGCCGACGGAGGGGAGCCCGGTTGACTTCCGTATCCTCCTGGGGGCCGATTATGACTCCTGCGTGCCCTCCGGCGCCATCCACTATGTCCCCGCCCCGACGCCGACCCCAACCCCGACGCCGACCCCCTGATCGGGCCAGCGCCCATCATCCCGGCGCCAGGTAGGCCAGCGCCCGGCGCACCCGCTCCTCCAGCGTCATCTCCTCGTCCCGTGGCAGGTTCTGGAGGGCCGTCTGCGCCTCGACGATGCTGAAGCCCAGCGCCGTCAGGGCAGCGATCACTTCCGCATCCTGATCGGTGAGGAGAGGGACTGCCTCCGCACCGACCAGGGTCAACTTATCCCGCAGATGGAAGATGATAGCCCGCGCCGTCTTGGGGCCGACACCCGGCACGCGGGAGAGGATCCCTGGCTCATCCCGCACTACCGCCTGCCGCAGCGCCTCCGGCGAGACGGTGCTCAACGTAGCCAGGGCCACCTTCGGCCCCACACCGGAAACGCCCAGGAGCAGCTCGAAAAGGGCAAGCTCTTCCTCAGTGAGGAAGCCGTAGAGGGCCAGTTCGTTCTCCCGCACGTGCAGGTGGGTGACCAGCTCCACTGGCCGTCCCACCCCGTCCACCCGTTCCAGAACAGGGGTCGGCACGAAGACGCGAAACCCCACCCCTCCCACCTGCACCACCAGATGGTCTGGCCCCACTGCCGCTACAACCCCGCTGATCCGCGCGATCACATCCTCTCCCCAAAATCCCGACTACTTTGACCCTCACCCCACCCCCTGTCCGGTAGGGGGTAAGGGGAGGAGTGAGGGCTGCCCCCTACTCACCCTCCAGCGCCCGCATCCGGGCCGAGTGCAGGTGACAGATCGCCACCGCCAGCGCATCGGCAGCATCGTCCGGACGGGGGACCTCCGGCAGGCCCAGCAGCATCCGGACCATCTCCTGCATCTGCCGCTTATCCGCCCCTCCGTAGCCGGTGAGCGCCTGCTTGACCACCAGGGGGCTGTACTCCGCCACGGCCAGGCCCGCATCCGCCAGCGCCAGAAGGGCCACCCCTCGCGCCTGGCCCACGCTCATCGCCGTCCGCACGTTGACGCTGAAGTACAACTCCTCCATTGCTGCTGCGTCGGGCGACCATTCCCGGGCCAGGCGGATCAGCTCCCGATGGATGACCTGCAGCCGCCGGGCAAGCGGCTGACCGGCTGGCGTGGTAACAGCCCCGTAAGCCAGCGCCCGGAGCCCTTCCCCGGTTTCCTCCACCACACCGTAGCCGGTCGTCGCTGTGCCGGGGTCCACCCCCAACACCCGCATCAGCCTGCCGCCTCGAACTTGGCCATCACCTCGTCGGAGATATCCAGGTTGGAGTACACCTGCTGGACGTCGTCGAGGTCCTCCAGCGCGGTGATCACGCCCATCACTTTGAGCGTTTCCTCCTCGCCCAGTTGGAGGGTGTTCTTGGGAACCAGGGAGAGTTCCGCCGTCTCGAACCTCACCCCCAGCCTCTCCAGCGCCTGCCGCACCTGCTGGAAGTCCTCCGGCTGGGCGAAGACCTCGATCAAGTCGTCGGAGATCATCACATCCTCGGCGCCGGCCTCCACGGCCGTCTCAAAGACCGCCTCCGGGTCTCCGCCGTCGGGGGAGATGGCGATATAGCCTTTCCGTTCAAACTGCCAGGCGACAGCGCCGGCCTCGGCCATCGTGCCTCCCTGGCGGGTCAGCACACGCCGCACCTCGGCCACCGAGCGGTTCCGATTGTCGGTCAGCACCTGGATCATCAGCGCCACCCCGTGAGGGGCATAGGCTTCGTAGAGGATCTCCTCCAGCACCTCCCCTTTCAGCTCCCCTGTGCCCCGCTTGATCGCCCGCTCGATGTTATCCTTGGGCATGTTGGCGGCCCTGGCCTTGTCTATGGCCAGCCGCAGGCGCAGATTGGCCTCCGGGTCGCCTCCCCCCTCCCGTGCTGCAATGGTGATCTCCCTGGCCAGGCGGGTGAACATCTGGCCCCGCCTGGCGTCCGTGGCCGCCTTCTTATGCTTGATCGTAGACCACTTGCTATGCCCCGACATGCCCTCCTCCCCACTTTCGTCAACAGTAGGAACGTCTTCCTCCGAAATTTCCAGATGCCATCGGCTATTACGATTATACCACCGCCCTCGACCGGCAGGCAAGCAGCCATCTGAGATCTTCGTCGGCCGCCCCTGACCTCACCCTACCCCCTGGGGTATGAGGTGAGGTCAGCCCTCTCGCCCGCGTCTCCCGTCAAACCAGCCACAACGCCAGAAGGATCATCACCACCAGCATAGCCGCGGCGATGATCGCGATCCGTTTCAGGTCGGTTACCACGTAGCGGTACTCCTCCCGCAGGTCTGGCAGCGCCCGCGCCACAAGCTTCGCTGTAGGTATGGACGGCGCGGCCGGAGCAGCCTGCTTCCCCTCCGCCCCCTCCTGGCCTGGCCGGACCAACTGGGCAGGGGATAGACGGGGCATCTGTGTACGCCCGCTCTTTCTCTTCTTCTTCGTCATTTGTCTCCTCCAGGTGTTCTCTCAAAACGCGGCAGAGGACCTCCAGATCCCTCCGCGTCTTCCTACATCCGTGTTCATCCCTCACCGCTCAAGCTCGGCGATGACGACGATCCGATGCGTGTCAACCCCATAGGGGTAACAGGAGATCAACGTCAGAACCGGGCTGCTGGTCGGGTACATCACACTCACATCAGTCGGCTCGATGATCCGCTTCTGGGTCACCACGTACTGGTAGACCTGGCCGACGGTGTACACCTCCACGACATCCCCCAGCTCCACATCTGGAAGATAGCGGAAGATCTCGCCGTAGATGTCGTTGTGGGCCGAGATAATGCAGTTGCCTCGCTGGCCGGGGTTGGCTGACCCGATGTGGTGGCCTGCCCCTCGCTTCAGGCTCTCCCAGTCGTCCCCCTCCACCACCGGCGCGTCCACGCCGATGGACGGGATGCGGATACGGACCGCCTGCTCCGGCCCCGGCGTGGGCACCGGCAGCGGCGTGATCGAGGCCACCAGGTCCCGCAGATGGGCCGGGATCGGCTCCGGCTGGGGGCCGCCCGGCGAGTCGGGCGGCGTGTGGCCGCCAGGGAGAAGGACGACCTGGATCAGCGGGGTGGGCGTGGGCGACGCCGGTACAGGGAGCTGGGATTGCTGAACCTGCTGCATCATCCGGTTCAGCTCCCGCCGCTCCTCCTCCATCCCCCAACCGATGAGGATCAGGCCCACCAGGGCAGCGACCTCCAGGATCAGCAGCCCCTGATCCCGCACCCAGGCCCAGTTCAGCCGCAGCCGTCGGCCCTTCTCCTTCCGGGGCAGCTCCTCATCCACAGGCCGGGCGCGAAAGCCAGCCGTGGCCCCCTCCTCCTGGTAACGGAGGTGGTCGCTGGGGATGGGGGGAGGCTCCGGTTCCGTCGGCTCCGGCGCCAGCGGGTCCACCGGCCCCACCGGCCCCTTCAGCCTTCGCAGCCGCTCCAGCCGCGCCTCGGCTTTGCGGATGCGGAGGACTTCCTCCAGCTCCTCTATGGACAACTCATCTACCGGACGACGATCCTTCATAAACCTGGCACGCAAATTCTCACCACGGAGACGCGGAGAGCACGGAGTTTTTCAGTTCCTCCGCGCTCCTCTGTGCCCTCCGTGCCTCTGTGGCGCCTCTCTTTTCTCCGCCACAGCGAACACCTCCCGCTCGAAGAACCAGCGGAAGGGAGGCCAGTTGAAGAGGATATGGCGGGCAAGACGGAACAGCCATCCCTCCTCCCGGTTCTGCGGCGGAGTGTCCAGCCAGACCCGCGCCCGGAACCCGTTCCGGCGCAGCACCCGCCGCAGGCTGAGCAGGCTCTGCTCATTGACATGCACGTCCACGTTGGCGGGGATGATGGCCCGCGGGTCCTTCGGATACCGGTCCCCCTGCCCCATCAGGACGCGCACCAGCCGCACGACGGGGTAAGCGAACCGGTCGTACCACGCATTGGGGGCCGTATGGATGATGGCCCGCCCATCGGGCCGGAGCACCCGCCGCACCTCCCGAAGCGCCTGGTCCAGCTCCCAGGGGTGGAGGTGCTCGACAATGTCGAAGAGGAGCACCCGGTCGAAAACGCCGTCGGCGAAGGGGAGATACTTGGCGTCGGCCCGGTAGACGCCGGTCGCTTCCCCCTCCTCCAGCGCCCGCTGGGACATGGCGACGGCGGCAGCAGCGTAGTCAATTCCGTAGGCCAGCGCGCCCATGCGGGTGCAGCGGCGCAGGATCTCCCCCCGTCCGCACCCCACATCCAGCACCCGCATCCCCGGCTCGATCCCCGCCACCTCGAAGGCGGCCCGCAGCCGGCGGGAAAGCTCCCGCCCCTCGCTGGCGACAAACTCCTCGTACCCCTCACAGGCGGAGAGGAAGTAGGTCTGATCATAGAGGTCCGAGGGGACCGGCCGGGACTGACGCTCTTTCTCCTCCATACGTTCCTCTATCGAGATTATATCGGGCGGGCGGCGGCCCGTCAAGCGGGCCAGGCCGTCGGCGAGGGCCAGCCGGAGCAGGTGGACCTCCTCCATCCGCAGTCCGAGCGCCAGCAGGCCATAGGCGAGAACACCGACCCCGCCCGCGCCTCCCACCACCAGCAGCTCCCCTGCCAGCCCGGCGGGGGCAACGCCGGAAAGGAGGTGCACCAGGCCCGCCACCGCCGCCCCCATCACCAGCGCCGCCAGGACAGCCTTCAGGGTCAGGCCCAAAAGCTTCCGACCTTCCAGCCCCCCCATCCGATGCCGGGCCAGCGCCAGCATCGCCAGCGCATGGGCGGTCAGTTTGAGGGAGTTGACCAGGACCAGGAGGGGAAGGGTGAGGATACCCAGCCACCAGAGGGAGAGGGCCGTGAGGGCGTAGAGGCAGGTCGCCCCCACCCCCACCAGGGCGGGGGTCAGCGTGTCCTTACGGGCGTAGAAGGCAAAGATGAGGGGCTGGTCCACAGCGGCGAAGAGCAACCCCAGGAGGGCACACCGCAGCGCCTCCGCCGTCGCCACCGTGTCGGCCGGGGTGAAGTCGCCGTGCTCGAAGATAAGGGCCACGACGGGGTGGGCCAGAACGTAGAGGCCGACGGTGGCGGGGATGATCAGGGCCAGGACCAGCCGCAGTCCCTGCGAAAGGGTGGCACGGAAGGGCCGCAGCTCGTCGGCGCTGGCCTGGCGGGAGAGGGTGGGCAGGATGGCGAGGGAGACGGCGGTGACGACCAGCCCGAGGGGGAACTGGATGATGGTGGCAGCATACTCCATCCAGGAGATGCGGGAGACGCCGATGTGGGAGGCCAGGTTGTAGCTCAGAAAGACCGCCAGCGTGTTGTCCACCACCAGACCGACCAGGATGGGAAGGTAGAGGCGGCCGATGCGGGCCAGGGCCGGATGGCGGAGGTCGAGGGTCGGCCGGAGACGGATACCCCGCAAACCCGGTAGCTGGAAGGCCACCTGGAGGGCCGCCCCCACCAGCAACCCTGCCGCCATGCTCCGCACCCCCCACCGACGGCCCAGGGCCAGCGCCAGGACGACGATAGCTGCGTTGAAGATGGCAGCGATGAAGGCGGGGAAGGTAAACCGCCTCAGGGCGTAGAGGGCGCCGGCCAGGATGCCGGCCAGGTTGAGGAAGAGGACCGCTGGAAGGACCAGCCGCAGGAGGCCGACGGCCAGTACTTGTGTGGAGGGCGCCATCCCCCCTGCGATCAGCCAGACAAGCTGGGAGGCCAAGAGCTCCCCCAGGACGACCAGGCCGCTCAGGGCCACCAGGGCGATTGTGAACAGAAGGCTGAGCACCCTCCTTAGCTCTTCCCGTCGCTCTGGAACGACGTAGTCGGAAAGGACGGGGATCAGAGCGGAGTTGATCATTCCGCCGACCAGGAGATCGTACAGTGTGTTGGGGACGCGGAAGGCGGCGTTCAGCGCGTCCACCTGAGGGCCGGCGCCGAACAGGCCGGACTTGACCATCTCCCGCAGGAGGCCCAGCGCCCGGCTGGCGACGTTCCCCAGGGCGATGACCCCCGCAGCCTGGGCTACCTGCACCTGCTCATGGATCGGAGGACTTTCAGACGGCCTTTCCATAAAACTTATACTAAAAATCCGTTTTCTACCATACACAAAAAAAAGCCTGCTTTGGAGCAGGCATTCTACCCCGCAATGGCGGAAGCGTCAAACGCTTTGACGGGGCTCGTACCGTTCGTAGTACCCCAGCAGCCTCCCCTGCCGGTCCCGCACCGCACGCATGTAGATCCGTCGGCCCTCCTCCTCCGAGATCAGCCGCTCCTCTTCCCCGGCCTCCAGAGCGGCCAGGACCTCTTTGATGATCTGACGGGACCGTTCGTTGTGACAATCCAGCAGAGAACGCCCGAGCAGCGCCTCCCCTTCCTCGTAGTAGGCGACAGCTGCCCTATTCATGTAGCGGATGATATGGCCGGTATCCACGAAAAGCACCGGGTCCTTCAGACTATCCAGAATCGCCTCCAGCAGCGTCGTCTCCATACTCCATCCCCTCCGCGTCTCCGCGCCACTCCATCCCCCCTCCACCTAACGCACTGTCCATGCCTGGGTTCTCCGCTGCACCCCTCGCGTCATCAGGTAGAAAAGCCCCCGGGCCGAGAGGCTGGTCACCAGAATCAGAAGCGACATCGCCATCGCCTGGGCGCTCTCACCGGCATCGTCCAGGAGCATCACCGCCAGCGACGCCAGCTCCTTCCCCGGCACGAAGAGGAAGACCACCGCCGAAAGGGTGACCATCGCGTTGAGGAAGAAATACATGGCGATGGAGATGATAGCCGGGAGAGCCATCGGCACCGTCACCCGCCAGAAAGTGCGGTAGAAGGGCACGTCCAGCGACTCCCCAATGGACTCAAACGCGGGGTCCATCTGTTTGAGGGCGGTGGTGGCGGTGAGGAAGGGGACTGTGTAATAGTGGAAGATAGTGGAAAGGACAAGGATGCTCATCGTGCCATACAGCACGTACAGGGGGCTGGCCGGGTTGTTGAAAGCGAAGAGGTAGGCCAGGCCCAGGACCATGCCGGGGATCGCCAGCGGGGTGATGGAGAGCAGGTAAAGGACGGAACGGACCCAGCGCAACCCTCGACCCTTTTCGATCAGATAGGCGTTGAAGAAGACGACGGCTGTCCCCACGGCAGCGGTGGCCGCCGCCATCTTGACGCTGTTCCACAGCACGAGGAAGGCCCCGGCTTTGTGGTGGGCGCCGGCCACGTAGAAAGTGCCGAAGTTCCTGAGCGTCAGCGAGAGGTCGTAGGGCCAGTAGCGGGTGAACGCGCCGACCACCACGATGCCGTAGATGCTGAGGATGAAGACGGCGATGGCCAGGCAGACGACGAAGACGACGGTCTGAACCAGAGGATGGTGGGGCTTCGGGCCGAGGGGAGTGATCTCCGCCGTCACCTGGGCGACCTGCCGCCGCTGGACAATCCGGTCCAGCACAAAGGAGATCATCGCCGGAATCAGGAGCAGCGTGCTCACCGTGGCCCCCATCTCGAAGTTCTGCTGCCCCACCACTTTATTGTAGATGTCGGTCGCCAGAACATCGTAGTTGCCGCCCACGACCTTCGGCGCGCCGAAGTCGGTGATCGCCAGGGTGAAGGCGACGAAGGCCGCGCTCATCAGGCCGTACCGGACCGCGGGGAGGGTCACGGTGAGGAAAATGCGGGGCCCTGTCGCCCGGAGCGATTCGGCGGCCTCGTAGAGACGGGCATCGGCCAGGGAGAGGGCGGTGATCAGGATGACCATCGCATGGGGAAAGGCGTAGAAGACCTCGGACATCACAATGCCGACCGGTCCGTACAGGTGGATGTTGATGCCGAAGGTGCGGGTGAAGAGGCCGTTGTTGCCGAACATGTAGATAAAGGCCAGCGCCTGCACCAGCGAGGGGACGAACATCGGCAGCATGGCCACCGCACGGAGGATGCCCTTGCCCGGGATCGTCGTGCGGGTCAGCCCGTAGGCGTAGATAAAAGCCAGCACAACCGTGAGCACCATGCTGATCACGGAGATGTTCAGGCTGTGCCGGAGCGAGGCCGACATCGTCGGTGAGGAGAAGTAAGCGATGTAGTTTGCCAGCCCGATAAACTCCCCGGCCCTGTTCTGCAGGCTGCGCACCAGCATTTTGACCAGGGGATAGATCAGGAAAAGATACAGCCATACGCCGATCAGCACGAAGAGAAAACGGCGCAGAAGCTCATCTTTGCCCAGCTTCTGCCGCACACGCTGTCGGCGCAGCTTCTTATCCACCACCGTCTGCGGGACCATCCGGGCTGTCACCGAGGCGTTCATAGGGCCAACCTCGCATTCGCCGGATAGACCCGGATCAGGGAGGGAGGCATGTGGATCAGGAGCGAATCCCCCCGCCGGATGTTCATATCCCGCATCCGGTTGTTGGAGACCTCCACTGCCAGGGGGGTGTCGAGGTGTTCCAGCAGGAGGCTCAGGCGGTAGAAGGAACCCAGGAACTCGATCTCCTCGACGGAGGCCCTGACGGTGTTGGGAGCGGTCGTATCGGAGACGCCGAGCCGCACATCCTCAGGCCGGATGGCGACCATCACGGGCGTCCCTGCTGCAAAGTCGTGCTCGTCCGCACACCCCAGCTCGAGGGCTCCGCACCGCACCCGGTTGGGTGTGGGACCGGCCTCGCCGCACAGGAAGTTCATCACCCCCACGAAATCGGCCACGAAAGCGGTCGCCGGCGAGCGGTAGATCTCTTCAGGCGTGCCCACCTGTTCGATATGCCCCTGATTCATCACCACGATCCGGTCTGCCATCACCAGGGCCTCCTCCTGATCGTGGGTGACAAAGATGGTGGTGACGCCGACCTGTCGCTGGAGCCGCTTGATCTCCAGGCGGAGGGAGACCCGCACGCGGGCGTCCAGCGCCGAGAGCGGCTCGTCCAGCAGCAGGAGGCCCGGCGAGGTAGCCAGAGCGCGGGCCAGGGCGATCCGCTGCTGCTGACCTCCGGAGAGCTGGGAGGGGTACTTGTGGCCCACGTCGGGCAACCCCACCAGTTGCAGAAGCTCCCGCACCCGGGCCTCGATCTGCTGTTTGGGCAGCCGGCGGCTCACCAGCCCGTAGGCGATGTTCTGCGCCGCCGTCAGGTTAGGGAACAGGGCGTAAGATTGAAAAACAATACCGAAATCCCGCTCCCTCGGCGGCAGGCGGGAGATGTTCTTTCCCCCCTGATAGATTTCACCGACGTTCTGCTGCTCCAGCCCGGCGATGATCCGCAGAAGCGTTGTCTTCCCGCAGCCGCTGGGGCCGAGGAGACAGATGAACTCCCCTTCCATCACATCAAGGGAGAACTGGTCCACCGCGACCAGGTCGCCGAAGGTCTTGGTCACACCGACAATACGAAGATAAGGCTCCCCCTGAGACTCACGAAAGCGATTCATGGAGACCTCTCTGAAACTGGAGGGTGTCCCGGCCACCCTGACCGGACCGGGTGGCCGGGCACCGTTATCCACAACCGCCAGCGCCTATTCCTGCTCGACCTTGGCGGCGAACAGGCTGGTCCACCTTTCCAGGATCTGATCCCGGTTGCTGGAGGACCACCCGAAGTCCATCGGGAAGAGCCGGTCCGCCGCGTCCTGCGGCAGGCCTTCGGGGACGGGGAAGCCGGGCTTGGCGACGATGGCGAAGTATTTGGCGTAGAGCGTCATCGCCTCATCGCTGATCGCCCAGTCCAGGAACCGCTTGGCCGCCTCCGGCACGTCGGTGCCCCGGACCAGCGCGTTGGCCTCCACCTCATAGCCGGAGCCTTCGGCTGGCAGCGTCATCTCCAGCGGAGCCCCTTCCTTGATCAGCCGGGCCGCGACGAACTCGAAGGAGATGCCGATGGCATACTCGCCCGCCGCCGCCAGCTTGCAGGGCTTGGAGCCGGACTTGGTGTAGATGGCGATGTTCTTATCCAGAGCGGACAGGTACTCCCAGCCCGCCTCCTCCCCCAGCCCCTGGAGGACGCTGGAGACGAACATGTAGCCCGTGCCGGACGAGGCGGGGTTGGGCATCACGATCTGCCCCTCATAGGCCGGGTTCAGCAGGTCCTCCCACGAGGTCGGGATGGGCAGGTTGTGCTGGGCCACCAGCTCTTTGTTGACGCAGAAGGCGGTCATATAGGCGTCCACACCGACCCAGGTGGGCGGATCTTTGGGGGAACGGAACTGCGGCAGGATGGCCTCCAGCCCCTGGGGGGCATACGGCTCCAGCATCCCCTCCCGCTCAAAGATCATCATGCTGGTGGCGGCCACGCCCCAGATCACATCGGCCTGGGGGTTGTCCTTCTCGGCCAGCAACCGGGCGGTGAGGTCGCCGGTGGAGAGGCGCAGGACCTCCAGATCCAGGTCGGGCAGGGCCTGCTCGGCGACGGGGATGTATTCAGCGATCTCCTCGTTCTCCTTGGCCGTGTAAATCACGACCTTTGTCTTCTCCCCCTCCCCTGCTGTCGGCCCCTTACAGGCGCCCAGCACCAGGGCAATAAGTAGAAGGACCCCTACTCCTGCAAAGAAGCGCTCTCGAACTCGGTGGGACATGGGTTTCCTCCCTCCTTTCAGAAATGGAATTGGCCTTTCCAACTTCCAGGGTACGCCACATCCGTAAGAACGCTCCGATCACCTCCTTTCCAAAGGCTATTTCATTGAACCCGACACGAGGGAGAAAGGGTTGGGGATCAAGAAATAATTATACTTCCACGACCCCGAATCGCAACTTTTTTCACCTTCACAGGTGTATTTCAGTCTGGGGGCGAGGTGCCCCTGGCCCGGGCCGGACCTGGGGAAGCACGAATGGCGCGAATGGAAACGAATACCGCAAATGGGGCAGGTATCCCTCTGTTCGCGGCATTCGGGCCACTCGTGGGATTCACGATCCACCGGCGAGCGGGAGGACCACTCGCCCCGAAATTGAAATACGCCCCACCTTCACTCCCTCTCCCACCTGTCTGCCTGTTCAACCAGCCCGGCGATGCTTTCCAGCACGAAGTCGGGCTGCACCGGCGCATCCTTCAGCTCGTCGGGTCGGGTGACACCGGTCAGCACCAGGGCGGTGCGCATGCCGGCCCGGTGGCCCATCAGGATGTCGGTCTTCAGCGAATCGCCGACCACCACACACTCCGGGGCAGGCCGTCCCAGCCGCTCCAGCGCCACCCGGGCGAAGAGGAGCGAAGGCTTACCGACCACCGCCTCCACCTTACGGCCGCTGCACCCCTCCAGCGCGCCGATGACCGCCCCCGCGTCGGGCAGCTCCCCCCCTTCCACGGGCGCCACAGGGTCGTCGTTGGTGGCGATGAAGCGGGCGCCCCGCTTGAGTGCCTGAAAGCCGACTGTCAACTTCCGGTAGTCGAAAGAACGGTCACAACTGGCGATGACCACGTCAATCTCCGTCGGGTCGTCGCTGAGCCGAAACGACGCCGACAGCGCCTCCAGGAGCGGCGGGTCGCCGATGACGAAAAGCGTCGCCCCTGGCATCTGTTCCTCAAGGTATCGGAGCAGTACCATCGGCGCCTGGACAATCTCCTCCGGCCGGGCGGGGATACCGCAGCGGGCAAGCCTTGCCGCCTGCTCCGCTGGCGGCTCCAGGGCGTTGGTGGTGAAAAGGAGGGGGCAACCCCGGCGGTGCAGCATCTCCACCGCCTCGCCCGCTCCAGGGATGGCCTGCTCCCCCCTGCAGAGCGTGCCGTCTATATCGAGGAGAAAGCCCCAACCGTCCAATGCCCAACGTCCAGAGCAGTTCGGGCTACGTCATCTTGACGACGATGTCGGTGATGACGTTGGCCGCCTCATCCCCCCGGTCCGCCGCATTGCTGAGGTGACGGTAGGTCTCCCGCAGCTTCAACATTTCCACGATGTGGTCCACATCGCGGGGCCCGTTGAACAGAGCGGCCAGTGCCTCCCGGTAGACCCATTCCACCCGGTTCTCCAGCGCCTTAGCCCGCACCGCGTGGTCCTCCGCCACCGCCGGATGGTCGGAAAGCCGCAGCACGCCCAGGTGGATCTCCCGGGCTGCATCCACCAGCAGGGAGACCATCCGCTTCAGGTAGTCGTTGGGCTTCACCTCCAGCATCACCATCTCCCCCACGGTCGTGTAGGCATAGTCCAGCACATCGTCTATGGCACGGGAGAGGGCGTGGATGTCTTCCCGGTCAATGGGCGTGATGAAAGTGCGGTTCAACTCATCAATGAGGATGCGCCGCACTTCGTCCGCCTCTTTCTCCAGCCGGGTGACCTCGTCCGCTTTCTGGGGGGAGGGGTCCTCCAGATAGGCATACAGCGCCTCCATCCCCTGCACGGTGAAGTCCGCCTGCTGCAGGAGAAGCTGAATGAACCGGTTGGGATTCCGTTTGAAGAGCTGTCTCAAACCTCCCACAGCTACCAGATCCTTTCCACAGCCAGGTAGATCAGCCCCGCCACGAGGGCTGAAGCCGGTATGGTGAGCAGCCAGGCCATCACAATCTGCCCCACCACACCCCAACGGACCTTGCTCAGGCGCTCCGCCGATCCCACCCCCAGGATAGAAGTGCTCACCACGTGGGTGGTGCTCACCGGACCGCCGATGAGGGCGGCCCCCAGGATGACCCCCGCCGAGGCGATCTGGGAGGCAAAGCTATGGACCGGCCGGATTTTGTAGAACCTGCCGCCCAGGGTATGGATGATCCGCCAGCCTCCCAGCGCCGTCCCCAGCGCCATCGCCCCAGCACAGGCGGCGATCACCCAGAAAGGGACATGGAAACGGGACAAAGCCCCCTGGGCCAGGAGGCCCATCGTGATGATCCCCATCGTCTTCTGGGCATCGTTGGTCCCGTGGCTCAGAGCCAGGGCGGTGGCCGTGACCATCTGGGCCCGCTTGAAAAAGAAGTTGATGCGGGGCGTGGCCGCCCGGGCCAGGAAGAGAGTGAGCTTCATCAGGAAGTAGCCTGACATCAGGCCGATGAAGGGAGAGATGAAGAGCGTCAAAACCACCTTTGTCAGGCCTGGCAGCAGGATGGCGTCGAAGCCGTAGCTCACCGTCGCCGCCCCGATCAGCCCCCCCACCAGGGCGTGGGAGGAGCTGGAAGGGATGCCGAAAAGCCAGGTGACCACATTCCACACAATGGCCCCCATCAGCGCTGCCAGGACCGTCGGCAGCGTAGCCGCCTCCTCGGCGATCACCTCATGGCCGATAGTCGTGGCGACGGCGACGCCGAAGAGGAAGGGGCCGGCGAAGTTGGCCACAGCGTTGAGGGCCAGCGCCGACCGTGGCGACATGGCCCGCGAGGAAATCATCGTCGCCACCGTGTTGGCGCTGTCGTGGAAGCCGTTGAGGAAGTCAAAGAGCAGCGCGGTAGCGACAAAGAAAATCAGAAACGGCGTCAATGCAGATAAACCGTCCACAACACTCCCATATACCTGTCTTTACCACAGAGGCGCAGAGAACACAGAGGGTTCGAAACCTTTTTACACTTCTCCGTGTCCCCTGCACCTCCGTGGCGTATTCATCCTCTCCCCGCTCGGGGCCGGTCGGTTACCTTCCCGAGAAGTACGCGATCAGCTGGTCAAGCCGGAGGACGCCGTCGTAAGCCAGCCCCTCGCCTCCCTTCTTGAGCACCCCCTTCTCGCCGTCGGGGTCGCCCAGGCAGGTGACGACAATATCCGCCTCGCTCAGGTCCTCCCGCTCCGTGTAGACGTTGGTCGTCGCCACGACGTGCATCCCCGCCGCCTTGGCTGCCAGCACTCCGTTGCGGGAGTCCTCGATGACAATGCACTGATCCGGCCTGAGGCCGGTCCGCTCCAGCGCCAGGAGATAGATCTCGGGGTCCGGCTTCTTCCGGCTCACCACGTCCCCGGCGAGGACAAAGTCGAAGCGGATGTCCTTGAGGATCTGGTAAGCGATGGCGTGGGCCGCCCGCTCGTTGGAGGTGGTGCAGACACCGATGATCAGCCCGGCGTCCATCGCCTCCCGCATCAGCCGCCTGACCCCCGGGCGGATGGGGAGCTTACCGCTTTCGATCAGCTCGATGAAGATCTCCGTTTTCCGCTGGTGGAGCCGCTTGATCAGATCGTCCTCTTCCTCCGGCTTCACCTCGACGCCGAAGCCCTCGGTGTGGAGATAGTGGCGCATCCGCTCCTTACCACCGGCGATCTGGAGCAGCTCGTGGTACTTTTCCACATCCCATTCAAAGTTGAAGCCAAACTCCCGGAAGGCCATATTGAAGGCCACCCGGTGACCATCCCGCTCCGTATCTATAATCACCCCATCCTGGTCGAAAATCAACGCCCTGATCTCCGCCATCTCCCTTCTCCTTATCCCCAGTCACCCAGTCACCGGGAAAAGAACTCCCGGATCACCTCCACCGCCATCCGGTTTTCCTCCTCCGTGCCGATGGTGATGCGGAAGAAGCCATCGCGGCCGTACATTTCCGACTGGGGCCGGAAGATCAGCCCTCGCTGGCGGGCAAACTCCACCATGTCCTTCCCCGTCTTGCCCGCGTCGCTGCCGTCGAAGAGGATATAGTTGGCGTAGGAGTGGAAGAACCTGAGGCCGGGGACGTCTTTCAGCGACTCCTCGATGTAGGCGACCTGCCGGTTGTTGAACTCCACCCGCTCCCGCAGTGCTTCGGTATCCTCCAGGGCTGCCAGCGCCGCCCACATCGGGATCGTCCCCACGTTCCAGGGAATAAGCATCGCCGCGATCTGGGAGATCACCTCCTTATCTCCCAGCGCGTAGCCGAAGCGGAGGCCGGCCAGCCCGTACGCCTTGGAGAGGGTGCGGGTGATGATGACGTTCCGGTACTTCTTGGTCAGCCCCACCTGGGAGCGTTCCAGGCCGGCGAACTCGACATATGCCTCATCCACGACGAAGGGGACCCCCGTCTCGGCGATGCGGACAAAGTCCGCGGGGTCCATAAAGTTGCCGGTGGGATTGTTGGGGTTGGCGATGACGATGATCTTCGTCTTCGGCGTGATGGCGGCGATCACGGCGTTGGCGTCGAACAGAAAGCGGTTGTTCTCTCTGTCGTAGATCATCGGCACCGAGACCAGCTTGCCCCCCAGCGCCGCACACCGCAGCTTATAGATGCCGAAGCAGGGGGTATGCTGGATCACCTCTTCCCCCGGCAGGAGGAAACTGCGGAAGATCATATCGAAGACCTCGCTGGAGCCGTTGCCGATCATCACGTTCTCCGGCCCCTCCAGCCCGTTGATCTCGGCGATCCTGGAGCGGACCACCAGCCCCTGGTCCGGGTATCGGTTGGCCATCTTCCCGTACTTGACGATCGCCTCCAGCACCTTTTCGGAAGGCGGGAGGGGGTTCTCGTTGGACATCATTCGATGGAGGCTTGGATCCCGCCAGGCCAGTTCGATGTGGGATGAGATATACATTTTTTGCCCGCGCAGCCACGGGACGAAGTACTCCTCAACGCTCTTTCCCATATTTACTGCAACTCCTTTCAGTGGTCTCCTGATCACCCAGTCATCGGGTCACCGAGTCACCCACTCACCCTGCCTTTCCCGCGCAGCCTAGGATGTCAATCCAGTAGGCGATCTTCGCCCGGGTGGCGTCCTTCACCACTGCGTCCACCTTCCCCGGGTCGTATTCCTCCCGATGGGCGGAGATGTAGTCGAAAGTGGCGTCTATGAGGACGTGCTTGAGATCGGTGGAGACGTTGAACTTGGCGCCGCCCAGCTCGATCAGCCGCTGCACCGTAGCGGGCGGGAGGCCGGTCCCTCCGTGGATCACCAGCGGGACACGGGGGCCGCTCCCGTTGAGGAGCCGGTTGATCCGGTCCAGCCGCGCGAAATCGAGCTTGGGGTCCTTGGTCTTGTAGATGCCGTGGGCGGTCCCGATGGCCGGTGCCAGCAGGTCCACCCCCGTCTGTTCGACGAAGATCACCGCCTCGTCGGGGTTACAGAGGACCGCTTCATCCTCCACCACCCGGATCTGGTCCTCCACGCCGACGATGGCCCCCAGTTCCCCCTCTACCGAGATGTTGCCCACCCCATGGCAGTAATCGCACACCTCTCTGGTCAGGCGGACATTTTCCTCGAAGGGGCGCTTGGAGGCGTCAATCATAATGCTGGTGTAGCCGGCATCGGCGCAGGCCTTGCAGTAGCCGACATCCTCGCAGTGGTCCAGGTGGATAGCGATGGGGATGGGGGCGGATTCGGCCAGCGTCCGATAGACCGCAACCAGGACATGGCGGCCCAGGAACTTGGAGGGCTTCACCGAGGTCTGGATGATCAGCGGTGCACGCTTCTCGATCGCTGCCTCGATCACCGCCTCCATCTGGATGATATTGGTCACGTTGAAGGCGCCCACAGCATACTTCCCCGCCGCCGCCTCCAGCAGAATCTCCTTCGCATTTGCTATCGTCATCTTTCCTCCCCATCATTTTTTACAGATTTTCTACCACAGCCAGTCACCCAGTCACCCAGTCACCCCATCCCCCTACCCCCTCACCTGAGCCACCCGCTGGCGGACGTACTCCTCCAGCCCGCTGGCCGCCTTTGAGAACTGCTCGATGGTGAAGAGGGTGGACGGATGGGTGTTGAACTGCTCCAGCTCCAACCCGTTAGGGTCGTAGGCCTGGATACAGAAGGGGATCCTCGACATTTTGTCCAGCACCTCCTCGGGCACCGGCTCCTCGATCTCGGGGCGGAAGTGGAGGCCGTCACCAATGGCGAAGAGGGGTTCCAGGACGTAAGGGGGAAAGGTGAAGACAATGTCCCCCCCGGCCAGCTTCTCGATATCCCAGAACCGGGGTTTACCGGCCACCAGCGGCCCGTGCCGCAGGGAGCAGGCCAGCATCTTGCTGGGATACCCCAGGTCCTGCAGCATACGGTAGGCCCGCCGGAAGACGGCGATGCCGAACCAGTGGCGGTCCTGTCGGGTCAGTTCGATCCCCCGTCGCTCGGCCTGGATGGTGAGCGCCTCCCGTTCCGTCAGCCGGCCGATCATCATAGTGATCACCGCCCGCCAGCGGGAGAGGTCCACCCCGTTCTTCTCAGCGATCCGCACCCCTTCCACCGTCGCCCGGGCGGAGGCGAGGATCTGGGGGAGGGTGAAACAGACCGTCGTGTTGGTGGAGATGCCCTTTGAGTTGAGGACCTTGATGACCTCGATCCCCTCCTGGCTGGCCGGGACCTTGATCATCACGTTAGGGGAGAGGGCGCTCAGCTCTTCTGCCTGCTGGATCATCACATCCTTTTCTGTGAAGAGACGGGGGTCGAGCTGGCCAGAGATCCAGCCGAAACGGCCGTTAGAGGCCTCGAAGATAGGCATATACATCTCTGCGCCCCGCTTCACCACCTCCTTGTACGTGCGCCAGAAAATCCCTTTGACGTCCATCTCCGGGTGGGCGCGGATGAGGTCATCCACCCACCGATCCCAGAAGGCCGGATCGCTCTGAACGGCCTGGAGGGAAAGAGGCGGGTTCGTGGTGCATCCCCGGAAGACACTCCGGGCCGGGTCATCGGCCACGTAGAGCCGCCGGAGTTGCTCCTCCAGCACCGACCGTCGTTCCGGTGGGGCAGCGTTCAGCATACCCTGCACCCACTTCTCGAAGATCAGAGGGGACGAATCCCACCAGATCTCCATATCCGGATGGGTCTTCGTCAACCGTTCCACCGGACTTTCGACCATAGATACCTCCTGAATTTACAACAGCGGATTGGCCGGATTTACGAAACAGGACTTACGCAGTTCGCAACTGTTCAGCTTTTTTTCTCGCCCCTGCGGCATTTATCCCCGCGTCTCCGCGTCATTCCCTCACGCCCGCACCCGCTCCCCTTTCGGATCCCAGAGAGGTTCCCGTTCCACCACCGCCTCGATTCGCTCCCCCAGGATTTCGACCGTCAACTGAGTGCCGATCGAAGCATATTCGAGCGGCAGGTAGCCGTAGGCGATGCTCTTCTGGACCGCGTAGCCGTACCCGCCGGAGGTCACCCAGCCGACCACGTCCTCTTCTCCCCGCAGTCGGATCGGCTCCTTGCCGATCACCACTGCCGTCGGGTCGGCCAGGCTCATGCAGCAGAGCTTCTGCCGAATCCCGGCTTTCTTCTGAGCCAGCAGCGCCTGCCGACCCAGGAACTCTCCTTTATCCAGCCGCACGGCAAAGCCCAGGCCGGCCTCGAAGGGGGTGTAATCGGGAGAGATGTCGGCGCTCCAGTACCGGTATCCCTTCTCCAGCCGGAGGGTATCAATGGCCCGGTAGCCAGCCGGCACCAGCCCTTCCGGCTCCCCGGCTTCCCAGAGGGTGTCCCACAGCCGCTGGCCGTATTCCGTAGGGCAGTAAAACTCCCAGCCCAGTTCCCCCACATAGGTCACCCGGAGCGCCAGCACCGGCACATAGCCGATGGCGATCCGTTTCGCCGTCATGTAGGGGAAGCCCTCGTTGGAGACATCGTCCCTGGTGGCCCGCTGGAGGATGGCGCGGGCGCGCGGCCCCCACAGCCCCAGGCAGGCGTAGGCGGAGGTGACATCCTCGACGATGACGGAGCCATCCTCCGGCATATGGAGCCGCAGCCAGGAGAGGTCGTGCTCCCCGAAGGCGGTGCCGCTGATGATGAGGAACCGGTCCTCCTCCAATCGGGTGATGGTGACATCGCACTCGATGCCGCCGCGGGGGTTGAGCATCGGCGAGTAGGTCACACTTCCCACCGGCCGGTCCAGGTCGTTGGCGCAGAGGTGCTGGAGGAAGGCCAGCGCTCCGGAGCCGCGCACCTCGGTTTTGGAGAAGGAGGTCTCGTCGAAGAGGCCGGCCCGCTCGCGGGTGGCGAGATGCTCGTAGCCTATGGCGGGCGACCAGTGGTAGCGGGCCCAGCCCCGCGGCTCGTAGCCGTGGGTCGCTTTCCCCTCGTGGGGCGCGTACCAGTTGGGCCGCTCCCACCCGGCCTTCTCCCCGAAGACCGCTCCCAGCGCTTTCTGACGGTGATAGGCGGGGGAAAGGCGGAGCGGCCGGGCGGACTCCCGCTCCTCGTTGGGATAATGGATGTCGTAGTGACGGGAGGCGGTCTCCAGGGTACGGGCCAGCACGTAGTCCTGGCTGGCGTAGTTGGGGCCGAACCGCCGCACGTCGAGCCGCCACACGTCCCACTCCGGCTGTCCCTCGACGATCCACTCCGCCATCACCTTGCCGATGCCGCCGGCGCCGGCCAGCCCGTGGGCGCAGAAGGCAGCGGCCACCCAGAATCCCTTGACCGAGGTGGGGCCGAGGAGGAACTCGCTATCGGGGGTGAAGGCCTCAGGGCCGTTGAGGAGCTGGACGATGCCGGCCTTTTCCAGGGCGGGTACCCGCCGGATGGCGTTCTCCATCAGAGGAGTGAAGCGGTCCCAGTCGGGGGCCAGGAGCTGGTAGCTGAAATCGGGGGGAATGCCATCCAGCCCCCAGGGGGCCGGGTTCCGCTCGTAGCCGCCCATCACCAGCCCCCCCACCTCCTCGCGGAAATAGACCAGGAGGTCGGGGTCGCGCAGGCTGGGGAGGTCGCGGGTGATCCCCTCGATCGGCTCGGTGATGAGGTACTGATGGGCGATGGGGATCACCGGCAGCCGCAGGCCCACCATCCGGCCGATCTCACCGGCCCACTGGCCCGCCGCATTGACCACGATCTCCGTCTCGATGCTCCCCCGGTCGGTGATGACCTTATGGACGCGCCCTTTATGCAACGCAATCCCGGTCACCCGGGTGTTGAGAAAGATGCGGGCGCCGCGGGCTTTGGCCCCGGCCGCCAGGGCCATCGTGAGGCCAGAGGGGTCAACCCGGCCGTCGGTGGGCATGTAGGCCGCCCCCACAACGCCATCGAGGGTCATCAGCGGGAAGAGCTCCTGGGCCTCGCGGGGGGTGATCAGCTCCAGCGGCATGCCGAAGGAGCGGGCCAGCCCCACCAGCCGCTTGAGCGCCTCCAGCCGTTCCGGCGAGGAGGCGAGCTGCAGGCTGCCACACTGATACCAGCCGGGGTCCTGGCCGGTCTCATCCTTCAGCTTCTTGTACAGCTCGGTGCTGTAGCACATCATCCGGGTGAGGTTGACGTCGGAGCGCAACTGCCCGACCAGGCCGGCCGAGTGCCAGGTGGAGCCGCTGGTCAGTTCGTGCCGTTCGAGGAGGACCACATCGGTCCACCCCATCCGGGTGAGATGGTAGGCGATGCTGCATCCGCCGACACCGCCGCCGATGATGACGACATGGGCATGAGAGGGAAGTTCTGCCATTCTGGGTATCTCCTTGAGGTTCTGGCCGTTCGATCCGTTCAGGACTCACACATCTGTGGTTTTCCGCCCGTTTTATTCAACCTCGTCCACTTCCTTATACCATTTGACCCGGTCGCCCAGCCGGGCCCGCAGCCGCCAGCCTGCCGTCTTCGGCTCCGCCTCGATCCGGGCCAGCGCCGTCTCCACCTGGGCGGCCACATGGGCCTTCTGCTCGTCGCTCAGCTGGGGGTAACGGTGCACCAACTGGCGCACCTTGTCCAGATTCATCGTCGTCGTGCGCCAGAGGCCCCAATCCCGGGCACACAGCTCCGCCACACGGCAGAGGTTGATCGTTTCCCTGTCCGTATCCCCCAGGGGATGCTCCAGGAGCAGCATAATGGTGTCTACCACGTCCTTCTCGTTGAGCTTCACAATCTGCATCTTTTCCAGCAGCATCTCCGCCAGAGGGATCGTGGGCGCGTCCACCTCCAGCCGCCCGGTCCAGGGGATGATGTGGCAGAAGTCGAGGCGGTCGTAGAACACGTCCACATGGATGGGGTGTTCCAGATGGGCGAAGATGGCCCGCTGTCCCCCGCTGACGACCGAGACCTCCTGATTCTCGATATAACCGAGGCTGGCCATCAGTTCGCCAACCGCTCTGGACTGGCGGGAATATCCGGCGAGGTCAATGTCGGTATAGGCGCGGCCCATTTCCGCCTGGAGGTAGCCGTACCGGGGGCAGTGGAGCTGGAAGGCCAGGGAGCCGAGAACCCGCAGCATCAGCCCTCCCTCGTCGCCAGCCCTGATGATACGCCAGAGTTCCTGCTCGAACCGCTCCCGTTCGGCCCTGTCCTGAGGGTACATCCCGACCGGAGTTGAGGACATTCGGGGTCTCCTCCAGTTTTCTCGACCTGAAGAGTTTCCCCTATTATAGCCAAAAGGCCAAAACTTGCAAATTGGGGCAAAATTTGCTATAATAGAGTATGAATCGTTCAAGATTTGTCATCCTACACACAGAGCGTAGCGGAGAACGCCAGCCATAGCTGCCCTCGGGGAGGCGCAGCGAAAGAGCAGGTAGAGCACAGATGGGCAAGCACCTCATCCCCGCTCAGCGGCGCGAGCGGATACGGGAGCATCTGCAGGCCTACCGCGTCGCCCGTATCGCCGATCTCGTGGAGATGCTGGAGGTCTCAGAGGCCACCGTCCGCCGCGACCTGGAATGGCTGGAGCAACACGGCTTTCTGGAGCGTACCCATGGCGGGGCGATCCTCAGCCAGCGGATGCCGCTTGAGCCGGAGTACGCCTACAGGGCACGGACCCATCCGGAAGAGAAGCGGCAGATCGGGGCAGCGGCAGCGGCTCTGATCGAAGACGGAGACGTGGTTTTCATCAACAGTGGCACCACCGCCACCCAGGTCTTTCATCACATTCAGCCGGGGGCGAACATCACTGTGGTCACCAACAATGTGAGCGCCGTGCTGGAGGTGCCGGCCCCGGGCTTCCAGTTGATCCTGGTAGGGGGGACCTTTCGCCCTCCCTCCAATTCGGTGGCCGGGCCGATCGCCGCCCTCGCCATCCGCCAGATATACGCCAGCAAGGCCCTCATCGGTGTGGACGGCATCAGCCCGAAGTTTGGCTGCACCATCCCCAGCGAGGCGGAAGCGGAGGTGGCCCGACTGATGATCGAGCGCACCCGCGGCCCCATCATCGCCCTGGCCGACCACAGCAAGTGGGGTGTGGTCTCCAACTTCCAGATCGCCTCCATCGAACAGATCCACATCCTTATCACCGATCGCCAGCTCGACCCCAGCGCCCGCGCCGAACTGGCGGCCCGTTCCGTCAAAGTCATCATCGCCGGCACTGAGGAACACTGAAAAATACCGCGTCGCGGCGCAAGATTGAGCCTTGCGCCCCATTTCCAGCCGTCTCAATTGATGTCTGATTCTCCACGAGAGGAGAGCATGATCACACCAGCAACCCTTCTCACCCCGGAGCAGGTCGAGCGGGTCCACGAGGCCTCGCTGGAGGTACTGGAGAATGTGGGCCTCCTGGTGCGGAATGAAAAGGCCCGGGAGCGCTTTGCCCGGCACGGCTGCCGGGTGGACGCCGGGACACAGATCGTGAGGTTCCCGCGGTCGGTGGTAGAGGAAGCCCTGACCGCCCTCCCCTCCACCTTCACCTTCTACGCCCGCGATCCCCAATACGACCGCACCCTCCCCGACGACGGCCCGGTCATCGTCACCGGCAGCTCTGCCCCCAACATCATTGATCCGCTC
This sequence comes from Anaerolineae bacterium, assembly GCA_041082215.1. Lineage (GTDB taxonomy): Bacteria > Chloroflexota > Anaerolineae > B4-G1 > DUEL01 > JBDOIF01. Next base: position 48,072 of record JBDOIF010000050.1, read on the forward strand.
ACCCGGGAGGAGCGGCGGGCCCGCTCCGACGACATCGCCCGCATCGCCCACCTGATCAACGCCCTCTCCGGCTATGACGTCTTCTCCATCTCCACTCTGGCAGAGGACGCCCCGCCCGGTCAGTTCAGCCTGGCCCGTTTCTACCCTGCCCTCAAGAACTGCGCCAAGCCGATCCGGGGCAATACGCCCAACCCGGAGGAGGCGGAAAAGGTCCTTCGCCTGGCTGCCCTCGCCGCCGGAAGCGAGGCCGCCTTCCGGGAGCGCCCCTTCATCACCTTCCACTGCTGTCCCGTCGTCTCCCCCCTCACAATGGACCACGACTCCACCGAGATTTTCATGTTCTTCCTCGACCAGGGACTGCCGGTCTACCCCAGTATCGTCCCCAACGGCGGCGTCTCCGCCCCCTTTACCCTGACCGGCACCCTGGTGCAGTGTAACGCCGAGTTTCTGGCCACGGTGGTGCTGGCCCAGATCTCCCGCCCCGGAGCGCCCCTCATCTACAGCACCCTGCCCACGATGACCGACCTTCGCACCGGAGCCTACACCCCCGGCGCTATCGAGACCGGCATCCTCCTTATGGGCTGTGCCCAGATGGCCAGGTTCTACAACCTCCCCTGCGGCGGCTACATCGGCCTGACCAACGCCAAGGTCAACGACGCTCAGTCCGGCTACGAGACCGGGATGTCCACCGTAGCGGGAGTGCTGGCGGGCGCGGATATGCTGAACATGGGGGGGCTGCTGGACGCATTGATGGCCTTCGACTTCGCCAAGGCGGTGATTGACCACGAGATCGGGTTGATGCTGAAACAGCTCAAACGGGGCCTCGATTTTTCGGAAGAGAACCTGGCACTGGAGGTGATCGCGCAGGCGGGGCCGGGCGGCACTTTCCTTGACAAGCCCCATACGCTAAAATATATGCGGACCACCGCGTTGCTGCCGCAGATTGCCGACCGGACCCCCCGAATGCGGTGGAAGGAGGAAGGAGCGCTGGACGCCCATGCTCGGGCGATGCGGAAAGCCCGGGAGATCCTCACCCGCCCCAACCCGGCCGTCCTCCCTCCCGAGGCGGATGCCCGCATCCGCGCCGAGTTCCCGGACCTGGTAGCAGGGGATTCCATCCCCCCCACCGACTGGTCCTGAACCAGCCTTACGTCCTGTATCCTGCCTCTTTAAACTCTAAAGAAGGGAGCACAGATGACCAGACTGTTCTTCGCCACCGACGTCCATGGCTCGGAGATCTGCTGGAAGAAATTCATCAACGCCGGCCGGTTCTACGGAGTGGATATCCTCGTCCTGGGCGGAGACATGACCGGCAAGGCGGTCGTGCCCATCGTCGCCCAGGGCGGGGGAAAATACAAAGTGAGCCTGCTGGAGCAGGAGAGCATCCTGGAGGGAGAGGAAGAGGTCCAGGAGATGGTCCGGATCATCCGTAACAAGGGATATTACCCCTATGTGACCGATCCGGACGAGGTGGCTCAGATCAACGCCACACCGGGCCGCTCCGACGAGCTGTTTGTCTCTCAGGTGATCGAGACCGCACAACGGTGGATGGCCTATGCCGACGAGAAACTGGAGGGAACGGGCATCCGCTGCTACGTCTGCCCCGGCAATGACGACATGTTCGAGCTGGACAGGGTGGTCGCTGCCTCGAAACACGTGGAACTGGCCGAAGGGCGGGTGGTCCGGCTGGACAACGGCCTGGAGATGATCAGCAGCGGATGGACCAACCCGACGCCCTGGAAGACGTTCCGCGAAGAGAGCGAGGAGGCCCTCCGGGAACGGATCGAGGCCATGGTCAGAAAGCTCCAGGATGTCCGCAACGCTATCTTCAACCTGCATGCTCCGCCGTTCGGCTGCGGGCTGGATGAGGCGCCGGAGCTGACGGACGACCTGCGCCCGGCCTACGCCGGCCGCTCGCTGGTCTCCGTGGGCAGCCGGGCGGTGCTGGAACTGGTGGAGGAATACCAGCCCCTGCTCGGCCTCTTCGGCCACATCCACGAGGCAAAGGGGGTTCGGAAGATCGGGCGGACCCTCTGCATGAATCCCGGCAGCATGTACGAGCAGGGGATGCTGCCGGGAGCGATCATCGAGCTGAAGCGGAATAAGGTGAAAAACTACCTGCTCACGACCGGTTAACACACGAATGACGTGAATGGAACGAGAGGAGGTGATGCGCGGGGAGGAAGCTCAAGGGGGAGTCTACCGTTTGGCTGTGGGCCTTCTCTTTATCCCGGTCCGTTCACCAATCAGCCAGAAAGGAGTTTCCCATGAGCGAAGTGTCGTTGTTCGTGCGTAAGGCAAGCGGCCTGGTGAGAGCCTGGTCCGTCTTCGACGCGTTCATCTACGCCACCTTTTCCATCAACCTTATCACCCTCGGCCTCTACATCTTCTCCTACTGCTATTACTTCAACGGCCATCTGGCATCGGCAGTGGTGATCAGCGCCATCTTCACCATTTTCGAGGTGATCGTCTATGCCAGCCTGATCTCGATCATGCCCCGCGCCGGCGGCGACTACGTGTGGCAGAGCCGCATTCTTGGCCGGGGGTTGGGGTTCGTCCTCAGCGTCACCGGCTGGTGGTTCATCCTCTGGCTCTGGGTGCCGCTCTACGGCCAGATGCTCGCCTACGAGTTCTTCACCCCCATCCTGGCCATCGCCGGTGCAAAAGACGCTGCCCTGTGGTTCACCGGCACCCCGGACGGCCTTCTGGTCAGCTCCCTGGCGGTCTGTGTCATTGTCTCTATCTACATCGCCCTGGGCATGAAGTGGTACGCCCGCATCCAGAAGGCCTGCTTCTGGGGCGGCGCGGTGGGGCTTCTGCTGGTCTTCCTGCTGTTGCTCTTCGGCAACAACCAGCTCTTCATCCAGAACCTCAACGCTATGGTGCCCAGGATGTTCGGCACTGAGGCGATAGACCTCTACCAGGCCACGCTGGAGGCGGGAGAGGCGGCGGGAACGGTGGCCGCCCCATGGGGGAACCTGGCGATCGGCGCCAGCCTGGCCCTTATCCCGATGGTCGTCTTCTTCAACCTGTGGCCGAACTGGGGTTCCACCCTCTATGGCGAGGTGCGGGGGGCGAGCGACTTCAAGCGGAACTTCTGGGGCATGGCCTGGGCGATCATCGTCACCACCGTGCTGGCGCTGATCTTCTTCGCCCTGATCACCAAGACCATCGGGTGGGATTTCTACCACAAGGCGAACGGGGCCTTCTGGAACTATACCTGGGGCTACACCGACCAGGCTCCGCCGCTCCCCTTCTGGCCCTACCCCGCCCTCTTCGCTGCCTTCATCTCCCCCAGCCCGGCGCTCCAGTTCATCACCATCCTCCTGATGAGCCTGTGGTGGTTCGGCTGGTCCGGCACGGTCTTCCTCAGCTCCACCCGGGTCATCTTCGCCGCCGCCTTCGACCGGATGCTGCCGGAGTGGGCCTCCGCCGTCGAACCGCGCACCCGCGCCCCTGTCAACGCGCTGCTATTGATGTCCATCCCCTCCGCCATCATCTCCGCCCTCTACGCCTACAACATCTTCGACTTCCAGACGCTGGCGCTGGACGCCACGCTGGTCATCGCCGTGACCTTCCTGGGCTCCACGGTGGCGGGGATCATCCTGCCCTGGCGGAGGAGGGAGCTTTTTGAGGGTTCTCCCATCTCCAGGCTCAGGGTGCCGGCCTGGCTGAGCTGGATCGTGACGATCCTCTACGGCGCTGGAGCCATCTACCTGATCATCACCTCGATCCGGTATGGCATCGGCGCGTTGGGGATGGCCTCCGACGCGTTGAGCTGGGCTATGCTCATCATTACCTGGGCGCTCACCGTGATCAACGCTGTGATGCTGATCTGGATCCTGTACTACGTGATCTCCAAGCTGCCATCCCAGGGCGCCCTGCCCCTCGTCACTGTGGCCGGGCTGATCTTCCTCTTCTTCCTGGACTGGCTGCTGGTAGAGTGGGTGTGGGACCCGAATCTGCTCTACGGGATCGGGTGGACGAACAGCAGCTCGATGCTCTTTATGCTGGCCAACTACGTGCTGGCCGCAGTGATCTTCTACGGCTTCACCGCCTACCGCCGCAAGCAGGGCATTGATATTGACAAGGTGTACGCGGAGATCCCGGTAGAGTAGAGAACCCTCACCCCTCCCCCTACCCCTTCCCTTCTCCCGCTGCGCGGGAGAGGGGAAGGGGTGCCCGC
>JBDOIF010000079.1:0-2523 GCA_041082215.1 Anaerolineae bacterium
AATAGCGGCTGGCCGGTTGTGGGATGGGTGAAGGCCCCGATCCGCCCCTGCGTCTCCGGCGAGGTGAGCCAGGCGATGAACCGCCTGGCCGCTTCATAATTGACGCCGGGGTGCAGCTTGGGATTGACCGCTATCACGTGGTAGGGGTTGAAGAGAATGGGGTCCCCCTCAACCAGGATGGGAAGGGTGTAGCCTTCCGAGAGCCGGGAAAGATAGGTCCCCCGGTCGCTGAGGGTGTAGGCCCCCAGCTCCTCCGCCATGGCCAGCACCTCCCCCATCCCCTGCCCGGCGGAGATGTACCACTCCCCCCCCGGCGCGATCCCCGCCGCCTGCCAGATGGCCTTCTCTTTGGAATGCGTCCCCGAATCGTCCCCACGGGAGACGAAGAGGGCCTGGGCCCCGGCGATGCGGGCAAAGGCCCCCACAGCGTCGGCCATCCCGGCGATGGAAGCGGGGTCTGCCTCCGGGCCGACGACCACGAAGTCGTTGTACATCACCGGCTGCCGGTCAACGCCGTAGCCCATCTCAACGAAGGCCTCCTCCTGGTCGGGTGCATGCACCAGGAGGACGTCGGCGTCTCCGTTGCGGCCCAGCGCCAGCGCCTGCCCTGTCCCCACCGCCACCACCTGCACTTCGATGCCGGTCTCCTCCTCGAACGCCGGCAGCAGGTAGTCCAGCAGCCTCGAATCGTAGGTGGAGGTCGTCGTCGCCAGGATCAGGCGGGGTGGGGGCGTCGTCGCCGCCCTGTTGCACCCCCCAAGCCCCAGAAGCGCCGCTGCGGCCAGCAGAACTACCTTACCCCTTCTGTTCCGCTTCCTGCCTCTTGCCCCTTGCCCACCTGCCCCTACCACACCATCTCCCCCTGTATAAACGCCGCCGTCCGGGAGTCGCGGGGAGCGGTGAAAAAAGTGTCCACGTCCCCCTCCTCCACCGCCCGCCCGTTCAGGAGGAGGAGGACCCGATCGGCCACCCGCCGGGCCTGGAGGATGTTGTGGGTGACCCAGACCACGGTCGTGCCCTCCCGCCGGTTCATCTCCCGCACCACCTCCTCGATCAACCCCACGTTGTAGGGGTCCAGGTTGGCCGTGGGCTCGTCCAGCAGGAGGACCGCTGGGGAGAGGATGATGGCGCGGGCCAGCGCCACCCGCTGCGCCTCACCGCCGGAGAGCTTGTGGGCCGGGGTGCGGGCCAGCTCTGCCAGCCCCAGCCGCTGGAGCACCGCCTGTGTCCGCTCCCGCCCGTCCCGCATCCCCCGCAGCCGCAGCCCGTAGACCACGTTGCCCACCACGGAGGTGGAGAGCAGCGCAGGCCGCTGGAAGACCGTCGTCACCTGCCGCCGCAGCGGGAGCGGCACCGGCCCCCGGCCGATCCGGTATCCCTGGAAGGTGATGCTCCCTCCGTCCGGCGGCTCCAGGAAGTTGAGCAGCCGCAGCAGGGTGGATTTCCCCGCACCGCTGGGGCCGACGACCGCCAGAACCTTCCCCCGCCCTATCTCCAGGCGGGACAGGTCCAGCACACACCGGCCGTCATAGGACTTCCGCACCCCCTCCAGCACGTACATCGCTTCCATCCTTCCCCCCGTCTCCGCGTCCCCGCGTTCCCCTATCTCCCCTTCCCCTGCAACTGCGCCGCCGCCAGGTTGACCAGGAAGGAGAGGGAGAGGAGCACCAGCCCCAGGCCGATGGCCAGGTCGAAATTGCCCCGGCGGGTCTCCAGGAGGATGGCAGTGGTGAGGACACGGGTCGAGCCTTCGATGTTGCCCCCCACCATCATCACTGCACCGACCTCAGAGATAATGCTCCCCAGCCCGGCGATGAGGGAGACCAGCACCCCGAGCCGCGCCTCCCGGAGGACCGCCCGCGTGGCCTGCAGACGGGTGGCTCCCAGCGCCTCGACCTGTCGGCGCAGGTCGGGGTCCACCCCGGCGACGGCGGCCATAGTGAAGCCGGCCACCATCGGCGAGGCGATGACCACCTGGGCCATCACCATCGCCCCCGGCGTGAAAAGCTCCGGCAGCCAGGGCAGGTCCAGCGGGCCGAGGACTCCGTTGCGGGAAAGGAGCAGGTACACTCCCAGGCCGACGACCACGGGGGGGAGGCCCATGCCGGTGTAGATCAGCGCCTGCACGATGCGCCGGCCGGGGAAGCGGGCCAGCCCCACCGCGGCTCCCACAGGGATGCCCATCACTGCACTGACCGCCAGCGCCGCCCCGCTCACCTGCGCCGACCGGCCGATGATCTGCCAGAGATACGGGTCGCCGCCCAGCAGGAGCCGAAGCCCCGCCTGCAGCCCCGTCCAGATGACGCCCATCGCCGCTCTCCCGGACGGGATTCTACCACTGAACGGGGGGCGGGGCAAGTTTCGGGCACAGTGCCCAAAACTGGCGGCGCAGGATGCGTCCTGCCCTGCGGCCCGGACCGAAACTGGCGTTCCTGGTCGCCTGTGTTATAATCACTTCGGTAACCGCCTGCCTGGTGGCGGTTTGGCCCTCACCCCTCCCCCTACCCCCTCCCCTCTCCCGCG
>JBDOIF010000082.1:0-3735 GCA_041082215.1 Anaerolineae bacterium
GACGGAGGGAACAGCGGGGACAGCATCCGGGCAAGGGCTGATGCCCAGAAGGATGCACAGCAGGCGGCTGGTGACGTCCCGCACATCCGCCGCGCGGGCCCGGAGGTATTCACTGTGTACTGCCTCCAGCATGTGCACGTAGAGGCCGGAGGCATCGCTCAGGGCAGCTTCGGCGTTGACCCCCTGCTCTTCCAGCGCGGCCCGGACCCGGGTCAGCAGTTCGGGGTCTTCCAGCATGAGCATCTGGGCCTGGAAGATGGCGGCAGCGTCGTTGCCCAGGTCTTTTTCGGCCTGAAGAGCCATCTCCGCCAGTTGGGACCGGGCGGTCTCCACGGCGTTCTGGAATCGCCGCCATTCTGCGCCGGAGTCCTCCACCGGGTGGCGGTCAAACCGGAGGTCAGTCCGGCGAAACTGGAAGGCCGGGCCAATGGCGATGCCACCCGACGCGGCGACGCCGCGCAGGGTCTGGCCGGAGGGTCCGTTGTTGGTTGAGTGGTTCACTGTCATCATCTGCGGGGCGGCGAAAACCCGCCCGCCTCTATCAGGGCGGGCGGGTTTTCGCGTATGTCGGTTGATTACCAGCCGAATTACCCATGGTTCGCTCAAATTTAGACCAGTTTTGAGAATTGAGGTAAACTCCTGGTATGAGCGAGAGACCAACAGTGACAAACGAACGAGTGGATGACATCCCTCTGCTGCTGGCCCAGATGGAGCGGATGGGAGTACCGTCTCTGCTGGACGAGTTCTTCCCCACCCACGGCAACTGGCAAGGACTCAGCCTGGGGTGGACGGCCACCGTCTGGTTGGCCCATATCCTCTCGGAGGGCGACCACCGCTTGAACCACGTCCAATCCTGGGCGGAGAGGCGTCTGGAGACGCTGATGCGCTGCACCGGCCAGGCGGTGCGCGCCCTGGACTTCAGCGATGACCGCCTGGCGGATGTGTTGAGCGCTCTCAGCCAGGATACTGCCTGGGACGGCTTTGAGGCGGCGCTGAATGGGCACCTGCTGCGGGTGTACGACCTGAACCCCCGACAGGTGCGGCTGGATAGCACCACCGCCAGCGGCTATGGGGCGGTGACCCCTGAGGGGTTGTTCCAGTTCGGACACAGCAAAGACCATCGCCCGGACTTGCCCCAGGTGAAGGTCATGCTCTCCACCCTGGACCCGCTGGGTCTGCCCCTGGCGACGACCGTGCTGCCCGGACAACGGGCCGATGACCCACTGTACATCCCGGCCATCACCCAGGTGCGAGAGGGGCTGGGGCGGCGGGGATTGTTGTATATCGGGGACTGCAAGATGGGAGCATTGGAAACCCGCGCCTTCACTCAGGCTGGCGGCGACTTCTACCTGTGCCCCCTGTCGGAAATCCAGCTGCCGCCGGACGGGCTGGAAGCGTATTTGACCCCGGTCTGGACGGGGGAACAGCAGCTGACCTCCGTCTATCGGGAAAAGGAGAACGGCGAACCGGAAAAGATCGCCGAAGGGTACGAACGGCTGGAGGTGTTGACGGCGGTGGTGGATGGCCAGACGGTCACCTGGACGGAACGGCGGCTGGTGCTGCGGTCGCTGAAGGCAGCGCAAGCCGCAGAAGAAGCGTTGCGAACCCGGCTGGCGAAGGCCCAAAAGGCGCTCGCCGCTCTGAATGAGAGAGGCCGGGGGAAGAGACGGTTTTCGGAGGTGGAGTCTCTGCAGCAGGCGGCAGAAGCGGTGGTAGAGCAGCACCAGGTCCAGGGGCTGTTGCGCTTGAGTTACGAGGAAGAAATCCAGGAGCGAACCGGGCGGCGCTATGGGGGACAGCCAGCGACGGTCCGGCAGGAGCGGACCGCCCGGGTGACAGTGGCTGTGGATGAGGAGGCGCTGGAGAAAGCCATCCGCCGGTTGGGATGGCGGGTGTATGCCACCAATGCCCTGGCGGAGCGGCTTTCCCTGGAGCAAGCGGTGCTGGCGTACCGGGGTCAGTATATCATTGACCGGGGCATGAGGCGTCTGAAGGGCCGGCCGCTCTCGCTGACCCCCTTGTATCTGCAACGGGATGACCGGATTACAGGCCTGATCCGGTTGCTGGCCATTGGCCTGCGGGTGCTGACCCTGGTGGAGTTTGTGGTCCGCCGCCGCCTGGCTGCGGAAGGGGGGAAACTGCGCGGTCTGTATGCCGGGAATCCCCAACGGGAGACGGCGCGGCCGACAGCGGAGCGCCTCCTGGGAGCCTTCCAGGAGATCACCCTGACGGTCATTCAGGAGCCTCATCAAACCCATCGTCATCTTACCCCGCTTTCCGAGGTACAACAGCGCATCCTGGCATTGTTGGGCTTCTCTACAGACATCTACACCAGGCTCTGCGCCGATTCCACCAAACCGCCTTAAAAATGAGCGAACCATGGGTATCAATGCTCTAATATTTTGTGGTAGAATGGGTGTTAAACGCTATAGGGGGATAAGCCATGGAGCGACCACAGGGGAAACAAGGCTTGAGGGCCTATCTGAAAGGCATCCCGGATCCTCGTCGCCGCCAGGGGCGCATCTATCCTCTGGAGGCCGTATTGACGATGCTCATTCTGGCTGCGGTGAACGGGCAAAAGAGCCTGCGCGGGATGTGGAAGTGGGCTCAGGAGCACTGGCAGCAAATCCGCTCGGAGGTGGGCACGGGGTGGCTGCTCCATCCCCCCGAATACGGGACCTTGTGGTGAATATTGGTTCTTCTCCCGCTGACCGAATTAGAGAGAGCAACGAAGCAGTGGGCAGAAGAGGAGGGAGGACGCATTATCAGTATAGACGGGAAAACGCTTCGGGGGAGCAAACGGGATGCGGGTTTTGCGGCTCTCCAGGTTGTGGTAGCGGCCGCCCAGGGGGTTCGGCTCGTTTTGAGCCGGGAAGGGGTGGAGGAAGGGGAAGTCACTCAGGCCGCCTTGCGGCTGTTGCAAGGGATGTCCCTGGAAGGGAAGGTCGTTACTCTGGATGCCGGACTGAACCAACGGGAAGTGGCCCGGGAGGTTGTGGAAAAAGGGGGGCCTATTTAGGGGTGGTGAAAGAGAATCACGGAGAGGTTCTGGAGGCTCTGGTAGAGGGGTTGGAAGCGGAGAGGGGGGAGTCCCCGCCGGACTGGAAGGAATGGGATCGGCGACACGGGCGGTTAGAAGTTCGGGAGTACTGGTGGGTGAAAGCGGATCCGGAGATGCGGACCTATTTGGAGCGGGAATATGGCTGGCCTGCGGTGTGCTGGTACGGACAGGTGCGCCGTCGGCGGACGCCTCTCCATCGGAGCGAGTGGAGCACAGAGGAGGTTGTCGTGGTGTATGGCACCCGGCGAGGGCCAGAACCCACGCCGCGGCAGCTCAGCCGCTGGACGCGAGGCCACTGGGAGATAGAGAATTGCGTCTTTTGGGTGCTGGATGTGACCTATCAGGAGGATCAAAACCCCGCTCGGAAGATTGCCCGGCCGCTCCACGCTTTTCGGTGTGCGGCGATCAATTTGATTCGCCTGCAGGGCTTCCCCTACGTGCCGGATGGTCAAAGAGCAGCATCGGCCCGCCCCGACCGAGGCCTGGCCTGGCTCGGTATGCGTTAGAGAATTGATAAGCCCTGGATGGAACGCGCCAACTTCCCATTCCCCCTTTTATCGGGTATAATGAAACGAAGTTCGGAGGGTGGGCTATGGAGGATGCCCTTTTTGAGCAATTCGTCGCCGAGGCGCTGGAGGGGTTACCGGAGGTCTTCCGGAGCCGCCTGGAGAATG
>JBDOIF010000083.1:0-36765 GCA_041082215.1 Anaerolineae bacterium
CCCGCTCAATCTGCGTCGGAGGAAGGCCGATGGATAAGAAGAGACTCCTTTCCCTGCTGATTCTGGGAATCCTGCTGATAGGCCCTGCCCTCTCCTGCCGCCCCCTTCTGGGACCCCGGGAGACGCCTACGCCAACCCGTGAATCCCTGCCCCCTACACACCCCCTCCTCCTCGAACGGTCCCCCGCCCGGGGGGAGGAAGCGCCGCTGGACCGCTCCCTCATCCTCGTTTTCGATCAGCCGATGGACCCCGCCTCCGTGGAGGCGGCCTTTTCCATTGATCCACCGGTCGAGGGGACTTTCTCCTGGCAGGACCCCGCCACGCTGGTCTTCACGCCGCTGTCTAACTGGGAGCGGGCCACCCGCTATCGGGTCCGGCTGGATACGACGGCCCGGTCGGCCGATGGGCTGCCGTTGCGGGAGGAGACGGAGTTCACCTTTGCCACCGTCGGTTATCTGGAGGTGACTCAGGTCATCCCCGAACCGGGCATGACGGAGGTGGAACCGACCGCCGCTGTCACGGTGATGTTCAATCGGCCTGTGGTGCCCCTCCAACTGGTCAGCGCCCCCTCGGCGGAGATGCCGACGCCCGTCCAGTTCGACCCGCCGGTGGAGGGGAGCGGGGAATGGATCAACACCTCAATCTACGTCTTTCGGCCTTCTACCGGCTTCATTCCCAGCCAGACCTACCGGGCCACCATCCAGGCCGGCCTCACCGATACGACTGGCGGCATCCTTCAGGAAAGTTTCTCCTGGGAGTTCACGATCCAATCCCCTTACGTCCTCCAGACCGTTCCCGCCAGCGATGAGGGCCAGGTCCCGATCACCCGCCCCATCACCGTCACCTTCAGCCAGCCGATGGACCCCGCCTCGACTGAGGCCGCTTTCTCCCTCCGTACTGAAGATGGGGAGGCGGTCCCCGGTCGCTTCTCCTGGGACGACGCGCACACGACGATGACGTTCTTCCCCGAAGGGCGGCTGGAGCTGGGAATCCGCTACGAGGCGACGGTCGCCGGGACCGCCCGCGCTGCCGTGGGCAACGCCACCCTGCGAGAAGCCTATAGCTGGCTTTTCTACACGGTTCCCTTCCCCTCCATCCTGAGGACGAATCCGCGCGATAGGACAACGGTTGATCCCTCAACCTCCTTTGATATCTACTTCTCGGCCCCGATGGACGTCGCTACGCTGATGCCGAACATCACCATCCTCCCCGAACCCACCGGAGTCTATACCTGGTGGGACGAATATGAGAACCGCTTTTCTATAGTGTGGAACGTCGAGCCCTCGACCCCCTACGAGGTCCGCCTGGGAGGGGGAATGGCCGACCTCTACGGCAACACCATCGGCGAAGAGCAGGTTGTCCGCTTCACCACCACCCCTCTGAGCCCTATGGCCTATCTGGTCGCTCCGGGCAACATAGGGACTTACAACGCCTATACCCCCACCCAGATTTACCTGGCCCATCGGAATGTGACTCAGGTTGACCTGGCCCTCTACCGGCTGGACTGGGAGGATTTTGTTGACCTGACGGGGCCGAACCGGTGGGAGCTGTGGGATCGGTTCAACCCTGACCGCGAGGCGGAGCTAATGCGGAGCTGGACCCTGACGCTTGAAGCGCCTCTGAACGAGATCCGCTACAAGCTGGTGGACCTGGCCGAGGATGGCGGCCCGCTGCCGCCCGGCCTCTACTTCCTGCAGGCCTCCGCCCCTGAGGTGCAGATCCTGGGAGAAAATCCATCCCGCCGGCTTCTGGTCGTCTCTCCCCTTCACGTCATGCTGAAGCTGGCCCAGCGGGAGGCGCTGGTCTGGGTGACCGATCTGATGACTGGCAGGCCGGTGGCCGGAGCGCCGGTGCTCATCCTGGGCCCCAATGGGCAGATGATCCGTCAGGGAACAACTGACAGCGATGGCGTTTTCCGGGCCGAATTCCGTCCCCTGGAGGATCTGTGGGTTCCCTATACGGCCCGCGTCGGATCGCCGAGGGAGAGGGTGTTCGGCGTGGCGGTGAGCGACTGGTATGATGGGATCAGCCCCTGGGATTTCGACCTCTCCGCCGATTTCCTTCCTCCACCCTACCGGCTCTACCTGTACACCGAGCGCCCCATCTATCGGCCGGGCCAGCCGGTCTATTTCCGTGGTGTGATCCGCGCCGAAGACGACGTCCATTTCTCCCTCCCGCCCGCGATCCGCTCTGTCCCCATCGCTGTCTACAACGATCAGGGGGAACAGATCTACAGCGATATCCTTCCCCTGTCCGACTTCGGCACGTTCAACGGCCAGTTTACCCTGGGGGAGGAGGCGGGCCTGGGATACTACTACATCGAGGCGAAGGTGAGCGGACAATCCCAGGGGGTGGGTTTCCAGGTGGCCGAATACCGGAGGCCGGAGTTCGAGGTGAGCGTCACCGCCGACAAAGAAGAGTATCTGACCGGCGAGCGGGTCAATGCCGTTGTCGAATCCACCTATTTCTTTGGGGGGCCTGTGGCCAATGCCTCTGTTCACTGGACATTGCTGGCCCAGGACTATCCTTTCCGACCCGACGTGCCCGGCTGGTGGGACTGGAGCGACACCAGTAGCTGGGATTGGTGGCGACCCCCGGAGGTCCCGGGCTGGGGGCGGGTGGTCGCCGACGGAGATGGGACCACCGATAGCCGGGGCCGCTTTGTCTTCTCCGTCCCCGCCGATATATCCGAGTCGCAGCTCAGCCAGCTCTTCACCCTTGAGGCCACCATCACCGACATCAATGATCAGTCCGTCAGCAACCGCACCTCCTTCATTGTCCATAAGGGCCTCTTCTACATCGGCCTTCAGCCTCAGCGGTATGTGGGACGGGTCGGCCAGGAGCAGACCGTCGAGGTCCGCACGGTGGACTGGGATGGAGAGCCGGTGGGGAATGTGCGGCTTGGCGTCACCTATATCCGGAGAGAGTGGCTCAACGTCCAGGAGGAGGATGAATACGGCAACCTCTACTGGACCTGGGTCCCCTCTGATACGGTCGTCTTCAGTCAGACCGTGACCACCGACCGGGAGGGGGAGGCAACCGCCTCCTTCATCCCGGAGGAAGGTGGCTCTTACATCGTCCGCGCCGAGGGATCGGACGAACGGGGCAACAAGATCGTCTCCGCCACCTGGCTCTGGGTCTCCACCAGCGAGTATGTGAGCTGGCGGCAGGAGAACAGTAACCGCATCCGGCTGGTGGCTGACCGCCGCTCCTACCGGCCCGGCGACGTGGCCCAGATCCTCATCCCCTCCCCCTTCCAGGGAGAGGTGACTGCCCTCTTCACCGTTGAGCGGGGACGGGTGCTGAGGCATTGGGTGCAGACCCTTTCCGGCAACGCCGAGACGGTGGAGCTGCCCATCACCGCCGACTATGCTCCCAACGTCTATGTCTCCGTCGTGCTGGTCAAAGGGTTGGACGAGACCAACCCGGTGCCGGCCTACCGGCTCGGCTACGTCTCCTTCGAGGTCTCCACCGAGCAGCAGGAGCTGCGGATCGAGGTCATCCCGGATCGGGACCTGGCGGCGGGGGAGCACTATGGCCCCCGGGAGCAGGTGACGGCCGAGGTGCGGGTGACCGACGCCAACGGTCGGCCGGTGGAAGCGGAGGTGGGGATCGGGGTGGTGGATAAGGCGGTCTTCTCCCTGGCTGCGCCCAACGCCCCCTCCATTCTGGAGGCCTTCTACGGCGAGCGGGGTCTGGGTGTCCGCACTGCCGACAGCCTCGTTTTTTCGGTGGATCAGACCAATGTGCGGGTGGCGGAGGAAGCGAAGGGTGGCGGTGGCGGCGGGCCGGAGGCGGCCCTGGTCGGCGCTGAGTTTATCCGTCAGGAGTTCCCCGATACCGCCTTCTGGGCCCCCAGTGTGCGCACCGACGCGACAGGGCGGGCCACCGTCACCTTCCGGCTGCCGGACCAGTTGACCACCTGGCATCTGGATGCCCGGGCCGTCACCAGGGAGGCGCTCGTCGGGCAGACAGAGCTGGACATCCTCTCCACCAAGGACCTGCTGGTGCGACCGGTGACCCCCCGCTTCTTCGTCGCCGGCGACCAGGCGGAGCTGGGGGCGGTGGTGCACAACAACACCGACCGGCAACTGGAGGTGGAGGTCTGGCTGGATGCGGAGGGGGTGACGCTCCTGGGGGAGGCCCGCCATACGGTCACGCTGGAGCCAGGCGGTAAGGCGCGGGTGGACTGGCCGGTGGAGGTGTCGGAGGATGAGGCTGTTTCCGCTGTGGACCTGGTCTTCCACGCTCAGGGCGGCGGCCTGTCCGATGCGGTGAAGCCGCCCGCTGGCCTCCCGCCGGATCAGCGCCTGCCCGTCTACCGGTACTCTGCTCCGGAGACCGTGGGCACAGCCGGGCAGATAGACGAGGCGGGGAGCGTGCTGGAGGCAGTGGCCCTGCCCCCCTCCATTGACACAACCCAGGGAGAGCTGACGGTCCGGATCGAGCCTTCGCTGGCGGCAGGGATGACCGACGCACTGAGCTATCTGGAGCATTTCCCCTACGAATGCACCGAACAACTGATCTCCCGCTTCCTGCCCAATGTGCTCACCTACCAGGCGCTGACCCGGCTGGGGCTGGAGGACCCGGAGCTTGCGGCTAAGTTGCGGGAGCAGGTGGGAATCGGCCTCCAGCGGCTCTACGCCCGCCAGCATTACGACGGCGGATGGGGATGGTGGGTGAGGGATCAGTCCGACCCCCTCGTCACCGCCTACGTCGTCTTCGGGCTGATCAAGGCGAAGGAGGCTGGCTTCGCCGTGAGCGGAGGGGCGATCGAACGGGGGGTGGAGTACCTGCGCGGGCAGATCGGGCCGCTGACAAGGCTCAAGACCACAACGGAGGTCAACCGCCGCGCCTTTATCCTCTATGTGCTGACGGAGGCAGGGGCGGTGCGGGAGAGCGACCTGACGGCCCTCTATGAGGTGCGGGGACGGCTGGGCCACCACGGTAGGGCCTTCCTGGCGATGAGCCTGGGCCTGTTGAACAAGGAAGACCCCCGCATCCGCACCCTCCTTTCTGACCTCAACTCCGCCGCCATCGTCAGCGCCACGGGGGCCCGCTGGCAGGAGACGGATCCGGACCCGTGGAACTGGTCCACCGACACGCGCACCACGGCGGTGGTCCTGGACGCCCTGGCCCGCCTGGACCCGGAGAACCGGCTGGCTTCCCAGGCCGTTCGCTGGCTGATGCACGCCCGCACCGGAGACCGGTGGGAAACGACTCAGGAAACCGCCTGGTCCCTTATCGCCCTCACCGACTGGATGGTCGCTACCGGCGAGCTGGAGGCGAACTACTCCTGGGGGGTCCGCCTGAACTGGGAGGACCTGGGGAGCGGACGGGCTACGTCCGAGAACGTGCGGGAGACGACGGAGTTCCGCGTGGCAGTGGCCGACCTCCTGCGGGGAGAGGCCAACCGGCTCCAGATCGCCCGGGGAGAGGGGCCGGGCCACCTCTACTACACCGCCCACCTGCACGCCTATCTGCCGGTGGAAGAGGTGCGGGCCCTGAACCGGGGGATTATCATCGGGCGGACCTATGAAATGGCGGATTGTGAGGAGCAATGTCCCTCGCTTGCCGAGGCAAAGGTGGGGGACAGGGTGCGGGTCCGTCTGACGATCATCGCCCCCAACGACCTGAGTTACGTCGTTGTGGAGGACCCCTTCCCGGCGGGGGCGGAGCCGGTGGACACCAGCCTGCAGACCACCAGTGTCGTGGGGGAGCGGCCAGAGCTGCGCCGCACCGACGTGGAGAGCTTCTGGTGGGATTGGGGCTGGGGATGGTGGTGGTTCGCTGAGGCTGACCTGCGGGATGAGAAGCTGGTGCTCTTTGCCCCCTCCCTGCCGGCCGGGACCTATGAGTACACCTATCTCCTGGAGATGGGGCTGCCGGGCACGTACCGGGTCCTGCCGGCCACCGCATATGAGATGTACTTCCCGGAGGTAATGGGCCGGTCGGACGGGATGCTGTTCCGGATCTCCAGGTGACGGGAGTTACGCACTTGCGGCGGGTAAAGAACCGCGGAGGCGCAGAGGGCACGGAGAAGCACCGAGAAGCCTTTGGGTTCTCCGTGAAGCTCTGCGTCCTCCGCGTCTCTGTGGTAGAAAACGAAAGAACCGGTCGGCGGGGGCCGACCGGCCCAGTGGGCGGTACAGGACTTGAACCTGTGACCTCCACGATGTCAACGTGGCGCTCTGGCCAACTGAGCTAACCGCCCTTTGAAGTTGATTATACCACCGCCCGGCGGGGTTGGCAAGTAGGGGCGACCGGCCCGGTCGCCCCTATTGCCCGATGGGGTTGGCAAGTAAGGGCGACCAGCCCGGTCGCCCTCCTCCCCCTGCCCCCTCCGGTGCCTGCTGCAGGCGGGCGGGGGTGGGGTGATGGTCTTTGGGCAAGCTGCAACAGCCTGTCCTGCTGACGGGTATCGGCATTATGGTAGAGGAAACCTGGGGTGTGATCGGCCACGAATGGGCAGTGCGCCTCCTGCACCGGGCGCTGGAGCGGGGGGAGCTTTCCCATGCCTATCTTTTCACCGGCCCGCCGGGGGTGGGGAAGGGGACGCTGGCACGGGCATTGGCTTCGGCTCTCCTGTGCCAGGGGGAACCGAAGCCCTGCAAATCCTGCCAGGCCTGTTTCCTGGTCGAGAGAGGGAGCCACCCCGACCTGCATTGGGTCGAGCCGGAATCGGCGACTGGCCGGCTGACGATTGATCAGGTGCGGGAACTCCAGCACCAGTTGGCTCTCACCCCTGGCATGGGCAAGCGGCAGGTGGCGGTGCTGGAGCGCTTCGAGCAGGCGACCCCATCGGCAGCCAACGCCCTGTTGAAGACGCTGGAGGAACCGCCGGCCCACGTGCTTCTGGTCCTTCTGGCCCCCGATACCGACTCCCTGCTCCCCACCATCGTCTCGCGCTGCCAGGTGGTACCCCTGCGCACCCTGCCGATCCCGGTTGTGGAGGAGGCGCTGCGGGAGCGGTGGGGAGTGGGGGAGGAACAGGCCCGGTTGCTGGCCCATCTCTGTGGCGGGCGGCTGGGCTGGGCAGTGCGGGCGGTCGAGGATCGGTCGCTGCTGGAGCGCCGCCATCGGCGGCTGGAGGAGCTGATGGGGCTGCTCGGGGCTTCGCTGGTGGAGCGGTTCCGCTACGCCGCCAGGCTGGCCGACGACGAGCCGGAAAGGGTAGAGGAGGCTCTCGACCTGTGGGCGGGGTGGTGGCGGGATGTGATGGTGCTGGCGGGTGGAGCGGAGGGGCCGCTGGTCAATCTGGATGATCGGGAGCGATTGAGGAGGCTTGCAACGCGGCTGGGGCCCCATCGGGCGGCAGCACTGGTGGAGGCCACACGGGCCGCCGCCGATCGGCTGCGCCGCAACGCCAACCCCCGGCTGGTGCTGGAGGTCCTCCTGGCTTTCGATATGCCCCGATTGTAGGCGCTTTCCGCAGATCGTGCCTACGGTTCCCGGCCCGCCTTTTTCCGCAGGGCTTCCACGCATTCCCACGGCACATAGACCGACCCCAGCATCGCCCCCTCCTCGTATCCGGGACTGTGGAAGTCCGAGCCGCCGGTCGCCAGGAGATCATATTGTCGGCAGAGGTCGAGAAGGAGCGCTACGTCTCTGGGCGAGTGGTCCGGATAATAGACCTCCAGTCCCTCCAGGCCGTACTCCACAAACTGGGGGATCTGGTCTACCGCACCGGAGGCAGCGGGGTGGGCCAGCACGGCTATGCCGCCCGCGCGGTGGATGGCCTCGATCACCTCGGGGGGGGTTAGGCGGAGACGGGGGACGTAGGCCGGTCCCTCCCGGCCGATGTAGCGTTCGAAGGCCTCGGCGATGGAGGAGATGTAGCCCCGGTTGAGGAGCGCCCGGGCAATGTGGGGCCGTCCCACCGATTCTCCTCCGGCCAGGGCCTGCACCTCCTCCCATTGCAGCGGCAGTCCTATCTCCGCCAGCCTCTCCACCATCCTTTGTGCCCGGCCCAGCCGGGCCTCCCGTATTGCCCGGAGCCGCTCGTTGAGGAAGGGGTTGGCGGGGTCCACGTAGAGGCCGAGGAAGTGGAGGTCTCCCCAGTCTCCCTCCGAGTTCACCTCCACGCCGGGGATGACCTCCAGGGACGTTCCAGCCGCTGCGGCCAGCGCCTCGGCCACACCCTCCGTCGTATCGTGATCGGTCAGGGCGATGACGGAGAGGCCCCGCTCCAATGCCAGACGGACGACCTCCGACGGCGTCAGCACACCGTCGGAGGCCGTACTGTGGATGTGAAGATCTATTGAGTTGGGGAGCATCAGGTTCCCGGGGAAGAGAGCTCTTTGGACTGGTTGCATCGGGGCTCAATGGTGAGCCGCACGGCCGTTCGCTCCTGCCCGTCAATCATCACCTCGGAGAAGTAGGGAACGCAGACGATGTCTATCCCGTCCAGTTCCAGGTACCCTCTGGCGATGGCGATGGCTTTGATGGCCTGGTTGACCGCTCCGGCCCCGATGGCCTGCACGTCCACCCGCCCTCTCTCGCGTATGACTCCGGCGATGGCTCCCGCCACTGCGGTGGACCGGGAGTTGGTCGCCACTTTGATGAGCTCCATTGTACACCTCCCTTTGCTGCTATGTGGTTGTCCCCTCTTGATGCCCGGGCCTTCGCGGGGCTTGTACCGGCCTGACCGGGTTCTGGTTGGGACAGTCTGTTCAGGTACGGCCTGCGGCCTATATTTTACCTCAAGAGGGGTTTTTTGCAAGCTGCCTGTTCTGCCGTTATCTTATCATGACGGCCGTGCTGCGCCGTTTCTGGAGCGTTACAGAAGGGTTACAGCCCCTTTCTGTTAACAGGCCGCTACCAAAGCTGGGATAGTGGGGTATAATAGGGCCGATATGGAGGGAGAGATGGTCATTCAGGTCCAGGATCTGTCGAAGCGATACGGCGACGTGGTAGCGGTGGACCACCTCTCGTTTGAGGTGGAGCGGGGAGAGGTTTTTGGGCTGCTGGGCCCCAACGGGGCCGGGAAGACGACCACCATCCGCATTATGATGGACATCCTGCAGCCCGATGGGGGGCAGGTATGGGTGCTGGGGCGTTCCCCCGGGGAGGCCAAGGAGCAGGTGGGGTATCTCCCTGAGGAGCGAGGATTGTATCGCAACCTGAAGGTGCTGGAGACCCTCGTCTACCTGGCCCAACTGAAGGGGGTGGAGCGGGGGACGGCCCGGGAGCGGGCGATGGCTTTGCTCGAGCAGGTGGAGCTGGCCGACTGGGCCCAGCGGAGGGTGCGGGACCTGAGCCGCGGGATGCAGCAGCGGCTCCAGTTCGTCGCCAGCCTGGTCCACGACCCCCAGGTGCTGATCCTCGACGAGCCGTTCCAGGGGCTGGATCCGGTCAACGTGGAGCGGATCAAACACCTCATTCTGCAGTTGCACAGGGAAGGGAAGACGGTCATCCTGAGCACCCACCAGATGAACCTGGTCGAAGCGCTGTGCGACCGCATCCTCCTGATCAATCGGGGGCGAGGGGTGCTGTACGGTCATCTGAAGGAGATCAAAAAGCAATACGCTCCCCACGCTGTCCGGGTGCGCGCCCCGTCGCTCCCTCCCCACATCCCCGGCGTGGTCAGCGCGGAGCCGGACGACGGGGCGTTCTTCCTCTCTCTGGCCGAGGACGTCAGCCCCCGCCAGGTTCTGAAGGCACTTCTGGCCCGGGATGTGGAGATCGAGGTGTTCGAGGTGGCGCCGGTACCGCTGGAGGACATTTTCGTAGCTGTGGTCAGTGAAAGGGGGGAGTGAGTTGATGAACTGGCGCAAAGTCTGGATTGTGGCCCGTCACGAGTATCTGACCAATATCCGGAAGCCGGGATTCATTATCATGACGGCCCTCGTGCCCGCCCTGGGGTTGATTGCCCTGCTCGTCGGGGCCTTCCTGGCCCCCCAGGCCCGCCAGATCGGCGAGTCGCTGGCCTCCTTTTTCGACACGGCTGGCAAGCGGGTCGGGCTGGTGGACCATTCGGGTCGGTTCACCCCTGTGCTCCCCGAGTATCAGGAGACGCTCGTCGTCTACGAAGACGAAGCCGCCGCCGAGGCCGCGGTCCGCGCGGACGAGGTCCAGATCGTGCTGGTGGTCGCCGAGGACTATATGCAGACCGGCCGCGTCACCGTGCTGACCCGGGGGAGCGGCTTCGATGCGGCGGTTGTCGAGGATTCTCCCTCGATCCGCTCTTTCTTCATAGACCACCTTCTGGCCGGAGAGGTGGACCCGGAGCTGCGGGAGCGGGTCGCCGATCCGGTGGAGCTGGAGGTCAGGATGCTCACCTCGGGGGGAGAATCGCGCGGCATGAGCGGAGGATGGGGTTTTGTCTTCTCTTTTCTGGTCCCCTATTTCCTGGCCCTCTTCCTGGTGATGACCATCTTCACTTCATCCGGTTATCTCCTGCAGGGGGTGGCGGAGGAGAAGGAGAGCCGGGTGGTGGAGATCATCGTCTCCTCGGTGCGGCCGATGGAACTGATGGCAGGGAAGGTGTTGGGGCTGGGTGCGCTGGGATTGACGCAGGTGCTGGTGTGGATCGGCAGTGTGTGGGGCTTCAGCGGTGGGGCGGTCCTTATGCTGGCTGTCTCCAGCGCGGCTATGATCCCTGCCCGCGTTTTCGTGCTGGCGGCGGTGTACTATGTGCTGGGCTTTCTCCTGTACGCCCTGCTGATGGCCGGTGTGGGCGCGCTGGGCGCGACGATGCGGGAAAGCCAGCAACTGGCCGGCCTGTTCTCCCTGTTTGCGATGGCTCCCTACATGCTGAGCAGTTTTCTCTTCGCCAACCCCAACATGGGCCTGGCGCGGGCGCTCAGCTATTTTCCCCTCACCGCGCCGACCATGATGATGGTGCGTTTGCCGCTGGCAGATGTGCCGTGGATAGACGTGGTCGTCAGCATGCTGGTGCTGGTGGCCTCCATCCCGGCTGCCCTCTGGCTGGGGGGAAAGCTGTTCCAGATGGGGCTGCTCATCTACGGCAAGCGTCCGACCCTGCGGGAAGTATGGGTGATCCTGAGGGGGAAGTAGGGTAATTGGCTGGCCCTCACCCCTCTCCCTACCCTCTCCCCTCTCCCGCCGCGCGGGAGAAGGGGTGAGGGCTGTCCTTTGTTGCAGTCAGTTTGTCCTGCAATAGATGGCAGCGTAGACGGCGTAATGCTCGCGGATGCGCTGCAGGTAAAGGCGCGTCTCTCCCAGGGTGATAAGCTCCAGAAAGAGATCGGGGTCCTCCCCGGCTGCGGCCAGCCACCGCTCGGCGTTGGCTGGCCCTCCGTTGTAGGCTGCCAGCGCCGCATCCAGCCGCCCGCCGAACCGGTCCCGCTGCCGGGCCAGGTACCAGGTGCCGAACCGCAGGCTGACGTGGGGCCGGTACAGGTCGGAGGTCCTGTAGCCGGGCGGCCAGCCTAACTGGCTGGCGATCAGCTCCCCGGTGGATGGGATCACCTGCATCAGCCCGTGGGCATAGGCGTGAGAAGTGGCGAACCCCTCAAACAGGCTCTCCTGCCGGATCAGGGCAAAGAGAAGGAGCGGGGGTAGCTCCTCGGTGAGCGCGTTGGAGAGGACAAGGTCCTCGTAGTAGGTCGGATAGGCCAGGCGGGCCAGGAAGGGAGGCGCATTCAGGGCTGTTGCAGCGGGGGAGCGGCGGATCAGGTTGGAGGCGGCCAGAATGGAGGAGCGGTAGAGGCCGATGTCGCGGAAGAGCAGGGCCAGCCGGTACTGGGTCAGCGGGTCGTCGGCGGTGGCCTGACGGAGTGCCTCCAGCTCCCCTTTCGCCTCCTCCCGGCGGCCCAGTCGCCACAGCTCCAGCCCTCGCCCCAGGCGCGGGTCGGAAGCCAGAGCGGGGTCGAGCTCCCCTATCCCTTCAGCCGAAGGCAACCCCAGCCAGTCTGCCAGCCACGTCTCTGCCTCCTCCCGCCCGGCGTCCAGCTCCGATGGAGGGGAGCAGATGGCCGGCGGGAAAGGGGGGGCCGTTGGGTCGGCCAGCAGGTCGGCGGCGCGCAGGCCGTAGTAGCCGGCCGGGTCGGCCTGGACCGCCTGGCTGAAAGCGGCGGTGGCGGAGAGGGGATGGCTGGCGGAGAGGAGGGTTTTGCCCAGCCAGAGAAAACCGGCCGCCCGATAGGGGGAATCGGGATACCCTTCGGTCAGGAGCTGCCAGTCATTGGCGGCCTTTTCCATGTCGCCCAGCCGGTAGTGCTGGAGGCCGGCCCGCAGCAGGGCAGGATCGGCGTAGTCGGAGGTGGGGAAGCTGGCCTGACACGCCTCATAGGCCCGGGCCGCCTCCTCCAGCCGATCAGCTCGCTCCAGAAGCTGGGCGGCGGTCCAGAGGGCCTCGGGGGCGCGGGGATGGTCGGGCGCAGCCTGGACAAAGGCCCGGTAGGTCTCAACGGCCCCTTCCAGGTCCCCCTGGGCGTTCAGCGCCTGGGCCCATCCCATCCAGCCGTCTCCCCAGTGGTCGCTCTCCGGGTGGGTCTCCACCAGCGTCTGGAACTGGATGGCTGCCAGGGCAGGGCTTCCGGCGGCCAGGTGGGCCAGTCCGGCGTAATAGTGGGCGATGCCGGAATGGTCGGGGTTTGCTTCGATATAGTGGTAGAGAGCGGCCACCGCCGGGCCGTAGGCCTCGCCGTAGTAATCCACGATCCCCCGTGTCAACTCATCCACCTCTACGCCTGCCTCCACCAGCACCACCAGCGACTGGTAGGCCCAGGGGCTGGCGGGATAGGTCTCCACCACTTCTATGTGACGGGCGTATCCCTCCTGGGCGCGGCCGGCCAGCAGGAGAGTCTGGGCTGTCTGATGGAGGATGCGGGCGCGGTAGTCGGGGATGCGGGCCTGGGCGAGGATGGCCTCGTACTGGGCCAGGGCGGCGTCGTAGGCCTCCTGGGCGGTGTACGAAAGGGCCAGCTTTTCCCGCAGGCCGACCTCGAAAGAGAGGTCGGGGGCCAGGGCCAGCCCGGCTTCGTAGGCTGCGGCTGCCCCCCCGAAGTCACCGGCGACGTGGAGGGCGTCCCCGATCCACTCATAGAGGTACGCGCCGATGTTTGTTCCCCCGTCCAGGTAGGCCCGGTAATGGTCGGCGGCGGCCTGGTAGTCGCCCGCCTCCATCAGCGCTTCGGCCAGGAGGAAATGGGCGTCGTGGGCCTGGGGGGAGGCCGGGAAACGGTCCAGCAGCTCCTGAAAGGCAGCCACTGCCCTTTCCGCCTCCCCGTCCTGCAGGCAGGCGGCCCCCAGCCCCAGGAGGGCCTGAGCGCCCACCGTCTCATCTGACGTGGCGGAGAGGGCGGCCTGAAAGGCCAGCGCAGCCCCTTCCGTATCGCCGATGGCCAGCGCCTTCTCGCCGATCTTCAACAGGTCGGCCGGGAGGGGGGTGGGGGTCGGCGTGGGGGATGGGGTGGGAGTGGAGGTGGAGGTGGGAGGGAGGGGGGTGGGAGAGGCCGTGGGCAGAGGGGCGAGCAGGGCCTGGCAGGCGAGGGAGGCCAGAAGGAGGAAGGCGGAGGGGAGGAGGTATGCCCGTTTGGAGATGGGCGCGGCGGGGGCCGTGCCCGACGGGGAGAGATGGCCCATGGTCATCTCCCGTAGATGCTGAGGACCACAGCCGGGGTGATGTGGACCTCGATCCAGGCTGCCACGGCCAGCATCGGGATGATCAGGGCCAGGAAGAGCTTCAGGAAGTCGGCCAGGGCCTGAAGCCATCCCTCCCCCACCGTCATCCCCCGCGGGGGGGCGATGAACGTCGCGCCCAGCCGGACCGCCAGGGCGGTGGCGATGATCGCCGCCGGAAGCTCCAGCACCCCGTGGGGCATCACGAAGGCCAGGAGGAAAAGGAAGGGATTGTAGCCGGCCCAGGCCGCCTGGAAAGCCACGTAGGCGATGATCGCCAGGGGGGCCATCAGCAACGCCACGGCCAGCGAGCCGAAAGAGAAGGTGCCCAGAAGCGCCGCCGCCAGCAGGGAGCGGATGTTGTTGCCCAGCACCCCCCAGGTGGTGAAGGCGGGGAGCCAGCTGGTGGTGGAGAGACTGGAGAAACTTTCCTCCGAGATCGAGCCCAGAGTCAGCGCCTGCGGCGGCAGGGTGAAACGAAGGGCGAAGTCCCGCCCCACCCAGGCTGCCCCGAACAGGCCGATGAGCACCAGAGCAAGGGCCAGCCCGGAGCGACGGAGCACAGCCGGGACCTCCCGCAGGTACAGTCCCGCCAGCGTCCCCGCCCACTGGACGGGCCAGGGCTTCTTCGCAAGGTCCATCCCGAAGAGCCAGCGCTCCCAGCTCAGGTGCTGTCGGAATACCCGCCAGAGGCTGCCCAGGTTCAGCTCGTCAATCTCCCGGCCCAGCAGTTCCTCCCGGTTGAAAAGCCGGATCCCCATCCGCACCAGCAGCACGTCCACCACGATCAGGAAGAGCAGGATGTTCCAGAGGACGGCGTTGCCTGCCTGGAGGATGATGAGGCTTTCCCCCTGAACCAGGAGGGCCATCGGGATGATGACGAAGCTGGCCAGCAGATTGGCTGCCCGCACGCTGGTGGTCTGGCTGGAGATGATGACTGCGCCGGAGACCATAACCAGCGCCTCGGCGGCGGTCAGCGTCAGGATCTGCACAAAGAGGGTGGGGGTGGGATGCCAGCCCTGGTTCCAGAGCACGGCGACGTACACCAGGATTCCCAGGCAGCCTGCCGCCAGCGGCAGAAGCAGCGCGGCCAGGGTCTTGCCCATATAGAGCTGGAGGTCGGAAAGGGGGGTCAGCAATAACGGTTCCAGACTCTTGCGCTCCTTCTCCCCCACAAAGGTCTCCAGCGCGATGACGAGGGAGACGGAGACGGGGAAGAAGCCCACCACCATCAGCATCAGCGGGAGGAGCCGTCGCTCGATCCCTTCCACCCCCCATCGCTCGTAGAACATGTTCTGCGTGCGGACGGTGATGAAGTTCATCAGAAGGGGGAAGGCGAGGGTCAGGATCAGGATCGGCGCCAGGATGCGCCAGTCGCGGAGGCTATCCAGCAGCTCGCGGTGGGTGAGGGTCAGTACCTGACGGACCCACCCACGGCCTTCGTTCAGGCGAGAGGAGAGGGCGCTCATTGTTCTGCCTCCACCACCCGCAGATAGACCGCTTCCAGGCTGCGGGGCACTTCGCTCAGGGTGACGACCGGGACTTTTGCCTGTGCCAGGGCCTGGAGGATGGGCGGGTTGACCGATTCCGGGTCCGGGGCTTCGTATCGCAGCCAGCCCGGCCCCCATTCCAGCGGGTGGGCGAAGCGGGAAACGATGGGCAACGCCCCGTCGGAGGTGGTCGCCAGCCGCAGCTCCATCACGGGGGGACCCAGGAGGCGCCGCTTCAGCTCGGCGGGAGTGCCCAGCGCCACGATCCGCCCGCGGCGGATGATGGCGATCCGATCCGCCACGATCTCCGCCTCCGCCAGGTTGTGGGTGCAGACCAGGATGGCTCGCTGTTCGTTGCGCATGGAGAGGATCGCATCCCGTACCAGCTTGGCGCTGTGGGGGTCCATCGCCGAAGTGGGCTCGTCCAGCAGCAGTACTGGCGGATCGTGCAGCAGCGTTCGGACCAGCGCCAGCTTCTGGCGCATCCCTTTGGAATACTCGCCGATCCGCCGGTCCCAGGCGTCCGGCATATCGAACTGCGCCAGGAGCCTGCGTGCCCGCTCCTGGCGGGTCTGCCGATCCAGCCCGTAGATGCGGCCGAAGAAGTCCAGGTACTCCCCGCCGCGCATCCGCAGGTAGAGGCCGGGGTGTTCGGTGAGCATCCCCACCCGCTGGCGGACGGCGATGGGGTCCTTCTGAGTGTCGAACCCGGCCACCACTGCTCGCCCCTCGGTGGGGGCCAGCAGGGCGGCCAGCATGCGCACCGTCGTCGTCTTACCGGCGCCGTTGGGGCCCAGGAGCGCGAGGATCTCGCCAGCGTTGACCGAGAAGCTCACGCCGTCCACCGCCGTGAAGTCATCAAACCGCTTGACCAACCCTTCCAGATAGATCATGGCGCCTCGATCTTCCCTGACGTAGCTACCGGCATCGTGAAGGTGAAGGTGCTGCCTTTGCCCGGCTCGCTTTCCACCCAGATCTCCCCGCCCTGGAGTTCCACCAGGCTCTTGGTGATCACCAGCCCCAGGCCGGTGCCCGGGATGCTGCGGACCGCCGGGTTTTGGGAGCGGAAATACTTGGTAAACAGCCGGGCCTGCTCCTCCGGAGTCATGCCGATGCCGGTATCGGAGACGGAGCAACGGACGAAATGGCCGTTGTCGGCTTCTGCCAGGATGCGGATTCGCCCGCCCTCCGGTGTGTACTTGTAGGCGTTGCTGAGGAGATTGGTGAGGATCTGGACCAGCCGGTTGCGGTCGGCGGTTACGGGGGGGAGGGGGGAAGGGAGGTGCACTTCCAGCACCTGCTTCTTTGCCTCTACCTCCCCACGGACCAGCTGCACGGCCTCCTCGACCGCTTCTTCCATCTTCACCAGCCCGATCTCCAGCTTCAACCGGCCCGCCTCGATGCGGGAAATATCCAGCAGGTCCTGCACCAGCGCGTTCATCCGCACTACATTGGAGCGGATCACCTCCAGGAAGGAGCGCTGCAGATCGTTCAGCTCCCCTGCTGCTCCGTTGAACAACAGGTCGGCGTATCCCTTAATAGAAGTCATCGGCTGTTTCAGTTCGTGGGAGACGAAGGAGATGAACTCTGTCTTGGCGTTGTTGGCTGCCTGGACCGCCTCGAACAGCCGGGAGTTCTCGATGGCGATGGCGGCGTGGTCGGCCAGGCGGGTGACGAATTCCAGCGCCCCCTGGTCAAGCTGGCCCTGCTCCGACGACTCCAGGGCGATGACGCCGATGATCTCCGCCTCCCGGCGGATGGGCACGGTCAACTGGCTCACCATGCCTTCCACCACCGGCTCGTAGTCGGGATCGGACCGGACGTCCTCCACCAGCTCCGCCTTCCCTGTTCGCAGGGCCCGGCCGATCAGCCCTCGCTCGGCAGGCCACGGCTCTTTGCTGTGGGAGGAGATCAGCTCGTCGGGGTAGCCTTTGCTGGCCAGGAAACGGAGTCCTCGCGCCCCCTGCTCCGTCGTGACGACGATGGCCACAAGCCCCACATCGGCCCCTGTTGTCCGCAGGGCCCATTCAAGCGTGATTTCCATAACCCGGCGGTAATCAAGCGTGGCGTTCAGCTCCCGGTCAATGCGCTGCATCATCGAGAGTTCCTCCACCCGGGCGGCCAGCGCCTGGTCAGTCATCGTGAACAGCCGGGCGTTCTCGATGGCAATGGCAGCGTGGGAGGCAAAGGCGGTCAGCAGGTGGCGGTCCTCGGCGTTAAACGGGTTCCCGTCCTTCCGGTTCAGCAGTTCGATCACACCGATCACCCGGCCGTGGGCGATCATCGGCACACAGATGACCGAGCGGGTGATGAAACCGGAGCCGGCGTCCAGACCAGAGAACCACCGTCGGTCTTTCTGGACATCGTCCACGAGGATAGGGGTGGCTGTCTGAGCTACCCGGCCGACGATGCCGGTGCCCATCGGCAGACGGGTCCCTTCCAGGTCCGCCTTTCGCGGGCCGGTGACGACGTGGAACTCCAGATCGCCCCGCTCCTCATCCACCAGCAGAAGCGACCCGGCCTCTGCCTGCAGAAGCTCGATGGCCTTCTGCATGATCAGATGGAGCACCACGTCCAGTTCCAGGCTGGAGGTGATGACGCTGCCGACCTCGTTCAGCGCCTCCAGTTGTCGGGCGCGCCGTTCCATCAACTGATAGAGACGGGCCTTATCCAGGATGGCGGCGGCCTGATCGGCGATGGCGCGGAAAAGCTGAACCTGCTCTTCGGTATAGACCGTGTCGGGGTCGAAGCTGGAGACATTGATCACCCCCAGCACTCGATCCCGGGCGATGAGGGGCATGCCCATCCAGGCCTTCCCGGGCTTTCCGCCGGGCTGGACCCTTCGCCGCTGGCATTCAGCCAGATAGTCGTCGGTGACGATGGCCCGTCCGGTGCGGACGATGATGCTGGTCAACCCTTCTGTGTCCGACCAGACGTCGGTGGGGTAGCGGCGTTCCCCATCTTCCACGTAGAAGGCGAAGCGCAGGGTGTGGGCCTCGGGGTCGTAGAGGGCGATGTAGAAGTTGGAGACGTCCAGCAGCCGGGCCGCCTGGGCGTAGATCAGCTCCAGCAGGTCGTCCACCTGAACGGAGAAAGTGACCGACTGGGCGATCAGCCGGAGGACTTCCATCTCTTCGATGCGCCGCTCCAGGGCCGTCACCAGCCGGACCCGTTCCAGGGCGGCGGCGATCTGGGGGGCCAGCAGTTCCAGGAAGCGGATGTCGGCGGCGCGGAACCGGTGCCCACGGGTCGGCCCCAGGGTCAACCACCCCTGACCGACGAGGGGGACGAAGAGGGATGGCCCCAATTGTGCCAGCCGTTCCCGCTCCGGCTCCAGCTCCTGTGGCAGTTCTCTTTCGACGGAGAGGAAGATCGGCCGGGCGTCGGTCGTCAGACGGCGGGCCAGCGGCCGGTCGGGGCGGAAGCGGACCGTGGTGGGAGGGTTGCCTGTGACCGAATGGGGTACATACCATCCCGCCCGTTTGTCCATCAGATAGAGCAGCCCATATCGGGGGGCCAGGGCCCGTTCCAGCGTCTGGCCGATAGCTCTCAACACCGTCTCTTCCGACCGGGCCGTTGCCACTTCCTGGGCGAATATCTGCAGCGCCTGTTCGGGCGCCATCCGCCGGCCCAGTACCAGCCGGTCCACCAGCCGTTCCAATCCCACCCGGACGGGCTGGATACCCAGGGCCACCAGCAGGCCGAAGAGGG
The DNA here is from genome assembly GCA_041082215.1 of Anaerolineae bacterium. Lineage (GTDB taxonomy): Bacteria > Chloroflexota > Anaerolineae > B4-G1 > DUEL01 > JBDOIF01. The sequence continues at coordinate 18,789 of JBDOIF010000083.1, forward strand.
CCAGCAGGATGGGGTGGAAGGGGGAGAGGGTGGGGTAGAAAGCCCGTCCGATCATCACGAGAAGGAGGTACAGGCCGATGACCCCGGCTGCCACCAGGGCACGGGGGACAGCACGGCGCACCAGCCCGTCCACATCCAGCGAGCGGCGGCGCAGGAGGGCGTAGGCGATCGAGAGCGGGAACAGCACCGTCCAGGGCAGGATCAGCAGGGGGGAGAAGGGGATGGAGAGCGGACGGGTAGTCAGCACCCACATCACGTAGGGGCCGAATCCCAGGAGCGTTCCCAGAAGGATAGTGCGTGCCTGGGAGCGGATGACCGGGGAGATGGAGAGGAACCGCCGCGCCAGCATCGAAGCGAAAAGCCCCAGAGCGCCCAGCCCGGCCCACACCATCCCCCAGAACCACGGGTCAAAATAAGCCGTGGGGGCATTCCAGCGCGTCGTCGCCGCCACCGCCACCACCCCAATCGCCACCCCCGGCAGATAGACCAGGAGCGGGAGCCAGCGGGCGCGACGGAGCGGGCCGATCCGTTCGGGGAAGACCATAGCCAGATGCAGGCCCAGGCTTCCGGCGAGGGGAAGACAGAACACCCAGCCCCACCAGAGCAGGTGGGTGGTCAGAAGGTCGAAAAAGAGCCCGCCGATCAGCGAGAAGGCGGCGCAGAGAAGGGCGAAGACCGGCGTTCCCTCCTCGCGGGGGGCGGAGCGAAGGACCCATACCCCGATGGTGAAGAAGGACCACCCCAGAAGGGTGGGAAGGACGAAGAAATTGAGGGTTGTGCTCGCTGGCATCGCAGCCAGGCGAACGCGGACCCCGGCCTGTTCCCCGGTGGATGGGTCCTGCACCGTGATCCCGATTTCGTCCCCCACCTGGTGAGCAGAGAGGAGGGAGATCAGGGCGGTGGGGCTTTGCAACGGCTGGCCGTCTACGGCAATCACCCGGTGGGGGAAACGCAGCGCTGTCTGTTGGTCGGGCCAGGCCGGGTCCCTCATCTCGGTGATGATGAGGGTAGGTTCGGCGAAGAAGCCCGGGAAGGGTAAGGCTGCTGCTCGCAACCCGGCGATAGCGGCAAAGAGGAGGGCAGCAGCCGCCGCCAGCAGGAAAAACGGCACGATGAAACGAACCGGGCCGGTCTGGTGGCGCTCTTCCGCAGCCGGTGGGGGTTGTTTTGTGCTCATACTCACCCCGGGGCGATGCGCAGCAGCAATCTTCCCTCTCAATATTTTAGCATGTTCCGGACAAAAGTCCACCCCTTCCGGTGTCGGTGAGGTTACAGTTTGATAAAGGGGGGACCGGGGGGTTTATGGGGAGAAGTAGTCAGGGTAGGCGGCCTGCAGTTCTTCCCGCAGGTCGCCGAAGACGGCTGGGGCGTGGGGGTAGATGGCCTCCAGCATCCGCACCGCTACCTGGCGGATCTCCCACTGGGCGTGGGGGGAAATGCGGAGGCGGAAGATGTGGCGCAGCTCACGGAAATTGTAGGTGGCGACGAGGCGGGTTGCAGCGGCGTTGGGGAGGACGAAGCGGGCGTCCTCTTTGCGGATCCCCCGCTGACGAAGGGAACGATAGGCCGCTTTCACCTCATCGGCGAACCGCTCCCAGATAGCCCGGGCTTCCGGGTCTCCGGCGACGGCAGGGGGGAGCACCCACTCCGGATCGGCCATGTCCACATACCGCTGGCTCTCCTGGCTGTAGGAGGCGATGCGGTGGCGGACCAGTTGATGGCTGCAGGCCCGGGAGATGCCGCTGATCTCGAAGGTGGCGGAGGCGTGCTCGATGAGGCTCTCGTGCCCTTCACGAATCCGGGCGCGGAGGAAGGCGGCGGGGTCGCCCCGGCCCTCGCTCCGATAGCAGACCCGCCCGGCATGTTCCAGCAGCTCCTCGGGTGTCCCGTTCCCCCTCAGGTAGCGGGTGATGGCGATAAGTTCCACCTGCATTTACCCTTCTCCATACACTTCCGGATTGGCACAGTAGGGCAGCCGCTCCCCGGATAGCCCTGCCAGCAGGTTTTCGGCCGCCATCTCTGCCATCCGGTCCCGCGCTGAGATGGTGGCGCTGGCGATGTGGGGGACGACGATGCAGTTGGGCAGCTCCAGCAGGGGATGGTCTGGTGGGAGAGGTTCCGGGTCGGTCACGTCCAGCGCAGCGGCCCGGATCCAGCCTTCGCGCAGGGCCACCAGCAGCGCGTCTGTATCCACCACCGGCCCCCGTGCAGTGTTGATCAGGACCGCCGTCGGTTTCATCCGCCGCAGGGTTGCTTCGTTGATCAGGTGGCGGGTCTCGGCGGTCAGCGGGCAGTGGAGGGAGACGAAGTCGGACTGGGCCAGGAGCTGATCCAGCCCCACATACTCCGCCCCCACCTCCGCCGCCGCGTCCGGCCGGGGAGCGCGGTCGTGGTAGAGGAGCCGCATGGTAAAGCCCCGGGCGCGGCGGGCCACCGCCGTACCGATGCGGCCCAGGCCGATGATCCCCAGCGTCGCCCCCCAGATGTCGGTGCCCAGCAGGCCCAGCGGCTCCCATGTGTGCCACCGTCCTGCCCTGACCTTTTCGATCCCCTCCGGGATGCGGCGGGCCGCGGCCATCAGCAGGGCGAAGGCCATATCGGCGGTGGCCTCGGTGAGCACCCCCGGCGTGTGGCCGACGGGGATCCCCCGTGCGGTCGCTGCTGCCAGGTCAATGTTGTCCACCCCCACAGCGAACTGGCTGATGACGCGGAGGCCGCTTCCGGCGGCGATGACCTCCGCATCAATGGGGTCGGTCAGCAGGCAGAGCAGGCCGTCGCAATTCACCACTTCCTGGAGGATCGTCTCCTTTGGGGGAGGAAGCTCCTGGTCCCACAGTCGCACCGTGCAACGCTCTCGCACCCGCCGGAGTCCGGCCTCCGGGATGCGGCGGGTGACGAAGACAACCGGTTGGGTTGCATCAGCCATATAGCTCCTCCTTCAGGTGTGGACAAAGCAGCCTGGTCCCTTGTCTCTTGACCGGCGGCGTTCTTTAATCATACTGCTGGAGCGGGCTGCCGTCAAGGTGGGCTGAGACAGGTGTATTTCAGTTCGGGGCAAGCTTCTAGCTCTATTGACACCGGCAAGGTAACGGGGTATAATCAAACTGGACAAGCAAGCCAGGTGATGAGGCTCACCTGAACCGCCATTTTGGCTGATGGCCTCTATGGAGAGTAGTTTCTCCATAGAGGCTTTTTTCCTTAAGGGAATAGAACAAAAGGAAAATGAACGGTTTTGCAACAATCAGTATTCTTTTCGATAGAGACAACTCCCGGCCGGAAACAATCGGACAGCCCGATTGTTTTGCCGATCTCAATCTGGATCAGATCATTCGCGCCCTTACCGAGTCCAGGCAGGAATACAACCTCACCCCCTTCTTCTACACACCTTTGCGTGATCCAGAAACGGTGCGCTACAGACAGGAAGTGATGCAGGATTTGGAAGAGGAAGCCGTCATAAAGCAGGTTAAGGCTTTTGCGGAAAAAATGGTTATTGTCCGCCGTTACCTTGCTCTGGCAGAGAAGCTGGACTTTGCGTATCACCGGGAAGGGTGGATTCTGGAGGGAGCCCTGGTCTACTGTGAGGCCATAACGACCCTCGCTCAATATTTAGCTGCTGCTCCCCTGAAGTCGCGTGGCCTGCTAGCATTTCGAGGCTACCTGATGCGCTACGTCTCGTCGCCAGCTTTCCAATCCCTGATGGGCGAGGCGCAGCAGGTGAAGCAAGCCCTGGCCGAGATCCGGTACGCTGTGATTATCGAGAGCGGCGAGTTCAGCGTCAGGAAGTATGAAGGCGAGACGGATTACAGCGTGGAAGTGGAGAGGACCTTTGAGAAATTTAAACAAGCCGATGCCACGGACTATGCGGTGCGCGTTCCGGAAAGCAACGGGATGAGTCACATCGAAGCCAAGATTCTGGAATTCGTCGCCAAGCTATTTCCGGAACCCTTCGCAGCCCTGGATCGCTTCTGTGCCCGACACGTTCCCTTCATCGCTCCCACCATTGGGGCTTTTGACCGGGAAGTGCAATTTTACGTTGCCTACCTGGATTTCATCGCCGACCTCAAACGTCAGGGGTTGCCTTTCTGCTATCCCGAAGTCAGTGCCACAAGCAAGGAAGTTTACCTGCGCGATGGCTTTGACCTGGCCCTGGCCCATAGCCGGCGTTATAGCCAACAGCCTCTCGTGTTTAATGACTTCTTCCTCCGCGACCCGGAGCGCATCCTGGTGGTCACGGGGCCGAATCAGGGAGGAAAGACCACCTTCGCCCGGATGTTTGGACAGGTGCACTACCTGGCCAGCCTCGGGTGTCCCATTCCAGGCCGGTCAGCACGCATGCTCCTTTTCGACCAAATTTTTATGCATTTCGAGCGTGTTGAAGATGTTCGTAGTCTGCGCGGCAAGCTGGAAGACGACCTGGTCCGCCTGCATGCCATGCTCGCTTGTGCCACCCCTCACAGCATCTTCATCCTGAACGAAGTTTTCACCTCTACAACCGTTCAGGACGCCCTCTTCCTGAGCCAGGAGATCATAGCGCACCTGACCGCTCTCGATGCGTTGGTGGTGTGGGTCACATTCTTGGACGAGCTGGCTTCGTTGAACGAGAAGACAGTTAGCATGGTGGCCCAGGTTGACCCTCGGGATCCTGCGGTGCGCACCTTCAAGGTCGTGCGTCAGCCTGCCGACGGGCTGGCTTACGCTCTCTCGTTAGCCCGGAAACACGGGCTAACCTCCACGCAACTTGAGGAGCGACTGTCTCGATGAAAGTGTTTTTGCTCTACCCCGACCGGGATTTTGATCCATCACAGCCGTTGCTTCCCCACAGCCAAGATCTGGTACAAGATCTGGGGCTCGATATTTTGTTCCAGGCTATGGCCCGAGGCGACGAGTTCATGTTCCAGGTGGCACGGCAGGTCGTCTTGTCCGGCGATCAAGACATTGCCACTATCCTTTACCGCCAGGCGATCCTGAAAGACTGCATCCAGCACCCTGAGGTTGTCAGGGAGATCTATCAGATTCCCCTGGAATTCCTCGATCGCAAGCGCAGGCAGTGGTTATGGATCCCATCGCGCCATTCCAGCCCCAGTTCCATCCTCAACGGTGCCCGGCAGCTCCTGGAAGCCTCTCTGGACCTGCTGCGCCGGCTGCGCCAAATTGCCGACCAATATGCCGGGGCCTTTGCTTCGCAGGGCTTTCGTCGGTTCTTCACCATGGTCCAAGAGGAGCTAGACGACGAGTACTTGCAGCAGGCAGCACAACATGTTCGGATGCTCCGTTTCCCCTCCGGCGCATTGCTCAGAGCGCGTCTGGGAAAGGGAAATGGAGGGACAGATTATGTGCTCTGCAGGCCCGATAGCGCAAGCCGGACTTGGCTTCAACGCTTCTTCACCTTCCGTTCACCCTCCTACTCCTATCGCTTGCATCCCCGCGATGACGCTGGGGCGCGTATTTTGGGCGAGTTGCGCGACAGAGGACTCGCCCGGACGGCCAACGCCGTGGCCCAGGCCGCCGAACACGTGGAGAGTTTCTTCAACGTGTTGCGCCGGGAGCTGGCGTTCTTTATGGGATGTCTGAACCTGTATGAGCAATTGACCCTGTTGGGTGAGCCTGTGACTTTTCCACAGCCGGCATCCGCCGACGCCTGTCGGTTCTCATCCAGGGGGTTGTACGATGTCACCCTGGCGCTGACGATGGGCAGGCGCGTTGTAGAAAACGATGTCTCCGCCAACGGGAAATCGCTGGTGCTGATCACCGGCCCCAACCAGGGCGGTAAGACTACGTTTCTGCGCAGTCTCGGCCTGGCTCAGTTGATGATGCAGAGCGGTATGTTCGTTCCAGCCGAACGTTTCTCGGCCAGTGTGTGCACAGGCCTTTTCACCCATTTCAAGCGGGAAGAGGACAAGACCATGGAGAGCGGCAAGTTCGAAGAGGAGCTCAGGCGCATAAGCAGCATAGTTGACCAGATCGGCCCGAACGCAGTGCTCCTGTTCAACGAGTCCTTTGCGGCCACCAATGAGCGTGAAGGGTCAGAGATCGCCTGGCAGATCACCCATTCGTTGCTTGAACACGGCATCAGGATATTTTACGTCACCCATCTCTACGAGTACGCTCGCCGCTGCTACGAAAGGGAGGGGAAAAGATGCCTTTTCTTGCGTGCGGAGAGGTTACCGGACGGCACACGGACTTTCAGGCTCAGGGAAGCCAAACCGATGGGGACAAGCTACGGGATGGACCTGTATCATAGAATATTCGGCGTTGAACAGCAGCGGAGCATAGCCGGATGAACGCTCACTCCTGGGGGCAGAACGCGGGCTATATCGTTGTCCCGTCGGGGATAACGGCGTTCTTGGGAATGACGACGATCCCGTCACGGATCACGTAGTTCTCCTCCTCCCGGTCCGGCTCTCCCTCGTGGGAGCGGATGATGACTCCCTGGCCGATGCGGGCGTTCTTGTCTATAATCGCCCGTTCGATGATGGTGTTGGAGCCGATCCCTACATGGGGGCGACCCAGCCGTCGGTTTTCTGTCTTCTGCACCGCATCTTCGTAGTAGTCGGCGCCGAGCAGCACAACCTGCCGGAGATGGGCGCCCGGCCGCACAATGCTCCGCAGGCCGATGACGCACTCCTCCAGCTCCGCGTCGTACAGCCAGCATCCATCTGCCAGCACCACCCGCTCCAGGCGACAGCCATCCACCCGCGAGGCGGGAAGGAACCTGGGCCGGGTGTAGATCGGCCGGGCAGGGTCGTAAAAGTCGAAGGGAGGGTTGGGCTGGGTGAGGGCCAGGTTGGCTTTGTAGAAGGCGGCGATCGTCCCAATGTCCTCCCAGTATCCGTCAAAGGGGAAGGCATAGACCCGTAAAGACTGGATAGCGGCGGGGATGATCTCTCTGCCGAAATCGTCTCCGGGCGTTTCCTCCAGCAGGCGGGTCATCAAATCCAGACGGAAGACATAGATGCCCATCGAGGCAAGGTAGGGGCGGGCGCTGTCGCCTGTAGGGCTTTGTAGCCCTTCCAGCTCCTGCGGGGTCTGGGGCTTCTCCCGGAATTCAACGATGCGCCCATCCCCGTCGGTCTTGAGGATGCCGTAACGGGGCGCGTCTTCCTCCGGGATGGGGAGGGCGGCGATGGTGGCATCCGCCCGCTTCTCGCGGTGGAAGGCGATGAACTCCTGGTAGTCCATCCGATACAGGTGGTCGCCGGCCAGGATCAGCACGTCCTCCGGCGCACGGCTGAGGAACCGGTGCAACTGGCGACGGACCGCGTCGGCTGTCCCCTGATACCAGTCGGCGCGGGTCAGCGTCTGCTCGGCCGGCAGGATCTCCACAAACCCGTCGGAAAACACGTCGAACTTGTAGGTCTGGTAGACGTGGCGGTGGAGGGAGGCGGAGAGGAACTGGGTGAGGATGAAGATGCGGGTGATGCCGGAGTTGATGCAGTTGGAGAGGGGGATGTCTATCAGCCGGTACTTGCCGGCCAGAGGGACGGCGGGCTTGGCCCGCAGCTTCGTCAGAGGGTAGAGGCGGGTCCCCCGGCCTCCCCCCAGGACGACGGCCAGGACGTCTTTCTGCGGCATGCCCCTCCTCCTTATTTGTGAAGAGTCCGACTATGGCGCAGGGGGTCGGTAGTCCGCTCCGAGGGTCACAACGATGTCCACCTCTGCCTGCGGGTTCTGCTGAGCGACGATGGCTGTGGGGGGAAGGCCCAGCAACCGGGCGATGGTCTCGGCGGTGAAGCTCTTGCCGGTGTAGGTGACGATCAGGCTTCTTTCATAGTCGAACCGGTCGGCGTTGCCGTAACCGGCGACCTGAATTCCGTGGGCCTGGAGGTACTCGGCGGTCTGCTGGGCCAGCCCTGCAACCGTCGTACCGTTGTAAACCTTTACTGTGGCGGCCTCGGCCGCCAGACGGGCGGTCGGATCTTCCTCCTGAGCTGTTTCGGGTTGGGTGGTGAAGATATCGTCCCGTATCTGCCGGATGCATTCCCGGATCGGGATCAACACCTGCTGGCCATCAGGCGTCTCCCAGAACATCGTGCATTTTTCGTCAATCACGCCCATCTCGATGTTCTCGCGGGGGATCTGGGTGGCCAGGTTAGCCAGGCGGACGATCTGATCCAGGGTGAGGTCGGTCTGGACCGAGCCACTGAGGGTGGTCCAGAGTTGAGGGGCGCGGGGGAGAAGCTGGGGGAGCATGTTCAACCGGGTTACCTTGTCCAGGATAGCCAGCAGCACCTGCTGCTGGCGCCTTGCCCGATCGAAGTCCCCTCCGCCGGTGTGGCGGGTGCGGGCGTATTTGAGGGCAAGCTCGCCGTCCATATGCTGCCAGCCAGCGTCAATGTGGAGCGGATCGAAGCCGTAGGGATCGGCCGGGTCGCTGGAAGGGTAGGTGGGGTCGTTGATCTCCTCTTCGACGTAAATATCTACCCCACCGATCAGGTCCACCAGCTCGACGAAGGCGCGGAAGTTGACGCGGACGTAATGGTGAATGTGGACGCCCAGGTTCCACTGGACGGTCTGCATGGCAAGGGCCGGCCCCCCGCCGGGGTGGTCGTAGGCGTCCCCCAGGTAGTTGGCTGTGTTGATGCGCCCCTCGCCATAGCCGGGGATGGGCACCCAGAGGTCCCGGGGGATGGAGAGGAGGCCGGCGGATTTGGTCAGCGGGTCCACGGTGAGGACCAGCATCGTGTCGGTCCGCCAGGGCCCTTCTTCGCTTTCCCGCTCATCAATCCCCATCACCAGAATATTCACCCGCTCGGTCCCCTCCCAGGTCGGGAGAGGGCGGCCGGGCGACCAGTTAAGCCCCTCGTTGGGGTTGTTGGAGGTCAGTTCGGGCAACCCCTCCGCGTTGGCAACCCAGTTTCGTATCTCGATGTAGAAGGCATAGCCAATTCCACCGGCGATGAGAAAGAACAAAACAAGCAGGCTCAGGACAAAGGTCACCTGGGCCCGGCCTGCCGACCGCCGGCTCCCTGCGGATCTTCGTGCCATAGATTTCCTCCAGCCTTTGCTCCTCTACGGATTGGATGGCTCGCCGAACAGGCAAGCCTGGCGACCGCAATTATAGCACGGTTGAGGAGGTGGGCAAAGCGGATTTGACAAAGCGGTCGTTTTGACTAAACTACTCTCAGGCCCGGCCCACACCGGGGCGGAGCGAGATGGACAGAAAGGAGGTGGTCGGCAAAGAACGGGCAAATCGGAACGGGTTGGCGTAGAATCCACAATCCCCGATCAGTTTTTTCGGTAAGGAGGAGAAGGATGACCAGAAAGCTTGTGCCGGCATTGCTCGTCGTCGTCCTGCTTGCCTCTCTGTTCACCGGGTGCAAGAAAGAGGCAGGCACGATCAAGATCGGCCTGGAAGGGCCGCTGACGGGCGACTACGCATACGAAGGGCAGGGCTTCGAGAAGGCGGTCCGCCTGCTGGTGGATCAGGTCAACGAGCAGGGTGGGTTGCTGGGCCGCCAGGTGGAGCTGATCGTCGAGGATGATGCGGGCGACCCGACCCAGGCGGCGCTGGTGGCGCAGCGGCTGGTGGACGCCGGGGTGATCGCCGTGATCGGGGCCTACAACTCCACCGCTACCGAGCCGGCCTCCGAAATCTACAACGAGGCTGGCATCCTCCACATCACCCCCTCTTCCACCGCCACGCGCCTCACCGAGAAGGGCTTTCAGCGCTTCTTCCGCGTCTGCTTCCTCGATGACCGGCAGGGCCTGTTTGCGGCAAAGTTCATGAAGGAGATCCTGGGCGCCCAGAACATCGGCATCCTCCACGACAACTCCACCTACGCCCAGGGGCTGGCCGAGCACACCAAGCGGTACGCGGAGGAGTTGGGGCTGAACGTTGTCTTCTACGATGCCATCAACCCCGACGACACCGATTTCACGCCCACTCTGACCAACATCGCGGGGGCGCATCCGGATGCGGTCTACTTCACCGGCTACCATCCGCAGGGCGGCCTCCTGCTCAAGCAGAGCGGTGAGCTGGGGCTGGACCTCCAGTGGGTGATGGGCAACGCCTGCAACAACCCGGAGCTGATCCAGATTGCCGGCCTGGAGAACGCCGTCGGCACCTACGTGACCACGGAGCCGCTTCCCAAGGACCTGGATTATCCGGAGGCGAGGGAGTACGTCGCGGCCTTCGAGGCGAAGTACGGCGAGCCGGTGGCCAGCGTCTGGTGGCTGATGGCCGCCGAGGCCTTCAACGTGATCCGCTACGCCATCGAACAGACCCAGTCCACCGACCCGGCCGTGCTGGCCGAGTTCCTCCACACCAGGGCCAAGGACATCCCCGGCCTCACCGGCCCGATCCTGGGCTGGGATGAGAAGGGAGACCGGCTGGGCACGATCCACGTCGCCTACGTCATTGACGAGAACGGCAACTTCACCCTCAACCCCGAACAGCCATCGCCGTAAACCTGCCTGTCCGCGCGGGGGGAGTCCGGTCCCCGGGCCCCCCCCGCGCACGTTTATGAGGTGCGGTACGTTGGCGACCGCAGAAAACGCAAAAAGTGCAAAAATTCTTGCCCCACCTTTGCGCCCTTTGTGGTCTCTCTTAACGGCTGTGGAGGTTTGACCCGATGCAGTTTCTCCAGCAGCTCATCAACGGGGTGACGATTGGCGCGTTCTATGCGCTGGTCGCCCTGGGATACACGATGGTCTACGGCGTCCTGAAGCTGATCAACTTTGCCCACGGCGACCTGTTTATGTGGGGGGCTTACCTGGGGCTGACAGGGCTGAACGTCATCCTGGCTGCGATCGCCAGGACAACCCCCTGGGCAATCCTGCCGACCGTGATCATGGTGATGGCGACGGTCGCGCTGGTCGGAGTGCTGGTGGAGCGGGTGGCGTATCGTCCGCTCCGCACGGCAGGGCGGCTGGCCCCGGTGATCTCCGCCCTGGGGGTGGCCTTCATCCTGGAGAGCCTGGCCCGCAATATCTACGGAGCCAGCTGGAAAACCTATCCGGCCGGTATCACCCCCGGCGGCGGGCTGGTCCTCTCGGGGGGGGTCCGCGTCGGCGTTATGCAGATCATCGTGCTGGCCGTCTCCTTCCTCCTGATGGCCGGGCTGTACCTCTTCGTCCACCGCACCCGTATCGGCACCGCGATGCGGGCCGTCTCCCTGGATCACAACGTCTCCCGGCTGATGGGGATTGATGTGGACCGGATCATCATGGTTGTCTTTCTCATCGGACCCGGCCTGGGGGGCGTGGCGGGGATGATCGTGGCCCTTTATTACGGCTCGTTCGACTTCACGCTGGGATGGGTCTTCGGCCTGAAGGCCTTCATCGCCGCCATTCTGGGAGGGATCGGCAACATCCCCGGCGCGATGGTGGGAGGGATGCTCCTGGGGATCATCGAGACGCTGGGGGCGGGCTATATCTCGCCTCAGTGGAAGGACGTCATCGCCTATGTGATCCTGATCCTGATCCTCATCTTCCGCCCCACCGGACTGCTCGGCGAGCGGGTGGCGGAAAAGCTGTAGGGGGATGAGATGATGACCGCGTTGCGTGAACGTCTCCGGACCATCCGACCCCTCTGGTGGCAGTTGGGCCTGCTTGGGCTGGCCCTCCTGCTCCCCCTCCCGATGGGCGACTACTACCGCTCGGTACTCTGGCGGACGGCCCTCTATATCATCCTGGGTCTCAGCCTGAACGTTATCGTCGGCTATGCGGGGCTTTTCCAGCTCGGGCACGCGGCTTTCTACGCCCTGGGAGCGTACACTACCGCTTTGCTCAATCTCCATTGGGGGATCCCGATCCTGTTAACCTTCCCGATCAGCATCCTCGTCGCGGCTTTCTTCGGTTATCTGATCACGCGGCCGATCCTCCACCTGCGGGGCGACTATCTCTGTATCGTCACCATCGCCTTCGGCGAGGTGGTGCGGCTGGCGCTGGTCAACAACATCTTCGGCATCACCGGCGGGGCCAACGGGCTGAGCGGCATCGCCCGGCCGGTCCTCTTTGGTTTTGCTATCCGTGAGCCGATCTATCATTACTATATGGTGCTTCTCTTCCTGGTTTTCACCATCTTCGCCGTCCGTCGTCTGGAGAACTCCCGCCTGGGCCGGGCGTGGATGTACGTCCGTGAGGATGAGGTCGCCGCCGAGGCGATGGGGATAGACACCACGCGGGTGAAGCTTCTGGCCTTCGTCATCGGCTCGGGCTGGGCAGGGCTGGCCGGTTCCCTCTACGCGGCCAAGATCACGGTCGTCTCGCCGGACCAGGCGAAGTTTCTGGAGTCGGTGGTCATGTTCTGCATCGTCGTCCTGGGCGGCACCGGCTCCATCCCCGGCGTCTTCGTCGGCACGCTGGGGATGGTCACCCTGCCGGAGCTCTCCCGCGCCCTGAAGGAGTGGCGGGATGCGTGGCTGGGGCTGGCGATGGTGACGATGATGATCGCCCGTCCGGAGGGGCTCTGGCCCAGCCGACGGATCCGGATGGAGATTCGGGCAGCCCAAGAGGAGGCGCTGGCCGCCCCCGCTTCCGGCGATTGAATCCGACGAGGCAAGCGCGATGGCACTGCTGGAACTCCAAGGTCTGACCAAACAGTTCGGTGGCCTGGTGGCTGTGGACCATGTGGACTTTGATGTCAACGAGGGAGAGATCCTGGGGCTGATCGGCCCGAACGGGGCCGGCAAGACGACCATCTTCAATATGATCACCGGGATCTATCCCCCCACCGAGGGAAAGATTTACTTCCGCGGGGAGCGCATTGCCCATCCGCCCCTGACCTGGAGGCAGCGGTTTTCCACTCCGGTGTGGTGGGTCAGCTGGCTGCCTTTGCCGTCTGTGAAGCGGCGATGGGACGAGGTGCGCACGCTCCGTCCCCACGAGATCACCGAGCGGGGCATTGCCCGCACCTTCCAGACGATCCGTCTCTTCAAGAACCTCACCGCTCTGGAAAATGTAATGGCTGGCCTTCACCATCGCACCCACGCGGGGGTGTGGGGAGCAGTCGCTCGGCCCCCCTCTCAAAAGCAGGAGGAGACCTTTATCGTTGCCGAGGCGGAAAAGTACCTGGCCTTCATGGGGCTGACCGATTATCGAGACGAGCTGGCCAAAAATCTTCCCTACGGCCATCAGCGACGGCTGGAGATCGCCCGCGCCCTGGCTGCTGAACCCTCCCTCCTGGTCCTGGATGAACCGGCGGCCGGCCTCAACGAGCAGGAGACCCTGGAACTGATGGCGACAATCCGACAGATCCGGGATTCCGGCATCACCATCCTGCTCATCGAGCACGATATGAAGGTGGTGATGGGCATCTGTGAGCGGATCGTCGTTCTGGACTACGGGAAGAAGATCGCCGAAGGGACTCCCGAGGAAGTGCAGAACAACCCCCGGGTCATCGAGGCGTACCTGGGCGAAGAGGAGGTGTGACTGTGGCTCTTCTGGAGATCGAGAACCTGCACACCTATTACGGCCACGTCCATGCCCTGAAGGGCATCGAGCTGACCGTTGAGGAAGGGGAGATCGTCACCCTGATCGGGGCCAATGGGGCGGGGAAGACGACCACGCTGCGTACCATCTCCGGCCTGATCCACCCCCGCGAGGGCCGCATCCTCTTCGACGGACGGGAGATCGGCGGCCTTTCTGCTCATAAGATCGTTCAAATGGGAATCTGCCACGCGCCGGAAGGCCGCCAGATCTTCAGCACGCTGACGGTGATGGAGAACCTGAACATGGGGGCCTACTCGCTGGGCGGGGATAAGGAGGCCATTGAGGAGAACCGCCGTCGCGTGTTCGACCTTTTCCCCCGGCTGGCGGAGCGGAAGAACCAGTTGGGCGGCACCCTCTCCGGCGGCGAGCAGCAGATGCTCTCCATCGGGCGGGCACTGATGTCCAGACCGCGTTTGCTGATGCTGGACGAGCCCTCGCTCGGCCTGGCTCCCCTCCTCGTCAGGGCGATCTTCGACACGATCCGGGAGATCAACCAGCGGGGGGTGACGATCCTCCTGGTGGAGCAGAACGCCCGCGCTGCATTGAAGATCGCCCATCGTGGCTACGTCCTGGAGACCGGACGGGTGGTCCTCTCCGGGCCGGCTCAGGAGCTGTTGCAGGACGAGCGGGTGCGGAAAGCCTACCTGGGCGAGCGGTGAAAATGTAGGACAAGCTTCAGCTTGTCCTATAAGGAGGGAGGGATGTGACGGCGCTGCGGATGCTCTCGCGGGACGACGTTCGCCGGGCGCTGCCCATGCGGGAGGCCGTCGAGGCGATGAAACGGGCCTTCGCCCAGCTTTCTCGGGGTCAGGCCATCCTGCCGCTGCGGGTAGCGTTGCCGGTGGAGCGGCACAACGGCGTCACGCTCTTTATGCCCGGCTATCTGGCCGGTGATGACCGGATGGCGATCAAGATTGTCTCCGTCTTCAACGATAACCCCGCCAGGGGGCTTCCGTTGATTCACGCCCTGGTGGTGGTGGTGGATGCCGGGACCGGAGTGCCCGCGGCGGTGATGGACGGGACCTATCTGACCGCCCTGCGGACGGGGGCAGCCTCCGGCGCAGCCACCGACCTGCTGGCCCGGGCGGAGGTGGAGACGGCGGCGGTCTTCGGCGCGGGCGTGCAGGGACGTACCCAGTTGGAGGCAGTCTGCGCCGTGCGGCCCATCCGTACTGCCTGGGTCTATGACCTCGATCCCGGGCGGGCCACCGCCTACGCGGAAGAGATGGCTGCCCGGCTGGGCGTTCCGGTCCTTGTAGCTTCTTCCCCCGCTGAAGCTGTCCGCCAGGCCGATGTGATCTGTACGGCCACCACCTCTGCTACCCCCGTCTTCGACGACGCCGACCTCCGCCCCGGAACCCACATCAACGCCGTCGGCGCCTACACCCCTCAAATGCAGGAAGTGCCGGCGGAGACGGTGGCCCGGGCCAGGGTGGTCGTTGACCATCGGGAGGCCAGCCTGGCCGAAGCGGGCGACCTGATCATCCCGCTCCGACAGGGGTTGATCGCCGAAGACCACATCTGGGCGGAACTGGGGGAGATTGCGGCAGGGTTGAAGCCGGGCCGGACCGATCCGGACCAGATCACGCTGTTCAAGTCGGTGGGGGTGGCGGTGCAGGATGTGGCCGCTGCAGCGGCGGTGCTGGCAGCGGCGGAGCGGCTGGGGTTGGGGGTCGAGGTATCGCTGGGGTGAGGTCGGAACGACTGCGGGGCTACGGGCTCGTCCTCCTGGCTGCCAGCCTCTGGGCCACCATCGGCCTTTTCTACCGGTACCTGGAAGCGCAGGGGCTTTCCCGCCTGACCATCGCCTTTTACCGCGCCGCCGTATCGGCTGTCCTTCTGTTCGCCGCGCTGGGCTGGCGGGCGCCCCGATCCCTCCGTGTGCACCGCCGCGATTGGCCTCTTTTCCTCGCCTTTGGCCTCTTCGGCGTGGCTGCCTTCTATGTCGTCTACATCTACGCCATCGCGCTGGCCGGGATGGGAGTGGCGGCGATTCTGATGTACACCGCCCCGGCGTGGGTTGTCCTCCTCGGCGCGCTTTTCCTCGGGGAGCCGATGAGCTGGACCAGGGGGGCGGCTCTGCTGCTGGCTGTGGGGGGATGTGCGCTCGTCGGCCGGGTGTACGATCTGGCAGGCATCCGCCTCGGCCTGACGGGGGTCCTGGCCGGGCTGGGGGCGGGCTTTACCTACGGCCTCTACACCCTCTTCAGTAAGGCGGCCGTGCGCCATTACACCCCGTGGGCCACACTGGCTTACGGGCTTGCTCTCGGTGCACTGTTTATGCTCCCCCTGCAGTCGCCAGCCAACCTGGCCCGGGCGGTAAGCTCCCCGTCCATCCTTGTTGTGGTGCTGGGGCTGGGGCTCCTGCCGACTGTGGCGGCGGGAGTGGCCTTCAATCTGGGCCTGGAGCGGCTTCCGGCTGGCAATGCCAGCATCGTTGCCACGCTGGAACCCGCCCTGGCGGCTTTGCTGGGCTGGCTCTTCCTGGGGGAGCGGATGGAACTGCCTCAAATAATGGGAGCGGCATTGATTCTGATGGCGGTCGTGGTACTGCAACGGAATACGTAATACGCAATACGTACTCCGTATTCCGTGTTCTGGCCTGTGATGGAGGTTCGCCAATGGAGCTGCCCAGGACAGCAGATGTTGTCATCGTCGGCGGGGGGGTGATGGGTACGAGCGCTGCCTATCACCTGGCGCTCAAGGGTTGCAGGGATGTGCTGCTGCTGGAGCGAGAGCCCTTTTTCGGAACACAGGCGACCGGTAAGTGCGCCGGGGGAATCCGTTACCAGTTCAGCACCGAGATCAATGTCCGGCTTTCCCTCCTCAGCCTGCCGATGCTGGACCGGTTTGAGGAGGAGCTGGGGCAGCCGATTGGCCTCAGGGCCTGCGGCTACCTCTTCCTGCTGACCCGGGAGGAGGATGTGGCGGCCTTCCGGCGGAATGTGGAGATGCAGCACCGGCTGGGGGTGGAGACGGAGTGGCTTGCGCCGGAGGAGATCGCCCGGATGGTGCCTCTGATTGACCTGGAGGGGGTGATCGCCGGGACCTTTCATGCCCGCGACGGCCTGGCCGACCCCAACTCCGTCGTCCAGGGGTATGTCTCTGGGGCGCGGCGACTGGGGGCAAAGCTGCTTACTGGAGTGACGGTGACCGACGTGCTCGTGGAGGGGGGGCGGGTGCGGGGCGTGGTCACCGACCGGGGGGCTGTCTCCGCACCGGTGGTGTTGAACGCTGCCGGACCGTGGGCGGGCGAGGTGGGGAGGATGGCCAGGGTGGAGATCCCCATTGTCCCCCTGCGTCGCCAGATCGTCGTCACCTCCCCCCTGCCGGAAGTGCCCCCTGGTTTTCCTTTTGTCATTGACTTCGCCCAATCCCTCTACTTCCATCGGGAGGGTCCAGGCATCCTCACCGGCATGTCCAATCCCAACGAGAAGGAGGGGTTCGACCAGTCGGTGGACCTGGAATGGGAGCTGGTCCATCTGGAGGCGGCAATCCAACGGATGCCGCTGTTGCAGAAGGCGGGGCTGGCCAGCCACTGGGCCGGCCTGTACGAGGTGACGCCCGACGCCCACCCCATTCTGGGGCGTATCCCGGAGGTAGAAGGATTCTATTGTATCGGCGGCTTCAGCGGCCACGGTTTCATGCACGGCCCGATCTGTGGGTTGCTGCTGGCAGAGGAGATCCTGGAAGGGAGGGCCCACACGCTGGACATCACACCGCTCTCCATCGAGCGGTTCCGACGGGGGGAGAAGATTGTCGAATACAACGTCGTGTGAGGTCACCCACCACAGAGCGCGGAGTTTCTCCGTGTCCTCTGTGTCTTTGTGGTTTCTGTTCTTTACCTTGCCCTCTTCCCCGCTCTGGGTTATACTCCCATCTCGTGAACGGACGTCGTCTCTTTGATGGGGGGCTGCTGGCTGCGCTGGCCCTTGCCCTGCTGGCTGCCAGCCCTTTTCTGGCGCGGCCGGGCCTGCCCCGGGATACCGACGCCGAGCTTCATGTCTTCCGGGCAGCGGAGGTCCTCGCCTGCTGGCAGGCGGGGGTCCTCTACCCCCGCTGGGCCCCCGACTTCTATTACGGCTACGGCTACCCGATTTTCAATTACTACGCCCCGCTGACCTATCATCTCTCCAGCCTTCTGGCCCTCCTGCCGGGCGTGGGGATCGTCGGGGGCGTGAAAGGGGTTTTCGTCCTGGGGCTGGTGCTGGGCGGGGTGGGGGCCTGGCTGCTGGCGCGGGACCTGGCGGGGTCGGCGGCGGGGGTCGTGGGAGCGGCTGCCTTCCTGTTTTCTCCATATGTCCTCTTCATTAATCCTCACGCCCGGGGTGACCTGGCAGAGCATTTCGCTGTGGGGCTTTTGCCGCCAACTCTCTTCTTCCTGCAACAGCTGATCAAAAAGGGCGGCTGGCGCGCGCTGGCCGGTTCTGCAATTAGTATTGCGGCACTTGTCTTGAGCCACAATCTGCTGGGCGGTGTGGGGCTGGGGGTCCTGCTCGTTGTTCTCCTCTGGCAGGGGGCGGTCGAAGGGCGGTGGGATGGGGTG
>JBDOIF010000087.1:0-1436 GCA_041082215.1 Anaerolineae bacterium
CCCCCAAATCCCCCTCATCATCCCCTCCCCTCGCCCGTTTGCGGGAGAGGGGAGGGGCCGGGGAGGAGTGAGGGTCTCCCGCACAGCGGCAACGGGGAGGGGGCAGGGGGGAGGGGCATTCTGAAAGCATTTTCTGCTAACCGCACAGGTAGAATTTTTGTAATCCTTCAGGAGGTTTCCCATGGCCCAACATCTGGTCCGAGACATCTACCACAAAGGCGTCATCTTCTGCAAGCCCGACACTCCCCTCCAGGAAGTGGTGCGGGTGATGGCCGATACCGACATCCACGCCATCATCGTTGCCGAGGGAGAGGGAACCCAGCCCCTGGGGGTCGTCTCTCACACCGACGCCATCGCTCACTATGGGGAGGACCTGAGCCGGATTCGCGCGGCCGATGTCATGACCCGGGGCGTCGTCACCATCTCCAAAGAGGCACCGGTGGCCGAGGCGGCGAAGAAGATGCTGGAGAGCCGGATTCACCGTCTCCTGGTCGTGGACGAGGACGGCACCCCTCTGGGCATCCTTTCCACGACCGACATCATCCGCGATATGCGCGGCTCCAAATGGGTCTGGTACATGGGATGAGCCGATGCCCGAGGAAATTATCACCATAGAACGGCATATCCTGGAGCAGGAGCGGGCCTACCCGGAGGCGACCGGCGTCTTCACCAGCCTCCTCTATGATATCGCGCTGGCGGCCAAAATCATCGCCCGCGAGACCTCCCGCGCTGGCCTGGTCCAGATTCTCGGCCTGGCAGGCAAGACCAACGTCCAGGGCGAAGCGCAGATGAAACTGGACGTTTTCGCCAACCAGACCATCATCCGCATGAACTCCTACACGGGCCGGCTGGCGGTGATGGCCTCCGAGGAAGAGCCGGACATCATCCCCATCCCCGAGGGCTACCCCACAGGCCGGTATGTCCTGGTCTTTGACCCTCTGGATGGGTCCTCCAATATTGACGTGAACGCCAGTATCGGCACAATTTTTGGCATTTACCGCCGCCGCACTCCCGCCGGTCCGGGGACGGTAGAGGATTGTCTCCAGCCGGGACGGGACCTGGCAGCAGCTGGCTATATCATCTACGGCTCCAGTACAATGATGGTCTACACGACAGGCAACGGGGTGCACGGTTTCACCCTGGACCCGGGCGTGGGAGAGTTTCTGCTTTCCCATCCGAACATTCACATCCCGGCAGAGCCCAAGTACTACAGCGTCAACCAGGGCAATGAGAAGTACTGGAGTGAGGGTGTGCGGCGGTTTACCCGCTGGCTGCAGGGGATGGACGAGGAGAATCCCCGCAAGCCGCTCTCCGGCCGCTACATTGGCTCGCTGGTTGCCGACTTTCACCGCAACCTGCTGGAAGGCGGGGTCTTTTACTATCCTCAGGACTACAAAGACCCCAGCAAGCCTAAGGGGAAATTGCGTCTCCTCTAC
>JBDOIF010000098.1:0-1015 GCA_041082215.1 Anaerolineae bacterium
CTGGTGTAGGGACGCCATGAGAGGAGAAGACCGTCAGCAGCAAGAGATGTTCCTGTACGCCAGCCTCGAGGACGTGGTGCCGGCCGATCACCCGCTGCGGCCGATCCGGGCGATGGTGGACGAGGCGCTGCGGAGGATGGACGACACCTTCGATGAGATTTACGGAGAAGTAGGGCGGCCGTCGATTGCACCGGAACGGCTGCTGCGGGCGCAGTTGCTGATGCTGCTGTACACGATTCGGAGCGAGCGGATGCTGGTCGAGCAGCTGCGCTACAACCTGTTGTTCCGGTGGTTCGTGGGGCTGGGGATGAACGAGGAGGTCTGGCACGCGACGGTGTTTACGAAGAACCGGGACCGGCTGCTGGAGGGGGATGTGGCGCGGCAGTTCTTTGGCGAGATTGTGAGGCAGGCGAAGCAGCGGGGTCTGATGTCGAGCGAGCACTTTTCGGTCGACGGGACGATGGTGGAGGCGTGGGCGAGCCAGAAGAGCTTCCGGCCGAAGCGGGAGAAGCCGGATGAGAACGAGCCGGAAGGGGGCGGGCGGAATCGGGAGGTGGACTTCCGGGGGCAGCAGCGGAGGAATGAGACGCATGAGTCGGTGACGGATCCGGAGGCGCGGTTGTGGAGGAAGAGCCAGACGGGGGAGGCCAGGCTGAGCTACCTGGGGCACGTGCTGGGGGAGAACCGGCACGGGCTGATTGTGAATGTGCGGGTGACGAAAGCATACGGACGGGCGGAGCGGGAGGCGGCGGTGGAGATGGCGCGGGAGATTCCGGGAGGGACGAAGCGGGTGACGGTGGCGGCGGACCGGGGCTATGACACGCGGGAGTTTGTCGAGCAGATGAAGGATCTGAACGTGACGCCGCATGTGGCGCAGAACGTCAGCGGGCGGGCGAGCGCGGTGGATGGGCGGACGACGCGGCATGAGGGCTACTGGGTGAGCCAGCGGAGGCGGAAGCTGGTGGAGGAATTCTTCGGATGGGCGAAGGTGGTAGCGGGGCTGAGGAAGGTGAAG
>JBDOIF010000131.1:0-1818 GCA_041082215.1 Anaerolineae bacterium
GGCGGGCGGCGAAGCCGCCCGCCCAAAAATCCCTTTCTTCACCCCCCTCTCCCCAGAGCGGAGCGATGGGGAGAGGGGGGCAAAGGGGGTGAGATACTATGTAGCAGAGTTGCTTAAGGGGGTCGCTTCGGGTAAGATTCTGGTGAAAGACCTGCTATCCCGTTTTCAGATCAGGAAGGAGGTATTTGCGATGAACGAAGCGACCCCACAACCCACCCTGTATCTCGCTTTTGAACTGGGCGACCAGAAGTGGCGCCTCGGCTTCACCGTCGGGCTGGGACAACGACCCCGCGAGCGCATCATCCGCGCGGGAGACCTCTCCGCCCTCCAGCAGGAAATCGCCCGCGCCCGCCAGCGCTTCGGCCTCCCCGAGGATGCCCGTGTTCTCAGTTGCTACGAAGCCGGACGCGACGGCTTCTGGCTCCACCGCTACCTCCTGGCTCACGGTGTCCAGAACCTGGTGGTGGACTCGGCCAGCATTGAGGTCAAGCGCAAGGCCCGTCGGGCGAAAACTGACCACCTGGATGTGGTCAAGCTCCTGACCATGCTCATCCGCTTTGACCACGGGGAGAAAAAGGTCTGGAGCGTGGTGCGGGTGCCCGACGACCCGGTAGAAGACCGACGCCACCTCCACCGCCAGTTGCAGACCCTCAAGGAGGACCGGACTCGCTACCTCAACCGCATCCAGGGGCTCCTGGCCGGACAGGGGATTCGCCTCCGGATGGGGGCCGACTTTCTGGAGCGGTTGGGCCAGGTGCGGCGCTGGGACGGCTCTCCCCTGCCGGACGGGTTGCGCCGCCGACTGGAGATAGAGTACGCTGGCCTTCAGTTTGTGGAAGGGCAAATCCGCTATCTGGAGGCCCAGCGCCGCCATCTCCTCCGCACTTCGGACGACCCGGATGTCCAGAAGGTGCGGAAGTTGCTCCAGTTGCGGAGCATCGGAGAGAACATTGCCTGGCCGCTGGTGGTGGAGTGCTTTGGCTGGCGGGAGTTCCGCAACCGCCGGGAGGTGGGAGGGCTGGTCGGGCTGGTGCCGCTGCCCTACCAGAGCGGCCAGGAGCGCCGAGATCAGGGCATCAGCAAGGCCGGGAATCCTTCCCTGCGGGCGCTGGCCATTGAACTGGCCTGGCTCTGGTTGCGGTATCAGCCCCAGAGCGAGTTGAGCCAGTGGTATCAGCGGCGATTCGGGAAGGGGAGCAAACGGCAGCGCAAAATCGGGATTGTGGCGCTGGCCCGGAGGTTGCTGATTGCCTTGTGGCGGTATCTGGAGTTTGGGGAGATTCCCGCCGGAGCGCAGTTGAAGGCGTAGACAAAGAGACTTTCCCCTCCCTTCGGGGTCGGGCCTCCTCCGGGAGGCCGGGGGGAGCGTGCCGGTTTTGCCCTGGGTTTTCCCGAAAGGGACCGCGGGTGAGAGGGAGCCGCTCCCCAGGTGCATACTCCCTGGACGCATCCGGTATGAGGTGTCTGGCCCAGGTGGGTCAGCACGGATAGAAGGCGGTGGAGGGCTGATTGGCCCGACGGGGAGGGTCCCCGGCTTGGTGGAGGGGGTTGCCCCGACAGGGGAAGGTTCGCTTCCGTCTGCGCTCGGTTTTTAAAGAAAAGAGCGACCCGAAGGGTCGGTAGAGGCCGCGCGTCTATTCACCAGAGCTTGACAAAAGCGACCTCATAGAAGGGGCAACAGAGCCGTTGCCAAAAGTGTTACCAATCATGAACGATCCCTGCAGAAAACCGTCAGAATCTCTGCGCCCTCCGCGTTCTCTGCGGTGAATTCCAGCTAACCGCACAGGCGAAAAGCCTGCGCATGTAAGCCGGGAAAGC
>JBDOIF010000009.1:0-3067 GCA_041082215.1 Anaerolineae bacterium
CCGTTGGCCGGCGGCGGGTCTCATAACTCGGCTCGATCTCGTCCCGCCGCTCCCAGGTGCGGTTGACCAGTTTGATCAGCCCCTCCACCTCCCGGATCGCCGCCTCCCGGTCCTCGACGTTGCTGACGGCGATCTGATTGGGCTGGAAAGTGATGTAATGGCCGGCCTTCCGCCACTGAATGGAGGGCACCTCCGGCCGGTAGACCGCGCCGCGCAGGGTGGCGTTCAGGTACGGGAAGACTTCCCGGATGTCGTTGGGCAGGTGAGCGATGGCGCTGAAACGCTCCGCCCCCGGCTCACAGGGCGGCGTGAAGACTTCCAGATCGTATTTGTCAATCACCATGGGAGCCTTCCTCTCACTTCAGCGATGCCCGCACCGGGCACGTCAATGAGGACCTTTCAGCCGCCCTCCAGTGCCTGCTGGGCCGGCTTTTTAAGGTGCTGGTCCAGGAACGCCAGCGCGCCCCCGGCGTCCCGGTCCAGAATGATGCGGCACAGGTCCACCAGTTCCTCGTCGGTCAGGATAATCGTCAGCCCTTTTTTCATCGTTACAAAGTCCTGGGTGGCTGAAGGACAGGCCTCCAGCCCCCCAACTCCTACCAGATGCGAATCCCGAAGTAGCCCAGGATGAACTTGAGGGCGACGTACAGGAAGTAGAGGCCGAAGATAAACTTGAGGGTGTGGGGCTTAAAGCGCTTGATGATAGCCGCGCCGACCTGGGCGCCGATGATGGTGCCGCCGCCCAGCAGTCCCCCGGCCACCAGCGCCACAAACCCCTGGGCCAGTTTGATCAGCCCGCCCACCAGGGCCAGCGGGACCATCACCGCCAGCGAGGTGCCCATGGTGATGTAGACGGGCGCGGAGAAGAGGTAGATGAGGCCGGGTACCAGCGCGTAGCCGCCGCCCAGCCCGGCCAGGCCGGTGGCGATGCCGACGACGAAGCCGAAGACGGCCATCCCCCAGCCGCTGCCGGGAATCTCATTACCCTCCTTCTTTGCCGGCCCCTTGCCGGTGAAGCCCTGGATGCCCTCCCAGATCATCCGTATGGCGGGCCAGAGGAAGAGCACGCCCAGGACCAGCCCCAGGAGCGCCTGGTGTGCGGCCAGGAAGGTGAAGAGCCAGGAGCCCAGCAGCACACCCAGGACGCCCCCGCCGCCCAGCCAGAGGGCCGCACGCCGGTCCAGGTTGCGCCGCACCAGATGCCCCCACGCCCCCGAAGTGGCGGTGAAGATGACGGCGAAGAGGGTGGTGCCCACCGCCAGCGAGGCCGGGAAGCCCATCCAGAAGTGGATGATGGGCAGCATCACACTGCAGCCGCCGGTGCCGATGAGGCCCCCCAGCAGCCCGGCGAAGAAGCCCACCACCAGCAGGAGAATCCCCCGCCCGACCCCGATGGGCGGCTGTCCTTCTGCCGTCTGTCCGGCCAGCGCCGCCCAGATGACGACCGCTGCAACGATGACCAGCAACACCAGTGTGACGATTTGGGTCCGATACCACGGCGCCTTTTCTGCAGCCATTGCTCTAACCTCCTTTGCGGAACATTCCTACCCACGAGCGGAAGATGACAATCACCTTTGAGGTGACTGTCACCTCATCTCACCTCGCCACCGCCACATCCGACTGCGCGCCAAACAGCCGCCGTCCCAGCGCAAAGGCAACGTTCACCAGCCCGATCATCACCGGCACCTCAATCAGCGGCCCAATGACCGCTGCGAAGGCCTGCCCCGATGCAATCCCGAAGACCGCAACTGCCACCGCGATGGCCAGTTCAAAGTTGTTGCTGGCCGCGGTGAAGGCAATGGTCGTTGTCTGCGGATAGGTCGCGCCGATGCGGTGGCCCATCCAGAAACTGATGAGGAACATCAGCACGAAGTAGCAGACCAGCGGGATGGCGATCCGTACCACGTCCAGCGGCAGGGTCACGATCAGGTTCCCCTTCAGGCTGAACATCACCACGATAGTGAAGAGGAGCGCCGCCAGCGTGAGCGGGCTGATGCGCGGGACGAACTTGGTCTCGTACCACTCCTTGCCGCGGAGGCGGATCAGCACCAGCCGCGTCAGGAACCCGGCGATAAAAGGAATCCCCAGGTAGATGAAGACGCTTTTGGCGATTTCGCCGATGGTCACGTGGACCGTCGTCCCCTTCAGGCCGAACCAGGTGGGCAGAACGGTGATGAAGATGTAGGCGTAGACGCTGTAGAAGAAGACCTGGAAGAGGCTGTTGAAGGCTACCAGCCCCGCCGCGTACTCCGTGTCGCCCTGGGCCAGTTCGTTCCAGACGATGACCATCGCGATGCAGCGGGCCAGCCCAATGAGGATCAGCCCGGCCATGTACTCCGGATAGTTCCGCAGGAAAAGGATGGCCAGGACGAACATCAGGACGGGCCCGATGACCCAGTTCTGGATCAGCGAGAGGCCCAGGACCCGCCAGTTGCGGAAGACGTCCCCCAGTTCCTCGTAGTGGACCTTCGCCAGCGGTGGGTACATCATCAGGATCAGGCCGATGGCGATGGGAATGTTGGTCGTCCCCACCGAGACGGCCTGGTTGAAGGACTGGACCGCGGCCGGGAAGAGATACCCCAGCCCCACACCGACCGCCATGGCCAGGAAAATCCACAGCGTCAGATACCGGTCCAGCAGAGAGAGACGCTGGGCCACCCCCGGACGGCGAGCGATGGCCCGTTCACGGGTCGTTGTGACTTCGGTCATTGCAGAGTACCTCCTGTTGAGATTGAGTAGGATATGGACATTCCAGATGTCCGACGTACGACGCACGGATGGGAGCCGTAGCGGGTCATACAGGTGACAGTCACCTTATCTTTATTCCTCCGGCGCCGTCCAGCGCCTCCCGCAGCCAGGCCACCACTTCCTCCACCTTCGGGATGCGCCCGGCGCAGACCAGTTTCTCGTTGACCACCAAGCCCGGTGTGAAGAGGATCGGGTATCTGGTAATCTCCGCGTAGTCGGTAACGTGCTGGATGGTCGCTTCCAGGTCCGGTATCTCCTCGGCCAGGACCTCCAGCGCGGCGACGGCCTGCTGCTCCACCCAGTTACAGGCCTCGCAGCC
>JBDOIF010000026.1:0-1072 GCA_041082215.1 Anaerolineae bacterium
TGTTCCCGTTCCCCAATGGGACATATCTTTCCCCAGGAGGTGCATTTCAGTTCTATGGCGGGGCATAGATTTCTGACCAGATTTGGTCGAAGCGCTGGCTCATCACGGCAGCCCGAACCGGCAGAAGACGCTCTGCGCCGATACGGCTCCAGCGCATCCCCGGGCCGGCAAAGCGTGCTTTGAATTGTTTGACGCCACTCTCCACCACGCCACTGCCAATGACCCATCCCTCCTCCCGCATCTCCATAATAGTTCATCCGCCGCGCGTTGTTACGGAAATAACCGGCCTCCCGGCGCAGTTCCTCCGCCTGTTGCGTTCTCCTCTCTGCTTCCCCTTCTAACTCCTGAGCAATCCGAGTGGCATGCCCCTGATACAGCGTGGTCTCCCGCTGCTGCAGCCAGCGCCGGGCTTCCTCTGTCCCTTCCCCCTTCAAGAGGCCGGCCGCACAGGCCAGGTGCTCCCGGGCGTGATCCCAGTCCACTACCTGGCGACTGTCGTAGAAGTGATCCGCCGCCAGATTCCAAATCCAGGCCGCTCCGTCCCCTAATACCTCGGTCTCCAAACTCTCTTCCCAACCGCGCCGGCCGGCTTCGGCCCACAACCGCTCCCCAAACTCCTCCGGCCCTCCAAGATAGGCCACATAACTCTGCTGCACCGCACGGCCCACTTCAACCCGCTCCCCGGTTGCTCTATCCACCACCTGCCGCCGCCCCACCTCAAAGACGGTCCCCACCTTCACTTCCTTCCACCCCTCCCCACGAATATGGATCATCCCCCCATCCATCGCCACCCCCATCCGTTTCCCCTTCCCCGGCCCACGTCGCTCAGACACCCCCTCCTCAGATGGAAGAGCATTCGCAGCCCGCCACTCCGCCTCTTCCCACTGCCGAAATTGCTCCCCTCGCTCCTGCGCCAGACGCCAGGCGGTAGAATCTGAAATGGGAATCTGCCCGACCCTTTCCAACGTCTCCGCCACCTGCTCATAAGGCATCAGCGCACTCAACCAAACCACTTCCTTCACCACCCCCTCACTCCAGTGTTGATCCCTCAACCCCAGTTGCCGGTCCAGCG
>JBDOIF010000066.1:0-35309 GCA_041082215.1 Anaerolineae bacterium
GAGGATGTGGAAGCCTGCCAGGGTCACGGTGGCGGGGCCGGTGATGAGGACCGGGCGGGCGGTGCCCTCTCCGTCCAGGTGGGTGGGGTAGGCTTCCGGGTTGCAGGTCCAGGTGGTGGAGGTGTAGCCGCCGATGAGGGAGATGGAAGTGGAGAGGCTGACCACCTGTCCGGCGCCGAGGGTGTCGGTGTAGGTTCCTGTTGCCACGCGGACCTCATCTCCGGCCAGTGCCTGGTCTGCGCCCCACTGCACCGTCCGGCAGGGCCGCCACGCCATCAGGCAGTTGTTATCGGTGTCCTCGCCCGTCACCGCCACATACCGAACACCGGGGAGCGCGTTGACGCTCGTCGTCACCGCGTCGGTCGCGCCGTGATCCACCCAGGCCTGGTTGGCGATAGCCGTTCCGGCGGCCACCCAGTCGGTGATGCGGGCGGTGAAGGTGATGTAGGCCGTGCTGTTGCCCGCCACCGGGCCGGTCCAGGAGACGGTGTGAGCGGCGGTCACGTACTCCCCGGATCCCACCGTCGAGGTGAGGGAGACGAAGTCCAGATAGGGGTGAAGCGGATCGGTCACCGGGATGGTCCACTGGAAGGGGCCGACGTTGGTCACGGCCACCGTGCAGGTGATCAGCCCGCCGGGGTCGGCAGCGGCTGGCGCGTGGACGGTCCCTATCAGTCCGTACTCGTAAGCGCCGATGTCGTAGCCCCCAAGCTGCGGGCGGGGCGCTCCGTCCCGGTCCTGGCTCAGCGGGGTGGCGGGGTCGCCGGCGTTAATGCAGGGGGAGGCGCGGGTGAGGTGGAGGTCGGGGGCCGTCGGGTCGGTGAAGCGGGGATCGGCGGAGATGCTGCCGGGGCCGGCGGAGGCTCCGAAGTAGTTGTTGGGGACGTTGCCCCAGACGTCGTTGTAGGCAAGCGCCGGCGAGCCGCCGTCCTGATAGAGGCCGCCGCCGGTCGCCGTGGCATAGTTGTTGGCGACGATGGTATTGCTTACCACCGGCGCGCCGCCGAGGAGGTAGAGGCCACCGCCGTCCTCCGCCGTGTTGGAATACAAGGTGGAGTTCCACACCTGGGGGCTGCCGCCCGCGTAGAGGCCGCCGCCCTGTTTGGTGGCTGTGTTCCCGTAGAGGACGTTGTTCCACACCTGGGGGCTGCCGCCCGCCAGGTAGAGGCCGCCGCCGTCCTCCGCTGTGTTGGAGTAGATGGTATTCCCTTCTATCAGGGGGCTGCCCGTTCCGCCATAATATACCCCACCGCCTTTGCTCTCGTTGCCTGCGGCGGTGTTACTGTAAATCCAGTTCCAGCGGATCGTCGGCGCCACGCCGGCGGCCACGTACAGGCCAGCTCCAGCGTTGTCCATCCCCCCTGCATACCCGTGCCGCAGGTGGAAGCCTTCGAGCGTGACGGTGATCTCTGTCCCGATCAGATAGACCACCCGGCCCTGTCCGCCCGCGTCCAGCACCGTCGGATGGGCGACCGGATCGGGAGCGTTCCAGTCTTCGGGCGTGTATCCCCCCCGCAGGGTGAGGCTCTTATCCACCCGGACCACCTGGGTGATGCCGTTGAGGGCGTGGACATCGGTGTAGACCCCCTGGGCGACCCGGACCTCATCGCCGCTGCTTGCCTGGTCCACGGCGTGCTGGAGCGTGGCGCAGGGGCCGTAGTCAATGGGGATGGTGCAGTTGTTGTTCTCATTTGTCCCGCCGGGTGCGACGTACCGGGTGCCGGTGATCGGGTTGACCTGGGTGAAATCCAGCGCCACCGCCTGCTGGCCAGCGAAGGAGACGATCGCTTCCGTCTTTTCGATCTCCCCGGCTGCCGCGTGATGGGGGAGGAGGACCGTGACGACGACAGGACTGTACGCCTCCCCTGGCCCCAGCTCTACCATAGCTGGCTCTACCAGGGCGTTGCCGAATTCGCTCCAGGTGCTCAGGTAGAAGGTGTCGGTATAGTTGCCGGTGTTCGTGAGGGTATGGGTGTAGGAGGTGAAGCCGCCCGCATCCGCCTGGCCGCTCCGGTCCGGCGCCAGCACCGCGCCGGGGAGGTAGGCGGCGGTTGTCCGGTCGCGGGCGGTGTCGAAGATGGTGTCGGTGTACTGGGAGGTGGCGGTGATGACCAGGAGGTCAGAGGTGTTGCTCATCACCATCGGCACGGTGACCCTCGCGGTGACCAGCGTGGCCGACCCCGGTGGGAGGCTGTAGACGGTGGTCGGCGTGACCGAGGCGGACCACCCCAGGCTGGAGCTGTAGGTAAGGGTGTAGGTGTCGGTCACTGCGCCGCTGTTGCTGAGCACGTGGGTGTAGGTGACGACCGTGCCCGGCATCCCGCTCAGGTTGTAGTCGGGGAAGAGCGTCACGGCCGGGCGAGTGACCCGGGTGGTGTCCACTGCAAAGTCGAGCGCACGGCAATAGAACACCGTGGTGGCGGTGATGACGGTCTGGTTCGTCGCGTCGGTGATGCCGGACGGGACGGTGACCTCCACCTCGACCGTCGCCGTGTCCCCCGGCCCGAGGTTGGAGATCGAGGATGGATTCACCTTGACCTTCCACCCATCCAGGTTCGACCAGTCCAGGTCAATCGTGTTGGTCTCCTCACCCGTGTTGGTGACCGTGTGGGTGTAGCGGATGGTGTTGCCCACGATGAGGTTGCCGGTCCGGTCCGGCTCCAGCGCCACGCTGACGTTCCAGTTGACGCGGGTGGTATAGGAGGCATCGTCCCGGACGGAGTTATCAGCCCGCGAGGTGGCGGTGACGACGGTGACATCCGTCAACCTTTCGGTCGTGCTGGGCACATCCAGCCAGGCGATGATTCCTGTCCCCTGCGCGGGGGCCAGCGTCGTCTCCGGGGGGGTGAGCATCAGGCCCCACCCCTGGCTGCTGGCCCCGGTCAGGTCGAAGGTGTCGGTGTAGTTGCCGGTGTTGGTCAGGACGAATAGGTAGCCAAGCGTGGTGGAGGGAGGGGAGGTCACACAAAGCCCCAGGCAATCGGTCGCCCGTCTGAACAGCAGGCCGGGGGCCTGCCGGACAGTGGTGGTGTCCACTACGCGGGCGGCGATGGCGGGGCTGATGGCGGAGGTGGCGGTGACGACGGTGGTGTCCACTGTGTTGCTGAGCGTGCCGGCAGGGACCGGGATGGTCACCCACACGGTGGTAGAGAGGCCGGGGCCCAGCGTCTGCGGAGTCGGGACCTGCACGTTCCAGCGCTGGCTGCTGGAGAAGGTGAAGGTGAAGGTATCGGTGGTGTTGCCGGTGTTGGTGAGGGTATGGCTGTAAGTAACGGCCTGGCCCGGTGGGACAGTGGCTGTCCGGTCGGGCGTCAGCGCCACCCCTGGACGCCGGTTGATGCAGGTGGTATCGGTCACCGTGTCGGAGAGGGTGATGACCGTCCGGGAGGTGGCGGTGACCAGGGTGGTGTCTATCAGCACGGTGTCGGTGGGGATAGCCGGGACAGTGACGGTGACATGGACGGTGGTGGATACCCCGCTGCCGAGGGTGGCGACCGTCGGGGCGACCGAGACCTCCAGGCCCTGGCTGCTGGTCCCGGTCAGGTCGAAGGTGTCGGTATAGTTGGCTGTGTTGGTCAGGAAGTGGGTGTAGACCACGGCGACGGTCTCCGGTGGGGCCGAGGCCACCTCGCGGGCGCGGTCCGGCTCCAGCAGTAGGCCGCCGAGCAGGCCGACGGTGGTGCTGTCCACAACGGTATCGAAGACGGCGGGATGGATGGTGGAGGTGGCGGTGAGCACGGTGGTGCCCACCGTGCCGCTGAGGGCCCCGGTGGGGATGCTGACCCGCACCTGGACCGTCCGGGTGAAGCCTGCACCGAGGGCGAACTGGGAGGGGCCGACGATGGAGCCCCAGCCGGAGAGGGAGAGGTGGAAGGTGTCGGTGTAGGTGCCGGTGTTGGTCACGGTGTGGGTGTAAAAGAGGACCTCACCCGGCAGGCCGGTTCCGGCGCGGTCCGGCTCCAGGGCCACACCGGGCCGGACGAACTCGTCCAGCCCCATATCGGGGGCGTCCCCCATCGTGCGCGGCTGTCCGTCCACATCCTGCGCCACTGCTGTCCTGTCCCCCCTGTCAATGCAGGGGGAGCCTTCCTGGAGGTGGAAGTTGGCCGCCAGCGCGTTCACGAAGAGGGGATCGGCCGAGATGGAATGGGGACCGCCGTCGAGGCCGGCGTAGTCGCCGCCTGCATTGCTCCAGACATCGTTGTAATCCACCCGTGCGCTGGCTGTCTGGCTGTAGATGCCGCCGCCGGTGATGAGGGCGGTGTTGGAGACGACGACGGAGTTGCTTACCACGGCACTTCCGCCTGCCAGGAAGACCCCTCCGCCCCGGCCAGCGGAGTTGTCATAGACCGTGTCGTGCCAGATGCGAGGGCTGCCGCCCGCAGCGTAGACGCCCCCACCGTCCGACCCGGCCATATTCCCGTACACCGCGTTGTTCCAGAAACCCGGCTGACCGGACGCGCTGGCGAACCCGCCGCCCCGGTCGGCGACGTTGAAGGCCAGCACGTTTCGATCTATGATGGCGTTCCCCTGTTCGTTATAGATGCCGCCGCCGTAGATGCTGGCGGAGTTGCCGGTAATGATGTTGGATCGGATGATAGGGGAGCCGAGGCTGAAGATGTAGATTCCGCCGCCGGAGCCGGCCGTCGAGCCTCCCCGGAGCGTAAATCCCTCCACCGTCGGCTGGCCGAAGATGTAGAGCACGCGCCCCAACCCCTGTGCGTCAATGATGGTGGGGTTTGCCTGAGGGTCGGAACGCTCCCAGTTGGTGGTCAAATACCCGCCCCGCAGCACCACGTTCTTGTTGAGTGTCAGGTCGTGTTCATAATAAACGCCTGCCGCCACTTTGACCACGTCGCCGCTGGCCGCCTGTTCCACCGCGTGGGCGATGGTGCGGCACGGCGTGGTGTAGACCCGGCAGTTGTTGAGCGTATCGTTGCCGAGCGTGGAGACGTACCGATCGCCCACCGTGTGGTTCGACTCGAACGTGTCGGTGATCACCGTGCGGACGCCGCTGGTGGGGCTGGAGAGGGTGATGACCGTCGTCTCGGTCAGGCCGCCAGGGGCAGTGGCCGGGATCACCACGCGGACCCACAGGGAAGCGGTCCCCTGCGGCCCGAGGTTCGCAAACAGGGTGGGGGTCACCGCCTCCGTCCATCCCCGGCTGCTGGTCCAGGCCACGTTGAAGGTGTCGGTGGCGTTGCCGGTGTTACGGACCGTGTGCCCGTAGGTGACGACGGAACCGGGGTTGAGATGTTCGGCGTAGGTCGGCGTCACCCCTACTCCCGGGTTCCAGTTGACGACGGTGGTATTGGTCACCACGTCGTAGATGGTCGGGTTGATGCCGGAGGTGGCGGTGAGGACGACGAGGGCATAGGTGCCGCTGATCGCCCCGGCGGGCACGCTGACGGTGACCGGCACAGGGGTGCCTGCGCCGGGGGCGAGGGTGAGGACGGGGGGATATGCCACGCTCCATTCCCCTGTCCCGCTCACCGTAAGGGAGTGGGTGAGGTCGAAGGAGCTGGTGACGCTGCCGGTGTTGGTCAGGAAGTGGATATGGACGACGGCAAGGCCAGGGGTGCCGCTGGCCTGCCGGTCGGGTGTAAAGAGCACGTCGGGGTAGCTGGCGCTCTCATCGGCGCCGACATCGTACCCCCGTCCCAGCGGACGTGGATCCCCTTCGACATCCTGCGTTACCCCCGTGTTCGGGTCGCCGGTGTGGATGCAGGGGGAGTCGGCCCGGAGGTGGAAATCCTCCCCGGCGGGGTCCTGAAACAGCGGGTCGGTGGAAAAGTCAGTCGCGCCGGGGGATGTGCCCACATACCCCCCGCCCTGGTTCTGCCAGACGTCGTTGTAGGCCAGGGAAGGGGTGGCGCCGCTGGCCCAGATGCCGCCCGTGCTGTTGCCGACGAAGATGGAGTTGCTGATGATGGGGCTGCCGCCGGAAAGGTAAACGCCACCTCCGGCCACCGTCCCGGTGTTGGAGACGAAGGTGGCGTTGAAAATGCGCGGGTTGCCCCCCACAGTGGCCAGCCCGCCGCCGTAGGAGGCGGTGTTACTGTAGAAGATGAGGTTCTGGACCGTGGGGCTGAGGGGGGCAGCGATGTAGAGGCCGCCGCCTGAGATGCCACTACCGCCACGGATCAGGAACCCCTCGACAGTGATGGCGTCGGTGCCGGTGATATAGACGCCCCGTCCCGCTCCCTGGGGATCGAGGGTGGTGAGGGCGGTGGGGCTGATCCAGTTGGTAAGGGTGTAGCCGCCCCGGAGTGTGAGAGCACCGCTGAGGTAGACGGTCTGGCTCATGCCTTCCCGTTCCTCCACCCCGGCGCAGTAGCCCGCCACCATGACCAGCCCCGCCGTACCCGCTTCGTCCACTGCCTCCTGGACCGAGGTATAGACCCGGCTGGCGCCGGCGATCTGGGCAAAACAGGCGCCGGTGTAGAACTCATAGGCCCCCATGTCGGCGCGGGTGCCGAAGGGACGGGCGTAGCCGTCGTGGTCCAGCAAGGAGTAGTTATCTGGATCGGCCGTGTCCCGGCAGGGGGAACCGGCCTGGAGGTGGAAGTCCACGCCGGGACTCATAAAGAGGGGATTGGCGGAGAAAGAGCCTGTTCCGGCAGATGCCCCTCCTCCGTAGTTGCCGCTCCCGTTCCCCCACACATCGCAGTAGGTGCAGGAGACGGAGCCATACAGGCCATAGCCGGTGTTGCTGACGACGATGTTGTTGCGTACGGTTGGGGAGCCCAATACACGGCGGATGCCGTTTCCCGTGTTCCCATAGACGGTGTTGTTCTGTACCAGCGCGGTGTAGCCGAGATAAATCCCGCCGTTGGCGGTGTTTCCGTAGATCAGGTTGTTCTGAATCGTCGCCTGATCGTTGCTCCCGGTCCAGATACCCCCTCCGGCCGTACCAGCGGAGTTTCCATAGACCCGGTTTCGCTCGATGGCAGGCCCCGGATTGCCGTCAACGGCTGTAGTGACAGCGATCCCGCCGCCGTTGGTGGCCGAGTTGTTGAAGAGGACGTTGCCCTGGATCAGCGAGTACTCTCGCGCATAGATGCCGCCCCCGTCCAGACTGGCCGTGTTGCTGCTGATAGTGTTGTATCGGATCGCCGGTCCGTGGGAGGTATTCCCTTCGGAGTAGATGCCTCCTCCGCCTCTCGTGCCTCCCTGGGATGTATTGCTGTAGATCGTGTTATACTCGACCACCGCCCCTGTTGAGAGGAGCCGTACATAAAGGCCACCCCCCTCTCCGTTTGCCACGTTCCTGTAGACGGCGTTCCACCGCACCGTGGCGGCTGCATCGTAGACGAAGATGCCGCCTCCATAAGTGGACTGATTGCTGTAGACGGTGTTATTCCATACTGTGGCATCAGCTCTTATGCAGATCCCACCGCCGCCGTCATCCCCCCCGGTGGACCCGTTGGCGTAGATGTCGTTATCGTGCACCAGCGCGCTGGCGTTCCCGATGTACAGGCCGCCGCCGCCGCCGCTGGCGAAATCGTTGCCCCTGGCGGTGTTGCTGTAAACCCGGTTCCCGTACACCTCGGCAGCGCTGGCGATGTAGACGCCCCCGCCATTGCCGCTGGCCACGTTGCTATAGATGTCGTTATATCGGATCGTGTGGCGGCCTCCAGCAACGTACAGGCCGCCGCCGTTGTCGGCTATGCCGAAGGAGTCGCCGGTATCGCCGTTAGAGAGGCGAAACCCCTCCACGGTCACCGGGTTCGGGCTGTTCACGTAGATCACCCGTCCCAGCCCCTGGGCGTCCAGGGTGGTGGGATTCTGGCCTGGGTCGGGGTCCGACCAGTTGGTGAGGGTATAGCCGCCCTGAAGGGTGAGCCCCTTGCTGATGTAGACGGTCTGGCTGATCCCGGCCCGCACCTCCACCCCCGCGCAATAGCCGGCCACACGGACGATCCCGCCGTTGCCGGCCGCGTCCACCGCCGCCTGGACAGCGGTGTAGACCCGCCCGGCGTTCACCCGGGCAAAGCAGGTGCCGGTGTAAAACTCGTGGGCGCCGATGTCGGACCGCTCTCCGAAGGGGCGGGCCCGGCCCTCGTAGTCCAGGCTCACCGTCTGGGTGATCGGCACCTGGTCTATGCAGGGCGAACCGGCCTGGAGGTGGAAGTCCGCCCCCGGCGGGTCCACCAGGAGCGGGTCGTCGGAGATGCTGTGGCTTCCCGGGGAGACCCCCACGTAGTCCTGGTTGAGGTTGCCCCAGACATCGTTGTAATCCAGGAGCGGCGTGCCGCCATAGACGTAGAGGCCACCGCCGGCCGCAGCGGAGTTGCTGACCACGATAGTGGCGCTGATCACCGGTGCACCGCTGGCGATGTAGATGCCGCCCCCCTCGCTGCTGGCCTGGTTGCCATAAAGGAGGCTGTGCTGGAGCAGCGGCGTCCCTCCGGCGATGTAAAGGCCGCCACCCCGTTTGCGGTCTGCCACATTGTTGTAGATGAGGTTGTTCTCCAGCGTCGGCCCGCCCCCCGCGATGTAGACACCACCGCCGCTGTTACGCGCCGTGTTGCTGTAGACCTGATTGCGGCGCAGGATGGACGTGCCTCCTGCGATGTAGACCCCCGCGCCGTCGGTGATGACGTACCCGTTGCGGATGTGGAATCCCTCAACAACGGCAGTGGCCCCCTCTTCGATGTAGACTACCTGGGCACTGCCTTCCCCATCCAGCAGCGTGGGGTAGCGGGCCGGGTCCGGATAGGACCAGTTGGTGAGGGTGTAGCCTCCCTGGAGGGTGAGGTTCCCGGTGATATGGACGACATGCCCGCTGCTATCGGTATCTGTATAGACCCCCTGGGCGACCTTAACGATGCCCCCGGGGGCGACAGCACTCACGGCTGCCTGAACGGAGGTGTAGGGGCAGCCGCTATTGCAGACGGTGATGACTGCGCTGGCCTGAAATAAAGGAGCGGCAGGGGGAAACCCCTGCCTCTCCTGATCCAGGCCGTAGAGGGCAGCAGGAGGGGGTGCAGCAGGCCCCCCGGAGGGAGAGGTCCAGGCTGCATGGACTTCTCCCTGGGGGCCGGCCAGCAGTCCCGAAAGCGTCAATACGCCAACGAGCGCCAATCCCAATGCGAGAACAAACCTCCAGACCCCACGCTCAACCATCTCCGCCCTCCGGCATCACAGCTCCTTGTGTGTGATGATGCCTTAAAGTAAGGATTCGATCCGTATACATAAAGAATGCCCGTAGCAGGCAGGCGATGAATGCAACCGGAGTACGGGCGACTGACCGGAAATACGGTGAAGGAAAGGTTACATTCAGTATAACATGGCCGCAGGAGCCTATCAAGGGGTACTAAGGTACTAGTGAGAGGGGGCGCCCGCCGCAGGCGGGCGGGGGTGGGTGAGTGTCACTCCCGCCGCGCGGGGGAGGGGAGGGGTGAGGGTTGCTCCCCACAGGCTAGCGACTCCGCACCCAGACCGTTGCCAGGTTATCCCGGTAGGCGAGGGACCATCCCCCCAGGCAGCCCAGCTTCCGGCTCAGCCCGTCGTCGGTAGCTGTGACCACGAAGGAGATGCCGTACTGATCCAGCAATGCCAGGGCACGTGGTCCTCCGCTCTGGATCTCCAGGTATTCACGTAGAAAGGCATCCCCGTAGAGGTCCGTCCGTCCGTCCACGAAAACCCGGTATTCGGGCCACAGCCGCCAGATCAGATACCCGCCCCAATTGTAGTGGTTGAACATCTTCCCTTCGGGGCGGTTTTCCTGGATCCACGCCACCGCTCCTGCTGGCAGGCTCTCCTGCTGCTGCCGCTGGTTGAAGGCGGCCGTCAGCGGGATGCGCACCTTGACCACGGCCAGCCCGATGAGCAGGAATAGCAGCCAGAGATTGACCGCCCCCAGGACAGTGCGGGCGCGGAGGTCGAGGAGGGCGCGGCGGGGGCCTTTCCATCCCCAGCGGGCCAGGGCGGCAGCGGCGTGGCGGCTGAGGACCGGCGCGGTCACCAGCGCGAACGGCGCGATGTTCCGCCCGGCAAGGAGCGCCGCGTAGGCGAACAGCCCCACCATCGCCAGATCGGTCCCATCTATGCGACGGCCGGAGAACCCCACTGCTGCCAGCGTGGCCAGAAGCAGCCAGATAAAGGGCTGGGTGTGGAGAGGATGGAAGTCCGGCGACTGCCACTCCTGGATAAAATCCTGCAGAACCCCGATCCGCACCGTCTCCAGATAGTAGGTCCACATCCGGGTGGTGTTCGGGTTGACTGCCAGAAGCAGCGCCGAGAGGAGCGCCGCTCCGACCACCCACCCGATCCCCCGCCACCCCACTGTGGGATCGTCGCCAGGGGCGAACCGGGCCAGCAGCAGGTTGAGCGCCTCCCCGGCGACGAAGGCTGCCAGCAGCATAAAGCCCAGCGCATACCCGGCGTGGAGGTTGACCCAGAGGACGAAAAGCGGGGGGAGGAGCCAGAGCCGATTGACCCCTCGCCATTTGTAGAGGTAGAGGAGGTAGCCGACGGCGGCGGTCAGGAGGAAGGAGAGGAGCTGGGGCCGGGCCACCCAGATCACCGCCGATGTCGCCGCTGCCAGGACGACGATAAAGGACCTGGTGAAGGGGTCCCCCTCCATCTGCAAATAGACGAGCACAAACGTTCCGGCCACCACTGCTCCCATCCACAGCCCCAGCCCGGCGTAGGAGAAGCGGTCGAACAGCCAGTAGAGGATGACCTGGCTGAGCCAGCTATGGTTGACCCAGGGAGAGCCGTACCGGGTGTGGGAGAAGGGATCGGCCTGGAGGATGTGGCCCTCCTCCAGGGTCAGCTGGCCGGCTGCCAGATGCCACCAGGTGTCGGTGTCGGTGGGGGCACGGACTGCCATCGCGAACAGCCCCACAAAAAGGATCGCCACCGCCAGATGGCGGGTGTCCAGCCAGAGCAGAGCCTTCTGCACAGCCTTCATCTTACCCGTCCCCTGTGTCTTGCCCAGAGCGCCGCCACACATACCCATCCCGCCGCCGTCAGGGCGATGCCCGGCCCCAGCCCGCCC
Organism: Anaerolineae bacterium; assembly: GCA_041082215.1. Taxonomy (GTDB): domain Bacteria; phylum Chloroflexota; class Anaerolineae; order B4-G1; family DUEL01; genus JBDOIF01. Next base: position 11,009 of record JBDOIF010000066.1, read on the forward strand.
GGCCAGTAGGTGAAGACGACCCGGTGCAGTCCTTCTTCCAGGTAGACCCCCCGAAGGATGCCGTCGGTGCGGACCACCTCCGCCGGTTGCCCGTCCACCTCGGCCCGCCAGTCGGGGTCGTAGACCTCGCTCAGCACCAGCAGCCCCGGCCCCTCCGCCTCCACCTCGATACGGTTGGGACTCCACCAGGCAAGGCGTGCCTCTCCCTCTCCGTCTCCGCGTCCCAGCGCCCCTCTCACAAAGGCCCGGGGGAGCGCCCGTTCGTTCCGGTAGAGGTACACGCCATCCCGCTCCCCCAGCGGCGTCAGCCCTTCCGCCTCCATCGGGTAGGCTGCTGCCAGGTAGCGGACGTTCAAAAGCCCGAGCAGTTCGAGGTCGGGTATCACATCCCGGTGGGCCAGGAGCATCTCCTCCGGGGGTAACCCCTCTGGAAATGGCGGCACGGTGACGCTGTAGCCCGGCAGGGCGACCCCGGTGGCGGCCTGCATGAAGGTAACGTAATCGGCCAGCTGGAAGGGGTCCACTCCGTCCACCGTCTCGATCCCGTAGGTCGCCCCGGTCTGCTGGGGGATGGAGTAGCTGGGGGAATACACCCGGAAGGGACGGGGCTGGGCTGCGAGCCACGCTGCCGCCGCCCGTCCCTCTGCCAGCACCTCCTCCGCCGGGCGGACCCGGTAGAGGGTGAAGCCCACAACCCACAGGTCGGCCAGGGCCAGGAGGAGGGTCAGGCTGGCGAAGAGGGAACCGCGCAACCGGCCGCTGGCCCGGAGCAGGATGAGCAGCCCGCCCACCGGCCAGACTACCGCTGCCGCCACGACGCTGGCTGGCAGACGGAGGACCAGTCCGCCGACCCCGCCGGCCGCCGCTGCTGTTGCCAAACCCACCGCCGCCAGGCCACAGGGGCGACCCTTGTGGCCGCCCTCCAGTGCCGTCAGCCCCTGGGCGGCAAGCATCCCCACCGCTGCTATCACCAGGAACCAGGCCCGCGCCGGCCCCCGCAGCCAGGCCAGCGGGGGGAGCAGCCGGTAAAGCAGGCCGTAGAGGGGGGTGTAGATGCCCAGGGAATAGACGGCCGCCGCTGCTGCAAGCCCGAACCACCACCGCTCCCGAACCCGCCACCGGGCCAGGCCCACCCCTGCCAGCAGCAACCCGACCGCCCCCACGTAGGTCATCCACTCCTGGAACCCCCCGTGGTCGGCCACCAGCAGTCCCAGCAGATAACGGGGCGGCAGAGAGGCGACCCCGCTCTCTTCCAGGCTCAGCCCGCCCCTGTTGAGCCGACCTGCCACCGCCGCCAGAGGCACCATCTGCACCGCCACCAGCGCCCCCGCCAGCAGGGCCGCGCCCAGGGCGAACGACAGGCCACGCAACACGCTATACGGAACCCGTTTTGCATACTGTGTATGGTGTAGCAACCAGTACCCCGCCGCGGCGATCCCCCCGTAAAATCCCAATCGCACGTCGGCCAGGATCAGCATCGCCGTCGCCACCGCCGTCGTTGCCATATCCACCGGCCCGGCCCGTTCTGCCAGCCGCCGGACCGCCCAGAGGGTCCACGGCAGCCAGGCCCAGGCGCAGTACAGCCCCACGTGGCCTGCAGCCAGGTGGGCCAGCCCCTTAGGGGCGAACATCAGGATCAGCGCCGCCAGCATCCCCCCGGCCGACGAGGCCCCCATCGCCCGTGCCAGCCGGTAGGCGCCCCATCCCGCCCAGGCGGTGTGGAGGACGAAGAGCAGGTTGAAAGCGGGGGTCAGCGGGAGAACCAGAAGCAACCAGCAGGGAGGATACCAGAGGCCGGAGAGAGGGTTGGCGGCAAAGGGCTGTCCGCCGAGAATCAGCGGTCGCCAGAAGGGGAGCTGGCCCCATTCCGCCAGCGAGCGGCGGATGAAAAGCGCGTTGGGCCAGTGGGTGATGGTCAGGTCGGAATAGAGGCTGTTGGGACGGTAGATGAAGCCGTCCGGCATGACCAGCACGCGCCAGAAGAAGCCGGCGGCCAGGATCAGAAGGATCAGGGAGGGCCTCCTCCAGCTCACAATAGCTTCCCCGTCTCCTGTTCCCCTGCCTCTTCCTCTTTTTTCCTCTTTTCCCCCCCCTGCTCCAGCCCCCGGGCCAGTTCCTTCAGCCGGGCCAGCGCGCGGGCGTGGACCGTGCCTTCGGGAAATTCTCCCCTCTCGTCCCGTTCTCCGGCTGGCACTCCTGTAAGCAGCTCGATCCCCTCGTCCACCCTGGAGATGGGGTAGATGTGGAACTTCCCTTCCGCCACAGCCTGGACCACTTCTTTGTGCAGCATCAGGTTGCGACAGTTGGCGGCAGGGATGATGACCCCCTGATCGCCGGTGAGTCCCCGCTCTTTACAGACCCGGAAGAAGCCCTCGATTTTATGGGTCACTCCGCCTACCGGCTGCACCTGTCCCTGCTGATCCACCGATCCGGTGACGGCGATCCCCTGCCGGACCGGCAGGTCGGACAGGCTGGAGAGGAGGGCGTAAAGCTCTGCCAGGGAGGCGCTGTCGCCGTGAACCTCGTCGTAGGTCTGCTCGAAGCTGAGGCTGGCGGAGAGGGTGAGGGACTGTTGGGTGGCATACTGGCCGCCCAGGTAGCCAGCCAGGGTGAGCACCCCCTTGCCGTGGGTGGGGCCGCTCAGCTTGACCTCCCGCTGGATATCCACCACGCCGCTGCGGCCTACGTAGGTGCGGGCGGTGATGCGGGTCGGTCGCCCAAAGACGTGGTCGCCGGCGGTATGGAGGGCCAGCCCGTTGACCTGCCCCACAACGGCTCCCTCGGTGGCGATGAGCAGCGTCCCTTCGGTGATCACCCGTCGGACCTCTTCCTCCACCCGGCTGGCCCGGTAGGTTCGCTCCTCGATCGCCCGTTCCACATCCGCAGCGGTCACCACGTTCCGCCCCGCCTCCCCGGCCCAGTAATCGGCCTCCCGGAGGATGTCGGCGACTTCTCCGAAGCGGGTGGAGAGCCGGGCCTGATCCTCGGCCAGCCAGGAGCCGAACTCCACCACCTGGGCCACGCCGGTCCGGTCGAAGGGGCGCAGCCCTTCCTCCTCGCAGCGGGCGCGGATGAAGAGGGCATAGAGCTGCTCATTCTCCGGTGTCCGCTCCATATCGGTGGAGAAGTCGGCCTTCACCTTGAAGAGCTTGCGGAAATCCTCGTCGGCGGCGTAGAGGTAGTAGTAGAGGGTGGGGCTGCCCAGGAGGATCACTTTGGCGTCCAGCGGGATCGGCTCGGGATCGAGGGTGACGACGGAGACGAAGGCAGCCCCCTGTTCTTCCAGGCGGATCAGCCCGTCGGTCAGGGCACGCTTGAGGGCGTACCAGGCTGCAGGGTCGGCCAGCACGTCCCGGGCCCGCAGTACCAGATAGCCGCCGTTGGCCCGATGGAGAGCGCCCGGCCGGATCATCGTGAAATCGGTGCTCGTGGCCCCGAGTCGCACCTCGTGCTCGATCCGCCCAAAGAGGTTGGCGTAGGTGGGGTTGGGCTCCACCAGGACCGGCGCTCCCTGCTGTTCCTGGTTGTCCACAAACAGGTTGACCAGGTACCGCCGGAAGACATCTACCGGGGGCGCTCCTGGTTCAGGCGGGGGCTGCTCATCCTGCGGCTGCTTGAACTCCTCCACCCGGGCGATGATGTCGGCCCGCACCTCCTCCAGATATTCGCCGATCTCCTCCTGGTCGGCGTAGCGGGCCTTCAGCTCGTCCACAGCGTGGCCAACGACGTAGGTCGCCACCTCCTGATCCAGCCTGCGGAAGGCCTCCCGCGCCTCCCGCTCCCGTTCCCGCAATCGGCGCAGCACCTCCTCGGCCAGCTCTGCCAGCTCCTGATGGACGGCCTGCAGCCGCTTCTGTTCCTCGGTGGGCAGTTGGGAGAAGACCTCGGGGGGAATGGGCTGCCCGTCCTTTGTAGGGACCAGCGCCAGGCCGGAGGCGGTGCGGAGGATGGCGAACTCCCGTTCCTGCGCTTTCTGCTGCAACCCCTCGAGCAACGTCTCCTGCTCTGCCTGGAACCTCCGCTCGATCCGGCTCCGGTCCTCCTGGTAGGTTTCTCCCTCAAAGGCGCGGGGTACGGCCTGGCGGAGCTCCCGCACCAGGGCGGCCATGTCGTCCCGGAAGCGGGAACCCAACCCTTTGGGGAGGCGGATGGCCCGGGGCTGGCGGGGCTGGCGGAAGTTGTGGACGTAAACCCAATCATCGGGCGCGGGCCGCTGCGACGCCCGTTGCGCCAGGAAACGCTGAATGGTGGTGGTCCGCCCCGTACCCCCTGGACCGAGGACGAAGATGTTGTAGCCCGGCCCTGAGATGTCCAGGCCGAACTCGATCGCCCGCGTGGCGCGTGGCTGGCCGATGATCTCCGGCGTCAGAGGAAGCTCGGCCGTGGTTTCAAAGGAAAAGCCTTTCGGGTCGCAGGCGCGGCGGAGCCGGTCGGGTGGCAATTCCAGGGACATCCTTTCCCTCCCGTGAAATGCGGAATGGTTGAGGCTGGGGAGCGACAAGCCTCCGGGTCACCGTCCCAGGTGCATTGGCATCACCACGTGGATGAAATCCTCTTCCCCCACCGGCCGAATCACGCCCGGGGTGGAGGAGGTGATGGTATCCAGGGCTACCTGGGGGGTGGTGATCACCGAGAGCACGTCAATCATATAGCGGACGTTAAAGGCGATTTCGACAGCCTCCCCTTCGACGGTGGCGTCCAGCTGGGTCACGTCGTCCCCTGTCTCGGCGGAGGTGGCGGAGACGACCATCCGTCCTGGCTCCAGCTCCGTACCCGGATGGATATGGAACAGGACGATGTGGGCGCCGTCCCGGGCGAAGATCTGGGCGGTCCTGCACGCCTTCAGCAGGTCGGCGGTCCCCACCACGGTCCGGGTCTTCCGCTCCCGGGGGATGATCTGCTGATAGTCGGGGAAGTTGCCGGGGGTCAGTTGGGAGGTGAATACCACGTCTTTCAGTTGGAAGAGGATGCGGTTCTGATCGGGGGTGGTGGTGATCAATACTGGCTCCTCCTGGTCGGCGCAGAGGCGGCCCAGCTCCGTCATTGCCCGGGCAGGGACGATGACGCTGAAAGGCTCGCCCACCGGCTCCGGGAGGGTTGTCGTCCGCACCGAGAGCCGGTAGCCGTCTGCCGCCGCCAGCGTCAGCCGGTCCTCCTGGAAGCGGACCAGCACGCCGGTGAGGATAGGGCGGGCCTCGTCAGTAGCGGCGGCGAAGGCTACCTGGGCGATGCCGGTGCGGAGTATCTCCGGGTCGAGCAGGATGCCTCCCTCTCCCTCCGGCACGGGGATCGGAGGGAAATCCACCGCGTCCATCCCTTTGATGTTGGCTTCGCTTCGTCCGCAGCGGAGGTTGAGGGTCATTGTCCGTACCACCCCTTCCATATCCACCCGGTCGGGCGGCAGGGCGTTGACCAGATCAATGATGGTGCGGCCAGGGACGGCGATGGTCCCTTCTTTCTCAACGCGGGCCCCGATCCAGCAATGGATGCCGATCTCCTGATTGGTCGCCGAGAGACGCAGGCGGCCCTCATCGGTGGTCAGGAGGATGTGGCTCAGGATGGGAAAGGTGGAGCGAGGCGAAACCGCCCGCCCGACGATGCTGAGGCCCCTGGCCAGGTTCTCTTGCAGGCAGGAAACTTTCATCGGCGCTTCTCCTCCCCACGTGGACTTGCCGTTCGTGGAGAAAGTATACACCACTATGGGCAGAGGGACAAGCAGTTAACCCCACCCCATCTCCCGGAAGGGGGCAGGGGGTATAGGGGTGAGGTTTGCTCTGCCGCCCTGTCCGAACTCTTGTCCAGACCCCAGGGGGGCGTATTTCAATTTCGGGGCGAGTGGTCCTCTCGCCCGCCGGTGGATCGCGAATCCCACGAATGGCCCGAATACAGCGAACAGGAGGGATACCTGCTCCATTCGCAGTATTCGTTTCCATTCGCGCCATTCGTGTTTCCCCAGGTCCGGCCCGGGCCAGGGACATCTCGCCCCCAAACTGAAATACACCTACCCCAGGGAAGCACCTTGACAAACAGGACGGGTTGTGGTAACATTTGAGCAAGCCTTCAATTGAATAGACGCTCAAATGAAAAAGACTGACTGTTATCAGGAAGGACCGTTCCCTGAAGGGGAGAGGAGAGGGAGGCTGGTGGACCCCGCGACCGCGGACCGAATGGCCTCCATTTTCAGGGTGCTGGCCGACCCGACGCGGGTCCGTATCCTTTCCGCCCTGGCGCGATCGGAACTGTGCGTGGGGGAGCTGGCCGCCTGCCTGGAGATGACCGTCTCAGCCATCTCCCATCAGCTCCGCCTCCTGCGCAGGATGCGGCTGGTGCGCCCCCGCCGCGAGGGAAAGCATGTATACTACGCGCTGGACGATGACCACGTCGAGAAGCTGTTCCATCAGGCGATGGAGCACGTGGAGGAACAGGTAGAGGATGGAGCAGGGCAAACAGAGCTATGAGGATGCGCGGGGCGAGTTGACTTTCCGCGTGGACGGGATGGACTGCGCCGATTGCGCGCTCCATCTGGAACGGGCCGTGGCCCGCCTGGAGGGCGTGGACCGGGTCGAGGTCTCCTTTGCCACGGGACGGATGCGGCTGGCCGCCCGGGACGCGGCGTCTGTGGTGCCCCGGGTGCGGAGGCTGGCCCGCAGGATGGGATATGAGGCCGTGCCGGATCGCGGGACACAGGCACCCCCGGCCGGCCTCTGGGCTTTCCTCCGTCGCCATCGGTCCATCTGGCCGTCGGCGGGGGCGGGGCTGCTGTTGCTGACCGCCTTCGCGCTCCGCCTGCTCGGCGGGCCGGCCCTGGCGGCGGACGGGCTTCTGGTGGCGGCAACGCTGGTCGCCGGCTTTCCCCTGGCCCGCGCGGCGTGGGCCACCCTGCGCTCCGCCCGCACGGTGGATATGAACGGCCTGATGACCATCGCCGCCGTGGGGGCGCTGGCCATCGGCGAATACGCTGAGGCGGCCGTCGCCACATTTCTGTTCACGGTGGGGGAGGCGCTGGAGACCTATACGGCCGACCGAGCGCGGGGGGCGGTCCGGGCGCTGATGGACCTCCGGCCCGCCGAGGCGACGCGGCTGACGGAGGCGGGGGAGGAACGGGTCCCGGTAGAGGCCCTGGCGGTGGGGGACCGGCTCCTGATCCGCCCCGGCGAGCGGGTGCCGGCCGACGGGCGGGTGCTGGAGGGACACTCGGCGCTGAACCAGGCGACCATCACCGGCGAGGGGATGCCGGTGGACAAGGGGCCGGGAGATGAGGTCTTCGCCGGGACGGTGAACGGGGCAGGGGCGCTGGTCGTCGGGGTGACGCGCGTTGCCGAAGACTCCACCCTGGCCCGCATTGTCCGGCTGGTGACGGAGGCGCAGGAGCAGCGCGCGCCCAGCCAGCGGTTCGTGGACCGCTTTGCACGCATCTATACCCCGGCGGTGGTGGCTGTGGCGGCGCTGGTGGCCGCGGTCCCTCCGCTGGTGGGGTGGGGGGCGCCGCTCGACTGGGTGTACCGGGCGTTGACGCTCCTGGTCATCGCCTGCCCCTGTGCACTGGTCATCTCGACTCCGGTAGCGATGGTGAGCGGCCTGACCGCCGCTGCGCGGGCGGGGGTGCTGATCAAGGGAGGGGTCCATCTGGAGCAACTGGCCCGGGTTCGCGCCGTCGCCTTCGACAAGACGGGCACCCTCACCCGGGGCGAGCCGCGACTGGTGGACGGTCAGTGTGCGGACCATGATCCCCGGCTGGCGCCCCGTGAATGCGTGGCCTGCCTGGATATGCTGGCCAAGGCGGCGGCTGTGGAGCGGCGCTCAGAGCACCCGCTGGCGCAGGCCGTGGTGGAGGCGGCGGATGCGCTGGGGGTAGGCGAGCGGTATCGGCCCGCCGAGGCGGTCGAAGCGGCTGCGGGCCAGGGCGTGCGGGGCCGGGTGGAAGGGCACGAGGTGGCGGTGGGGAGCCACGCCTTCGTCCACGGAGCGGGCGAGCCAGGGGAGTTCTGCCGTCTGGTGGAAGCAGCGGCCGCGAACGGGCAGACCGCCGTGGTTGTGGCCGATCTCTGTTGTGGCCAGCGGGCATACGGCCTGATCGCCGACACCCTGCGGGAGGAGGCCGCCTCTGTCCTGGCCGAGCTGAAGCGGCTGGGAGTGCGACAGACGGTGATGCTCACTGGCGACAACCCGGCCACGGCTGAGGCCGTCGCGCGGGCGGTGGGAGTGGACGAGGTGCGGGCGGGGTTGCTGCCCCAGGAGAAGGTAGCGGCTGTGGGGGAGCTGCTCGCAGCCTACGGGACAGTAGCGATGGTCGGGGATGGGGTGAACGACGCCCCGGCGCTGGCCCGGGCCTCTGTCGGCATCGCCATGGGGGCGGCCGGCTCCGACGTGGCGCTGGAGACGGCCGACGTGGCGCTGATGGGGGATGACCTGAGAGGGCTGCCGGCGGCGGTGCGGATCAGCCGCCGGGCGCTGCGGGCCGTCCGCCAGAACGTCGCCCTGGCCCTGGCGACCAAGGGCCTCTTCCTGGCCCTGGCTGTGGCAGGGCTGGCTACCCTCTGGATGGCCGTCTTCGCCGACGTGGGGGTGTCGCTCCTGGTCATCCTCAACGGAATGCGGGTGATGGGGCGGGAAAGAGGACTCTCCCGGCAGCATGGTGTAAGTCCCAGCTCTTAAGATTCAGTCCTGAATATTTAATGGTTTGACAAAACCCCTCAACCGGTAGTATAATTTCACGAGAACGCTGAGGACGCTGAGAATGCTTCGTGCCCCTGTGCCCTCCGTGCCTTTCTGGTTCTTCGCCTGAGCGGTAAAGAATGGGGGCCGAAGGGACGCCGGATACCTTCTGTTGGAACACCCTTGGAGGGGGAATGCTGACAAAAAACGACGTCCTGGTTCTCGGGCTGCTGCTCGATCGGCCGATGCACGGCTATGAGATCGGTCAGCTCATCAAGAGCGAGGGCATTGACCAGTGGATGGACGTCAGCGTGCCCGCGGTCTATTATTCCCTCAACAAATTGCATCGTCTGGGCTATCTCTCCGCTGCCCGTTCCCGCCTGGGCGGAGTCGAGAAAAGCGTCTATCACCTCACCGAGATGGGGCGTCAGGCCTTCCTTGAGAGCATGGAGGGGATCCTTGGCTCTGAGGAGCCGGTCCGTTTCGACATTGATCTGGGGATTTTCCTCCTGAGCCGTTTCCCTCAGGACCGGGCCGTTGATCTTTTGGGGAAGCGGCTGTCGTTTCTCCGCCAGCGCTCCGCCGAGCTGGAAAAGCGCATTCAGAAAGCGCAGAGCAGCGGCGAGTTGCTCCGGGCTGCCATTCTCGAGCACAGCGCTGCATGTACCCGTATGGAGTCGGAGTGGCTGGATGGGATCATCCAGCGGCTGCGGGGTGAGGGGCGGGAAGTGGAGGGGGAAGCCGGACTGGTACGGCTTGTCGGCGACCTGCGCGACTTCCACCTCCCCGGCCTGATCAGGTTGATCGTTACAGGCAGGCTGAGCGGCACTCTTGTCGTCACCGATGGCATCTTCACCCGCACCCTTACTTTCCAGGAGGGCCGTCCCGTCTGCGCTACTTCCCGGCGACCGGAGGGGGAGGTGCGCGATCCGGGGCAGATTCTGAACGACATCTACGACCTTTTTCGCTGGCAGGAGGGAGCGTTTACCTTCGACCAGCAGGTGGCGGCCCAGGAAGGCTGCCTGGTACTGCAGTTAAGCCCGGAGAGCCTCATCCTGAACGGGGTCCGGTGGGTGGACAATTGGGCCGTCATCCAGCGCGTCATTCCGTCGGCAGATGTGGTCTTCGAACGGCGGGAGGGTGTGCAGTGCCCCACCGACCTGGAGCTGACCGAGGAGGAATGCCAGGTGCTGGGGGCGGTTGACGGGGTACGGGACGTATCCGACGTGGCCCGGAAATGTGGCCTCACCGAGTTCGAGACCAGCAAGGTCCTCTACGGCCTCCACGCCGTCGGCCTGGTCCAGCCGGGCGATCTGGAAAAAATCCGCCTGCGCCGCCTCTTCCGGGAGTTTGCCGAACTGATGTGCCAGTCTACCAAACCCTACCGGGCTGGCCCCGACGACTTTTCCTGCGAGGAAGCGATCAACCAGCGGTGTGCCGACCTCCCGGTCCTGTTTGTCCGCAGCCGGGTTGAGGATCGGACCGATCCCAGCTTGCGGACGGAGGAGCTGGTTGAGATTTACCGCCGGTTTCTCCAAACACAGATCGCCGTGGTCCGGGAACGGTTCGGCAAAGAGGTCGCCGGGAAGCTCGTCCAGCAGGTGCTGGCCCAGATCAATCCCAGCCTTCGATCCGTTCTGGAACGTTACAGCCTCGCTTGAGACAAGGCCGCACGGCGGGGGCGAGGGTGAAAGGACTCCTCTCCTGTTCGGCGCGGTCTCCTGCGCGTGCCGAATCCCGGCCTGCCTGATCGGAATGCCCCCGGTTTCCCCTGCTTGACAACTACTGCAATCCATAGTATAATTTTACTATAGATACAGGAATAAATATTCAACCCTGAATACTATTGGATTCTCTTTTTGAGGAGGCAGGATGGATAGATCCACGCTCTCCCGCCGCCGATTTCTGGGGCTGGCGGCTGCTGGCGCCGCGGCTGCTTTGGGCCTGCCGTTGTTGAGGGACATCCCCTCCGTTGCGGAGGGGCGCCCTGGTGCCCGCTATGCCCTGGTGATTGACACCACCAGGTGCACGGGCTGCGGGGCGTGTATCGAGGCCTGCCGCCTGCGTAACCATCTCCCCGAAGGGGTCAGTTACATCCGCCGCATCGTCAAGGGGAACAGCCGCAACCCCTGGTTCCTGATGATCCAGTGCCAGCACTGTGCCAACCCCCCCTGCGCCACCGTCTGCCCCACCAACGCCACCTACCGGCGGGAGGACGGGGTGGTGCTCATTGACGAGCGGCTCTGCGTGGGCTGCAGGTACTGCATGCAGGCCTGCCCCTATCAGGCCCGCGTCTTTGACGAGGAGCGGGGGGTGGCTGATAAGTGCTGGCTCTGCCTCCCCTGGGTCCTGGGCGGGGGGCTTCCGGCCTGCGTGGAGGCCTGCATCCCCGGCGCCCGCTTCTTCGGCCGCGCCGACGACCCCAGTAGCGGGGTCGCCCAACTGATCGCCTCGGGCCGGGCCAAACCTCTCCATCCCGAATTTGGCACCGAGCCATCTATCCTGTCCTACATCATTGAAGAAGAGTGAGGTGGTCCATGCAGACAGCCTGGGGCTGGCTTCCGGCCATTTACCTCTTCCTGGGCGGCATGGGCGCAGGCGCGCTGATGGTCGCCGCCACCTTTGAGTTCTACGGCAAGCGCTACCAGTACGACTTCTGCCCCACCGCCCTGGTGGGTGCCACCGTCTCCGGCCCCCTGGTCATCCTGGGCACGATCCTGCTCATCTTTGACCTGGGGGCTGGCCTGCGGGAGCCCTGGCGCATCCTCTATATGTTCACCCACTTTTCCTCGGTGATGACCTGGGGCGTCTGGCTCCTCACCCTCTTCATCCCGGTCTCCATGGTCTACGGCTTCCTGGAATACCTGGACTCCTTCCCGGCGGCGCGGGAGTGGCTGAGGGCCCGACAGTGGCTGGGCTGGACGAAGTTCCTCTGGATCCTCCCCCTCCGCCGGACCAAGCGGGTCTTCGCCGGAATCGGCGTGGTGCTGGCCGTCGGTGTTGCCATTTATACGGGCATCCTGCTCAGCGCCGTGGGGCCGGCCATCCCCTTCTGGTCCACCCGCGTCCTGCCCTTCATCCCCATCCCGATGATGCCGGTCCTCTTCCTGGTCTCCGCCCTCTCCACCGGCCTGGGGCTGACGGTGGACCTGGCGGCGACGCTGGCGGTCGGCCCGATGGAGCAGCGGGTAAAGAGTTTGCCCTGGATTCATATGGCCTTCATCGGCGTGGAGACGCTCCTTCTGGGGATGCTCCTCATCACCGCGCTGGTGGACGGCGGCTCGGCGGCTCAATCGGCCCGGGAGATTATCGCGGGCAGCCATGCTGTCGTCTTCTGGGTGCTCATCGTGATCCCCGGCTTCATCTTCCCCTTCGTCGTCCACGCCTACGCAGCCGGGCTGGGGCGTCACTCTCTGGTCTCCGGCGTGGGTTCCGGGATCGGCATCGTCGTCGCCGGATTGTTCCTGCGCTACCTGATCCTGGTCAGCGGCATCCCCGCCGCCTTGTAAGGAGACGCCAATGTTACCTGCCCACTGGCCCAAATGGACGGTCATCCTCATCGGCCTGGCGCTGGCAGTTTTCACCATCCTGCTGGCGCTGGTGCTGGAGCCGGCGGCTCAGGCGCTGATGCCAAAACCTACCCCCATTTCCACCCCGCCGCTCCTTCCTTACGCCGCACCCCAATCCCGCGAATGTATCCTCTGCCACACGGACGAGGCGGCTCTGGGCCAGACCGTATCCGATGTTGAGGAGCTGGGGCGGCTCTGGATTGACCCGGCGGACGTCATCTCGGTCCACGGTCGGTTGGGCTGCGTCACCTGCCATCGGGGGAGCGGCGGCACGACCGACCTGGCTGCTGCCCATCAGGGGTTGGTGAAGGACCCCACGCTGCATTTTGAGGAGGAATGCCTCCTTTGTCACCGGAACCTGCCGGACGAGATCCCCGACGACCGGCTGCGCACGCCCCACTCCTCGGTGGTCCACGGCCAGGCGCAGGGAGTGACCTGCAGCGATTGCCACGGTGGGGTGGGGCACGGTTTTGACCCGGTTTCCGGCAAAGTGACCTGCTCCATGCACGTCTGCCTGGAGTGTCACCAGGCCCGCGGTCTGAGCGCCGAGCTACAGGGTTGCAACGCCTGCCACATCGGCCCGCATGATGTCTCGGCGGCCCTTTCCTGCAGCGACTGCCACACCTCCACCGAGCGCTGGAACGAGACCCATCTGGCGGTCCATCCGGTGGAACTGGTGGGATGGCATGCGCAGATAGATTGCTTTGACTGCCACGACTGGCCGAACTTCAGCGGCCTTCGCTACGTCTGTAGCGACTGCCACCAGCGTCCCCACGACTTCGGGAGCGATAATTGCGAGGAGTGCCATAGCCCGGAGGGGTGGGGCAAGTAGAGCAGGATTGCAAAATCAAGAAGGCGAAAGCCGATAAAATCTCAACAGGAGGAACTGAAGAATGAAGCGTTCGCTCTATCCCATACTGGTCGCAATGACCATCGTCGCTACGCTGCTGGCGGGCTGTGCACAGCCCACGCCGGCCCCCACGGCAACGCCGATGCCGCCGACGGCGACCCCTGTCCCGCCAACGGCAACGCCGGTGCCGCCCACGCCGACACCAGAACCCACTCCGGTGCCCGCTTCCGTCGTCATCCTGGATGCCGCAGCGTCCTACTTCACCGAGGGGATGAAGCTGATCGGCGCCGATGCGGTCTACGAGAACCTCAACGACGGCGATGCGTCCAACGACCCGATCATCATTGATATCCGCAGGCCGGAGGACTACGCCCTGGGGCACATCACGGGCGCGGTCAACATCGGCGCGGGCGCGCTCTTCGCCCCGGAGACGCTGGCGAAGCTGGACCCCGACCGTCAGATCGTCGTCTACTGCTACACCGGGCAGGCTTCAGGGCAGGTGGTGGCGGCGCTGAACATGCTGGGCTACGACGCCTACAGCCTCAGGTTCGGCATGCCCTCCTGGGCGCTGGTGGAGGGAGTCTCCGCTGGCCCCTGGAAGGATAGCATGAGCCAGGGTTACCCTGTGGATATGGAGCCTGCCGATCTGGCCGGCAACTACCCCGCGCCGGAGCCTCCGGGGACGGACATAGCCTCTGCCGCGCTGGCCTACTTCACCGAGGGGATGAAGCTGATCGGCGCCGATGCGGTCTACGAGAACCTCAACGACGGCGACGCGTCCAACGACCCGATCATCATTGATATCCGCAAGCCGGAGGACTATGCCCTGGGCCACATCACGGGTGCGGTCCACATCGGCGTGGGTGGCATCTTCAATCCGGAGACGCTGGCGAAGCTGGACCCCGACCGTCAGATCGTCGTCTACTGCTACACCGGGCAGGCTTCAGGGCAGGTGGTGGCGGCGCTGAACATGCTGGGCTACGATGCCTACAGCCTCAGGTTCGGCATGCCCTCCTGGGCGCTGGTGGAGGGAGTCTCCACACCTCCGTGGAACGACGAGATGACTCTGGGCTATCCGGTGGATATGGAGCCTCACGAGTTGCCGTAATCCCGGGGAGGGGAGAGCCTCCCGCAGGTTGACCCCTGCGGGAGGCTCTATCTCACCGAAGGAGGTCCGATGCGGACAAAGGGGATCTGGCTGTTTCTCAGCGGCCTGCTGGGGCTGGTTCTGGCTGGCTGTCTGGCCCGGCCCGAAATCACCCCCCTGCCGCCCAGCCCGATGCTCCCGGCCGTCCCCACCCGCGCAGCGACCCCGATACCCTCTACGGAAACCCCCGCCCCACAGGCCGATAGCAGTACCTGTATCGCCTGCCACACCGACGAGGAGACGCTGAAGGCGCTGGCCGTGGAGCCGGAGGAGGCCGAACACCTCTCCGAGGGGGAGGGCTGAGGGGGGTCGTTGCCTCCGGTGGAGGCTTGGGAGAAGGTCTTCTTAGATGACCAGGCGCTGGGCAGGGTGCATGCCGAACTGGGCTGCATCGCCTGCCATGGCGGCGTCGGGGGTGTCACGGATATGGCCGCCGCTCACGAGGGGGTGGTGCGCGACCCCGACCCGGCCCAGACCTGCGCGTCCTGCCACCAGGAGACGGTGCAGACCTACGGCGACAGCCTCCATGTGACGCTGGCTGGCTACTACACGGTGCTTCAGATGCGGAGCGACGAGGAGCACTGGCCCCAGTTGATGGTCGCCTTCGATAACCACTGTGATGACTGCCATGCTTCCTGTGGTCAGTGCCACGTAAGCCGGCCCACGATCAACGAGGGGGGCCTGCTGGCGCAGCACGAGTTCAAACAACTTCCCCCGATGAACCTGACCTGCACCGGATGCCACGGCAGCCGCGTCAACGACGAGTATAAGGGCAAGAACCAGACCGCCGACGGCGAGAAGGTCCCTGCCGACGTCCACTTCAACCCCGGCGGCATGGCCTGCTTTGCCTGCCACAGCGGGGACCAGATGCACGGTGCGCTGGGAGTGGAGGATCACCGGTACGACGGCCCGCCCACTCCGTCCTGCACCCAGGAGGGCTGTCACGAGGAGATCGGGCCAGGGGACGGGATCGCTTACCACACTGAGGAGCACATCGCCAGGGTGCAGTGCCAGGTCTGCCACGCGGCCCCCTACAAGCACTGTTACAACTGCCACGTCCAGCTCTCTGATGAGGGCGTCCCGTTCTTCCGGACAGAACCCTCGGAGATCTTCCTCAGGATCGGGCGCAACCCCATCCAGAGCCCGGACCGGCCGTGGGAGTATGTGCTGGTGCGGCATGTGCCGGTGGCGCGGGATACCTTCGCCTACTACGGCGAGAACCTGCTAGCCAACTTCGATGCGCGGGAGACCTGGACCTACGCCACGCCCCACACCATCCAGCGGCGCACCCCGCAGACGGCGTCCTGTGATTCCTGCCACGGCAACGCGGAGCTGTTCCTGACGGAAGCGTTCGTCCGCCAGCGGACGCCGGACGAGGTGGAGGCGAACCGCCGGGTTATCGTAGAGGAGGTTCCCTAGAGGGGCGTAACGAAAATAGAGCAAAGCGGCGCGTCCTCTTGCAGAGACACGCCGCTTTGACTATCCCGTTTCAACCCTCCGCTACTGCTGCTTCCGCTATGGCCGGTTTGCGCCACTTCCGCAGCCCCCAGCCGATCAACACCCCCAGCGGCGCCAGGATCACGCCCAGAAGTCCTGTCGGTATCATCTGCAGGAGGTCCATATAGTACTTGAAACCCAATTTCAGGTCGGGGATAGCCCAGGAGAAACGGACGTTATATAGCCAGTAGAACAGGTCCACCTGGATCAGGAGGAGGTAGCCCACAAAGAAGGAGAAGGTGACCATCCGTTCCAGGGCCTGCAGCGGGGGCCGTTTCCAGGAGACCAGGGCCAGCAGAAGCCCTGCCACGACAAACGAGATGGCCGCGTCCAGCAGTCGCCCGTTGAAGAAGGCCTGGATCTGGGCCTCGGAGTTGAAGGCGGAGAGCGACCATGTGTGCCCCCGCCCGAAGAAGAGGCCGTTGTAGAAAGCAAAGTAAAGGAGGGCGAAGCCCAGCGGAAGCAGGGTCTGGCGCATCCGTCGCCGGAAGAGGAAGAGGTAGAGAAGGGGAACCAGGGCGATAGCCAGAGCGATGGGCAGTCGGGCGAGCCGTTCCCCCCAGAATCGCTTTGCCCGGGCCGACTGGGCCTGCCGGGTCAGCGCCTGCCAGAAGTTGGAGAGAGCCCCCTCTTCCCCCCGGGCCAGGCGCTCCCGATAGGCGCTCAGCAGGCCGCCGGCGAACGGTTTGACTCCCAGAGTCTGGGCATAGGCATCGTAGAACCCTGTCAGTTGCAGGCCGGCGTTCAGCCCAATGCGCCCTTTGGTTTCGGCGGACGCCTCCAGCATTTCCACCAGTGGGCGGCCCTGGGCATGGACGGGGATGGGAAGGCCCAGCAGGGCAGCGATGGTTGGGGCAATGTCGGCCTGGAGCCGCTCCGTATAGAGCCCGGGGCGGATCGCCTTCCCCACCATCACCAGAGGGACGTGGAGGACGGAGGGCTCCCAGCCGCCATGCCCGCCGACGTCCACATGCCCGTGATCGGCGGTGACCAGCAGGACATCGGTCTCCCTGTTCAGCCGCTCCGCCACCCGGGCGGTATAACCGTCCACCCGCCGCACCTCATCCAGGTACTGGGAACTGACGCCGCCGTACAGGTGGGCCAGTTCGTCCGTCCCTCCAAAGTAGATCACGATGAGGCCTTCGGGATACTCGTCCAGCGCCTCCAGGCCCAGGCGAAGGCTCTCCTCGTCCATTTTGGCCCACTCTTCCGGTGGGACGTCCTCGTCCTCCGGACCGGGGACCCGGATGAAGTCGGTGAGGTGGGGACCGTAGAGCTTTTCCCACCCCTCGGTTCCCACAACGACGGCGGGCATTCCGGCATCCCGCGCAACCTTAAAAATAGTATCCACCTGAACCGGCCCTTCGTACCAGTTGGTGGTCACCCCGCTGATCTCCTGCCACACGCCCGATACAATGACCGTCCAGGAGGGGTAGGAGAGGGACGGCTGCCCTACCCGCACGGACAGATCGGCCCCTTGCTGACGGAGTCCCTCCAGCTCGGGCATCTGGCGGGATGCATCCAGCCGGAGGCCATCCACCAGGACCAGGACGACCCGTCGGGCCAGGGGCTCGGCTGCACTCCCCCGGGGGAGGCTGGTCAGGTAGGGGGTCTGGTACTCCACCACCGAGTCCCACCCCATCATGGCGAAGCCCTGGGCCTGGTAGCCGATGCCCGCCAGAATCAGGAGGACCAGCGCCAGAATCAGGATTTTTCCAACGCGAGCCATGGTGCACCTCCAGAAGTGGCAAATTTTGTCAGATTAACTCGACGCGCTCCGTCGTCAGAGAGCGGGCCTCATCGAGCGCGACCGGGCGGATGGTGATGGGGAAGCGCCCGTGCAGGGGGCTGATGCGCGCCCCCAGCGCGCTGGCTCCCCAGAAGAGCCAGGCCAGCGGCCGCACGAAGCCCGTCAGGTCTACCGCCCGCCGGACCTCCCTGAGCGTCTCCTCGTCCCATCCGCCGAAGAGGGCGTAGAAGAAGGCGAAAAGCGGGAAGGAGGGAAGGATACCGATGAAGAAGATGAGCACGCTGGTCACCTGGTCGCCCTGCCAGACCAGACCCGTGAGCCAGCGCAGGACCAGGTAGTGGGCCGCCCCTGCCAGGAGCGGCGCCCCCAGCGACTGCCAGAAATAGAACCGCTGGGGGAAACAGAGCCGGTCGCTGACGAAGTAGGCGACGATGTCTTTGGTCAGGAGGGCCACAAAGTAGGCGAAGATGAGGGCGTTGATCTGGTAGCGCCGCAGCAGGATGAGGGCCAGGAGGATGCGGATGAACTGCTCGCCTCCCACCAGGATGGACTTCAGGTAGGGACGGTTGGCCCCCAACTGGACGTTGTCCCCCACCCACGACGGATACTGGATGGCGCCCCAGATGATGAGGGGGACGGCGTACGCGGCGGCGCGGACAAACTCCGGGCCCGAAGCGCCCAGGATGAACCGGTCGGCCACGGCGAGAAGCACCGCGCCAATGAAGGCGCTCATGATGCCGCCCCACTTGTAGGCCATCACCGAGTAGTACTGGCTCAGCACCTTCCGGGCGTGGGAGATGGCCTCGGAGATGGAGGACATCAGGTTGGAGTAGAGGGTTTGCAGGACATTGTAGGCGAAGATGAAGTTCTGGGCCAGGGTCCAGTTCCCCCAGACCTCGTTGTAGTTGACCAGCCGGGTCTGGGTGATGAGGATCTCCAGCGCCTGGCCCGCCGCCCAGGCGATGGACCCCAGCATCTCAAAGACGCCGAAGCGGAAGGCCTCTTTGACGATGCCCCAGTCAAAGTGGGCCAGGAAGAGGAGACGGGCGTTGTAGCCCAGACGACGGTAGAGCCACAGTCCCAGCAGGAAGGTGAGGAGTTCGGAGGCGTAGGCGGCCATCCCCAACCCCAGGACGCCGCCCATCGGCCCGCCGAAGATGGGGTGCGCCGCCCCCCATCGCACCATCAGCGTGACCAGCACCGGCTGGGTGACGATGGGGAAGACGAGGTTCAGGGCGATATCCAGCATCTGGGCATAGTCAAACCGTTGCCAGGCCATCAGCCCGTGCCGCATCACCTGGTAGAAGCCGGGAATCTGGATGAAGGTGTGGATAATGACGCTCCAGGTATAGAGGGCGTAGGGGGTTTTCGGGAGGAACGTCCCCGCCAGCGCTGTCACCATCGCCACCTGGAACGCGCCGGAGAGGGCCTGCCACCAGACGAAGACCTGCCCGTACTGAATCGCCCGGCGGGGGTCGTGGACCCGGTACTGGGCGAAGAACTTGATGAAGGCGGAGCTGGTACCCAGGTCGAAGAGGAGCCAGAGAAAGTTGAAGAACTGGACCACCCGCCCCCAGATGCCCAGCGCCTGGGCGGAGGGGAGGATGTAGACGGGGAGGACCAGGTTCTGGTAGATGATGAGGGGGATGAAGAGGACCAGCCCCATCATCAGGGCGACGAAGAAGCCCGCCAGGGGGCGGTGGAAGCCCACATCCTCCCAGGCCGTCCCGGCCTCCCGGGCGACGAAGTCCTGCCGGTCGGCCACCAGCACATCCAGCACCTCAGGGTGCGCACGGCTGTACCGTCGGACGGCCCAGAAGGCCAGCGCCGCCACCGCCAGCATCCCCGCCAGCAAAAGGTAGAGGACCAGCCGGTCCCGCGCATGGGGCACGGGAGAGGCCGCGTAGTCGGCAAAGGAGAGGGGCATCCGGCCTGCCGCCCGCATCGTCAGGTGGTAGATGAAGTAATTGAAATATGTCCAGCTCTGGAACTGAGGATTGGCCTCGTCCAGGAAGGCGTTGAAAATGCAGGCCCGTCCGCCCAGGGCCGACCAGAGGACCCAGGAACCGTCCTCGAAGCCCACGACCAGCGGCGTGAGGGCCGAGACAGGCGTATCCACCTGGTAGCGCCCGCGGACCTGCGGCGCGCTGGTCCAGACGATCTCGGTCAGGACGGGGTCATCTATGCCTTCCACGGCGACCAGGCTGAGCGGCTCCTCCCGCGTCTCCAGCGTCACCGGGAAGCCCAGCAGGGTTTCCACCTTCCCGGCCGTCAGGTCTGGACCCAGGATGAGCACCAGCCCCGCGCCTTCCCGAACGCGGGCGCCGATCCCTTCGGGGTCGGGGACCACGCCGTTGAGGACGAAGACGTCGGCCTGAGCGGGGTCGGAGACGAGGTGAAAGCCGGGGTGCAGGGTGAGGGCGGTGAGCACTCCGCCTTCAGGCCCGGTGTAGTAGACCCGGATGGCATCGTCGGCGGCGGCGGGGAAGGCCGGGAGGAAGAGCAGGTGGGAAAGGAAAAGCGCGATCAAAACGGCACGGCATTTTGGCATGGGGCTCCTTTCCGGCAAGGGTAAGCGGGAATATTTTATCCCAAACTGGAGCGGGAGCAACCTGGAGGGCCTGGAGCGATTGGGGAAGGGGACAGGGGGGAGGGGGGAGGTCGGCTCTCCCACCCTGTCCGAACTCTTGTCCGAACCCCAGAGCGGGGCGTATTTCAATTTCGGGGCGAGTGGTCCTCTCGCTCGCCGGTGGATCGCAAATCCCACGAATGGACCGAATATAACGAACAGGAGGGATCCCTGCTCCATTCGCGGTATTCGTTTCCATTGGCGCCATTCGTGTTCCCCAGGTCCGGCCCGGGCGGGGGACATCTCGCCCCCAAACTGAAATACACCTCCATAGCGATCCGGTTTGACAGGACCACGAAGTAGGCTATAATACTTAACCTGTAGGCTATAATACTTAGCCTGGGAGAAAAGAGTTGTCCTCCTATCCCGTACCTGAGGGTACTCTTCCTCACGGACTTCCTTCGGTGCCCGCTGGAGCGGGGGTGCTGGCGGATGCACTGCGTCGCCGGATCGCCGGGCGGCCCGAACTGAAAGGGATGGTTACCCCTTATCTGGCCTTCCTGGAAGCACAGGCTGTGGTGGAATCCGCTCTTGTTCCGTCCGCGTCGGACGGAACCGAGGTGCGCGCCCGCCTGGATCGGGGTATCCCCGCGCTGGCCCCCGAGGACTTCCGGGCCGACCCGGAGGCCCTGCTGCGGCTGTGGGAGGAGGTCTGCGCGATTGCATCCCGTCACTTCCCCGACCTGGCCCCCGCGCTGGAATCCATCCGCCGCTGGCCCGACGGCCGGGAGGACGGCCTCCTCTCCGCCACCATCTACTACCTGCGGGGCGAGGCCGGTCTCCTGGCACAGGAGGCGGAGTTGGACGAATCCCTCTTCCAGTTCGTGCTCAACAACACCCTCCACCCCTTCCTGCGCCGCTATGCATCGGCCCTGGCCCCGCTGGTCAACCTGGAGACCTGGTATCGTCCCTATTGCCCGGTCTGCGGTGGGGAGCCGGACTTTGCCGCGCTGACCAAACCCCACGGCGCCCGTCGCCTCCTCTGCTCCCGCTGCGACTTTGAGTGGCCCTACCGGCGGACCTCCTGTCCCTTCTGCGGCAACGACAACCCCGACCAGTATCTGTACGTTCCCTCGGAGGACGGCATCTACCGCCTCTATCTCTGCGACCGTTGCCGCCGCTACCTGAAGGTGATAGACCTGCGGGAACTGGTGGAGGAGCCGCCGCTTCCGGTGGAGCGGATCCTCACCCTGCCGATGGACCTGGCAGCCCGGCGGGAGGGGTACGGAGTACGCAATACGCAACACATGACAGGAGGTGCCTATCGGAAAAACCGCCCCTGAAGACCGGGAAACCCTGACCGCTGAAACTCTGATTTCAGGAGGGTACAGCAATGAAAATCAGTCGTAGAGAATTCCTCAAGCTGACGGCTGCGGCCAGCGGGAGCCTGCTCTTCCCGACCTCCCCGACCCTGGCGACCACCGAAGGGCCGGTCTTCCCGCTCCACAAGAAGGTCAAGGAGGCGGTCACCATCTGCCCCTACTGCTCCTGCGGCTGCGGCCTGATCATCGCTACCGGGCCGGACGGCCACATCGTCAACTCCGAGGGCGACCCCGATAACATCACCAACCGGGGCGCTCTGGACCCCAAGTCCATCGCCGTCCGGCAGCTCTCCCAGAGCCCCCTCCGCCTCAAGAAGCCCCTCTACCGGGCTCCCGGCGCCAGCGAGTGGCAGGAGGTGGAGTGGGACTGGGCCATCACGGAAGTCGCCAAACGGATCAAGGCCACCCGGGACGCCACCTTTGAGCGCACCAATGCCGACGGCGTCACCGTCAACCGCACCATGGGCCTGGCCTTCCTGGGCGGCGCGGCCAACAACTCCGAGGAGTGCTACCTGGCGACCAAACTGGCCCGCGCCCTGGGTATCGTCTACCTGGAACATCAGGCCCGTATATGACACTCCGCGACAGTGGCCGGTCTGGCCCCAACATACGGTCGCGGAGCAATGACCAACCACTGGGTGGACCTCAAGAACGCCGACTACATCCTCGTCATCGGCTCCAACTGCGCGGAGAACCACCCGGCCTCGATGACCTGGATCCACAAGGCGATGAACGAGCGCGAGGCCAAACTGATCGTCGTGGACCCCCGCTTCACCCGCACCGCCTCCCAGGCCCACCTCTACGCCCCGATCCGCCCGGGCACCGACATCGCCTTCTTCGGCGGGATGATCAAGTATATCCTGGATAATGAACTCTACCACAAGGATTATGTGGTCTACTACACCAACGCTGCCAACCTGATCAACCCCGACTACAAAGGCCCGGACGAACTGGACGGCCTCTTCTCCGGCTACGACCCGGAGAAACGGCGCTACGACCGCTCCACCTGGTCCTACCAGACCGGTGAGGACGGGAAGCCCCTGCGGGACGAGACGCTCCAGGACCCCCACTGCGTCTTCCAGATTATGAAGCGCCACTACGCCCGCTACGACCTGGATACCGTCTCCGGCGTGACGGGCATCCCCAAGGACCTGCTGGAGAAAATCTACAGGACCTACGCCGAATCGGGCCAGGTGGGCAAGGCCGGCACCATCCTCTACGCGATGGGTCAGACGCAGCACACCGTGGGCTCCCAGAACGTGCGCGTCCTGGCCATCGTCCAGTTGCTCCTGGGCAACATCGGCATCCCCGGCGGCGGCGTCAACGCCCTGCGCGGCGAGTCCAACGTCCAGGGCTCCACGGATGTCGGCCTCCTGGCCCACATCCTGCCCGGCTACCTGCCCATCCCCACGACGGCGGACGTGGACCTCAAGACCTACATTGAGAACAAGACCAAGCCGGGCGGCGCCTGGTCCGGCGGCTACTGGGCCAACGGCCCCAAGTTCCTTATCAGCCTGCTCCGGGCCTGGTGGGGCCCTTACGCCGTCCAGCGCACCGACTTCGCCTACCAGTACCTGCCCAAGGTGGATAGCGCCGCCAACCATTACTGGATCGCCCTCTTTGAGGCGATGTATGCCGGGAAGATCAAGGGCCTCTGGATTATGGGCATGAACCCGGCCGTCGGCGGCCCCAACGCCCGCTTTGAGCGGGAGGCGCTGAAGCGGCTGGAGTGGATGGTGGTCCAGGAAATCTTTGATACCGAGACCACCTCCTTCTGGCGCGCGCCGGGCGAGGACCCCTCCCAGATTCAGACCGAGGTCTTTGTCCTCCCCGCCGCCGACGCGATGGAGAAGGCCGGCAGCATCGTCACCAGCGGGCGGCTCATCCAGTGGCGGGAGAAAGTCGCTGAGGCCCCGGGCGAGGCGAAGCCCGACCACCAGATCATCAACCTCATCGCGCTCAAACTCAAGGAACTCTACGCCGCCGACCCCGGCCCCTTCCCGCAGCCCATCCTGCACCTGGTCTGGGACTACGGGCAGGAACTGGACATTGAGAAGGTGGCGCGGGAGATGAACGGCTACGCGGTCAAGGACGTGAAGGACGCCCAGGGCAACGTCCTGGCGAAGAAGGACGCCACGCTGACCACCTTCGCCCACCTGCAGGCCGACGGCTCCACCGCCTGCGGCGTCTGGATTTACACCGGCTACTTCTCGCTCCAGCCGGACGGGTTCGGCAACATGCTCCCGGCGGCGAAGCGGCGCAACTCCGTCTACGACCCCGGCGGCTACGGCAACTACCCGTACTGGGGCTGGGCCTGGCCGGCCAACCGCCGCATCGTCTACAACCGCTGCTCCGCCGACCCCGACGGCAAGCCCTGGTCGGAGGACCGTAAGTACATCTGGTGGGACGAGGCCCAGAAGAAGTGGGTCGGCTACGACGTACCCGACTTCGTCGTCACCCGCGCGCCCACCGACCCCGGCGGTCGCGACCCCTTCATCATGCGCACCGACGGCAAGGGCGGCCTCTTCGCCGCGATGAACGAAGGTCCTCTGCCCGAGCACTATGAGCCGGTGGAGTCGCCGGTGAAGAACGTCTTCTCCAGCCAGCAGATCAACCCGGTGGTCAAGGTCTGGAAGACGGATGAG
Organism: Anaerolineae bacterium; assembly: GCA_041082215.1. Lineage (GTDB taxonomy): Bacteria > Chloroflexota > Anaerolineae > B4-G1 > DUEL01 > JBDOIF01. The sequence continues at coordinate 35,073 of JBDOIF010000066.1, forward strand.
GGGAAGGACATCGGCGACAACTGGGGCACGCCCGATAAATTCCCCATCGTCGCCACCACCTACCGGCTGGTGGAGCACTGGCAGGCGGGCGGTATGTCCCGCTGGCTGGACTGGCTGGTGGAGGCGCAGCCGGAGATGTTCGTGGAGATGAGCCAGGAACTGGCCGCCGAGAAGGGCATCAAGAGCGGGGACCGGGTGAAGGTCCGCTCCGCCCGCGGGGAGATTGAGGCCATCGCC
>JBDOIF010000081.1:0-1147 GCA_041082215.1 Anaerolineae bacterium
CCACCGTCGTTGTACTGGAAGATGATGTCCCCATCCGAGGTCAGGATCACCTCAAAGTCGCCGGCCGTGCCGCCACCATAGTGGTTCCAGTTGTAGTACTGCACGACCAAGCACTGCTGGGAAGCATATCCCGGGTAGGGACAGGAGGCGAAGGTCTGGCGGTAGACGCCACCGGTGGAGTAGTTCGGGTAGAGGTCGTCGAACATCAGTGCGATGTGGTTGACCGGGTTGGAGGCGTTCGGGTAGGGGCAGTAGGCATAGAGAGAAGAAGAACCCGAGTCGAATTCGATGTGGCCGTTGCTGGAGACGTAGAACTGGGTCTTCCCTACGCCGTAGAAGTTGAAGGTGAAGCCGATGGGGAAGGGGCCGGCGAAGGAGTCATCGGTCAGGCCAGAGATGAGCGTGCCAGTGGTATGGATGTCGACGTAGCTGAAGGGGACGGTCTGTCCGATGTAGCCGAACCCATCCGGACCAGGCCAGACGGCCTCTGGCGCGGCCTGGGAAGCCGGAGTGCCCTCGGGAGCTACCCCGGTACTCGCCGGGCCCTGGGGTTGGGGCGGGGAAGCCGGTTCCTGGGCCAGAGCGGCCGGCCCGACGAGCCCCGCCAGCAGGAGGAACAAGGCGATCAGAGCAGGAACACGTCGCATGGGGCTTTCCTTTCTCTGTCCTCGCGTCTGCCCGCGAACCGCGGCTCCGATGATATATGGGGTGGCCAGCCCAGCGCTTGCCACAGCCCGGGCAGACAAAAAGGGTAGCCGCATATTTGGGCCGACATACCTCCTTGGGAAAGGGAAACTCGTGAGCACCTCGCGTAGCTCACGAAGAAGGTGGCAGCTCCACTGCCGGTTCCGGGAAACCACACTCTATTATACCACACTTGTCAAGAGGGGCTTTCAGCCCGGCCAAAGTGGGATGGGATAACGGATGGGTGTGGAGCGGGCGGCGAAGCTAGCGGCCCCAGGCCCCCGTTCTTCCTTCCCCTGCTCGCTGTTCGGCGGCCCGAAGGGAGAGAAGGAGGGCGGGGCGCAGAGGCTCCGTCCCCACCCCTGTCCGCACATCGGTCGCCTGCGGATCAAGAAAAGGGATGCCGGGGTCTTGCCCCGGCATCCCTGTCGGAACCGGACGTCCTGGAGGGCGGGATACCCTC
>JBDOIF010000113.1:0-2300 GCA_041082215.1 Anaerolineae bacterium
AAGCCGCCAGCGGGCGCGGGAAGAGACCCTTTCGGGCCAGCCGGTCCGCTGGGACGCCGCCGTGGTCATCGCGACCTGGCTGCTGGTACTGGCGCTGGTCGCGGCCATCCTCTGGAGGGTTCTGGCAAAGTGACGGAACACGTAACACACGACACACCCTACGCCGTAGAGGCCAGCGGCCTCACCAAAAAATTCGGCGACTTCACCGCCGTGGACGGCGTCTCGTTTCGCATCCGGCGCGGTGAGATTTTCGGCTTCCTGGGGCCCAATGGTGCCGGAAAGACCACAACTATCCGCATGCTCCTGGGGCTCCTGCGCCCCACGTCCGGCACCGCCACCGTCCTGGGATACGACATCGTCCGGCAGGCGGAGGAAATCCGCCAGCGCGTCGGCTATATGTCCCAGCGGTTCAGCCTCTACCAGGACCTGACCGTCTCCGAAAATCTGGAATTCTACGGCCGGACCTACGGGGTCCGGGGGGAACGGTTGCGGGAGCGCAAAGAATTCGTCATCCGCATGGCGGGGCTGGAGGGGCGGGAGCGGGAACTGACCCGCAACCTTTCCGGCGGCTGGAAACAGCGGCTGGCGCTGGGCGCGGCCATCCTCCATGAGCCCCAGATGCTCTTTCTGGACGAGCCGACAGCGGGGGTGGACCCCATCTCCCGTCGCGCCTTCTGGGACCTGCTTTACGAACTGGCGGCAGGCGGGACGACCATCTTTGTCACCACCCACTACATGGACGAGGCGGAGCACTGCCACACCCTGGCCTTCATCTACGGGGGCCGTATCATCGCCCAGGGCTCACCCGAAGAGATCAAGCGTACCCAGATGCGGGGACAGGTCCTGGAAGTGGATTGCTCCGACCCGGAGCGGGCTGTCCTGCTCCTGCGGCAGGCCGGGCAGTTTGACGAGGTGGCGCTCTACGGCTCGCTGATTCACGTCATCACCCAGGACGTGGAGGCTCACCGGCAGGGAATCCTTGAACAGCTGAGCCAGGCCGGAATCGCTGTCCACTCGGTGGATTGGATTGTCCCGTCGCTGGAGGATGTGTTCATCTCGCGCGTGCGCACCGTAGCGCAAGATTATGAACTTTGAAAAATTAATCCGCACACAATGGCATAGAACAATGGAGATGGTTCACAGTTGGTGACACTTTCTGCATCGGCACCTGCCTGCTGCCCCTCTCCCCCCTGCCCCCCTCTCCCCCTCGCTTCGCTCTGGGGAGAGATTTGCGGTGAAAAGTCAAGAGGGGGTATGAGGCTGTCAGCGCACCTTTGGGCTAACTGGCACTGAATCAGGACAATAATTCCCCCTCCCTCGCCAAAAACCATTTCGGCGAGGTGATATGGAGCATCCGTTGAAGCCCGGCGCTGCCTGGCCCTTAGGCCGACACCGGAGAAAAGACCTCCACCTCCTCTGCCAACAGCACGGCCTGGGGCATGGCGTACGCAATGTTCTTCGCCAGCAGGGTGTGCACCAGGCGGACCAGTTTCCGTCCGGTCAAAACGAGGGCCCGCTTGTGCTTATGCCGGGGGGTCTCCCGGTACTTGCGCCAGTAGTAGGCCCGATACTCCGGGTTGTGCTGGCGCAGACAGTTCGCCCCCTGGGTGAAATAGTAACGCAGATAGGGATTGCCGCCCGACACCAGGCGGGTATCTTCCGCCTCAAAAGTGCCCGATTGAGAGCGTTTCCAGACCAGACCCGCATAGGCTGCCAACTGCGGGTGATCTGGAAAACGCCCAATGTCGCCGATTTCGGCCAGAATCCCGGCGCTGATCACCGGCCCCAGCCCGGAGACGGTCCGGAGGGGATTGGGCACATCCGCTATCTGGCGGGCGATCTCCCGGTCCAGCCGCTGGAGCAACCGCTCCAGAAACTGGATATGGTCCCGCATCACCGCCAGGCTGAAGGTCACCGCCTCATCCAGTTCCGGCGCCACCGGATAGGAGCGGCGGAGGGCCTCCTGGACCCGGCGGGCGGTGGCTTCGGGGTCGTCAAAGGCGTGGCGACCCCGGCGGGCAATCAGGTCAGCCAGGGCCGTCAGCGACATCTGGGCCAAGTCGTCTGCCGTAAACTCGGTCAGCAAGGCCATGCTGGTAGCACCCAGGGGGTCGCGGGTGGGTTGAACCTGTTGCTAGGCACTCAGTTTGAGAAACAGATAGGCCAGGAAGCGGACCTTCTCTCGGGCCAGGTCGTGGACGAGGTGGTAGCGGTAGCGAGTCAGCCGCCGGAGCGCCTGCCAGAAGTCATCGGGAACCGAAGCGGCGGGGAGGTGGCCGAAGCGCAGGCGTTCGGCGATG
>JBDOIF010000116.1:0-1789 GCA_041082215.1 Anaerolineae bacterium
TTCGACCGATACCAGCCGTTGTTGCCCATTGTCCCCACAGGCATCGCTGTCGTCGCTGGCGGGGTCAGGTCCTGGGCGGCGCTCTGCGTCGGCCCCCAGTTCCCCACCGTCCCGCTCCCATCCCGTGCCCGGATGCGGTAATACCAGGTCCCATCGCCCAGGTTGGTGAAGGTGGTGCTCCCGCCCCCGACCCAGCCGCTGTCCCGCACATCCTGGCTGAAGGCCGTATCCCGCGCCGCCTGGACCTGGTATTGCAGCCCGGCGACGGTCGTCCAGGTGACCGTCCGGCTCGACCCGCCGGCGCAGGCCGGGCCGATGTTCAGCGCGGGAGGGGCGGGGGCCAGCGTCGCCTCCAGCCAGTACTGGACCCCGATGGGGTTGCAGTTGGGGGTGCATACGTTGTCGTTGGAGACCGCCACTGCCAGCAGGTTGTCCCCCGGATGGACCAGCGACGGCGACAGGTCAAAAGTCGTGCTCCCCCCTTCGTGCTCTGCGATGACCAGCGTGCCGTTGATGAACCACTGGGAGTCGTTGTCGGAGAAGACCCACAGCCGCAGGGCGGTGGGTTCGTAGCCGTCGGGGACGGTGAACCAGCGCCGGTGCAGGTCGGTCACCCCGCTGGGGAGGCTGTCGTCGGCCCGCGCCGCGTGGTTGCCGATGGCGGGGATGGGGCGGTAGAAGGAGCCGCCCCACGTCGGCTCCCAGGCCACAAACGTCAGGTCGGGCCACCACGAATCGTCGTAGCCGGGCGTCTGCCAGCCTGTGTATGGGCCGGAAGGAACGTAGGGAAAAAACGGACAGTTGGAGGATGAAACGCAGCCCCTGTAGGCGTCGTAGTTGACCCGCTGCCACCGCCCGGAGCCGGTGCGCCAGCCGTCGCCGCCCGGGGAGCGGACAAGCCGTGTCCACCCCGGCGTCTGCGCGTTCGGTCGCAGCGGGAAGAGGAGCAGGGCCATCAGAAGGACCAGCAGGAAGGCCGAAATCCGTCTCAACTTCCGCCTCCTACCACCAGGTGCAGAAACGACACGGGATAGCAGGGGTCCCAATCATCCCAGTCATCGGTCCAGAGCAAATCGAATGAAGCGTAGATGTCCGGCGCTCCATACGGCAGTTCGGTGACCTCATCCCCGCGCAGGAGTATCGCCAGCCGGTCCGGGACGGGCTGTCCCACCAGGCCGGGCAGCGGTATCCAGACCTGAAGGTTGCCGGGGGTCCACTGGGAGGTGTCGTAGGTCCCCAGGGGCGGCTCCTCCCAGCAGCTCCAGTGGCTCTTCCTGACGGGCAGGGGGCAGTTGTCCCGGTAGACCTGGAGCAGGAAGTCGGCGGTGATGGCCACATAGCTGTACGTCCCCAGCTCCAGCGTTGCCGAGAGAATCTCCCCCTGGGGAGCGCCGGACAGGTTGAACAGGATGACCGGGCGGCTGATACGGTAAAGCTTTCCCGGCTTGAGAGGACCGTTCATCGTGCCAACGCCGCGGTCATATCGCCACCAGGTGAGATTGTTCCCGCTGAGGGCTTCCTGGAGGCTGTACCCTGCCCCCACGATCCAGTGTCCCTCGACGGCGGGAGCGGTGAAGGAGATGGGCAGGCTGTACCGGTTTGCCACGAGCGGCAGGTAGGCGGTGTACACGTCCGTGGCGTCCCGGACCGGCGCGGCCAGGGCCGGACGGGTCTCGCCCGACGGCAGCAGAAGCACAACCAGGGCCAGAAGGAGCAGAGCGCCGATGGCAGCAGCAGTTATACCTCGCATCCTTTCACCTCTCTACGGCAATCTCCCGCCCGTCCAGGT
>JBDOIF010000139.1:0-1024 GCA_041082215.1 Anaerolineae bacterium
GCGCGAGGAGTTCCCTGATCTGCAATTTGAGACGATGCTGGTGGATGCGTGCGCTATGCATCTCATCCGCCGTCCGGCTGATTTTGATGTGATCGTGACCGAGAATATGTTTGGCGACATTCTCACCGACGAAGCGGCGATGCTGGCCGGTTCGATGGGTATGTTGCCGTCGGCGTCGCTAGGCAGCGGGCGGATGGGGCTGTACGAGCCGATCCACGGCTCGGCTCCCGATATTGCCGGGCAGGGGAAGGCCAACCCCTTGGCGACGATTTTGAGTGTGGCGATGCTGTTGCGCCACTCGCTCGATCTAGCCGCCGAAGCCGAGTGCGTCGAAGCGGCGGTGGCGGCGGTGATCGAGCGCGGGATTGTTACCGCCGATATTGCCGCTCCCGGCCAGCCTACCTATGATACTGCCGCGGTTGGCGATGCGGTCGCCGCTGCGGTGGCTGGGTAATAAGGTTTACCGCAGAGGGCGCGGAGAGCGCAGAGGATGGAGAGCGACATCCTCTGCGCTCTTGGGCTCGTTTCACACGAGCGCTATCTCTTTGAGCCACCTTCCCAATCTTCCCTCGCTTTGAGGGGCAGGCAGATCCGGAACCCGGCCCTGAAGGGCCGGGCTGGGGTTACGAAGCCCGCTGCGTGGGCTGCTGGCCCTCACCCCCAGCCCCTCTCCCACTGGCGCGGGAGAGGGGAGGGTAGAGCTACGCTTTGCGGCATTGCACCACGATTAACGGTTGTACTCAAACATGTTCGGTCTGCACCTCCCCCCGCTGGGGGAAGGCAGAATATATGTGATCCGGAACCCGGCCCTGAAAGGTCGGGCTGGGGTTACGAAGGCCGCTGCGCGGGCTGATGGGGCCCCCCCCCAGCCCCCCGCCCCCGGGGGGGGTGGGGCAAGGGGGGGGGGGCATCAGCCCACGCAGCGGGCTTCGTAACCCCAGCCCGGCCCTTCAGGGCCGGGTTCCGGATCTGCCTGCCCCTCAAAGCGAGGGAAGATTGGGAAGGTGGCTCAAAGAGATAGCGC